>NZ_SLXK01000003.1 GCF_004341035.1 Scopulibacillus darangshiensis
CTGAGTATTATAAAGGGGTACATGGTCAGGAATATAAACTATCGGATATTCTCTAGCCAAAAAAGGACCGGGCGCTTTTTGCCCGGTTTTTCTTATATATTTATGCATTTGTTTCCGCTTTTTCCTTTTCTTTTGCTTCTTTGGCATAATGCTCTTTGGCAAGCTTGTCGACTTCTTTTTTTAATTCTTCAACCATGGTGTCTTCTGGTACTTTTCGGACGATCTCACCATGTTTGAATAAAAGCCCTTCGCCATTTCCGCCAGCAATGCCGATATCTGCTTCTCGCGCTTCACCTGGACCGTTAACAGCGCACCCGAGCACAGCAACCTTTAATGGTGCTTTTATTGTTGAAATATATTCTTCGACTTCATTTGCGATTTTTATTAAATCAATTTGGATGCGCCCGCATGTCGGACAAGAAATAAGTGTCGCGGCATTTGACGCCAAACCGAATGTTTTTAACAATTCGCGGCACACTTTTACTTCATCAACAGGATCTGTGGAAAGTGAAATTCTTAATGTATTGCCGATCCCCTTATGAAGGAGAATGCCGAGTCCGGCTGCGCTTTTTATAGAGCCGGAGAATTTCGTTCCTGATTCAGTAATTCCCAGGTGCAGAGGGTAATCAAAAGCTTTTGACGCTTTCTCATAAGCCTCAACAGCCAGATTAACATCGGATGCTTTAAGGGAAACGATGATATCATGGAAATCAAGATCCTCCAAAATCTTAATATGATATAAGGCACTTTCTACCATGCCATCTGCTGTTGGATAGCCATATTTTTCAAGAATTCTTCTTTCCAATGAACCGGCATTTACGCCGATTCTAATCGGAATCCCTTTTTCCTTCGCAGCATTGACAACGGCTTCGACGTTTGCGCGCTTGCCGATATTACCTGGATTAATCCGGATTTTATCAGCGCCGCCCTCGATGGCTTTCAACGCGAGTTTATAATTAAAGTGAATGTCCACAACGAGAGGAATGTTAATGCGCTTCTTTATCTCAGGAATGGCTTCAGCTGCCCTCATATCGGGACAGGCAACGCGCACGATTTGACATCCGGCTTCTTCTAGCCGGGCAATTTCGGCTACGGTTGCTTCAACATCATGAGTTTTGGTTGTTGTCATACTTTGTATGAAAAGTTCATTTGATCCGCCTATTGTCAAAGGTCCAACTTTAACTTTTCTAGTTTTTGTTCGATGGGTTATTTCTGACATGACCCTATCGCTCCTTTAATTTGAAAGATATCTTATAACGCATTTTAGTATACCATAAATATTGTAGCAGGACCCTATCTTGGCTTTCAAGCCATCTGCCGGCTTGTTTTGTGACGAAAATCAAACGGATTCTTGTTATTTGTTTTTATAAATCGGAAAGGCGTATGACCGGCCAATCCTAATATGATTAGGATCAGTATTTGGGTTAAGCTTATTGAAGTCATTCACCATTCGCTGGATCGCAATCGTATCATTTGGATTTAGCTTTTCAACGACGGAGAGGACAGTATCGCCAGGCGCAACTTGATAGTTTTTATATGGTATCGTGACGGTTTGTGTTACGTCAGTCTTGCGTTGTCCAGTATCTGCAGAGGGGAGGACACCCTCAGTCATATCACTATAGCTTGTCCAACCGACTAAGCCTAATATACTGATTATAATCAGCTTTTTCATATAAACAGCACCTTAAGATCGAATTTCTATCATACATATGTTCAGATATCCGGAATTATGCCTCACTTTCTTGTTTTTTCTGGGAACTTCAAGGGATATGAGACGTATAGATTAATTAAAGGGCAAGGATTATAAGCAAGGGGGAATCGTTATGGGGATTTTAGATCTGCCAGTCGTCGGCTTTATCGTCATTTTATTAGCAGCCCTATTATTATTTGGTGAAATGATCGTAAAAACTAAAGGTGTGTTTGCACTCATCGGCGGTGTCTTATTTTTATTATATTTTTCACATCATCTTTCACACAAATCACCAGCGTTAATGATAGTTCTATTGGCTGTGGGCCTGTTGTTGATTATTCTGGATGGCAAGTTAATTACAAATGGTTCGGTAGCGGCAATAGGGATTGTGCTAATGATTTTAGCGTGTGCCCTTCCTACACCGTCGGTTCTCTATGGGACGATGGTTTCCATCGCTTTTATCATAGGTGTCGCCGGTTCCTTTTCTTTCCTTAAGGTATTCCCTGCAAGAGGCTATTGGTCAAAATTAACGCTTGTTGATCAGCTTTCAAGTGAACAAGGCTATAATTCCATGAATGCGTCTTACCAGGATTTAATTGGGCAGGACGGTGTCACGGCAACACCTTTTCGACCGGTGGGAACGGTGGAGATAGAAGGAAAGACGTATAGCGCGGTCACGAACGGCATTTGGTTGGAAAAGGGTACAGCTGTTAAAGTTGTCTCGGCTGACGGTACAAGAATTGTTATTGAAAAAGAAGCGGATGTCTAGACGGGACGTCCGCTTCTTTTAATAGTCCGTGGTTTAGGTTTGGGCACTGCTTGAATCATTGAGGCAAGAATAATGATACAAATAAGAATGTAAGCACTGAAGAACAAGGGCGGCAGAGAATAGATTGTTTCTATTACTGCAAGGATAACTGTTGGCCACGTTATGGCATTTGCGGTTAACGACCAGACATGCTGAAAGCTCAGGCGCCGCTGCAACGTTTTTTTTATCAAAAAGCCAAGGCAAGCTAACATAGTAATCGCAACAAAGATGAAACAAGCAATGACGAAAAAATAAAAAATAACCATAATTGGAACGAAGATCGACGATAGTGATGGATTCTTAGTATAAAAAGAAATCAAGGTTGATGGCGACAAACAAAGTGTCACGATGGCTGTTAAAAGAAAAACGTACATAATAGTGGTCGTGATTTTTTGAAACCGGTACATCGAAGATTTTCTGGGATGGAAGAGATTATTCCACAATTGTTTTAATACCGTCATATGATCACCCTAAGGAAATTTTACAAAAGCTGTGGTCATTAAACAAGTTCTTTATTATACTATAAGAAGAAAAAGGCCCCGAGCATTAAGCGGGTAGATTGGAAAAACAAAAAGGAAAAAATATTTTATAAAAAAGTATTGTTTTTATGCTTAGGAAGTGTTATCATTATTTCTGTCGCCGAAAGATGATTGCAGACAAATTGCTTGAAAAACTTATTCAAAGTAAAGGTTGACACTCCAAGATACATATGATAAATTAAATCTTGTCGTTAAAATGTTCTTAAACATTATTTGAAGCATTGCAGAAGAAGAGACAGAAGTCATCTTCGAATAATATTCCACAGTAGCTCAGTGACGAGCGGTTGCATCTCGAATAAGCTTCGAGTTGTCTCGATGCACAAGCTGCGGAGAATATGCTTGCAGAAGAAGAGACAGAAGTCATCTTCGAATAATATTCCACAGTAGCTCAGTGGTAGAGCTATCGGCTGTTAACCGATCGGTCGCAGGTTCGAATCCTGCCTGTGGAGCCAAATGGCGGTGTAGCTCAGCTGGCTAGAGCGTACGGTTCATACCCGTGAGGTCGGGGGTTCGATCCCCTCTACCGCCACCATATACCATGGCGATTGTGGCGAAGTGGTTAACGCATCGGATTGTGGTTCCGACATTCGTGGGTTCGATTCCCATCAGTCGCCCCATTGGGACCCTTAGCTCAGTTGGTCAGAGCAGACGGCTCATAACCGTCCGGTCGTAGGTTCGAGTCCTACAGGGTCCACCACTGAATAACATACGGAGGAATACCCAAGTCCGGCTGAAGGGATCGGTCTTGAAAACCGACAGGGGCTTAACGGCTCGCGGGGGTTCGAATCCCTCTTCCTCCGCCATATTTTTTAAAAAAGTTGAATAAGCATTCTTTTATATCATCGCGGGGTGGAGCAGTTCGGTAGCTCGTCGGGCTCATAACCCGAAGGTCGCAGGTTCAAATCCTGCCCCCGCAACCAATATTTATCAAACGTTCCGCGTTGAATAATTAATGCTCGTTTGATATCGGGAGTGCCCACTGGGTGCAACCAAAAAATGTCCTTGAAGGGCTATTTTTTTTGTCTTCTTTTAATCGCTATGTGCCTTTTTATTTCTTTTTTGAAATTCAATGTTTAATATTTGATGTCCTCGGGGAATTTTGATACTGTAAAAAGTGTAGGACAAGGTGTTGTTATCACCATCTAACAGTCCTGCGACAAATCTACATACCAATTTCAAGGAGGAGATTTAAGATGGCTAATTATCAACTTCCAGATCTACCGTATGATTATAATGCGCTTGAACCACACATTGATGAAGAAACAATGAGGATTCATCATGATAAACACCACGGAACATATGTCAGCAAGCTAAATGCTGCGCTTGAAGGCAACGAAGAGTTTTCAAGCCAATCAGTTGATGATGTATTGAAAAATCTTAATGCTGTTCCTGAAAATATTCGCACAGCTGTCAGAAACAATGGCGGAGGTCACTCAAACCATACATTCTTCTGGCAAATCCTATCACCAAATGGCGGCGGTGAACCTACAGGTGCAATTGCCGATGCTATTAGCTCTAAATTTGGCAGCTTTGACAAATTTAAAGAAGAATTTGCAGCTGCTGCGGCAGGCCGTTTTGGTTCAGGCTGGGCATGGCTTGTTGTTAACAATGGCGACATTGAAATCGTCAGCACGCCAAATCAAGACTCACCAGTATCTGAAGGCAAAACTCCTGTTTTAGGCCTTGATGTTTGGGAGCATGCTTATTACCTCAAGTATCAAAATAAACGTCCTGATTACATTAACGCTTTCTGGAATGTCGTTAATTGGGATGAAGTTAATAAGCGTTACGAAACAGCAAAATAAATGAAGATATTAAAAAGGCCTGTGTCACGCAGGCCTTTTTAATTTTTTTGGAAACTATAGAATGTCGGCTTGTGGATAAGAAATTGAGGGAGAAGGAACATGTGCAGGTGGAAAAGTCGCCGATAATATTAAAAGAGCATTTTGATGGTTCAGGAAGCTACATTCCGAGTTATTCCCTGCCTCTTATAGAAATGATATTGAAGAAACCGTCCAGAAAACCATTAGGTGCATCACACGAGTAGTAAATTTATTGTCACTTTCGGGGCTTAGCCTATATAAGGGGAGGATTCCCTTGTTAATTGGAAATTAATAAATCCGCTTTTTCTATTAGCGGAACCTGAGTCCTATAAGGATTGAGCGCAGCCTTTTATAGGACTGTCATTCCGCTATTTTGGCAAAAATGCTGTATTTTGCGAGCGTATAGGACTGTGGTTCCGTTAACCGGTATTTTATGGGCTCATTAGAGCAACATTTTGGCAAATAGCGGAATCTGAGTCCTAAAGCTTCTATTGCCGCTTGTTAGTTCCGCCCGCCAATTTAGAGGTTAAAACATTAATTGGCGCCTTTGCTTTTTTTATTGTTTTTTTGGAAGAACCATCAAAAAAATCCCCATATTCACCGAAAAAACGATGATTCCCTCACGCAATGTCCATCAAAACAGACTCACCTGCAAAACTGACGCAATCCCCGAACAACAAAAGGACCCGAATCCTTTCAACATCATTTATATTTTCGTTTAAATTGATTCCCATCGCATATCTTCAACACAATGACACACAATAATTGTAGTTAAAGAAGTAGGGGAGTCGAGATGAATGGATATTTTTAAGAAAATCACGGGTGAAGACCATGTGCCGAAAGATCTCTTACTTTTACTACTGATCGGTGGTTTTTATTATCTAAGCATCGCCTTATCTAATACGTTCGTTAATGTTTATATATGGAAACAATCACAAAGCTTTTTGGATATAGGGCTTTACAACCTGATGATTGTCATTTTTCAACCGTTAACGTTTATTTTGGCCGGACGCTGGGCAAAGCGAATTGATCGGGTTATCGTAATGCGGCTGGGTGTCATTTCCCTTGCTGTTTTTTTCATTACAGTCCTGTTGCTCGGATCTCATGCCTCACAATTTCTCCTATTGCTCGGCGCTTTAATCGGTATTGGATTCGGCTTCTATTGGCTCGCTTTTAATGTGCTGACGTTTGAGATCACCGAACCGGAAACAAGGGATTTCTTTAACGGCTTCCTTGGTCTTTTATCATCATTTGCCGGAATGATCGGTCCTTTGACAGCGGGTTGGATCATATCCTCAATGGAAAAGTTCACTGGATACAAAGTTATCTTTGCCGTGTCACTTTTTTTATTTACATTAGCTGTTATTACAAGCTTTTATTTACGCAGGCGGCCGGCAGACGGTCACTTTGTCATTAAACGAATTATCAGTGAACGTGGAAATAATCCCCAATGGAAACGGGTTTTAAATGCCCACTTTTTTCAGGGTCTTCGTGAGGGAACTTTTGTTTTTGTTATTGGGATCTGGGTGTTCATTACAACAAAAAGTGAAATGGCGCTTGGTACCTTTGGTTTTGTTGAATCAGCTGTTCTTTTTATTAGCTATTTTTTCGTCTCAAGGTTAATTAAGCCATCAGGACGGAAAAAGGCGATTCTAATCGGAGGCATCCTTCTCTACGCGTCAGTCTATCTCATTGCCTTTAAACTCACATATACCACGTTGATTTTCTATGCCGTCACTGCAGCGATTGCTTATCCTGTTTTACTCGTGCCATATGTATCAATGACGTATGATGTTATTGGAAAAGGCTGGCAGGCCGCGGAAATGAGAATAGAATATATTGTTGTTAAAGAGATGTTCTATAATTCTGGACGGATCGTCTCCATTATACTCTTCCTTGCAACCGTTTTAATTTTTAATAAAGAAGGCATCCGTTACCTGTTATTATTCATCGGGCTTGGCCATTTCTTCATTTATTTTTGCATTCGTCACGTCAGATTAAAAACACAGCATAACAGAAAAATTAATGCCAATTCGCCTGAACAATTCCCGGACGGTGAGAGCGGATCACCGATTTAACTTTATTGACAATGAATGTCTAACAACAGCCTGTTCAAACATTGTATAATGGTGGCACCATGATTTTTTTGGTGTCACTTTTTTGGGGTTGTGTTATTCTAGAAGGTGGAGCATAAGTTAAATTTGGAGTGAATGGCATGGATCATGAAAAGAGAACGAAGAAAAAAAGAAATCACCTTCCTTTTCGTTTAAATATACTTTTTTTAGCTGTATTTTTGGCGTTTTCCGTATTGATTTTGCGTCTTGGTGTCGTCCAGATTGTAAAGGGCAAGGAATACCAAGATAAAGCAAATGAGACAGATCATGCTAAGACGCAATTGGATTCAGCGAGAGGGAAGATTTACGCTGCGAATGGTACGGTCCTGGCTGACAATCAAGCGGAATTAGCGGTTGTCTACATAAGGAAGCCAGGGACGACGAGCAAAGATAATTTAAAAACGGCAAAGAAATTAGCAAAGCTGATTAATATGGATGATTCGAAAGTGACCGAGAGGGATGAAAAGGACTATTGGATATTAACCCATAGTGATGCTTACGACCAAAAGCTAACACAAGCTGAACAGAAGAACTTTAAAGAAGATCCGAAGGAAGCGGATAAAGCGTATGATCTTGTCTTAGACCGAATCACAAAAAAGGATTTGGACAGCATTTCCAAGGCGGATATGGAAGTTATTGCGATCAAACGGGAGCTGGATCAATCAACAGACTTGACACCGCACTTTATCAAGAAAGACCTAAGTGAAAAGGAACTCGCGCTGATTGGTGAGCATCTGGGCGATTTCGACGGAAAAATCGATACAGCCGTGGCGTCAACCCGGAAATATCCTAACGGTGACTACTTCTTCCTCGGTCAGGTCAAGGATATTCCTTCAGAACTCGTTGACGGCTTCCTGGCCAAAGGCTATAACCGTAATGATAAGGTCGGCGTCAGCAACCTAGAAGAAGAATATGAAGATGCCTTGCGCGGGATTCCGACAACCCTGACGTTTACGACGAAAAATGGGAAGGCAGTCAATACACCAGAAAAAAAGGAAGGTCAAAGAGGCTACGATATCCAACTGACCATCAACAATAAGCTGCAAAAGGAAATTGCAAAGATTATAGATAAAGATATATCAAACACCAAACATACCTTCCCGCAACCAAAGCTTGACAGCGCCTATGCTGTCGTGATGGATCCGCATACCGGCGGGATTTTGGCTATAGTTGGCCGGAAAATTGACCATAGCACTGGGAAGTTCGAGGACGCATCATCTGGGGCAATCTATAATGCCTTCCAGATGGGTTCTGCTGTAAAGGGAGCGACGGTACTAGGCGGTTTCCAATATAACGCTGTTCCGGAATATTTTAATGATATGCCTATCGTTTATAAGAACGGCGGGAGATTCAAATCCTATAGTGATTTCGGTACTTTGACACCTGAAACAGCCCTTGAGCATTCTTCCAACGTATTTATGGCAAAAATTGCATCCAATATGGCAGGCTTTAAATTAAGGCCCGAAAATGGCCATTATAAGGCAAGAGTTTTTACCGGTGAACACTATCGAAAAGCGTTTGAAAACCTAAGACAGGCATACGGCCAATTTGGATTAGGAGTAGAAACTGGCGTTGATCTGCCGTTTGAAAGCACTGGGTATGAAGGCGGTATTCCCAAAGAAGGCGGTAAAATCATGCAGTTCGCGATTGGACAGTTTGATACCTATACACCACTGCAGCTGGCACAATATGCGTCAACGATCGCAAACGGCGGCTATCGATTAGCACCGCACTTTTTAAAATCGATTCATGCGCCGACGAATGATCCGAAAAAATTGGGGCCAACGATTTATCATTATGAACCGAAAGTGCTTAATCACATCAAGAATACACAAGAAGAAATTGACCGGGTCCAACGGGGGTTTTATTTAGTAACACATGCACCGAATGGAACAGCGCCAAGCTTAGGGCACCGTGACAATGCAAAATACAAAATTGCCGCCAAAACAGGTACGGCGCAAATTGATGTTGAAAATGATCCTGAACTTTACAATAAATCATTAGTGGCTTATGCACCTTATGATGATCCGAAGGTAGTCGTGGCTGTTGTTGTACCTGAAATAAAACATGGTGAGACAAATCTGGATATTGCCCAAGACATCTTTAAAGCTTACGACAAATTAACAGGGCATTCTTTAACAAAAGGGTAAAATAAAGGGCGTTACAATCTTTTGATTGTAACGCCCTTAAACTTTTACTTTGTCAGTATTTTTACGATTTCAGCAATGGACATGTCGCTTGATAATTTGAATTTGCCAAGCTGCATGTATTTTTCAAGATTATGTTTATCAAGATATTCATAAAACGGATCTTTATCCTTAATGATATGATTATCTAGCAATTGATCTGCGACATCTTTGGTGGTCATTCCGGCTTTTATGTTAATGACCGTGGTGTAGACTTGTTTGTTATCTTTCTTCGCTTTGTCTTTTGACTGATCACCCGACTTTTTGTCAGCTGATGTTTCCCTTGCACCGGCTTTTAATTGATTATAATTATCTTCCGATACCGCCACCATTTGATGTTCACTTAAGTATTTTGTGACCGTTGCTTCGGTTAAAGGCTCTTTCTTAATATCAACACTCGGTTGGTAAATCTGGTAGAAAAAATAGGCGATAACCGCGCAGGACACCAAAATCCCAAACGCAAATCCGCGCATACCTCTCTTTGTCATATTATTGTCACCTTCTTATTTTTTACGGTCAATAAGCAGCTCTTCTTCAAGCACTTGAACTTTTTTCTTAACCTTATACAATTCCTGCATCATTGACACCGATGTACCTTCGATCTGTCCCTCTAATTGCTTAATGCTGTCTTCTTTAAAGAAAGACAGAAGAAGCACAATGAGACCGACAATGACGAGAATTAAAATCACAACGCCCATGCTAATCCCCCAAATCTATTAAAGTCTCCTATATACTTATACCATAACGAGATTATGAGAAAAAGGGTTTTAGCAGAAACGATAGGAATTTGTAAAATATCGTCGAAAAATATCTTGGGTGAGCCGGAGATGAGTAAAATTTTTACATTTTTGATAATGGTAGATTTTAGTATAGTAAAACCTTGCAGGTCAAATAGGCCTCCTTGTCGTATAAATAGAGATGGTAGTATCCGACCTAATACTTTATAACAAATGGAGGCATCAAGAGATGAAAAGAAAATCACGGTGGATTGTTTTAGTTAGTATGATTTGTGTCATAAGTCTTGTTTTATCTGCTTGTCAAGGGAATGGCAATGAAAGCAAGAATAACGAAAAGGCTTCGAAGGATTCCCAGTCTAAATTAGCTAAAGTTCAAGAATTGAACATGGTTTCTGACGGGGATATATCGACGATGGCCAGTTTCCGTGCGACGGATGGCGTGTCATTGCGGGCAATTGAGGAAGTTAAATCCGGTTTAATGCGATTAGATAAGGATGGCAACATCATTCCTGATATGGCCAAGGAAATGCCAAAAGTAAGCGATGACCAAAAGGTTTATACCTTTAAATTGCGTCCGGATGCCAAGTGGTCAAATGGTGATCCGGTAACAGCTGATGATTTTGTTTATGCCTGGCATAAAATTTTGAATAAGGACACTGCCGGTGAATACGCTTATATTTTCACTTCCGCGGCAGTCAAAAATGCAAAGGAAATTACCGATCCGAAGAGTGCATTATACAATCAGGTTGACAAACTTGGCATTAAGGCGCTTGATGAGAAAACCGTGCAAGTGACACTTGAGCGTCCAACACCGTTCTTTTTAAGTTTGTTAGCTTTTCCGCCCTTTTTCCCTGTAGATCAAAAAGTGGTAAAGAAGTATGGTGATAAATACGCGATTGAACCAGACAACATGGTTTATAATGGTCCATTCACGATGACTGAATGGCATCATGGGACGGGTTGGACGTTTAAGAAAAATCCGGATTATTGGGATGCAAAAGATATTCATCTAAATAAGGTTAATTACAAGATTATCAAAGAAGTGTCAACGCAAACGAAACTTTACGATACGGACAAAATTGATTTCACCACTCTCAGTACAGACTTAATCCGTAAATATGAAAATAAATCGGATTTGCATAAAGGCGAGTTGGGAAAAGGCAATGTATACTTAAGTTTAAATCAAAAGATTCCGGCGTTAAAAAATAAAGACATTCGTAATGCGATATACAATGGGTTTGACCGCAAGAAGATAACTGAATACTTATTAAAGGATGGCTCAGCGCCCGCTTATTATTTTGTGGCTAAAGGCCGAATGAAAGGACCGGACGGCAAAGACTTTCGCGCAGCTTATCCTGAGATTAATAAGCATGACCTCAAATGGGCACAAGCGAAGTGGCGGAAGGGATTACATGAAATTGGGAAAAATAAAGTCAATCTTCAATTACTGATCTATGAAGGGTCATCAAACGCTGCCGTTGCCCAAAGTTTGAAATTTCAATTGGAGAAAAATTTAAAAGGGATCCATATTGAGATTCGGACACAACCTGTTAAACAATTTTCTGATTTAATGAGTGCCGGTAATTATGACTTTTCGTTAACGAGTTGGGGACCCGATTATCCTGATCCCATGTCCGATCTTGAAATGTGGGTAACAGGCGGTCCATTCAATAACACGGGATTCAGCAGTGAAAAATATGACAGCATGATTCAGAAAGCAAAAAAACTAGGAGCTGAGCCGAAAAAACGTTATGAGGTCTTGCAGAAAGCTGAAAAGCTTTTGTTGGATAGCGCGATTATTGTGCCTGTATACCAACCTGCCTATGTTTATTTGATGAAACCGTATGTGAAACAATTTGTTTATACACGCCCTGGACCGAACCAAGATTGGACCTATGCTTATATCGCCAAGCATTAACTAGTTAACAGCTCCCTCTTGAACCATGGCCATTTCTTTGATAAAATCAATAAGGGTTTATATTTAACTTTGATAATATTGAAAGATATGGAGGGATAACGATGCGCGTACTTGTGACATTAGAATGCACTGAAACAGGCGATCGTAATTATATTACGATGAAAAATAAACGCAACAACCCAGAGCGGATTGAAATGATGAAATACTGCCCGCGTTTGAGAAAACAAACTTTGCATAAAGAGACGAAATAAGCAGCAGGTTATAGCCTGCTGTTTTTTCTTTACATAAAACCGGTAGGAGGGACGGGATGTGAAAAAAGAATTAAGGCAGCATACGTTAAAGGCATTACAAGGGCTTTCCGATAGGATATTTGAGAAAGAGTGTCAGGACATTAAGGATAAACTGCTGCTTCAGAAGGAATGGCAAGAGGCTAAGACCGTTGCTATTACCATCTCAAGAGGCAGGGAAATTCCGACCCGTCCGATCATTGAAGAGGCTTGGCGGCAAGCGAAGACGGTGGCGGTGCCTAAATGTCATCCAGAGACAAAGGCGATGGCCTTTCATATCATAACGGATTTTGATCAACTTGAAAGTGTCTATTATGGTCTCTTCGAACCAAAGCCGGAAGAAACCGAAATCATTCATAAAGAAAATCTTGACATGATCATCGTTCCGGGGATTGTTTTTGATGAATTAGGCTATAGGATCGGCTTTGGCGGCGGCTATTACGACCGCTTTCTGGCGGATTATGCTGGTGCAACATTATCTCTTGCACTTGATTTGCAGGTGTTAAGTGATCTTCCTAAAGAACCGCATGATCAGCCCGTTCAAAAGATCATCACACCGACCCGGGTGATTTAAATGGCCAATCATTTTACAGGCATTTTGCTTTCTGGCGGGGAATCAAGGCGATTTGGCGAGCCGAAAGCATTTTATCCCTTCCAAAATCGGCCATTATATGATTATTCCCTCCAATCCCTTAAAGCTGTGACTGAAAAAGTTATCATCGTCAGCAGGCCGGAGGACATGAATCACTATCAATCGGTGACTGACGCCCTTGTGCTTCAGGACAATCCGAACTGCCAAGGGATGGGGCCGCTTGCCGGCATTTATACAGCCATGGCCGCTTCAGAGTCAGAATGGTATATTGTTCTTCCTTGTGACACACCATTCATCACTGCGGCGTTTCTCCGGAATATGAAAATAAAGCTTGCCGAATTGGTTCCATGCGATGGCATCGTTCCAATCTCTGGCGGCTATGAGCATCCGCTCACAGCTTGCTATCACAGACGATGCTTGCCAGTCATTGAAAACCTCTTGCAAAACAATGATCTTAGGATGGATGACTTGCTTAAATCAGTCAACATTCACTATACTTGTCCCGAAAACGATGGCTTTGCTCCAAAGCTGTTTGACAACATGAACCGCAAAGAACAATTATATAAAGAAAAAGACGTATAATAATAACCTCCCGGCTTCATATTAACTAGCAAGGAGGTTACGCTAATGAGAATGACATTTTTTCGCTTCTTGCTTATGGTGTTATTGGTATGTCTGATATATAATAAGCGTTATAGAATTCTTCAACTGTTGATTGGCATCGCAGGCCTAAAACAGTTATTCTGGTCACAAGCTTATAATATGAGGCACTTTTTGTCCAAAGGGATGGATTGGTTCGGCTATCGTGATTTCGAGGAGAATGAAAGCTAGCATCCCGCTATATTTTTTGCCTATAGAGTGCCAATTCTCCTTCTTTTGTTTCAACAAGAATGAGAAAATGTGTCGCTTTCTTATCGTACATAATAAGAGGCATGGTACTTCCAATCGGCTTCTCAATTTGGTTTTCCTTTATTTTAATTCCAAGCACATAGTTTTTATATAAACCTTCCCATAGCTGGCTGATCGCCCTATGGGTTGTTTTTTTATCCAAACCTGGGAGCGTCTGATTGTTGTAGACATGAAGATGGCTAAGCGGGAAGATATAATAATTTCTAAGGATGAGTTGAAATTTCTTTTCCGCTTCTTTTAATATAGCTTGGCGTTTATCTTGGATGCTGCGGTCATTCTTCGCTTGCCACTCCTGTTCCTCAGGGGTAATGGGAATCTGAAAGGATTGAAAGGTGCCCGGTCCGTTTGCCATAACGGAAAGATAATCGTAAGACATGACATCTTTCCCAGTTATGTGATCATCTTGGTGTTTTTCCGCATGATGAAATGAGATTGCCTTAAATTTTCCGCTGTCTTGAAACTTAAACCGTTTTTCCTGTTCAAGCGTTTGGGTATCCTCCTGCCATTTTGTAAGAAAGGCAAGCAATCTGCCATCTTTATATAATAGCGACAGATCCTCACGCAAATAGACCTTTTCATGTGTTTGTGACTGTACCTTCCAATCGAGTTCATATTCATTTTCCGTAACAGCAGGCTTCGCTGACAATTCCGTTTCATTGTAATCATAAGAAAGTCCCATGTCTTCTGGAAAATAGGTGATGCTGTCTTGGACATTGCTTTTTTCAAAATAAAAGATAAGAAAAGCTATAAGACATGAGACCGCAATGATAAAAAACACCGGACGATACTTTTTCATAGCATGATGCCTCCTAAAGACAAGCAAGTCGTGTTGTTCCATCCTATGCTGATCCGCTCTATTGATATGCTAAGAATGTGTCATCACGAATGGATTGTCCCCATTTGTAAATGATGTAGGAAGAGAAGGGGGGATTTGAAACATGCGGGATGAAATCTTCAGGATACCAATGCCATTGAAGAACAGACGGCCAAAAGTGCTGGCTACTAAGGATCCGGATAAATAATAATCTATTATGGGTTGCAGATGAAGGTAAATAACTTCATTGGACAACCCATTTTAATTTTGGGAAAATAGAGAGTAATGACTATATCACGACATAAAGGAGAGCAAAATGATAAATCAAACCATACAAACCATCATGGCTCATCGCTCGATTAGGAAATTTAAGGATCAAGCGTTATCTGCCGTACAAATCGAAACATTGGTCAAATCGGCACAAGCGGCCGCAACGTCAAGCTATCTGCAAACCTATTCCATTATAGGTGTGACAGATCTTGATAAAAAGAAACAGCTGTCTGAAGTCGGCAGGAATCAAACATGCATTGTAGAAAATGGCCACTTGTTCGTTTTTTGTGCTGATCTTTACCGCCATCACTTTATTGGCGGGCTGGAGAATGCAGACATTAAGACATCGCTTGAAAGTACCGAAACCTTTATGGTTTCTCTGATCGATACAGCGCTCGCTGCAGAGAATCTTGTTATAGCAGCGGAATCGATGGATCTTGGCATTTGCTATATCGGCGGTTTACGGAATGATGCCAGAAAGGTAAGCGAGATTCTAGGTCTTCCGGATAGGGTGATCCCGCTCTTCGGTCTATGTGTCGGTTTGCCTGATGAGAAGCCGGAGCAAAAACCGCGTCTCCCATGGACCCATGTCTACCATGAAAATACTTATGAGCCCGACCGGGAAGCTTATCGTGACGACCTAGATGAATATAACCGCCTGATCGCCAACTATTATGATAAGCGAACAAACGGTGAAAGAAGTGAAGGCTGGACAGAACAGATCGCACATGCACTGTCCCACCCGCATCGTACTTATATGAAGGATTTTTTAAAGGAAAAAGGCTTTCCGTTAAAATAAGATTTAAAAAAGGATGAGACTTATAAATGGGGAAAACATGGTATATCGGTGTTGATGTAGGGGGAACAACGGTCAAATTGGCTTTTGTGGATGATGAAGGACATATTATCGACAAATGGGATATCCAAACGGATACAAGCCATGACGGCAAAAATATTACCTCCGATATCTCAGAAAGTATAATGGTGAAATTAAAAGAGCATAACACGGCAATCTCCGATATTAAAGGGCTCGGCATAGGCGCGCCTGGTTTTATAAATATGGAGAATGGTTTTATATTCCAGGCGGTTAATATTGGCTGGCACAGTTATCCTCTAAAAGAGGAGCTTGAGAAAGCAACAGGTTTGCCTGTTATTCTTGACAATGACGCCAATACAGCGGCTCTTGGTGAAATGTGGCAGGGCGCGGGTAACGGTGCCGAGGATTTGCTTTGTGTAACATTAGGCACCGGTGTTGGCGGCGGTGTGATAACAAGAGGCGAAATTGTTCATGGTGTTACCGGGATGGCCGGTGAAATCGGTCATATTACAGTTATCCCTGAGGGCGGCCTTCCGTGTAATTGCGGAAAAAGAGGCTGCTTAGAAACGGTTTCTTCAGCGACAGGTATTTGCAGGATGGCGATCGAAGGACTTGCGGAGCATCCTAACAGCGCATTAAAAAGGATATTTGATGAAACGGGTGATTTAACGTCAAAAGATGTTTTTGATGCAGCCAAAGCCCAAGATACTTGGGCCATTTTAGTTGTAGAAAATGCCGCCTTCCATCTTGGCATGACGCTTGCAAGCGTTGCCATGACGTTAAATCCATCAAAAATAGTGATTGGAGGCGGGGTTTCAAAAGCCGGGGATGTTCTTATCAATCCTGTGAATCATTATTTTAAACTGTACAGCTTGCCTAGGGTTTACGAGGGGGCTGAACTTGTGCTTGCGGAACTTGGCAATGATGCCGGCGTGATCGGCGGGGCGTGGCTCGCAAAAACAAAGCTATAAATCTTGGTCCCTCTATTTTTTCATATTTTTATGACTATCACTCATAGAATAAAAATAATGCAAGATAGGGGGGATATCATGAATGTAACTGTAAGAAAAGGAGACACTCTTTGGTATTACAGCCAATTATTCGATGTGCCGCTGCAGTTGGTTATTGACAGTAATGAGATGGAAAACCAAGAAAGTCTTGAGCCCGGTCGAAAGGTAGCTATTCCAGGATATGTCCGCCAAACCTATACGCTTGATAAAGGGGAAAGCTTCTGGTCAGTCGCGACCAAAAGACAGCTTGCACTAGATACGCTGTTTTTGTTAAATCCTGATCTGAATCCTAAGGAGCTGAAAATTGGGGAAACAATCTACTTACCTGTTAGTGTTGGCAAAGCTTTTGTTAAAAGGGATCAGCCCTATGACTCCGAAGCAATGGCGCGTGACATTAACAGATTGACAACGGTTTATCCTTTTGTAAAGAGGGAAACTGTTGGAAAAAGTGTTGAAGGAAAACCGATTTACGAACTGCGCATTGGAAACGGTGAAAAAAAAGTCCATTATAATGGTTCATTTCATGCCAATGAATGGATCACTTCATCGGTGATCATGACCTTTTTAAATGATTACCTTGTTTCATTGACAAATCGCCGAACCATGCGGGGCTTAAGTACGGCGCCTTTCTATGACCAAGTCGCTTTATCCATTGTGCCAATGGTTAATCCGGACGGGGTTGATTTGGTCTTGAATGGTCCCCCCGAGGACCAAACACACAGGGAAAAAGTTCTGAAGCTTAATAAGGGAAATGGGGGCTTCAAAGATTGGAAGGCGAATATTCGCGGGGTTGATCTTAATGATCAATTTCCTGCAAAGTGGGAACTGGAACAAAAGGCAAGGGCTCAGGCACCTGCCCCTCGAGATTACCCCGGCGAGTCACCATTATGTGAACCGGAAGCCAAAGCTATAGCGGATTTAACAAAGAAACGGGATTTCGACCGCGTCCTAGCTTTCCATACACAGGGAAGGGTTATTTACTGGGGCTTTGAGGAGCACGAACCGGAAGAAACGGAAACAATGGCCCAAGAATTCTCACGGGTAAGCGGCTATGAACCAATCCGTAATGTGAAAAGCTATGCGGGTTATAAGGACTGGTTTGAGCAAGACTTTCGGCGTCCAGGTTTTACTGTTGAACTTGGAAGCGGGACCAACCCACTTCCTTTAAGCCAGTTTGATGAAATTTATCAAGAAAGCCTAGGAATCTTTTTGGCGAGCTTATATTTATAATTTATAAGAAAATTTATAAACAAAAAGGTGGAACGGCTCTTTCGTTCCACCTTTCACTGTTAGTCAAGCACCAACTTGCACGCCACCGCCGCCCAGCACATCAATGATGGTCATGATTGAGAACCAGCCAAAAAAGGCTAGTGACACAATAGCATAACCGGCACCCAAGAAATTTCTTTTGCTGATTTCTCTGATTGCCCCGATTAGGCAGAGAATTGCTACGAGCAAAAACATGATACCAATAGCCATGCGAAATTACGCCTCCTCACCTGTCAATCCTATTATTTCCAGAGAACATAAATATGTATTCCATTTTATATTTTAACCCTTTTCTGAATATTTGTCGAGAGGTCGTCATTTGGTTTAAACTTAAAAGGAAGTTGTTATTAAAAACATTGGAGGCTATAACATGCAGTGGACACAAATGCCCTTAGGAGCGATCCAAACAAACTGTTACATACTTGAAAATAATAAAGGTGAAGCACTTATCATTGATCCAGGGGATGAAGCAGGGAAATTAATTAAAGAAATTGAAGACAGGCAGTTAAAACCACTTGCCGTACTCTTGACCCATGCCCATTTCGACCATATTGGCGCATTAGACCCCGTTCGGAAAAAGTGGGATATTCCCGCTTATCTTCATGTGAAAGAACAGGATTGGCTAGCCAACCCCGAGAAAAATGGATCAGCTCATTTTCCAATGGTTGAAGACTATGTGTTTGATCAAGCGGAGGAACTGATTAATAAAGAAGGCATTATGACCATTGGACCTTTTGAGTTTGAGATTCTTGAGACCCCCGGCCATTCACCAGGAAGTATTTCCTTTTATTTTAAAAAAGATGGCGTGATTTTTTCAGGAGACGCACTATTCAATGGCAGTATCGGCCGGACCGATTTATATGGCGGCGATCAGGGCCTATTACTTGATAGCATTCACAGTAAGCTCCTGCCCCTGCCTGCGGAAACGGTTGTTGCACCAGGCCACGGCTTCGAGACGACGGTGACGAAAGAAAAGGAAACAAATCCTTTTTTGCTATAGCCGTAGGCGCACACCTCCCAACACCCGTCATAAACTAGTTGTGATGATGTGTTAAAGGGGAGGAAGTTGTGGAGAACAAAAAGTATCTTAACTTTTTGGCCAAACTTGGGATCAGCAGCGCTCATCCCGGTGGCCGTCCGTTAACAGAGGCTCTTATGAAAAGGGAAACCATAGGAAGAAATGACAGGGTGCTTGACGTTGGTTGCGGGGCGGGAGACACATCTGCTTATCTCACCGAGCATGTTAACTGTTTGGTTACCGCTGTTGATTTTCATCCTGAAATGATTAAATTGGCATCGGAAAAGGCGAAAGAGCTTAATAATCCTTTCGACGTGATCCAAGCTGATGCACAAAAACTGCCGTTTGCGGAAGGCTCATTCGACCGTGTTTTATCAGAATCAGTCACAGCATTTACCGAGATACCTGTCACGCTGGCCGAGTATTATCGGGTGCTTGCAAACAAAGGATCTCTACTCGCTATTGAAATGACCACTGAAAGAGAGCTTTCAAAACCTGCCGTCAAAGAAATCCAATCTGTGTATGGTATCCAAGACCTTTATACCGAGAATGAATGGGTGACAGCACTGCATGATGCCGGCTTCTCTGAAGTGGATGTTTTTAGGGGAGACGTCTTTGTAGGTACCGACCAAATGTTGAGTGAAGTGTCATCATTCAAGTTTTCCGAAAAACTTGATGTTGAAGCCTTTGAAGTGTGGATGGATCATATTAGGCTGATGCAGAAATATGAAGGTGTGCTTGGATATAGAATTTATAAGGCAATAAAATAACAAAAACGCCAGGATTTCCTGGCGTTTTTGTTATTCTGCTCCGCCCGGCACCATCATAAAGGCAGACCAATATGTAAAGCCGACAAAGAACAAGGTCAGGTAGGCGCCGAAAATATAAATATAGACACGTTCAGATAAGTTCAAGAAACTTACAGCGAGGAAAAAAGCTGTTTGGCCGTAAAATAAGAGCGCCATTGGCCACATGCCGCCAACCATTGCCATCACACCGGTGACAGCCGTCCAAAAAGCAAGCACAAGAAACATCTTAGGCATTATATCCCTCCTCCTGATCCATCCTTTTCTTTAAATTATAATGAAAAGGTTTTGGGTTGTAAACGCATACTTGTACAATTTATTTCAATTTTCATTATACCCTAAAAAGCCAAACTTTAGTAATAATAATCAGATTTCGTATGATAAGGTTTACAAACAAGGTGTTTTGGGAAGAAATTTTGTAGAAGGAGGGTTTAAGATGGGCAGGTTGACTTTTTTTACATATCCTAGTTGTACGTCATGCCGTAAGGCAAAGTTTTGGCTAAATGAAAATAATATAAATTATGAAGAACGACATTTGTTCAAGGAAACACCTGATGTAAAGGAGCTTATGAATATTATAAAACTGACAAGAGACGGTTTATCGGAAATTTTGGCTACGAGAAGCGAAACTTATAAGCAGTTAAATGTGAACATCGACGATTTACCCTTAAGCGAAGGGCTTAAATTGCTGTCTGACGAACCAAAATTGTTAAGACGGCCGATCATCACAGACGGAAAACGGCTGATCGTCGGCTATAACCAGTCAGGGCTAGTGAAACTTTCAGAACATCAGAAGGATGATGCCAAGCGAGTTTCCTAAAATCAGGCGGCTTTTGGAGGATTGGCATTTGGACGAGTATCATAGAAATAAACCCTTGGAAGGTTTTTCAGAAAAAGATAGTCTTGACTGACAGACACCGCAACAAAAAGAACCAATTGCCAATCCACATGTTTTAACACGGGCGACTCATCCTTTCATCTTCTAGGTTTGTTTTAATATTATATTAATGCAAAGGATTGTCTTATAACCTCATCGTTTGGAGCCGTCCGCAGGCACTTTTATTTTTGAAAAATTTTTTTTAAAAAGAAGGAGTTCCAAATAAATTGTCGAATTATACCTTTAATCTTGTTAGAAAGAAGGTGTTGGATTGGATGAAGTAGAAAAAAAGAGTCACCAAATTCTCTTAGACGCTTTTGCAACGGAAGCATCGGACATTCATTTTCTCCCCCGAAAGAAAGACACCCTCGTCGAACTCCGAATTCACAATCATCTCTACGAATTGGACCTGCTTCCACAACGTTTTGCCGAACGCATTGTTTCCCATTTTAAATTTCTCTCAGGTATGGATATTGGTGAGAGAAGACGCCCGCAAAATGGCGCGATGGAAGTGACCCTTCAGAGCCGTTATGTTCACCTTAGGTTATCGACTTTGCCAACTTCTTATAATGAAAGCCTTGTGATCCGCCTGTTGCCTCAGAAGCTCGATCTCCTTGTTACCGATTTATCCATTTTTTCCGAAGCTACAACACAATTAATGTCACTCCTTAATTATGAAAATGGTTTGATTTTGCTTTCAGGCCCGACCGGGTCAGGAAAGACGACGACACTTTACACCCTGCTGCAGGCAGCAAAACGCAAATTTAACGCAAGGGTGATCACCTTAGAGGATCCTGTAGAAAAGAAAAATGACGCCTTCTTACAAATGGAAATTAACGAGAAAGCAAATGTCGGTTATTCCGACGGGTTTAAAGCGATACTCCGGCATGACCCTGACATTATTATGATTGGGGAAATCAGGGATATTGGCACAGCCAAAATAGCGGTCCGTGCTGCTTTAACGGGCCACCTCGTCTTTTCAACCGTCCATGCTTTTGATACAACGGGCACGATCCAAAGGATGATTGAGCTTGGCATTCCCCGCTATGACCTCAAGGAAATGCTTGTTGGCGTCATTGCCCAGAGATTGGTAACCATCACCTGTCCGACATGCGGACCCGTTTGCAAACCGCAATGCCCCAATCGTCATCATTCCAAGAGAACTGGAATATTTGAGGTGCTAGCAGGCATGGCGCTTCACGAGCAACTTATCGACAGCAAAAGAAAACATCGTGCAGCATACAAAACGCTGGATGACTACCAAAGACAAGGGGTTTCACTTGGCTACATCCCCAAAAGCAGCCTTGTAAGTCCCCGTGATAACCAACATGTTCAAACGTAAATGGTCAAGAGCGCAACGCGGGAAATTCTTGATAAGCTGCGGAAGATGTCTAGCTCAAGGATATCCTCTCCACCTGGCAATAGAACTTCAAACTTACCAGCAAAAGAAACATGTTCGGGATGCTATTCAGCAGTTTTTGGCTTTATTGAAAAAGGGTTATTCTGTTCACGATGTGTTAAAAGCTTTGGACTTTCCGCATGATGTTTGCAGTCTTCTCTATTATGCGGAACAAAGCGGCCGCCTTGCCGATGGTTTTTGCGAGAGCGGGGACATGGTTTTAAAAAGGGAAAAGCATAAAGAAGCGTTGCAAAAATTATTGCGTTACCCGTTATTTTTAATTTGGATGCTTTTCATGATGATTTATTTAGTCAGCAGTTTTTTGTTCCCTAGTTTCAAAGCGCTTTATGAATCGATGACCATTGATTTGCCATTGATAACAAAAGTCATTCTTGCCGCAAATGATCACATTGCAGTGATCGGTCTCAGCATACTATGCCTTGTCATATTGTTGCTGCTTGCTGTTTACCTTTTCCACAAATTATCCAGCGTAGAGAAGAAGATCACTTTACTCTTGAAAATCCCCTTTATTTCTTCTTACATCAAGCTTTATTTCACCCACTATTTTTCTTTCCATTTCGGGAGTCTTCTGAGATCGGGGATGCCTGTGCATGACGCTATTGCCACACTTTCCAAGCAGGAATTTACAACCTTTTTTCAAACCGAAGCGAGAAGGATAGGCGAACAACTGAAAAATGGGGAACGGTTTGAGGAAATCATCAGACGGAAACCATATTACGATAAGGAATTTGTCCACGTCATTATGAATGGCCAATTAAATGGTATGCTTGGAGCCACTTTATTTACTTATAGTGAAACGGTATTGGCGAAAATGGAGGAAAAAACTAAAGTGCTTTTGACCGTCATTCAGCCGGCAACTCTGGTCTTGATCGGCGGCCTCGTGCTGACCCTCTTCATGTCTATTCTTCTTCCGGTTTTCCATATTATGAACGGGTTATAAAAAGAAAGGAAGAAATAAATGAAACATATTAAGCTAACACAAGATGGATTTACTTTGATTGAAATGATGATTGTCTTGATGATCATCTCCATCTTATTACTCATTGCTGTGCCAAATATGATCAAATCGCATGATATTGTTGAAACCAAAAGCTGCAAAGCGACGATTCAACTCGTTCAAAGCCAAATTGCTACCTATAAAGTTGAAAATAACGGCGAGACGCCTGACCTTGCAACTTTAAAAGGAGAAGGCTATGTTGACAGTGTTGAATGTCCGGATGGCGGAGAACTATCAATAAATAGTGAGGGAAAAGTGGTCAGGGCAGATGGAGAAGCACCATAACCAGAAGGGGTTTACCCTTATTGAAACAATGCTCGCTGCTTCCATTGTTTTGATTATTATTCCAGTATCGTTTATGAAACTGGCCGCCGTATCGAATCAACAAAAGCTTGATTATTTTGTCGGTGAATTAACCGATGTGATGCAGGAGGCTCAGATGACGGCGGTTTCTGAGCGCAGATTAGTGAAAGTCACATTGGATAATGTCAAGCACACCTTAAAGGTTGAGAAAGGGACAGAAATGATCAGTATCAATCATTTTGACCCTAACATCATTGTTGAAAAAGGAACGCTGAATCTCTCTATTTATTATTTGAAAAATGGCCACATGATGGGGGCGGGCAGCTTCTATGTCTCCCTTGGTGGTATAAGGTATAAGCTTACGGCTTTCATTGGTCAGGGGAGATTTCATGTTGAAAAACAATAAAGGATTATTTCTAGCGGAGGCGATGTATGCCTTCTTCATTCTAATGATTGTGTTTTTGATCAGCTTTCCTGCACTAAACAGAATTTCTCATGAAAGGATGGCAATAAAGGAAATGCATCAGGCCGTTAATATCCTCCAATATGAACTGATACAGTGGCGGATCAATGACATCGCGGAAAAGGATCAAATTATTAAAAATGGCTTGGTTTATCACTTAAGCTGGCATGATATGCCAAAAGATGAATTGAAATTATGTATTTCATGGCAAGGCAGTAACCAGCGGGGGTTGTCCCGATGTGTTGAGGGGAAAAAATGAACAATCAAAGCGGATTTTCTTTGTTGTCGCTTATGATGACATTAGGTGTTTTTAGTGTGACCATTTTTCTTATCATACAAGTCATTCCGCCTCTTGTTAAGCAATGGCAAGAAGATGTGTCACCCAAAAAAGATGTCTATCTTTTCTTCGAACAAACAGCCATGGAGGTTCATGGGGCCGATCGTTTGAGTTGCGAATCATCCGATGCTCTTTATATTTATGATGGTGAAAATAAGATTTCTTTTGGAATATCTGGTAATCGGGTATACCGTCAAGTCAACGATAAAGGATTTGATATTGTTCTGCAGCACGTTAGGTCAATTGCTTTTTCCTGTAAGGAAAACGCTGTGATGATGACAGTAGTGGACACGGAGGGCAGCATTGATCAATGGGCTGATGTTTATTTTGCATCTAAGGCGGGTGCCTCATGACTAATGAAAAAGGGTTCATTTTACCCCTAACAATGACCATTAGCTTAATTCTTATTATATTTGTCTTGCATAGTTTAGTCCTGTATCAAAGCGACCGCCGTTTTATAAAGGAAAGGCTGGTTTCCTTTGAACTAAATGAACTGATTCAACTTGCCGCTTTCGATTTAGAAGACCGAATTGAAGACAATACATTGGCTTCTTCAGGAAAACTCATTTACTCAAAAGGATTTGTCCTTTATGATACTGATAAGGTCAGCGGTCATGTTGTCAAAATTACATTTACTGCAACAATCGCTCGGAATGTGAAAAGATCATCCATATTTTATTATGATACAGAAATGAGTGGTATAACCAAATGGAAGGAATTGTCGTAAACGAAGCTGTTTTTTTAACGGGATTTATGGGTGCTGGTAAGACAACGGTCGGTGGTCAACTGGCAAAGGTTTTAGGATTGGATGTTTTTGATACTGACCATGTGATTGAAAAGACATTCAAGAAGTCAATTTCCGACATCTTTGCCGATCAAGGTGAAGCGTATTTTCGGGAATGCGAACAGCGTGTCTTAAGAGAGCTATCAAGCAAACGAGCCGTGATCACAACAGGAGGCGGAGTGATACTTGATGAGGGCAACCGCCAGATCATGAAAAAGAATGGCATAACAATTTATTTGCATTGCAGCCCGAGTAAGATTTTGAAGCGGCTTGCGGGTGATACCACAAGACCGTTGCTCCATGGGGATCAAGAACAAAAGGTTATCACCATGTTGGAAAAAAGGCTGCCATATTATCTTGAAGCGGATTATACGGTCAATACCACGATGAAAAGCGTTCAAACTATTATCAGCGAGATCGTGAATTTGCTGTATAGGCACAGGAACTTAGGGTCATAATCTTAATAGGTGATCTCTATGAAATCAAATGATTATGTTAAATTCTTGACTGAGCAATTTGTCCAGTATATGGAACAACCGAGTTCGGTTAGAAAAGACGTCAAGAGGGAAAGAAGGCAGAACCGCAAACCATTGCGAAATGAATTGTTCGGCCTGATTCCGAATGCCTGTTCCTATTATGTTGAAGGAATAAAAAGCGCATTTAAAAAGAAATAACTTAACAACGGTCAGTCTTTCATCATCATGGAGGCTGACTGTTTTGTTGTTCAATAAATCCCCCTGCATGTTAGGCAGCCATTTATTGTATGAAAACGGATGAATCCAAATAAAATAAGCCGCCATTAATTATTTGGACGTGAATATTCGGTTCATATTGATCTTTTAGGGCGGCTTTTTCTTGTAGATAAGCCTCCGGTTTTTCGTTATCTTCCTCATAAAAATGCTCTAATAGCTGTTGATCATTTTGCCAGCGCTCTTTTGCATCGTCTGCCCATTTATGGTTTTCCCTATGAATTTGCTCCTGGATAAAGACTTCCATGCGGCGTATACCGCTGAAGGGCTTAATTAAAGGGGCAAGGGTGTAACAATAATTCGGTATTTTTGGCGTCAGTGTCAGTTTCTCCATTTGATCGTGAAAATGTGTTGCGATGGTGCCATTTATTAAGTGAAGTCCTAGAGACAACAATTCATCTTTTTTTAAATCGCACTGATAGCTGACTTTTATATTTATCCCGAGCCAAGGCGCGAGTGGTGTCGACATGTTGTGGCTCTGTATTTTATCATGATAAAGCCGAATATAAGGGGCAAGCTTTTTCGTTGATGAGAATATTTGGTGCAGCCGCGGTGACCCGAAGTGAATAAATTCCCCACCCTCATCAAGCTGGTTTGTTTTTAATGTCAACGTAGCCGTCTCCGGTGTGCCGCCGATTTTTTCGATGTAGTGCCAATAGAACGGCCGATTCATCATAAGCTTATCAAGATCGGTGGTTAGCTTTACCTTAAGGAGGCCGTCTTGTCGGTTTTCAATAATATCGCATTCATTTGCCCTAAAGAATTGTTCGAGGTAGTTATGAATTGCCGCTTGCTTCATGGTAGTCATCATCCTCCAAATCTTCCCGTTCAGAATTTATGACACTTGCCAGGTTATCCATCTTAATTTTGATTTCACCAGCTGATTCCGATTCATCAAAAATTCTAAATAACTGTGAATCAAGGTTTTTAATATCAAGACGGGTCAATATCTCGTCAAGCTGGCCGATCACATTTTCAAAGAGATCAATCTTGTCATACAACAGTTGCAGGATATGTTCCTCGACAGTGCCTTTCGTAGCAAAATTGTAGATATGAACATCCTCTTCTTGTCCGAGCCGATGAATCCTGCCGATGCGCTGTTCTATTCTCATCGGATTCCAAGGCAGGTCATAGTTAATGACATGCTGGCAGAATTGCAGGTTAATCCCTTCTCCTCCAGCCTCCGTCGCGATTAGGACTTGGGCATGATTTTGAAATAACATCTTCATCCAATCTTTTTTGCTTCGTTTAAAACCGCCTCGAAATGGCACTGATGAAATACCGTGCTGTTGAAAAAACCATTGCAGGTAGAGCTGTGTGGCACGATACTCCGTAAAAATGATGACTTTATTATCAATTTGTTTTATTAATTCCAATGCTTTTTCTGCCTTAGAATTTTTCTTGACTTTGTTCACTCTTTCCATGATAGGTTCGATCATCTTCGGCAAGGCATGATCCTCAGCTTTATCAAGCATTTTTTTAAGCGTCATATAGACCGCTTCTCTGCTTGAACAAGCCTCACGCTGCAATGTCAGCAGAGAAAAGCCCTGAATCAGCATTGAATCCTTTAATACGGTAAGGGAGTCGTACAATGCCCGTTCTTCATCATTAAGCGGGATATCAATCGATTGAATGTGCCTTTTTGGCCAATCCAAGCCTGTATCCTCACGCCGGTTTCTGACCATAACCTGGTTGATTAATTCTTTGAGCGTGGCTTCATTTTTTACATCGGTTTTTCCTGATCGATAGTCTTTGGCAAACGTTTCGGCATTACCCAAGTACCCAGGCTTTAACAAGGAAACAAGATAAAAGATCTCATCAAGCCGATTCTGGACGGGTGTCGCCGTCAACAAAAGGCAAAATTTCTTTTTTAAGGACTGGACGAATTGATAATTCTTCGTCTTGTGATTCTTAAGTTTGTGTGCTTCATCTATGATAATTAAATCATAATCTTGCTCCATAATAATCTCTTTATGCGGACTGCGTTTAGCCGTATCAATGGATGAAATGACAACATCACATTGCTCCCACACGTATGACTTTCTTTGCGGGATCGCAGGGATATAAAATTTATCATTAAGTTCTGCAGCCCATTGCATCACAAGGGAAGCCGGGACTAAGATTAATATTTTCTTAGCAAGGCCTCGGATCATGTATTCCTTCATGATGAGACCCGCTTCGATTGTTTTTCCAAGACCGACCTCATCAGCCAGGATGGCTTTCCCATGCATTTGTTCGATGACGGTTTGAGCCGTTTCGATCTGATGGGGATGAGGTTTTAGCTGGGGCAGATGGCCAGGCGCAAGCAGGCCATTAAATGATGGAACCAACAGTTCTTGTTCCGCATGGTAGGCTAATTGGTACAAATCCCAGTTTCCCCAGGGTCCATCCGTTTCTATTCGTGAAAGAAAATCATCATGCCATGAACGGTCGAAATGTATTTCCGGCACCATATTAAATCCCCCCTACAAATATAAATAAACCGTTGCCTAAGATTATAAAAAAATGATAGGATAATAATAGTTAGTATGAACAATTAGATCTCGTCGTATAACATTAATTAAATTGAATCAAAAGCGAATGATAACAAGGGGAGAGACTGCTAAGGGCAGCGCCGAAGGAGCAAACAATTGTGAATCTCTCAGGCAAACAGACTCTTGTTAGACGCACCTCTGGAGAGCGCTCAATGAGCCACCGACGGGGATACCATTCGGCTTAACTTATGCCGTCTGGGTAAAACTTTCAGGTCGAAGGACAGAGTAGCACACATATTGTGTGTTTCTTTGTCCTTTTTTATTTTGGTTTCCATTTATAATTCACTGAGGAGGAGTAAAATGAGTGAGGGAAAAAAGACACCGCTTTACGAGATTTATAAAAAACAGGGTGCAAAATTAATTGATTTTGGCGGTTGGGATCTGCCTGTGCAATTTTCAAGCATTAAGGAAGAACATGAGGCAGTCAGAACAAAGGCAGGTTTGTTCGACGTCTCGCACATGGGAGAGGTTTCTGTCAAAGGGCCCGATGCTGGAAGCTTTTTGCAATATCTTGTAACTAACGATGTAACCAAACTACAAACTGGCGGAGCGCTTTATTGTGCTATGTGCTACGAAGACGGCGGTACCGTTGATGATTTGATTATTTACAAAAAAGGCGAAGAGGACTTCCTTTTGGTCGTGAACGCCGGAAATACTGACAAAGATTTTGAGTGGATGAAAAAGAATGTCAAAGGAAATGTCGAAATAAACAATATTTCAAGTGACATGGCACAGCTTGCGATTCAAGGGCCAAAGGCTGAAAGCATTCTGCAAAAGCTGACAGATACTGATTTAAGCGCCATTGGATTTTTTAAATTTAGAGATCAGGTTGCGATTCAAAGTGTGAATGCTTTAGTATCCCGGACAGGCTATACGGGTGAAGATGGATTCGAAATTTATTGTCATTGGAACGATGCTCCAATAGTATGGGAAACCCTCTTGGATGCAGGCAAAGAAGAAGGTCTTGTGCCATGCGGTTTGGGTGCGCGTGATACCCTTAGATTTGAAGCAAGGCTTCCACTGTATGGCCAAGAATTAACAAAGGATATCTCGCCGATTGAAGCGGGGATAGGTTTCGCAGTCAAGGTCAATAAAGAAGGCGACTTTATTGGCAAAACAGCTTTGCTGGAACAGAAAGAAAACGGTGCGCCGCGAAAGCTTGTGGGTCTTGAAATGATCGATAAAGGGATTCCTCGCCCGCATTATGACGTCTATTTGGGTGAAGAGAAAATCGGTGAAGTGACAACCGGCACGCAATCACCTACATTAAAGAAAAACTTAGGGCTTGCTTTAATTAATAAAGCTAATGCTGAACTTGGGAACATTGTTGAAGTGGACATTAGAGGAAAACGCCGCAAAGCAGAAATTATTAAATCAATATTTTACAAAAGAAGCTAGGTTAAAGGAGGATTATTATGGGATCATTTCGTTATCTACCTACAACAGATCAAGACCGTCGTGAGATGCTTGATGTCATCGGCGTGAATTCAGTTAAACAATTATTTGCCGACGTTCCTGAAAAAATCCGTTATAAAGGCGAGTTGAATATAGAAAAGGCATTATCTGAAACGGAACTGCTTCGTTTTATGTCTGAACTTGCTGAAAGAAATGTGAATACCAAAGAAACCCCATCTTTCCTTGGGGCAGGAGTCTATGATCATTATATTCCTTCGATCGTTGACCATGTTATTTCACGTTCAGAGTTTTATACTGCCTATACGCCGTATCAGCCGGAGATTTCACAGGGTGAGCTCCAAGCGATTTTTGAATTTCAATCACTTTTATGTGAACTGACCGACATGGAGGTAGCGAACTCTTCCATGTACGATGGTCCGACGTCACTTGCAGAAGCAGCCTTGTTAAGTGTCGGGTCAACTCGAAAAACAAAAATTGTCGTATCCGAAGCAGTCCATCCTGAATCGCGCCATGTGCTGAAAACATATGCCAAAGGACAGCGGCTGGAAGTGGTCGAAGTCCCGGCAAAGGATGGATTAACGGATCTTGAGAAGTTAAAAGATGTCGTTGATGATAACACGGCATCAGTGCTTGTCCAATATCCTAACTTTTACGGTAATGTCGAACCTTTAAAAGAGCTTGAAGCGATCACAAGACAAGGCAAAAAGGCTATGTTTGTTGTCTCAAGCAACCCGTTATCACTCGGGCTATTGACACCGCCGGGCAAATTTAATGCTGATATTGTTGTCGGCGATTGTCAAACGCTTGGCATTCCAGCTGCTTTTGGCGGACCGCATTGCGGCTACTTCGCAACGACGAAGAAATTGATGAGAAAAGTGCCGGGGCGCTTAGTTGGGGAAACGGTTGATGAGGAAGGTCAAAGAGGGTATGTGTTGACACTGCAAGCGCGTGAACAACATATCCGCCGTGACAAAGCCACATCTAATATTTGTTCGAATCAGGCACTGAACGCACTGGCATCATCAGTTGCAATGACTGCTTTAGGGAAACAAGGGATTCACGAGATTGCCTATCAAAATATCCAAAAAGCGCATTATGCAGCGGGACAGCTTGAAAAACATGGTGTGGACGTCATCAATAAAGGATCCTATTTTAATGAATTTATTGTTGATTGCAAGCAGTCTGTAAGGGAAGTTAACCGCGGATTATTAGAAGCAGGATTTATCGGCGGCTTCGACCTGGGAAGAGCTGATGACAAGTATAATAATCTCATGCTTATTGCGGTTACAGAACAGCGCACCAAAGAGGAGATCGATCGCTTCGCAGAAGTGTTAGGGGGGCTCATTCATGAATAAGCAAGATCAACCACTTATTTTCGAATATTCTAGACCAGGCCGTGTCGGTTACAGTCTCCCGGAATTAGATGTTCCGGCAGAAGAAATCTTGGATTTAATCCCTTGTGATTATATTCGCCAGGAAGCACCAGAATGGCCGGAAGTTTCTGAACTGCAAATCATGAGGCATTATACCGCTTTGTCCAAGCGGAACCATGGTGTTGATTCAGGCTTTTATCCATTAGGGTCCTGTACGATGAAATACAACCCAAAAGTCAATGAAGTCGTTGCCAGAATGGCTGGGCTAAGCCACATACATCCTTATCAGGATGAAGAGACTGTTCAGGGTGCGATGGAGATGCTTTATCGCCTGCAAACCAACCTTGCAGAAATTACCGGAATGGATGAAGTCACCCTTCAGCCGGCTGCAGGCGCTCATGGCGAGTGGACTGGTTTGATGATTATCCGCGCTTATCATGAAGCTAAAGGTGATTTTAACAGAACAAAGGTTATCGTCCCTGATTCCGCACACGGTACCAATCCGGCTTCAGCTACGGTAGCTGGATTCGAAGCGGTAACAGTGAAGTCTAATGAAAAGGGAATCGTTGATTTAGAAGACCTCAGGCGTGTTGTCGATGAAAATACAGCCGCGCTGATGTTGACGAATCCTAATACTCTTGGCTTATTTGAAGAAGAAATTGTCGAAATGGCTTCAATCGTTCATGAAGCCGGCGGCAAGCTCTACTACGACGGCGCCAACATGAATGCTATTATGGGTGTCATCAGACCCGGTGATATGGGATTTGATGTCGTCCATCTTAATCTTCATAAGACATTCACAGGCCCGCATGGCGGCGGTGGACCAGGTTCAGGACCCGTTGGTGTGAAGGAAGACCTTGTCAAGTATCTTCCAAAGCCGGTCCTTGTAAAAGAAGGAGACCGCTATACGTTTGATTATGACCGTCCGGATTCAATCGGCCGGGTGAAGCCATTCTACGGTAACTTTGGTATAAATGTCCGGGCATACTCATACATTCGGACGATGGGCGACGCGGGATTAACTCAGGTGTCGAAGGACGCCGTGCTGAATGCAAACTATTTGATGAAAAGGCTTGAGCCATACTTTGATATGCCATTTAATCAACACTGTAAGCATGAGTTTGTTCTTTCCGGCAAACGTCAAAAGAAACAAGGTGTTCGCACATTGGATATGGCGAAGCGTCTGCTCGATTTCGGTTATCATCCGCCGACCATCTACTTCCCAATCATCGTTGAGGAATGTATGATGATTGAACCGACTGAGACAGAATCCAAGGAAACATTAGATGAATTCGCTGATGCACTGATTCAAATTGCCAAAGAAGCAGAGACTGATCCGGAAATTGTACAGGATGCGCCTCATAATACGGTCATCAGCCGATTGGATGAAACGCGAGCTGCCCGTCAGCCGGTTTTGCGCTATGAAAGACCGAAACAAGAAGCATAATCTGAATAAGGAAGCAAAAAGAGCACTTCGGGTATCCGAAGTGCTCTTTACTATACTATGATTTTTTAACTTTTCCGCTCCATTTTTTAAAACCGCCTTTAAGCTGGTTTAGATCCTGACAGCCGGCCTTTTTTAAAATCGCTGCCGCTTTGTTGCTGCGAAAGCCGTTAGCACAATAAAGATAAACAGGCTTATCTTTCCGAACCTCGGATTTTCTCATTTTCATCTGGGTTAACGGAATATTTCTTGCTCCAAGGATATGTCCGTTATCAAATTCATTGGGTTCCCTTACATCAATAATCTGCGCTTTGCGATAGTTTGAACGAAATTCTTCCTCTGTTAGGGTTTTTAAATATCTGCGTTGAGAGAGAGATCGAACAACTGCGAAAACAATTAAGATGATTAAAATGACAGGAAGAATAATCCATTCCATGTGTGCATTCTCCTTTAATACAAGTCTCTTTTTAAATTATAACTTTTCACAGTCATTTTTCAAAGAAAAGAATGTTTCCATTGTAAATGTTTGTACATTGCTTTTTACATCCTAAAATGAAATAATGTACAAGCTGTTAATTTTGGGGGAAATGGTCATCCTGCTTCCGTTATGGAGGGCTCCCCAATGGATTAAAAAAGGCAACATAGAAAAAACTTTAAAAACAATTGTTTGTATGTTTTTACCCCGCTTTTTCTTCAGATATCGACGCCTTTCTTCTATTTTTGAAATTGACAAACGCGAATAAATTTGATCAATTATACAATATATAGTGATGTCTAAATTAATCAGACACAATATATTGTGTTTTTTTGTGAAAAAGGATAGAATAAAGATACCAGAGATGATCGCATCTAAGTTATACATAGGATGGGAGCAAGACATTTTTAGGAGGGCGTGACATGACGGTGATAACGACGTCTTTAACAGAGAGCATGACGATTAACCGGGAACAGCTGAACGAGGATATTAAGGAATTTCCACAGGTGTTTCCAATCACAGAAGACATGACAACGACACATAACGGTGTATCCCGGCTGGTAATGCTTGACCGCTATGCCTTTAAGGATACGGAGAAGAAAACCTTAAAAGAGGGTGACTTTGTTGTTCTGACGGTAAAGTCAGATCCAAAATTTCCAGCACGCGGGTTGGGATTTGTTCAATCAATTGATTGGGCGGAAAACCAAGCCAATATACGGGTAATGGAAGAGTATCGCGGGGTGTTGGAGGATGAGGATGAACGGGAAACAGGCGTGATTACTCGCTCCCTCGATGTAATGGACAAGCCGCTTGAAATTTATTATGAACAAATCGCATTGCGGAATGCCAAGGGCCTTTCCGATGTTGAAGAAACCGAGGCGGAGAGGAAAGCTTCATTTGAGGCATTCTATCATGAGTTGGTATCATTAAATTTTGTGCCTGCAGGACGCGTATTGTATGGTGCTGGTGCTGATACCAATGTGACTTATTTTAACTGTTATGTCATGCCTTTTGTTCAAGACTCACGGGAAGGCATTGCAGAGCATCGCAAAAAAGTTATGGAAATAATGAGTCGCGGCGGCGGGGTTGGAACAAACGGATCTACTCTTAGACCAAGGAACACATTGGCACGGGGTGTAAATGGTAAATCATCAGGATCTGTATCATGGCTTGATGATATCGCCAAATTAACCCATCTTGTCGAACAAGGGGGTTCAAGGCGCGGCGCGCAAATGATCATGCTTGCTGATTCCCATCCCGATGTGGTGGAATTCATCATTTCTAAGATGCAAAATCCCCGGATTCTTAGATTTTTGGTGGAAACAACAAAGGATCCCGAAATTAAGAAAATCGCTCGGGAAAAATTGAAGTTGACACCTTTAACTGAGACGGAAAACAACATGTACCAGAGCATTCTTAATTACAAAAACATGCCGGGTCAAGGTGGATTTAACAATAAAATTTTCAAAGAGGCAGAGGAAAGGATTAATACCGGCGGAACGTATACGGTGAATAATCCGGAATTTTTGACCGGAGCCAATATCTCAATCTGCGTCACTAGTGATTTTATGGAGGCGGTTGAAAAGGACCAGGACTTTGCCTTGCGTTTCCCCGATGTTGAACATTATAGTCCTGACGAAATGGCATTTTATAACGAAGAATGGCATAAATGCGGGGATGTAAGGGAATGGGAAGCACGCGGTTTTGCGGTGCGCACATATCGTACAATAAAAGCGCGTGAACTTTGGAATCTTATTAATGTATGTGCCACCTATTCAGCTGAACCGGGTATTTTCTTCATCGACAATGCCAATGACATGACAAACGCCAAAGCATATGGACAGAAGGTTGTAGCGACTAATCCATGCGGAGAGCAGCCACTAGCGCCATTTTCCGTTTGTAACCTTGCTGCTGTTAACCTTGCGCAAATGGCTAATAAAGAAACCAAAACGGTTAATTTTGAAAAATTGAAGCAAACCGTTGCAACTGGCGTACGCATGCAGGATAATGTCATCGATGCGACACCATACTTCCTTGAAGAGAACCAAAAGCAAGCGCTAGGAGAAAGGCGGGTTGGTTTAGGTGTCATGGGACTGCATGATCTTTTGATTTATTGTGAAACAGAATACGGTTCTGAAGAAGGAAATGAGCTGGTTGATCAGATTTTCAAGACAATCGCGACATCAGCTTACGAAACATCAGTTGAATTGGCAAAAGAAAAAGGGAGCTTCCCGTTCTTAACGGGACAAACAGATGCTGAAACCGAACAGCTGCGCAAGAGTTTCTCAGAGACCGGGTATGTCAAGAAACTCCCTGAATCCATACGTCAGGCTATATTGGCGCATGGGATTCGAAACTCGCACCTATTGACCGTTGCTCCAACGGGGTCAACTGGAACGATGGTTGGTGTGTCAACTGGTCTTGAACCTTACTTTTCGTTCTCATATTATAGAAGCGGCCGTTTAGGAAAGTTTATTGAAGTGAAGGCTGATATTGTACAGGAGTACCTGGATAACCATCCGGAAGCAAACGCAGACCAACTGCCGAAATGGTTTGTCACAGCAATGTCATTAACCCCTGAAGCCCATGCTGATACACAATGTGTCATTCAGCGCTGGGTAGACAGCTCGATTAGTAAAACCGTTAACGCACCAAAAGGGTATACGGTTGACCAAGTTAAAGGTGTCTATGAGCGTCTATACAACGGCGGGGCAAAGGGCGGCACAGTGTATGTAGACGGGAGCCGGGACGCCCAGGTGCTGTCGCTGAAGGCTGAAGAGAACAGTTTTGATGACGATCAGGATCAGGAACAAGAACATACAAAAGAGAGGAAAGTTGTGCTCGTCGATACGATTACTCAGCTTGATAAAACCGACGTCACATATGGATCAGAGGTTGGTGATATTTGTCCGGTCTGCCGAAAAGGACATGTTGAAGAAATCGGCGGCTGTAACACTTGCACCAATTGTAATGCCCAATTAAAATGCGGGCTATAAATAGCTATAAGATGGACTGGACACGAAGGCGCGTGTTCAGTTCATCTTTTGTACATTGAGCCCCAATTGATCCGATGAATGGGCCTTATACCGCTTGTCTTTCGGAAAAATGTATAGTAAGATTTTAATGGGTGAAAGAGATGTCGGCACTAATGTTAGGGGGGACACCATGCCGCCTACTCCGAGTATGGAAGATTATATTGAACGGATTTATTTACTTATACAAGATAAGGGATATGCGAGAGTATCGGACATTGCCGAAGCACTTGAAGTCCACCCCTCGTCAGTTACAAAAATGGTACAGAAGCTTGATAAGGATCAATATCTCATTTATGAAAAGTATCGCGGATTCATCCTAACTTCAAAGGGTGAGAAGCTTGGGAAACGGCTCGTGTACCGTCATGAGCTTCTTGAAAACTTTTTAAATATTATCGGTGTCAGCCAAGATAAAATATATGTCGATGTAGAAGGCATCGAACATCATTTAAGCTGGGATGCCATCGACAGGATAGGTGACCTTGTCCAGTATTTTGAAGAAGATACCGACAGGATTTCACAGCTTAGGGATATTCAGAAAAGAAATAAAAATGTCGATGATTAACACTAAGGAAAACTGCTGGATGCGCTACCGGCAGTTTTCTTTAGTTAATAAGAAAGTATAAGTTCGCTAAAGCGAAAAAGCGGAATAAAGTATAAAAATAATGCTCCTCCGCTTCGCTTTGTCGCAAGGCAGCAAAGATGCTTATTCAAGCAGAAGCCTTGCAACTACGCCCTCTGTCTTCGCCAATCGGCAAGTTTTCTATAAATTTATGAGGTCTAAGGAGTCCCTCCTCCTAATACATATCTATGGAGGGGAGGAAAAACGATTTTGTGGATTGACGGCGTTTTTTCCGGTGGTGGCGTGAAGGCTTTTGCTTTTGTAGGTGCTCTGGAAGTTTTGGATAAAGCAGGCTTTCGCTTTCGGCGATTAGCAGGTACGAGTGCAGGCTCCATCGTCGCAGGATTGCTTGCGGCGGGCTACACATCGAAAGAGATTCATAAACATATGGAAGCCATGCAGCCCTCGATTTTTTTGGATCAGCAAAAATCTTTATTTAAGCTGCCTTTTCTGAAGTGGCTCACATTATATTGGCGGATGGGATTGTATAGAGGGAATGTTTTTGAAAAGTGGATGAGGGATCTGCTGCGGGCAAAAGGAGTTGATGCCTTTGGCGATTTGCCGCCAGATACGCTGAAAATCATCGTTTCCGATATATCCAGGGGGAAAATGGTCGTCCTGCCCGACGATTTAACTCATTATGGGATAGACCCTGCGAAGTTTTCAGTGGCTAGAGCGGTACGGATGAGCTGCAGTTTGCCGTTTTTCTTTGAACCGGTTCCTTTATACAATCAACGGGGTGAAAAATGCCTCATCGTGGACGGTGGTGTATTAAGTAATTTTCCGTTATGGCTTTTTGATAAAGGCGATACATTGCCGGTTCGTCCATTTCTTGGTTTCCAGTTAAGTGGAAGATCTGACATGTTAGTTGCAAAAAAAATTAAAAATGCAGTTGATTTGTTTCAAGGATTGTTTTCAACAATGAGAGAGGCGCACGATGCAAAATATATTTCGAAATATGCCGCCTCCAATATTATTTTTATTCCTGTGGATGATGTGCAAACATCCGATTTTAAGTTGTCGGATAAGGATCGTGATAAATTGGTTGACATTGGAAAGAAGCGGGCAGAACAGTTTTTGAAGAAGTGGACGTATTGATTATTGCTTGTTTTGCTTTCATGCACACCGGAACCAAAAACCCACTCGGAACGCCATGTTTTTCAGTTAATTGCCGTCTAAAAAGATAGACGGCTTTTCTTTAGTTAATCAGAAAGTATAACTTTGTCTTTGCTAAGTTAATCAGAAAGTATAACTTTGTCTTTGCTAAAGGCTCGCCAATCGGCGAGTTTTCTTTATGCAAATTAAAAACGGTTTGGAATATGACCAAGCCGTTTTTATGGCGTTAAAGCGCGATTAAAAGAGGACGCGTTTCTTCTTTTTATTTTTTTTGCCGTCTATAACGGTTAGATGAGCATGATCCTTAGCCTTTAGCGGCGAAGCGCCACGTTTGCCTTTGGCAGTTGACTTTACGACCTTAAGATGTGTTGCTCTTAAGGAGCGGACTTTATGTCCCGGGCTTTTATGCTTTTTCTTAGATTGTTTTACAGCACGCCTATATGCACTTGAGTCATCCTGCCGATGGTTGATGAAGCGTTTGAAAATCATTATCCCTACCCCAACTATTACACCGAAAATAAGAATCTTAATCACTAGTGACATAGGATCAGAAGTAACAAGTGAGTAAAGTCCTATAGCACCTAATCCGATAATCAGAAAAAATATAGGGTAATACAATAACGACTTCACCACCATTCACCTCCTTAGTTTTTAAACAACATGACTGTCAGATGGCTCTTTAGCGCCCTCAATTTGCGCCTCTCGTTCTCTCATTTCTTCAAATGCACGAATTGAAACTTCAATTTGTAAATCATCAGGCTCCTTAGTTGTCAAAAGCTGCAGCCAGAGCCCAGGGTAACCAAGCCAGCTAAGCATTGGAACACCGCGGACTTTATTTGTAAGCTGTAATACTTCGTAAGCAATGCCTAAATCCACCGGTATGAGGATAATGCGGTAAACCAACCTAAGCCATAGGGGATTTGTTGGCACGAAAAAGTAAAGAATAACACTGATAATCGCTGTAAAAAGAATGAAACTGCTGCCGCACCGATAATGGAGGCGAGAGTGTTTTTTCACATTTTCGACTGTTAAAGCTTTGTCATTTTCAAAGGTATTAATAACCTTATGCTCAGCGCCGTGGTATTGGAACACCCGCTTCATAAGAGGGGTAAGTGAAACAAAATAAATGTACCCTAAGAGCAGGACAATCTTGAAAAAACCTTCAAGTAATATTTGCGAAGCATCACTCTTGAAAATGGGTTTGAAAAGATCAGCCGCGACAGCTGGCAACAATGTAAATACAAATTTTGCAAACAAAAAAGATATAATGCCGATCACAGCAATACCCAAGATCATGCCAAGCTTTGAGGAATCCATATCTTCCTTTTCTTTCATTGCCTTCGCTTCAGTTTCTGGATCTTGATCGTAGACCTCAGAAGCAAAATTCAAATGCTTTGTGCCGATGGCCGTCGCTTCCAAAATACCGATAATGCCCCGGATAAAAGGGATTTTTTTGAGTTTATTCAAAGCAGGATTCTGCTTTTTGAGACATTCGAATGTTTCGATGGACTGGTCTTTTCTGCGAACGGCGGTTACCGTCGTATGCTTTCCGCCCATCATGACGCCTTCGATGACTGCTTGGCCGCCATATGCAGGTCTTTTTTGAGTCATGGGATCACCAACCTAATTTTGATCTTTCACTTATCTTCATTTTACTAGAAATCAATCAAAACCTCTAGGTTAGAAGTCCTTTTATCTCTAGTTTTACCCGAAATAAACGAATTATACACTTTATTTGACATTTTATTTTTAAATTGATGGAAAATTGCCAAAAGGTAAGTGTGCTTCTATTTTATCATCAAATCCATTTATTTGGACATATTAATTTTTGAAGACCTGAACGGAGGTAGAATAAGCATGGGAGATACCCCGAGACTCGAGCAAAATAAAACAGAGACAAAAATTACGACAAACGGCAGGGTGGCTTTAATTGGTTTATTTGGCGGCTTAATATGGGGGCTTGTAGGTTATCTTGCCTGGGTACTCAATTTTACTAAGGTTGGACCGGGATTTGTTTTGGCCCCATTCCCTTTAGGAAAATGGAAAGCCGAATCTTTAGGCCAATTAGTCGGCGTCTTATGTGTATGTGTCTTATCAATCATCATGGCCTTTGTATATAAATATGCTTTGGGAAAAATAAAATCCATGTGGATCGGCATCGGTTTTGGTTTGGTTTTGTGGGTCATTGTTTTTTATATTCTTCAACCGTGGATTCCGGGAATTCAGCATGTGACGAAGCTCGGATGGAACACCATCTCAACAACGGCATGTTTGTTCGCATTATATGGTCTCTTTGTTGGTTATTCCATTTCATACGACCTTGAGAGCTATTCAAATTCTGAGAACTATTCAAAAAAATAATGCTGTGGTAGAATGTTCTAGGAACATTCTATTTTTCTGCTAAAAGGAGTTTCTTATGAAACGGTTTCTTGTCATTAACGGCCCGAATCTTAATGCTTTAGGTAAAAGAGAACCAGGTGTATATGGAAAAGAATCCCTTGAAAATCTTGAAAACCAATTAATTGAATTGGGGAAAGAGAAGGGTTTCGATACAGTGTGTGTCCAATCCAATTATGAGGGGCAAATCATTGATTGGATACATGAAGCAGAGGGACACTATCTGGGCATTGTCATTAATCCCGGCGCTTATACACACTACAGCTATGCTATTCGTGATGCTATTGCAAGTATTCAGCTTCCCGTCATTGAAGTTCATTTGTCCAATGTCCATGCGAGAGAAGCATTTCGTCATGAATCTGTGACGGCTCCTGTAGTGGCTGGCCAAATCGTTGGCCTCGGTTTTAAGGGGTATCATTATGCCCTTTGCGAGCTTTTAGAGCGCTCATAATATTTTAGCAGCAGAAAGAACATAGAACAGGTAGGAATAATGAAGGAGGAAAAAATAAGCAATGATTTCAGTAAACGACTTTCGTACGGGTTTAACTATAGAGGTTGACGGCGGGATTTGGTCCGTCATGGAATTTCAGCATGTCAAACCTGGAAAAGGTGCAGCATTTGTCCGCTCCAAACTTAGGAATCTAAGAACCGGCTCCGTACAGGAAAAAACATTCCGCGCGGGAGAAAAGGTAGCTAAAGCTCATATTGATAACCGCAAGATGCAGTATTTGTATGCAAATGGCTCAGCCCATGCTTTCATGGATCTGGAAACCTATGAACAAATTGAATTGGAAGACAGCCAAATTGAAGAACAACTCAACTTCCTTAAGGAAAATATGGAAGTTAATATTCAAACATACGAAGGCGAGACGCTTGGTGTCGAATTACCGAACACCGTTGTCTTGGAAGTGGCAGAGACTGAACCGGGAATCAAAGGTGATACAGCATCTGGAGGCTCAAAACCAGCGACATTAGAAACCGGTTATATCGTCCACGTACCGTTTTTTGTCAATCAGGGTGATAAATTAGTCGTCGATACGCGCTCTGGGGATTACGTTTCCCGCGCATAACAGCATACTTAACTCGTTTCAAATTCATCCCCGTGAACACATCGTTCACGGGGATTTTTGCGTTAATAAGAAAGTATAAACTTTCTTACGCACATAAGTGCAACTAAGCCTCTGGCAGCGCCATTCTAAAGACTGCCAATCGGCTAGTTTTCTTTAGCATATTCAGTACAAGCCCGCATATATTTGTGATAAGTCACAGCAGTTTATATAGAAAACTTGGCTTACGCCCGCGCCTTAATGGCGAAAACCTTAGTTGCAAGGCTTCTGCTTGAATACCCATCTTTGCTGCCTTGCGACAAAGCGAAGCGGAGGAGCATTATTTTTACTTTATTCCGCTTTTTCGCTTTTAGCGAACTTAAACATTTTTAAAGTATAAATTAAAGGATGATCATTATGAAGGAGATTCTCAGGATTCTGCCGGCATCAGCAATGGGGTATATCCAATCTATACCTAGGACTGAGCATGAGAACATTGAGGAGATTAGGCTTCGGGTCGGCCGCCAGATTGAAATTGTGATGAATGGCAGGCCCTACCCTCGTATTCAGGAGAACCAGGATGCAAGCTTTTCCCAAAAAGATGCTCAAAGCTTCATCCACAAGCTTAGCGAGTATTCCCTCTATGCCCTTGAAGAGGAACTGCGGCGCGGGTTTATCACAATCAGCGGCGGCCATCGGGTCGGTTTATCCGGCCATGTGGTGACGAGGGGCGGCCAAGTCAAATTAATAAGAGATATCAGTTCTTTTAACATACGGATTGCCAAACAGAAAATTGGTGCTGCACTCCCGTTGGTACCTTATCTATTTGAAGGCGGCCATTGGTATAACACACTGATTATTGGTTCCCCGCAAACAGGCAAGACAACACTGCTCAGAGATCTGTCGAGGCTCATCAGTTCAGGGATTCCAGAGCAAAGTATTTTATCGAAAAAGGTTGGAATTGTTGATGAGCGTTCGGAAATTGCGGGAAGCTTGAGAGGTGTTCCCCAAAATGAACTGGGACAGCGTGTGGATGTACTAGATGCCTGCCCAAAAGCAGAAGGCATGATGATGCTGATTCGCTCGATGAGTCCAGATGTTCTGGTTGTCGATGAGATCGGCAGAAAGGAAGATAGTGATGCCCTGCAAGAGGCAATGAATGCCGGTGTAGCTGTTATGGCTACTGTCCATAGTGCCGGCTATCAACAGCTGTTCAAACGCCCGACCATCTCGCCGCTGCTTGAAACCGGTGTGTTTGAACGGTATGTCGAGCTTTCAAACAGAGCGGGCCAGGGCCATAATGGAAGGATTAACAGAATTCTAGATGGACAAGGAAAGGTTGTCCATAGAACCGGGAAAATGACATCATGACTAAAATCATCGGCGCATTAATTATTATTATGGCAACAACGCTTGCGGGTTTTATTCTTGCTCGACGTTACAGTGACAGACCCAAACAACTCAGACAACTAAGGAACGCCCTTCAATCTTTAGAGGCGGAAATTATGTACGGCCTGACACCTGTTAAAGAAGCTTCAGTCCATCTTTCAGAACAATTGCCGGAACCTCTGGCATCCTTTTTTTCTCAGCTTGTCGTCAAGCTAAATGATGGTGCTGAGTCACTTCAAACAGCATGGGACGAAACAATTGAAGTGTTTTGGCACCAAACAGCGCTAAAAAGCAGTGAAAAGGAAATTTTGCACCAATTTGGCGCTACTCTCGGCAAGCATGACAGCGAAAATCAAAAAAAACAAATTCAGATGGCGCTATCCCATTTAGAACGGGAAGAGTCCGATGCCCGTGATATGCAGGCCAAATATGAAAAAATGACCAAAAGCTTGGGATTTCTGACGGGTTTGCTCGTTGTATTGTTGTTATTTTAGTTTTATTTCCGCGTGGAACAGCTCTCGGAAATAGAGAACGATAGAGGAGGAACCCTCATGTCATTGGATGTCAATACAATATTTCAAATCGCGGGGATCGGCATCATTGTTGCCATGATTCAGACAGTGCTGAAACAAATGGGCAAAGATGATTGGGCGCAATGGGTGACACTGATCGGTTTTGTCGTCGTTTTATACATGGTGGCAACACTTATCGATGACCTTTTTGAAAAAATTAAGAGTGTTTTTCTCTTCCAGTAAAAGATGAAGAGCCAAGCTTTCTTAACACTAAGGGGGGAACTTCGATTGATATTCTCCAAATTGTAGGCCTGGGGCTGATCACGACTTTTCTCGTCTTGGTTCTAAAAGAGCAAAAGCCTGCTTTTGCCTTCCTGCTAACAGTTTTTGTCGGGGCGCTCATTTTTATATTTCTAATTGGTCAAATCAGTTCTGTGTTGGACATGCTCAAGAAGCTTGCTGTAAGCGCGGGCTTAAATCTTATCTATGTTGAAACGATTTTAAAAATCATCGGCATCGCCTATATTGCGGAATTCGGTGTGCAAATTACGAAGGATGCAGGGCAGGGTTCACTAGCATCCAAAATTGAACTGGCGGGAAAAATACTTATTCTTGTTTTGGCCATTCCGATCATGACGGCCATCATAAAGACTGTCATCGGCTTGATTCCTCAATAAAGGGAGGTTATGAATAATGAGCCATTTGCCTGCTCTCTTGCCGCAAAAAATCATTGCTGGTCTCATCATTCTATTTATCATATTGATTTCTTTACCCGCCGCTGCAAATGGACAAACCCCTCAAGAGGAATGGGTTGATAAACAGTTAAATCAGCTGGATACGGATAAGATTCAGGATTACTGGCAAAAAGTTATTACAGAATATCACGGTTTTTTACCCGAAAGCCAAAAGATGGATTTTAAGAGCTTTTTGAAAACCGACAAGAGCGGGATGCTTAAAGGATGGCTTTCAGGTGCCGTAAAATATTTATTTCATGAGCTCTTAATTAACGGCAAACTCCTTGGCACCTTGATCATGCTGACGGTATTCTCCATGATTCTGCAAGCGATTCAAAATGCATTTGAACATAAATCGGTGTCTAAAGTAGCCTACGCCGTTGTCTATCTCGTTCTTATTATTCTTTCTTTAAATAGCTTCAGGGTTGCCATCACATATACAACAGACGCAATTGAGAGCATGAGCCACTTCTTGCTGGCGTTAATGCCGTTAGTTTTAGCGCTGACGGCCTCAGTTGGCAGTATCACGTCAGTGGCCTTTTTTCACCCTTTAATCGTCTTTTTGATCAATTCAAATGGCTGGCTTGTCGCTAATTTTGTCCTGCCATTATTATTCTTATCTGCGCTATTGCAAATCGTTAGCACGCTGACTGATCACTATAAGGTTACTAAGCTTGCCGCATTACTTCGCAATATTGCCATTGGCACGCTTGCGGTATTCTTTGCTGTCTTTCTTGGGGTAATGTCAGTCCAAGGTGCGGCTACAGCTATTTCGGATGGTGTGTTAGGCAAAACAGCTAAATTTTTGATGGGGAATTTCGTCCCCGTGGTAGGTCGGATGTTCACTGACGCCACGGAAACAGTGATCAGCGCATCGATGTTGCTAAAGAACACGGTCGGCTTGGCGGGACTTGTTATATTGATCTGTTTGATTGTTTTCCCTGCCCTTAAAGTTCTGTCATTAGCATTGATATATAATTTGGCTGCGGCAATCCTCCAGCCGCTTGGGGGTGGCCCTGTTATCGAAAGTCTGTCAATTATGGCTAAAAGCTTGATCTATATCTTCGCCGCTCTCGTTATTGTATCCTTGATGTTTTTCCTGGCTGTCACGATTATTATTGCTGCGGGCAATTTATCAATAATGGCGAGATAAGGGGGGCTTTGATGTCGTTTATCACCCAATGGATGACTCAGATTATTTTAGTTATTCTATTTGCCATTATTTTGGAGCTTCTACTTCCAAGTAATAGCTTTCAAAAATATGTAAAAATGGTCATAGGTTTGATATTGATCATCACACTTTTAACTCCTGTTACTAAGCTATTAAATGTTGATATAAACCAAACAATCCGAACGATAGCAAACAAAAACAGCGGAACAGAAATGAAAAATTCAATGAAAAAACAAGAAAGTGAAATACTAGGGGCACAAAGCGCATATATTCATAACTATATGGATGTCCAAATGAAAAAAAGTGTAAAGGAGGCGCTGGTAGACCAATATGGATTAGTTATTAAAGATTTACATCTCACAATTAAAAAAGGTAAAGAGGGTCAGAACCCCTGGACTATCGAAAAAGCTGATGTAATTGTCGGACAAGCGAAAAAGGGAAAAGCCGAAGCAACTGATAAGCAAGAGGTCAAGCCGGTGGAAGAGGTCAATATTAATATCAATGATGAAAAGACGTCAACGCCGGCACAAAAGGATAAGCCTATGAAAAAGAAGGAGAAGGAAGTCAGGGCTTTCCTAGCAGAAAAATGGGGCGTTGATCAAAGCAGAATCATCGTTCAAATGGAAGGAGGATAGCAAAATGTGGAACAGACTGATTGAACAATTGAAAGGGCTGTTCTTTACAAAAAAAGAAGCACAGCCTAAAACCTCATCGAAGTCAAAGAAATCACCGGTACAAGTGCTGGCCCTTCTGTTTGCATTAGGTGTTGCCCTCATGCTTCTCAGTCATTTTATAACAGGACAAGATCCTAAGTCAGACAAAGGGACGGCACCGGTTTTTAACGCGAACGGTTCACAGAAAGAACAGCTATCCTCCCTGAAATCAGACGAGATGAACAAAAAGTTTTCTTCCATTGGCGAGTATGAGAAATATTACTCACGGCACATAGAAGATATCCTAGACAAAGTCACAGGGATTACCAACGTTTCAGCATGGGTGACACTGGATTCTACGGAAAGAAACATCTATCAAAGCAATGAAAAGACACAAACGAATAGGACGGAAGAAACAGATAAGAACGGTGGTAAAAGAGAAGTCAAAGAAAATAGCAATGACAATGAAGTGGTTGTGATCGATGATGGGAACAACAAGCATCCGCTTGTTGCTGGACAGCGAAAACCTGAGATCCGAGGCGTGCTGGTAGTTGCGGAAGGTGCTGACAGCCCGACAATCCGGTCCTGGATCATGGAGGCTGTCAGTACGGTGCTAAATGTGCCAACCTATAAAGTTCAAGTTTTACCAAGAACAGCTAAGGAGGCTCCTTAATGGTGTTAAAAAAACAAACAGTATGGTTATTAACGATGTTAAGTTTGATCATTGTCCTTTCAGTCTATTACATTACATCTCCTGGCGGGTCCACATCGGATCAGGCGGCGGATACCAAACAAAACGGGCAGAAAGCAGCTGATGTAGCCGGTAAGCCGGTCAATACAAAGGTAACTTCCGAGGATCAGCTTGCCGAGTATAGTTTGAAGAAGGCAGATGATCAGAAAGAAAAGGCAAATGAATATCAAAGTGTCATAACGTCTGATAACAGCACAGTAGCAGATGTCAATAAGGCCTACGACAAAATGGAGGCACTGCAAACGACTGCTAACAATGAAAAGCTGCTCGAAGACATGATTAAAAGTAAAGGCTATGCCGATGCGGTTGTGTCAACGGATGAAAACAATGTTACCGTCTATGTGGCATCTGAAGATATGTCAAGCAAACAGGCAAATGAGATCCAGAGGATGGCCCACAAATATTTCGGAGGTCAAAAACTTGTCCAAGTGAACTATGCTATTGCAAAAAAATAAACCCATTTTTAGAGGGCTGTTGCCTTATGGCACAGCCCTTTTTGGTCGTCTTAGTGCAGACAATCAAACAAGTGTGCTATAATGGTACTAAAAATGTGGGTTTTGATTAAAGGAGTGCTAGACTTTGCTAAAAGTACAAGAAATCAGAGAGTTAATTAAATTAATCGACGATTCAACAATTGATGAATTTGAGTATGAAGTAGATGGGGCCAAAATTGCTATGAAAAAGGGCGGCACCCACACGGAGATCATCCAAACACCGATCCAGCAGCCGATTCAACCGGCACTGCAGCCTGTTCAAACAGCTGCTCCCGCCGTGGCACCGCAGCCTGTATCACAGGAACAATCATCTGGGCCAGAACAAAAAGAAGCAACGACAGATGACAGCAATTTACATAAGATTGAATCGCCGATGGTCGGCACATTCTATTCTTCACCATCACCTGATGCCGATGTTTTTGTAAAAGCAGGAGCAAAAGTGGATAAGGATTCTGTAGTATGTATTGTCGAAGCCATGAAACTTTTCAATGAAATTGAAGCGGATGTAAAGGGCGAAATTGTTGAGATTTTAGCAGAAAACGGACAACTCGTCGAATATGGTCAGCCGCTGTTCTTAGTTAAAGCAGAATAGGAGTTACACACATGATAAAAAAGTTATTAATTGCCAATCGAGGAGAAATAGCAGTTCGAATTATTCGTGCCTGTAAAGAATTAGATATCGAAACAGTGGCAGTCTATTCACAGGCTGACAAGGAAGCACTTCATGTTCAATTAGCAGATGAGGCTTACTGCATTGGACCAACCGCTTCGAAAGACAGCTATCTTAACTATACGAACATCATGAGCGTCGCGACCTTGACGGGGGCGGATGCCATTCATCCAGGTTACGGCTTTTTGGCGGAGAACGCCGATTTTGCTGAAATCTGTTCGGAATGCAATATTATTTTCGTCGGTCCGTCGTCTGAGGCCATTAACCGTATGGGGATAAAAGATGTGGCCCGGACGACAATGCAAGAGGCTGGCGTCCCTGTTGTTCCTGGTTCTGACGGGATTGTGCCTTCCATCGAGGAGGCGGTTAAAGTAGCTGAAACAATAGGATACCCAGTAATTATAAAAGCAACAGCCGGCGGCGGCGGTAAAGGCATCCGGATTGCCCGGAATGAAGAGGAATTAAAGAAGGGCATTGCCATTACACAGCAGGAAGCTGAGACGGCTTTCGGCAACCCGGGCGTTTACCTTGAAAAATTTATAGAAGACTTTCGCCACGTTGAAATCCAGGTTCTGGCCGATAACTTTGGCAATGTCATCCACCTTGGCGAGCGGGACTGTTCGATTCAAAGGCGGTTGCAAAAGCTTGTTGAAGAGACACCATCACCGGCTCTTGATGAGGAGAAACGTCAGGAAATGGGTGATGCGGCTGTTCAAGCAGCAAAGGCTGTTAATTATAGCGGTGCTGGAACAGTCGAGTTTATTTTTGCCGCAGACGGGAATTTTTACTTCATGGAGATGAACACCCGTATTCAGGTTGAACACCCCGTAACCGAATATGTGACGGGTATAGATCTTATTAAGGAACAAATTTTGGTTGCTTCAGGCCATAAGCTTAGCTACCGTCAGGAAGATATAACCTTTAACGGCTGCTCGATCGAATGCCGGATTAATGCGGAGAATCCGGACAAAAATTTTATGCCTTCCCCCGGAAAAGTGGAGATGTATCTTCCGCCGGGCGGACCGGGAGTAAGGGTGGATTCTGCTGTATACCCTGGCTATACCATTCCGCCCTTCTACGATTCGATGGTCGCAAAAATCATTACTTATGGTGCAACGCGTGAAGAAGCGATCAATAAAATGAAGCGTGCCTTGAGTGAGTGTGTGATTGAAGGAATCAAAACGACCATTCCTTTTCATTTGCGTTTGTTAAACCATCCTGTCTTCATTGGGGGAGATTTTAATACGAAGTTCCTTGAAAAGTATCCTTTGACTGATCAAGATTAATTCTTTGGAGGTGACGGGGCATGGAAGAGAATCAAATGTTTGAAATGGAAGAAAGCGGGTCGGACCTCGGCAAGGTAGAAATATCACCTGAGGTTATCGAAATTATCGCAAGCTTAGCTGCCACTGAGGTAGAAGGCGTTGCATCGATGCACGGCGGCTTTGCCACAGGTGTCGTCGAGAAAATCAGCCGAAGAAGCTACGGTAAAGGTGTTAAAGTCGATTTAACGGATGAAGGCATATTGGTCGATGTCCAATTGCATATGAATTATGGTGTGTCGATACCGGAAGTCGGGCAAAAGGTTCAAGATAATATCATGCAGACGTTGAAAACCATGACAGCATTGGATGTTAAAGCCATTAATATCCATGTTGTCGGTATTCAGTTTGAACAGCAGGAAAAGAAAGTTGCGGAGGATATAAAATAAAAATCAAAGGGTGCGCCCTTTGATTTTTATTTTTTACCTTTGGCTATAAAGAAGACTTGGCTTACGCCCGCGCCTTTAATGGCGAAAGCCTTAGCTCGCGCTTATACTTTATACCGCTATTTCGCTTTAGCGAACTAAAACTTTATTAAAGTATGATAAAAGCAAGGTTTTTATGCTATTATCATTCTTGGGTAAGAATAATGAAGGGAAGGCAAGTTATGAATCGAAGACAAGCAAGAGAAAAGGCTGTACAAGCTTTATTCCAAATATCTGTCGGACAGGCTGATCCAGTAGAGGCTATGACCAATGTCACAGAATCAGATAACATTGACCCGTTTTTACATAAGCTCGTGACGGAAACTGTAGAACATATGGATACAATTGATGAAGAGATCAAACGACATCTCATCAATTGGCAATTTGACCGGATTGGTAATATTGATAAAACCATTCTCCGTCTAGCCGTTTGTGAAATTAGGCATTTTGAAGATGTCCCGAATAATGTTGCAATGAATGAAGCCATCGAACTTGCAAAAACGTTCGGTGATGACAGGACAAGGAAATTTGTCAACGGTATCCTGGCAAAAGTGAAATAAAAGTTAAGGAGGAGTTCCTTAAAATGAGTGGACAATTAATCAGCGGAAAAGAGATTGCCAAAAACAAAAGGGAAGCCATGCGGCAAACAGTTGAAGCCTTACAGAAAAAAGGAATTAAACCGGGGCTCGCCGTCTTATTAGTTGGTGAAAATCCGGCTTCACTGTCCTACGTAAAAGGCAAGATAAGGGATTGCAAGGAAGTCGGTATTCATTCTGAACTCCAAAGATATGAAGCATCCATTTCTGAGGATAAGCTGCTGAGTGAAATTGAAAAATATAATCGTGCTGATCATATTAACGGCATATTAGTGCAACTGCCTCTTCCAGATCATATTTCTGAACAGAAAGTCATTCAAACAATCAGCCCCGACAAGGATGTTGACGGCTTTCATCCGATTAACTTGGGTAAGATGCTGACAGATCAGAACACGTTTTTACCCTGCACACCATACGGCATTATTGAGATGATGACAACAATGGAGCTCCCAATAAAGGGCAAGCACGTTGTCATTGTCGGCCGCAGCAATATTGTAGGCAAGCCTGCTGGACAGCTTTTCTTGAATGAAGACGCTACAGTAACGTATTGTCACTCCAAAACGGAAAATATGTCTAAGTATACAAAAATGGCTGATATTCTTGTTGTTGCGGTTGGAAGAGCCGATTTAATCGGTGCCGATGATATTAAAGAAGGCGCGGTCGTCATCGACGTAGGAATGAATCGCAATAAAGAAGGAAAACTTGTCGGCGATGTTTCTTTTGACGAAGCAAAGGAAAAGGCGGGCTATATTACGCCGGTGCCAGGTGGTGTCGGTCCTATGACACGGACAATGCTATTAGTCAATACCATTGAAGCAGCAAAGCAGCAAAATAAAGGAACGGCGTAATATAATGGCTGGGGAAAGGTATATCAGCGTAACCGCATTAACGAGATATTTGAAAAGGAAATTGGAATCCGACCGTCACTTGCAAGATGTCTGGCTTAGGGGTGAAATTTCCAATTTTAAAAGACACAGCAGAGGACATATGTACTTGACAATCAAAGATCAAGGTTCAAGGATACAAGCGGTCATGTTCGCGGGTCATAACCAAAGGATGGATTTCACTCCAGAAAACGGGATGAAAGTCCTTGTCCGCGGCGAAATCTCGGTATATGAACCTTATGGCCAATATCAACTGTATATCAAGGACATGCAGCCGGACGGCATTGGCAATCTTTATCTTGCCTTTGAAAAGTTAAAAAAGAAGCTTGATCAAGAAGGCTATTTTGCCAAAGAGAGAAAGAGGCCGCTGCCTGGGATTCCTTATGAAATAGGGATCATTACATCTCCTACTGGGGCCGCGATCAGGGACATTTTTACAACGATCAAGAGGCGTTTTCCCGCAGCGCGGCTTTCAGTTTTCCCGGTTTTGGTTCAAGGAGAGCGTGCCGCGGATTCTATTGCAAAAGCGATTAAAGCGGCCAATGACTTGGGGTTTCTGGATGTTTTGATCGTCGGGCGCGGCGGCGGATCAATTGAGGAATTATGGGCATTTAATGAAGAGCGAGTGGCACACTCTATTTTCCACTCTGCTATTCCGATTGTTTCAGCTGTCGGACACGAAACCGATTTTACCATCGCAGATTTTGTTGCTGATTTGAGAGCAGCAACCCCAACAGCTGCTGCTGAGCTGGTTGTCCCTCATATTAATGAGCTGAAAAATCGGGTCGAAGATCGCATGTCACGCTTGGTCTACACAATGAATAAAAGGGTGGAAAGGGAAGCTGAGCGCCTAGCCCGATTACGGCGTTCTTATGCCTTTAAATATCCCGCCCAACTTCTCCGACAAAAAGAACAAGACCTTGATCGGCTATTTGACCAGTTGACAAGAAATGCGAAGCGGCAAATTAAGCATTACAGAGATCAAAGTGAGCAGACAACGCGTATATTATATAAGCACCATCCTGAAGAAAGAATAAGGCAGCATAAAGAAAGTGCGGATAATATGAAGAATAGGCTTGTCAGAGCAATGGCTTTCCAAAGTCAAAGGAAGCAGCATGATTGGAAGCATTTGATCGGCCAGTTAAACGCGTTAAGCCCGTTAAGTATTATGGAACGAGGGTACAGTCTTGCTTATACTCAAGAAGATATTCTTGTCAAATCTGTCAAAACCATACAACCTGGGGATCCACTAAAGGTAAAAATGTCAGACGGCACACTAGATTGTCAAGTATGGGGAATAGAGGAGCGTGATCCAAATGACTGAAGAAAATAAAGTTCCTGCATCATCAAATACAAAGGACATTACATTCGAAGACGCTATGGAGAAGCTTGAGAAAATTGTAAAACAACTTGAGGAAAACGAAGTTCCTTTGGAAGAAGCCATTGACCTATTCCAAGAAGGTATAACCCTGTCAAAATTGTGTCATCAGAGATTAGAAAAGGTTGAGGAAAAAATGGATCAAATTATTGAAAAGGATGGCGGCATGAAGCCGTTTAATATTCAGGAGGACGACATGGCGTGAATGAGGACATAACCGTCTACTTAAATAAGAAAAAAGAGATGATTGATACACAACTCCCGCTTTTTGTAAAAAAATTATCCGCGCCCGATGCCTTAAAAGAAGCGATGATTTATTCCCTAGAAGCAGGGGGCAAGCGTTTGCGGCCGATTTTACTATTGGCGGTGATCGAAGCATTGGGACAGGACCCTGCCAAAGGTCTTAATACGGCTGTTGCTTTGGAAATGATTCACACGTATTCGCTTATACACGATGATTTGCCTGCAATGGATAATGATGATTTAAGGCGGGGGAAACCGACCAACCATAAAGTATTTGGCGAGGCGGGAGCTATATTGGCAGGTGATGCTTTATTGACACTTGCCTTTGAAATTGCCGCAAATGATTCAGAAGATATTGATTCAATAACCAAGCTCAAACTGGTGACGAAACTTGCGGCGGCGGCTGGGCCAGAAGGCATGGTCGGGGGCCAGCACGATGATTTTATGGCAGAAGGCTTGGCTCTTGAATTGGTTGATCTCGAAAGCATTCATTTAAGAAAAACCGGCAAACTTTTAACGTACGCGGTCGAGGCGGGAGCACTTATAGGCGGGGCGAATAAGGCAGTAACCCAAAGGTTGTTATCATTTGCCCGGCATATGGGCATAGCCTTTCAAATTAAAGACGATATATTGGATATAGAAGGCAATGAACAGGATTTAGGCAAGCCTGTAGGCAGTGATGTGGCTAATCAAAAAAATACATATCCAAAGCTCCTGACAATGGATGGGGCAAAAGAGAAATTGAATGATCATTTCCAGCAAGCGGTCCATGAATTAAATGTCACCGGCCTACAATGCGAACGTTTAAAGCAAATTGCGGAATATATATTAAAACGAACATCTTGATCATAGACTAAAATGAACCGTGTGTATTCACCCGCACTTTCGCCTTCATGCGAAATATGCTATAATATAGATAAAGAATAAGGTGGTGCAGTATTCTAGTCGATCTTACTATTTCTGAAGGCGGGGCTAAAAATCCGCATAAGGGCACATCGATGAAGTTCCTGGTTCCGGCTTGGGGCGCCCAGCCTTGGGTCGGTTCTGGGAGTAAAGAGCGTAGGGCGATCCACAAGGGCATGTGGGCGATGACCCTGCGTTCGCGGAGACCCATAACTTTAGCACATGGCGCGAAAAGTATGGGGGAAAACCTGTTTGCAGCTGACGTTTGTGCAGCACTCAACAAACAGCGTAGCCTGCCTTGAGTGGAGTTTCGAGGGGATTATGGTATATTGAGCTTGGTGGTTCGTTTGGCCGACGCATCATTCGCTCTCATCATATGAAATCGACTCTGCAAAAGAGGCTAGGAAATCGTAACGATTGCTGAGGAAAACTCCTAGACTGTTCACATTTTGACATTTGAAGGGGATTATAGTGTGGTCTAAGTGGTGATCCAGTTCAACGTTTGGCGACAGCGTTGGCAAGGCTTTAAAAGGAAACTACCTGGCTGGCAACGTCCGGGCAGCTTTGCGGGAAAACCTACTGGACCTTAAGCCGCAGCGTTTACTCTTCAAATGACCACCTTCTTTAATATTATGTGCGAATATGCCATTCACTATTATTACATAGGGGATAAATAGGGATAATTATGAAAGTTGATATAAAGAAAACGCTAAAGTGGAGTATCAGTATCGCCGTTATCACGCTTGTGTTAGCGGCTATTTTTTCAGTCATTTCTAACAGCTTATTAGGCGGTGTCACGTGGGCAATCGGTATGCTGATTGTGCTTGGGATTGTACTCATCGGGGTCGTTTTTGATATTATTGGGGTTGCAGCAACTGCTGCAGACGAAACACCGCTCCATGCCAAAGCTTCAGTGAAGGCAAAAGGAGCGAAACACGCGATCTTTATTTGCCGGAATGCAGATCGTGTGTCAAACTTTTGTAATGACGTGATTGGTGATATTTCCAGTGTTGTCAGCGGTACGGCTTCAGCGGCCGTCGTTCTTGAACTTGTTGTCCAATTCAGCAACGGCGACAATTCAACTGCACAATATGTTGTGTCAATCGTTTTTACATGTATCGTCTCAGCACTAACTGTAGGCGGCAAGGCTTTTGGCAAAAGCTTTGCCATCAATTACGCAACGGAGATTATATACCATGTCGGCAGATTATTTTATTTTGCCGAGCAGCAGCTGCATATAAATATTTTGAACAAAAATAATAAGAAAAAAAAGGTTGCCAAACGAAATGTCAAATAAGGTGAGTGAGCACTCATGGATGTAACAAAAATTAACAATCCCGATTTTTTGAAAAGGCTAAGTATGGATGAAATGGAAGGTTTGGCTAATGATATTCGGGAATTCCTAATCCAGCGGCTTTCAGAAACCGGCGGTCACTTGGGACCTAACTTGGGTGTCGTGGAATTAACTTTGGTTCTCCACAAGCTGTTCGACAGCCCAAAAGACAAACTGATCTGGGATGTCGGTCACCAAACCTATGTTCATAAAATATTAACAGGGCGCGGTAATCAATTTGGAAGTCTTCGTCAATATAAAGGTCTTTGCGGTTTCCCAAAAAGAAATGAAAGCGAACATGATGTTTGGGAAACAGGGCATAGCTCAACATCATTGTCCGCGGCAATGGGCATGGCAGCGGCGAGAGATATCCAGGGTAAGGACGCGGAGGTCGTCGCGGTAATCGGTGACGGCGCGTTAACTGGCGGTATGGCTTTAGAGGCATTAAACCATATTGGCCATGAACAGAAAGATATGATTATTGTTTTAAATGATAATGAAATGTCAATTGCACCGAACGTCGGGGCTCTTCATAATATGTTGGGCCGGCTCCGCACGGCTGGAAAATACAAAAAGGTCAAAGATGATCTGGAATATTTAATGAAAAAAATCCCCGCTTTTGGCGGCAGAATAGCATCTGCTGCAGAACGTGTTAAAGACACTGTTAAATATATGCTCGTTTCAGGCATCTTTTTTGAAGAACTTGGTATTACCTATTTGGGGCCAGTTGATGGGCATAATATGAATGATTTAATTGAGAACCTTAATTATGCTAAGAAAACGAAAGGGCCCGTCTTAGTCCATGTCTTGACACAAAAGGGCAAGGGTTTCAAACCTGCGGAATCGGATAATATTGGGACATGGCACGGACCTGGTCCATATAAAATTGAATCCGGGGACTTCATTAAGCCGGTAGATGCCCCTCCGGCTTACAGCAAGGTTGCGAGTGAAGCATTGCGGGCTGTAGCCAGAAATGATGACCGGGTCGTTGTCATTACTCCGGCAATGGTCGTGGGTTCAAAGCTTGTGGCATTCCAAAAAGAATTTCCGGATCGCTTATTCGATGTCGGCATTGCCGAGCAGCATGCGGCTACTATGTCAGCCGGCTTAGCGACACAGGGAATGAAGCCTGTCTTATCCATCTATTCCACCTTTATGCAGCGAGCATATGATCAGATCGTTCATGACATTTGCCGGCAAAATCTTAATGTCGTTTTTGCGGTTGATCGGGCAGGCCTTGTTGGTGCTGACGGTGAAACACATCAAGGTGTCTTCGACGTTGCATTTATGCGGAGTTTGCCAAATATGACCATCATGATGGGCAAAGATGAGAATGAGCTGCAACACATGGTTTACACGGCATTAAAATATGATAAGGGTCCTATTGCCGTAAGGTATCCTCGCGGTAATGGCCTTGGGGTTGAAATGGCTGATGAACTACAAGAGATCCCGATTGGGTCTTGGGAAGTGTTAAAAGAAGGAAAAGACATCGCAATTCTTTCCTTTGGCCCAATGCTGCAAACCGCATTGGATGCCGCCAAACGTCTGCAGACGGATGGGGTCTCAGCATCAGTTATTAATGCCAGATTCATCAAACCTCTAGACAGTGGGATGCTGCGGAAGCTTGCTAACATGAACATGCCGATTCTTACTGTTGAAGAAAGTACGCTTGAAGGCGGATTTGGAAGCGCGGTGCTTGAATTTTTCCATGAACAGGGGTTTCACGATATGATCGTAGACCGAATGGGGATTCCAGATCGATTCATAGAACACGGCAGTGTGAAGGATTTGTTAAAAGAAATCGGATTAACAGCAGGGAATATCGCACATCATGCGAAGCTGCTGCTTCCCAAGCATCGGCAAAGGGCATAGTATGAAGGAACGTATCGATGTGTTGCTTGTAAAACAAGGTTTGTTTGAAACGAGAGAAAAGGCCAGGCGTGCAGTAATGGCAGGGATCATTTATTCCGATCAACAGCGAATAGATAAGCCCGGCACCAAAATGGATACGGATGCGGCAATTGAAGTAAAGGGCAACTCTATGCCATATGTCGGACGCGGTGGTTTGAAGCTTGAGAAAGCATTGGAGGTCTTCGATTTATCAGTCGATGGCAAGGTGATGCTTGATATCGGTGCATCAACAGGCGGTTTCACGGACTGTGCCCTGCAAAATGGAGCAAACAGTGTCTATGCCCTTGACGTCGGCTATAATCAGTTGGCTTGGAAGCTTCGCAATGATGAAAGAGTAACCGTAATGGAGCGGACAAACTTCCGTTACTGTGTCCCCGAAGATTTTAGCCAGGGGTTGCCAGAGATCGCCACGATTGATGTATCGTTTATCTCACTGACCAAGATTCTCCCTGCACTCGCTGCCATTTTATGTGTTAATGGAGAGGCCATGACATTAATCAAACCACAGTTTGAAGCGGGGAAAGATGAAGTAGGCAGGAAAGGGATTGTCAGGGATCCAAAGGTTCATGAACATGTTGTTGAAGAAATTCTGACCTTTGCGGCTTCTCTTGGTTACGATGTCATGGATCTAAATTATTCTCCGATCACAGGCGGAGACGGAAATATCGAATTTCTTGCCCATCTCAAGTGGCGCGGGCATGGGCATCAAGGGAAGATGGCAAGTCAAAGGAAAATCAACCAAGTCGTCCAAGCTGCTCATCACGAATTAAAAAAGGCGTAATTTGAAGAAGAAGCATTTATGTTTCTTCTTTTTTAAACATAAGAAGAACCGGGGGAAAGGAGCCTCTTGTTTCAATGTTATTGGAGCTACGCGTAGAAAACTTTGCGATAATTGAAAAACTGACTATACCATTTGAACAGGGATTAACTGTTTTTACAGGAGAGACCGGGGCCGGTAAATCAATTATCATTGATGCCATCGGCCTGCTTGTCGGTGGCAGGGGATCAGCCGAATATGTGCGTCATGGGGCAAAAAAGGCTGAAATTGAAGCATTGTTCGACATTCAATCCAATCATCTGGTTGCCCAGATCCTGTGTGACCTCGGTATTGAGCATGAGGATGACATGCTGATTCTAAGACGACAAATTTATGATAGCGGCAAAAGTATCTGCCGTATTAATGGCAAGCTTGTGACGCTAACTAATCTCAGGGAAGTCGGACAGCGGCTTATTGATATTCACGGACAGCATGAACACCAAGAGTTAATGCACACTGATAAACATATGGCGCTGCTTGATCGATTTGGCGGACAAGCTCTGCTAAAGCTTAAAAAGGATTTTCGAACAGCGTATGGTCAAGCAAATGATATTTATACCAAAATGAAAAGGTTCAGTCAAAACGAACAGCAAATCGCTCAACGAATCGATCTTTTGAAATATCAAATAAAGGAAATTAAAGATGCTGATTTAGAACCTGGTGAAGAGGCATCACTTCTTGAAGAACGGCGCCGTTTGAACAATTATGAAAAAATATATCAGGCCTTGCACATTAGCTATGAAGCGCTCAATGGTGAAAGCAATGGTCTCGATTATATCAGGCAGGCAGTGAATCAGCTCGAATCCGTGCAAGATCTTGATCAAGATCTGCAAAAATTGTCTGAGGCGATCTCTGGCAGTTTTTACATTTTGGAGGAAAATGCCTTTGGCTTAAGGGAGCAGCTTGAGCAATTAGAGTTCAACCCTGAGAGGTTGAATGACATAGAGTCAAGGCTGAACGATATCTCCAAGTTAAAAAGGAAGTACGGTCAGACCATTTCCGAAATCCTTGATTATTTAAGCGGGATTGAAATGGAATATGCAGAGCTTTCAGATCGCGATCAAAAGATAGATGATCTTGAAAAATCTTTAAAAGCCGTGGTCTTTACATTAAAAGAAAAAGGCGAAGCATTATCGGTCAAACGTTATGCCGTTGCGGAGAATCTTCAAAGGGAAATTAACGCTGAGCTAAAGGATTTATATATGGAGAAATCTGTATATAAAGTACATATACAGTCGTCGCAGAAGTTAGAGTCCTTCCAATCCTTTAAGCCGGACGGCATAGACACGGCCCAATTTATGATATCAACTAACCCCGGTGAACCTTTAAAACCTTTAGCAAAAATTGCTTCGGGTGGTGAGATGTCACGGATTATGCTTGCGATAAAATCTAACTTTAAATCATTAATCGGTCTGACATCCATCATCTTTGATGAAGTTGACACGGGTGTAAGCGGCCGGGTTGCTCAAGCAATGGCGGAAAAGATTCATCAGCTGTCAGATGCTTCGCAGGTTTTTTGCATTACACATTTACCGCAGGTTGCCGCGATGGCTGACCAACATCTTTATATATCCAAAAGGATAAAGAACAAACGGACTCAGACAAACGTTCAGGCACTTAATAATGAAGAACAGGCCAAGGAAATTGGCCGGATGATCTCCGGTGCGGAGATGACAGACCTTACCAAGAAGCATGCTAAAGAATTACTTCATTTAGCCAAGGAAATAAAAGCTTCTTTATGAACTGCTATCCAAATTAGGGTAGCATTTTCTTCGTCTTCAGTTATAATTATTCCCGCCAAAGGCAACCTTATAAATGCAGCACAATTTCTTTTGTTTCTGCGAAAAATGTACAATATCACTTGTTTTATATAAGGGGTGTGGGTTAGGACGAGGAGAGTGAACGAATGAGGAAGCGGGATTTTTTTAGACGGGTGACCGGTTTAATTCTACTTGTTTTATTGGTAGCATTAGGATTTTTTCAACCGGTTAGAGATTATTTAAGCATTCCGGATCAAATCACTTTGTTTGAAAATGAAACATCAGCATTTTCCGCACATTTACCGGCGTTGTCACATTTTTCACTACAAAATGAGACAGTGGCGTCATCTGCCGATGGGAAACATCTAAAAGGACAACAGACAGGTCACACTGATATGATGGTATTAATGGGGAACATGCCCGCTAAGAAGGTGGATGTTAGAGTGTTACCAGACCTTCGTTTGATACCGGGCGGGGAATCAATCGGTGTTAAGCTTAACACTAAAGGTGTTCTTGTCGTTGGGTACCATCTTGTGGATGCTGCTAATGGTGAAAAATCACCCGGCGAGAAAGCTGGAATACAAGTCGGTGATATTATAACCAAAATTAATAATAAAAAAATTGAAAGCATGTCAGATGTTAAAGAAGTGATCAGAGATTCCGGTGACTCCGGTGACCCGTTAAAGTTAAGCATTGTAAGGCATAAGAAGCATATTCAAAAAGAACTGGCACCAATAAAGGATAAGAATGACAATAAGTATCGAATCGGTCTATATATCCGTGATACTGCAGCAGGCATCGGGACATTAACCTTCTATGAACCAAAATCGGGGAAATATGGTGCGCTTGGTCACGTGATATCAGATGTTGACACAAAACAACCGATTGTTGTTAATGACGGGGAAATTGTTCGTTCGACAGTGTCATCAATTGATCGTGGACAAGATGGCCACCCTGGTGAAAAAATCGCGTCTTTCCCAGCTGATGAAAAAGCAATTGGGGATATAACCAAGAATACGCCATTTGGCATTTTTGGACGGCTAAATACAGATATCGATAACGGCTTAATGGATAAAGGGCTGCCTATTGCCTTATCGAATGAAGTGAAGGAAGGCCCCGCAAAAATACTGACAGTTGTAGGTGGAAGCAAGGTTGAAGCCTTTGACATAAAGGTATTAAGTTCGGTACCTCAGAAATTCCCCGCAACAAAGGGCCTTGTCATCAAGGTGACTGATCCGAAACTTTTGAAGTCTACGGGAGGCATTGTCCAGGGTATGAGCGGGTCGCCTATCATACAGGACGGAAAAATAATCGGAGCAGTGACCCATGTCTTTGTTAATGATCCGACATCAGGTTACGGTGTTCATATTGAATGGATGCTTGAGGAAGCAGGAATAAATATTTATCAAGGTGACCACGAAAGGAAGGCAGTGAGCTAGGAGTAAAGCTCCTCCTTTCTCCTACATATATTCGACAAAAAGAAACAAAATCTATGGTGAATCATATCGTATTCGCTCGAAAAATCGAGGAAATGGAAGGAATACAGAGAAAGAAATAATTAATCTTAAAGAAAATTATAGAGGGATACACTTATGGTTGTCGAAGTCAGTATATGTGGAATTTTGAACAAGAGGAGGAAGGGTTTTGGAAAAAATTAGAGTATGTTTGACAGATGACAACCAAGAACTTATTAAACTGATAGGGCAGTACCTTGAGCATCAAGAGGATATTGAAGTCGTTGGCACAGCGCATAATGGTGAGGAATGTCTGACAGTTATTAAAGAAGTCGAACCGGATGTCCTGGTTTTAGATATTATTATGCCGCATTTAGATGGGCTTGGTGTTTTGGAACAATTAAGAGTGGATGACAGCATGCCTCAGCCAAATGTTATTATGCTGACAGCGTTCGGTCAGGAGGATGTGACCAAAAAAGCAGTTGATCTAGGGGCCTCATACTTTATTCTTAAACCGTTTGATATGGACAATTTAGTAAATAATATTCGTCAAGTTGCCGGCAGACAAAAAACGGTTGTTCCTTCTTCCAAACGAAATAATGCAGTGATAACGAACAAGAAACCGCAAAATCTAGATGCCAGTATTACGAGCATTATACATGAAATCGGTGTCCCTGCACATATTAAGGGCTATATGTACCTTAGGGAAGCCATTTCTATGGTGTATAACGATATCGAATTGCTTGGCTGCATAACAAAAGTTCTTTATCCCGATATTGCCAAGAAATATAAGACGACCTCCAGCAGGGTTGAAAGGGCGATTCGCCATGCCATTGAAGTTGCCTGGAGCCGCGGCAACATCGAATCAATTTCATCTCTCTTCGGTTATACGGTTTCAATGACCAAAGCGAAACCTACTAACTCAGAGTTCATTGCGATGGTCGCTGATAAATTGAGGATTGAACATAAGGCCGGTTGAAAGTGAAAGCAGCTCCACTAATAGAACACCTCCGAAAAGTGGTTATTAATCATTTTTCGGAGGTGTTTTTTTGGGGTTTGTTTACAAATTTTGTATAGGACGTTAATACCATACAGTAACAGGGTACAAAGTCCGCCCTTTTTCGATTTTTTTCTTAATAATATGAGTTTAGCCACAAAAAGGCTAAATGGAAGAGTCATGCGTTATTCCCATTTTTCGAAATAATTAGAAAAATAACTGGAAATTATTATTATTTCGTTTATTATAAATACTGACAACAAGAATGTAACAAAAATGACATATTTAAAGGAGGGTTAAGGAAATTTTGTGTTCTAACATCAGGTACAGTCTTCCGGTCAGCACTGTCACACATGCCAAACCAATTTGAAGGGAGAATGGTGAGTGTTGGTTAAAAGACAAGATGTCACCCGGTTGCTAAGCCTATTGTTATGTCTCATGCTGCTGATGCCGACTTTTGCTTATAAAACAGCGGGGGCCGAATCAGGGACGAACAACCATTCAGTTTCCATGCTGGATGCTGCTAAGGTTCAGTCTAAGAACAAAATAAGCAAGAGGCTTCTTGAACGCTACAAAAAAGATGATGTTGTTACGTTTCTTGTGAAATTCAGAGACCAAGTCGATACGAAGAAGGTTGCGGGCGCCGCGGCATCCAAAGCAAAGAAGTCTAAGGCCACAGCTTACAAACTTGAGCTGATGAAACGTTCAGCAATTGTTTCCTCACTTCGAGCAAAGGCCAATGAAACCCAGCATGATGTCAAATCATATTTGACCAAGCAAAAAAAGAAAGGTGAGGTTAAATCCTTCCACTCTTATTACATTGTTAATGGAATGGCTGTTACAGCGACAAAACAAACAGCAGAAAGACTTGCCACATTCCCGGAAATCGAAAAAGTCCTTCCTAATGAAACCAGACAGCTTGATCCAATCAAGAAGAAACAAGTTAAAGCCAAAAAGTCAAAGGCTAATTCTCAGACATCCTCAATTGAATGGAATATTGAAAAAGTGGGAGCACCTGAAGTGTGGGATATGGGCATTGATGGATCCGGCACGGTCGTTGCCAATATTGATACCGGTGTGCAATGGAACCATCCCGCACTTAAGGAAAAATATCGTGGTTACGACGCAGCAAGTAACACTGTGGACCATGAATTTAACTGGTTTGATGCCACAGCGGGACAGTCAGCCCCTTATGATGATCAAGGCCACGGCACACATACCATGGGTACGATGGTCGGATCTGACGGTGACAATCACATCGGTGTTGCTCCTGGTGCTAAATGGATCGCGGTTAAGGCCTTTACAGCAGCTGGCGGGACGGATGCCGATTTGCTTGCCGCGGGGGAATGGATCCTGGCACCAAAAGATGCTGAGGGTAACCCGCACCCGGAAATGGCTCCCGATGTTGTTAATAACTCATGGGGCGGGGGACCGGGGCTAGATGAATGGTACCGGCCGATGGTGCAAAACTGGAGAGCGGCAGGTATTTTCCCGGAATTTTCGGCGGGTAACACAACGTTAACAAATCCCGGCGGTCCCGGTTCGGTAGCAAACCCGGGCAACTATCCGGAAAGCTTTACTACTGGTGCAACAGATATTAATGATCAGCTTGCAGGCTTTTCACTTCAGGGACCGTCTCCTTATGATGAAATCAAGCCCGATGTGTCAGCACCAGGCGTAAACATTCGCTCATCAGTACCGGGAAGTCAGTATGAAGGCGGATGGAATGGAACATCAATGGCCGGACCCCATGTTGCAGCGGCGGCAGCACTGCTTCTTCAAGCAGATTCATCCTTAACAGTGGACGACATTGAACAAATCTTAATGGATACTGCAGTCCCATTAACAGATGAAGAGTTTCCCGAATCGCCGAACAATGGCTACGGTTACGGACGAATTGACGTCTACAATGCTGTTCAAGCTGTTGCTGACGGTTTGGGAACAGTTCAAGGTCAAGTCACAAAAGATGGTGAAGATCTGGAGGCGCCGGTCTACCAGCATGATGGTCCAAATGAGGCATATGCCGGTGCCGCTATACCGCTCGACATCAGTGTGCAGGATAATGTCAGCATTACTAAAGTAGAACTGCAATATCGTGTGCAAGGTGCAAGCGAATGGCAGACGGTTGAAGCTGAAAAAACAAGTGGTGATTATCGCAATGCTGTCTACCAAGCCGTCATACCCGGTGATGTTGTCGCCGAACCGGCTATGGAGTATAAGTGGACCATTACAGATTATGGCCAAAATAATGTAACAAGCGATCAATATGATGTCACCATTCATCCAGCTTTGACGAATGGCTACCAGCAGGATTTTGAAGCAAATCCAATTGGCTGGCTATCCTACGGTGACAATAATACATGGGAATGGGGCAAGCCGACATCTGGACCGGCCGCAGCAGCGTCTGGTGAAAAAGTCTATGCCACAAACCTTGATCGCGACTATGAAAATAACAGTAATATGACACTCATGATGCCACCCGTTGCTGTACCTGAAGCCGGGAACATGTTCTTACAGTTCAAACAATGGTACAACATTGAAAACAATTATGATTACGGTCATGTGTTTGTATCAACGGATCAGCAAAACTGGGAGCAGCTGGCTGAATTCACCGGTGAAAGCGATGGCTGGCAATCAGCGGAAGTTGATTTATCGGATTATGCTGGACAAACTGTCTTTGTGGCTTTCCATGTCCAATCTGACGGAAGTGTGCCAAAAGCCGGTTGGTATTTGGACGATGTTGCTCTTAGCGATACGGCAATGGGTGAAACAGCCAAAGCCCATTTAGGCGTACAGCCTAAGCACGGCGACAAAGACAAAAAGGAAAATAAAATAGTGAAGAATGAGAAGGCAAAGGATAAAAAGGCAAACAAAAAGCCGGTCGATCCAAGTAAAATGAAGCCTTCCAAACCAGATGTTCTTGTTACACCTGACCATCTGAATGTGAACAAGGATGCGAAAGTAAAACCATCCTCGTTGCCGCTTGCTGCTTCGGTCACCGTGCTCGAAACTGATCGTTCGGTGAGGACGGACCCTGCTGATGGCCATTATACGATGACCCATGCTGCAGGGGATTACACATTAAAAGCTGAAGCGTACGGATTCCATCCAGTTGAGCGTTCCGTAGAGATTCCTCGTGATGGATTCGTTACAGCGGACTTCAAGCTCGATCCGATTGCGAAAGGTACCATCACAGGGACAATCACCAACAAAGCAACAGGCGAGCCTATTGCTGGCGCTGACATCATGCTGATGGAGGATGCTGCTGTTGCTCCTGTCTCGACTGATGAGAACGGGCATTTTTCGATTGAAGCATATGAAGGCGACTATACGATGCATGTCAGCGCACGAAAATTTTATAGCCAAGATGTGTCAGTTACCGTTGAAGGCGACCAATCGGTTGAAAAGGATGTCAATTTGAAGCCGTTCATTGGCTATCCTGGTGAAATCGGCTATGATGATGGCACAGCTGAAAATGCTCACGCTTTTTATGATGCAGGCAACGGCTGGGCGGTTAAAATGTCGCTTCCGGAAGGAAAAGATCATGCGCTTGTTACCGGCGGATTGTTCCGATTCTGGAATACCGAATGGCCTGTTCCAGGCGGAACGGAATTCCAAGTTGCCATTTATGATGCATCCGGTCCTGACGGGGCTCCGGGCAAAAAGCTGGCTGGACCAATCGACGCAACAGCGCTAAGGAATGATCAATGGACGAATGTTGATCTATCGGGAGAAGGGGTCGTTGTTGACGGTGATTTCTACATGGTCTACATTCAGACCCAAGCTAATCCGAATGCACCTGGCCTCGCAACAGATGAAAATGGTGAAAATCATGAACGCAGCTGGCAGCTTGTCGGTGGTGCATGGTCTAAATCACCGAAAGAAGAAGGAAACTATATGATCAGGGCTCAGGTCAGTTATGAAGCTGCGGCACCCGTGATCACCTCGCCGAAGGATGGTACGTTTACAAAGAATGACAAGGTAACCGTTGAAGGTGAAGCAGCACCGGGTATGAAAGTAACCATTTTAAATAATGGTGAGAAAGCAGCAACAACCAATGCCACGGATGAAGGGACATTTTCTAAGGAAATCACCCTTCAAAAAGGCGAAAACAAACTGACCGCAACCGTATCGACAGATAATGGCACAACTGATCCATCCGAGCCGGTGACGATTGTCCTTGATCAAATCAAACCGAAGCTCTCGATCGACAGCCCAAAGGATGATTATAAGACGAATAAAATGGCCGTTAAGGTTGAGGGGAAGGTTGATGAAACTAACCTTGCATGGGTCAAGGTCAACGGGCAAAAGGCTAAAGTGAATGATGATGGATCGTACGAACACCGCATGCTGTTAGATGACGGAGATAATACGATTAAAGTTGTCGCAAGGGATAAGGCTGGCAACAAACGGACGAAGCGGATCACCGTTCACGCCAAGTTCGATGCCCCAGTTGTGGAAAACCTGAAGCCTGATGAAGATGTTAATTTGAAATCGGGTGAATCGGTAAAAATCGAGCTGGACAGCGAGCCTGGCCTAAAAGCAACCTTCGCCATCCGCATGCCGCTTGTCAATACTATTGCGAATACGGCTAACGTCAATGAGTTGCCGATGATGGAAACCGAAGACGGCCACTATGTCGGCTACTGGACCGCACCGTCTGGCCTCAAAGCCGACGGCGGAGAGATCGAGGTTATCCTAAAAGATGATTATGGCAATGAGACAAGAGAACTTGCAAAAGGAAAGCTTCATATTAATGTGAAGAAGAAGAAGTAACCGATTGATGAAAAAAGTTGAGCGTTCCCTTTGGCGGGAACGCTCTTTTTCGTGTCAGTGGGAGGGGGGGCGGTGATGGAGGAAGACCCAAAGTCAGCAAAAAATCGGACGAAGGGTCAAATTTTAATCTCGTTTATGGTAAGAACTCCAAATTAATGATAACATAATAACATGTAAAATATACTATTTTGGGGAATTTTTATCGTCTTGGCCTGGTCAATTAGTCCGCTGGCTAGATTAATTTTTAGCGCCATGCCTATAAAATTAATAAAATAGTAAACAGGTTTTGGCTTTTTTAGTTAATCAGAAAGTATAACTTTCTGACGCACATAAGTGCACTGGCTAAAGACGTAACATCCTGTTACAACGCCAGTACTAGCACGTCCTGTGCGTCGCAACTACGCCTCTGTCTTCGCCAATCGGCGAGTTTTCTTTACATACCTTGCCAAGCAATTAGCTAATGGAGTGGATATTAGATGGAAAAGATACAAATACATTTAAGTAATAAAGAAATATTTGTGTTACTAGGGCTATTAGAAGCTCCCGCGGTAATAGGAATAGATAATCCTTTTTCTGGATTACAAGAAGAGGGATTAAAGTATGAATGGGAGTCGGTAATTAAAAACCTTAAAGATCGAGAGCTGGTTGGAAAAAGGGAAGATGGGGAACTTTGGATCGATGAAGGACTGATTTCCGCATTATCGGTTATGGCTTACTCCAATACAATTATTCAGGTTGATGCCCCTGATAAATCATCACAATCGTTTTTTTATTTTGCTGAGGAGTTTGTCATCGAATGTGGGAGAATAAACGATGATTTATACTATTTGCAACAGAAAAGTGAGCCTAAAATAGCGCTGAAAAATGAGATCTTTCCAAAGGTTGGACTAGAACATAATCAAATATCAAAATCGGGAACGTTGGTTTTACCTGGCACGTTAATAAACGATTGGTTAAATGAGAAGGGTGATTTCAACAATTTGGATAGCATTATATGTAGGATCAATAACCTAAACCAAATCCCAGCATTATGGGCTGACCTTAAGAAGTCATTACATAGAAATGAGAGAATCAATCGAATGATGATGTATCACTTTAATAAGGATCATTGGACTGCAGAAGGGCTATTTGTTGTTTTTTCGCCTTCAAATAATTGGACACTAAGAATGATAGAAAAGAATGGAAAAGAACTTTTAGAAGCAAAGCAAGTGGATTTATTTGGATTAACAAAGGAGTACCTTTCAGTGGCGGAAAGCGCTCTAAACGTTGGAAATAATAAAACAATTTTACAGAGGTAATTTAAAGAAGTTCTTATTATACCGCTCATAATTAACCAAGAGGAATGTACCCCTTGGTTAATTTAGTAGGGAATACTAAAATTATTGTATTATTGTATACCCTCAAAATAATTAATAACCTCATTTATGTTATCTGTATGGAAAACAGTATGTTCAAAATTAAGCATATAGTCTTGAGTAGCGTAGTGTAATTCGGTGGGACTTATCATTTTTAGCATATTCTTTATCCGATGCTTTTGTTTGTATTCATCTCTAATTTGATTCATTTTTTCATTTAGTCCCCGAGTTATTAGGAAATAAGGATATTTCCCGGGTTTTATGTCGTTTTTTAAAACCATGTCTTGGTTTTCTGTAATATATTTTTGTTTCATTATTGATACGTCGAGGTCATCGATATCTGTGGATACTCCAATTTCGTCAACGACTTCTTCTATTTCCTTATCGGAAAGATCATTATTAAGATCAAGTAAAATAATATTATAATGATATTCAGGGATATTGGTCACTTTATTGCTCCTTTCTTATTATTCATTTGGATTGCTTTTTGCGCTTATGTGACTTGCTATTCTTTGGTCTTTTTTGGAAAATCCTTTCTTTCTTAGGTTTGTTAAGTGTTGGGTATTTTGCCAGTAATGCATCTTTATTTTTTATGAAAAAAAAGTATTGATGCAGAAGCTTAACAAACAGAATTGGAAAAATCATTGCTCCTAAAATACATCCAACAAATATAAGTGCTTTTATATCATCGCTTTTTATAATGGAAAAGATCATTTGACCAAACACGTAACTAAAACCCGGTACTATAGCAATCCATTTCGTCCAAGCCCCGGGACCTTCCGGGATTTTAATCTTACCATTTATGGATAGATGTTGAATGATGATGACACCGCTAACACTGATTAAATATAAGGCAAGACCAAGATAAAAGAAAAGCAACGTTTCAAAGTGCAAAATGTTATACAAAAACTTTTGGGTAACTAAAAAATATAAAAATGATGTTAGCACTCCCCAAACGCCCTGAAAAAGGGTAAAGGATAATTCAAATCGATAAGGCGCGATAATATAAACGAGCAGCCAAATGTTCAAGATTATTACTGGAATGATTGCAAGATTAATAAAGAAGGGTAGCCTTGGTATCCCAAGCAACGGTAAAAAACCCAAAAGATCTGAAAAAAACAGAACATTCATCATTGCAATAAAGCGAATATCGGTAGGAAATGTTCTTAAAATCAAATATTCATTAAACGTTTTTTTATCCATAAATATTCCTTTCACAAAGGATGTTAATTAAAATAAATGTCCAAAAAAGTGTTTTACTCCTTCTATTGCTTTAGTAGTCCCTTTTTGAATGACGTCACCCACAGAATCTGATTTTCCATCACCGTCTACATCGAACCACTTTACCTCACTAAGGAAATAGGACGTTCCTGCACCTATTAAAAATCCCGCTGCCATACCCACTGGTCCTGCCCAAGCACCGGCTAAGGCACCTAATTGTCCTCCAGCAAAGGCTGAAGCACCAATTGAAGCTACACCAACGGCCACATCGCTAACAATAAGGCCGGTTATATCACTTCCTGATTGATCTTGTTTTAAACCATTTGATAAATCGGCAACTGTGGATATACCTAATCCTAACAATCCTAATTTACCTGATATTCCTTTAAATTTAAGGGCATCTTTTAAGGCGACTTTACCGTTAATTAAGGCATGCACCTCAGCTGGTTTACCATTAATTAGGTTATACTGGGTGTATGATTTTTTATTAACGCCAAATAATTCGGGTTTGGTCAATCGTAGTCTATATGTATCCTTACCGCGGGCAGTTGTGTATTTTTCTTTTAGAACACTGCCTCCCATTTTCTTTATTCTTACCTGCTTAAATACTTGGGCTCCGCCATATCCATTTTGTAGTAATGTAGCACCGGATTTTATGGGATGATTCGGATCTAAACCTAATGTATTTAACCCATTCCCAAAAACTATCCCTGCTTCTTTTGGTTTCTTTGGCAAACAAATTTGTGGCTTGGATAAAGTTGTGTTGTTTCTAACCCTTGCTAGGTTGGCGAGAGTATCATATTTATGTAATTGATTTGTTCCGGGCTCCCCAATACTAAAGTTCACATCTTCAATCATACCTTGTATAGCTTCATTTTCCCAGACACTATCTTCCATTTTGTGAATCTTGCCTGTGTCTAAGATTAGCCCATTTTTAGACCACTCGTTAAACTTTTTAACAAGGCTATTAAATCCATCTAAATTATTTTCCGATTCTTTTAATTTCGCCATACTTGCTTCATCAAGCGCATTTAATTTAGTAATTGTTTTTCTATTATGCGCTTCAGCCTCATCCATCCGCTTTACAAACGGCATGATAGTAACAGGCTGATCGTTTACCAAATCACTGACTTCCATGAAATGATCATTGATTTTCCCTACTGTTTCATGGGTCAGTTCTTCAATTCTGTCGAGGCTTTTTTTGACATCCTCAATGATGAATTCTTCGCGGACAAGGCCGTTATGATCCTCGAATTCTTTAACACTATTTTTGATATCTTTCAAACCATTTATGTACCGATCCAGGAATTGATTAAGAAGAAGAATGACAGGGATGTGGAGGACTTTGAAGTATTCCTTAATCGCATTGCCGCCTTCGCCCTTAAGGGAGTCGCCCAAATCAGTGACTTGATTCATCGCATCACGAATCGCAAGAATTTGGTCCTTTTCGTTTTCCTTCTTTTTAATCGAATGATCAATCCCTTCAGTTATTTCCGATACCTTTAATACTTTCATCGCCTTGACCCCTTGCCAATGTTTGCCGCCAACTCTTCTTCAACATCAATGAACGACTCGATGTTCGTCCAGGCGTCATCCTCAGCTTTTAAAAGAAGTGCTTTGTATTTACTAATAGCTTCATAGTAGGTGTCCTCGATATCTATAATTTTTGTCACAACATCCAGTACAGAAGTACTAAATTCGATCGTCGGATTCGAGGTGTTAAGCTCATTTATCTTCCCTTTAAGATTGCTGAAAACCGGTTCAACATCGCCTTGATTAACTTTTATTTCTGGCATCATACGCCCCCCTTTTACGCACCGTGCATATGGTTTATTCTATTTCTTTTCGATGAAATATCGTCTGACAGGTCAAGATTAGCATTCTCTAATTGTGAGATTTTGTCTTCTATGCCCTGCAATATAGATTCGACCTGTATTGTCACAATATCATTATAAGCGTTATCGATAGTTTCACGGATGTCTAAGAACTCAGCAGCATGCTTGCCGGCCCATGATTCTGATGTGAGATCAGGGTTTTTTATCAGATTTTTATACTCAGACAGATCATCTTGCCCACCAGTAATATGCCTTTTTGCTTTATGTAATCGTGCTATTTTTTCCTGGTTATCATGTAATGTACTCTGCAACGAAGCAATATCATTATTCAGCATTCTAATCATAACTTCATTATCCGGTAACACGTCATCCACTCCCGCGCATTCATTTCATATATTACAATATTACACAATTGTTTCAGAAAAATAAACATATAAAGGGAAAAACTCCCTAGATACAAGGTTACGCGTCTATCTAAATCACGACTTTTTTTGTCTTTAATCTACGATTCAAATGACAAAAGGTGACAGATTTCGAAAAATTAAATATAGCTTTTGTGGTCTCCATTATTTTCAGAAGGAATTGGTTTTAATGTGTATAAATGGTTTGGATCTGATTAAATTGGCATATTTCATCACCCTTGTCGAATCACCTAATCGGTTAAGCCAAGTCATTTTCTGGACAATAACACCTAGAATGGATGAAAATCGGCCGACATTTAAGAAGGCAGCACTAATCTAAACAGTTTGATGCGCAGATTGGTATAAATATCCATTTTATATTTTAACATACTTTATAGTTTGAAAAGTATGTTAAAATTAATCTAGATATTTTTGTCGAAAAATACGACGAATTATTTAAATTAACCGTTGTTTCCCATCTGAGTTTATTTTATAATACCAAGAGAGGGAAATATATGTAAAAGGAGAGGTTGAAATGGCAGGACAAATTCGTGTAACACCTGAAGAGCTCCGTGACATGGCAACGCGTTACAATAACGAAAGCGGTAACGTTGAGGATTTGGTTGGCCGTCTTGACACAATGAAGGGCCAACTTCAAGGCATGTGGGAAGGTGCTTCAAGCGATGCTTTTGCCGCTCAGTACGAAGAACTTAAGCCTTCCTTTGTGAAAATGGCTAATTTACTTGCTGATATTTCGAAACAGCTTGGTGATACCGCAAATATTATCGAAGACACTGATAATCAAATCGCTGGTCAAATTCGCGGTTAACTTCATCTAACAATCTAATGAAATGTGAAGTAGCGCTGAATTCCTAGGGATGAAGCGCTTCTTCCATTTCCTGGGGTGGAATACTATGTACATTGAGATCACTGTAGACCTAAAGCATTATACCGGAGAAACGTTTGACTTGCGTCTTTCAAACTACCATTCGATAAAGAAAGTTATAGATATCGTATGGCAGGCGAAGCGGATCCCTGAATTGCCGCGGGAAGGCTGCTGGGTTCGAGTGACCAACAAACGCACTGTCTTTTCAGGCGTTTATCAGCTTGCAGCTTGCGGTATTACAACAGGTGATCGTATCGAAATCTTATGAAGGAGCTTATGGGGATGTCAGTAGAGAAGCCGACTTACTTAGAAAAGAAACTCGAAGCCGCCATAACGAAAGATAACGGCTACGCCTTTATTTTTCAAAACGAAAAAATCAAGCTTGATCATGAATTGGAAATTGATATGATAAAAGAAATTGATCCTTCTTTTAATAAGGAAATTATCATGACGGAAGATGAATTGAAGATCACGATTCATCCACCCGCTGAGTATCAAAGCTTCCAACGTATACATAGCAAAGATGACAGAAGCAAGTGGCTGTTTTCCCACCACCTGGTTAAACGAGTGATGAAGCATTCCCTTCACCGCCTTCATCTTATTGTTTGCCCGGAAAATATCATGTTTGACCGAAGCCTGGAGCCGGCCTTCCTGCATTATGGTGTTATGGAGAGTCTTCCTCCATACGAAAACGAAGAGGAAAGGCTTTTGCTTGAAGTTAAAGCTACGGTTGCAGCCGCTGTTGATAAGAGTTATACATTTGAACAATATTTAAATTTCCATGAGACGTTAAAGCTTGGACCGGATACCAAAGAAATATTTACCGTAAAAGGTCTGGATGACTTGCTTGCACTGATTCAAGATCATATCGATCAATTGGAGAAAAAGGATAAGACTTTAGTGCATATCCCAAACAAAAAGTGGAAGGGTCAGCGCTACGTTATGATTGGTCTTATTGTTTGCCTCGTCCCTGCTATTATTTATACATGCTACTCAATCTTTTTTTTACAACCCAAACAAGAAGCGTTTGCAGAAAGCGGTCAATCTTTCCTTAGCAATGACTACAGTCAAGTCGTTGATGCATTAGGCCGTTACAGTGTCGATGAGATGCCAAAAGTGGTCCAATATGAGCTCGCAACATCTTACATCATTAACGAATCGCTCACTGAGGAGCAAAAGAAGAATGTCCAAAGTACGCTGACACTTCAATCAGATCCACAATATTATGCCTATTGGATTCACGTTGGCCGAGGTGAAAGTGAAAAGGCGCTTGATATCGCTCGATCGTTAGAAGATCGGGATTTAATCATGTTCGGACTGCTGAAGTACCGTAAAGAAATCAAAGCGGATGATGATCTGACAGGGGAAGAAAAGCAGCAAAAGGTTCAAGATATTCAAAGCGAAATTGATGAATATATGAAGGAACAGAAAGAACAGGAACAGCAGGATCAGCAAAGTCAAGAAACACAGGCACAGCCTGAACAGAAGGCAGATCAACAGGATGCGAAAACGCAAAAGAAACAGCCTGCTGATAATAAAAAGGAAGATAAAGCAAAGGATGCTGCTTCCAAAAAGGCTGACCAGCAAAAAAAAGAGTCCCCTAAAGAGTAGACAGGTTAAAAAACTAAAATGAAATTTCGTCACAGGATGTGAATTTAATGAGCTTCCTTTGGGTTTTCTATGATAAAACCTATCAACAACTGCCGATCAATATAGCTTCTTTAGATGTGATAACGATTGGCTCTGAACAGCAGCATATGTTGACGATTCGTTCGTTTCCTTTTTCAGGGGGATCACTTTCAGTTAAAAAAAGTAAAAACGAATCGGAATTGGCTGTTTTACAGGGCGATAAGTCCATAGGCACATTATCGGTGACTGAAGCGGTTCACCTTACAGAAGGGCAAGAAACCCTTTCATTGTGTCTAACGGACTCGCCGGCAATCACCCACAGTTATTATGTCGGCACTCGTCATGATTTGACCTTTTCAATGGCTGATGATAAGGCTGATGTTTATAAAAAAGAAGATACCCCCGCCTTAATACATGCAAAAGGGTTTAGTTTTCTAAAGGTCAAACAACAATGGTTCGTATCCCCGAGTGGTAATGGCCTCTTTTTGAATGGCCGGTTGGTAACAGAAGAAACCAACATTAATATTGGCGATATCATCACCTGGCCTTATATGACGATCAGTTTTCAAGAAGATGATGTGATGCAGATCACAAGTGTAGAAGAATGGAAGACGGAGCTTCCGTTATTCGAACCGCCGATTTCGGAAATGAAAAAGAAATATCCGCTTTACCGGCGGACACCAAGGATGATTTATGATCTCCCGGATGACAAGGTGAACTTATCCTTTCCTTCCCAAGAAGGGGAAAATAACAACCGCGGCCTGTGGTTAACTATTTTGCCGCCGCTTCTTATGCTGATTGTCATGGGTATTGTAGCTCTCGTCAGGCCGAGAGGGATCTTCATTATTATTTCAATGGTCATGTTTACAACAACTTTATTTACATCGACCGTCTATTATTTTAAAGAAAAGAAAAACCGCAAGACACGGGAAGAGAAAAGGCACAGAGTGTATACAAAATATTTGGAAGATAAGCGTCATGAATTACAGGAGCTTGCGGAACAGCAAAAACAAGTGCTTTTCTTTCATTACCCTTCCTTTGAAAGAATGAAATATTTGACTGAGCAAATTTCCGATCGGATTTGGGAGCGGACACTTGACAGCAATGACTTCCTGCAGCTCAGGATCGGCATAGGAACTGTTCCATCAAGCTATGATATTTCTTTAAGCAGCGGGGATATGGCAAACCGTGAGATTGACGACCTTCTTGAACAATCACAGGTGATGGCAAGGGTCTATAAGGATATTGAAAATGTGCCAGTCACTGTTAACCTTGCCGAAGGGGCCATGGGTCTAATCGGGAAGGAATCGGTCGTTAAAAATGACATCCATCAGCTCATTGGCCAGCTGGCATTTTCCCATAGTTATCATGACCTTCGTTTTGTTTTTATATTTAATGAAGAAGAATATAAGGATTGGGAATGGTTGAAGTGGCTGCCGCATTTTCAGCTGCCCCATGCCTTTGCTAAAGGGTTTATATATAACGAACAAACGAGAGATCAGCTGCTCTCATCTTTATATGAAGTCATTAGGGAACGCGATTTGGATGAGGAAAAAGGAAAAAGGCGGTTTTCACCTCATATCGTCTTCATCATTACCAATCAGCAACTGATATCCGAGCATGTCATACTCGAGTACTTAGAAGGAAATGATCCGCATTTAGGTATTTCAACGATTTTCGCTGAGGGAACAAAAGAAAATTTGACTGAGCATATCCACACTCTTGTCAGATATATTAACGAACACGAGGGGGATATCTTGATTCAGAACAGAAAAGCGACTCAGATTCCCTTTCAGCTTGACGTGCATAAGCGGGAAAATAATGAAACATTTGCCCGCAGGCTAAAAACTTTGAATCATCAGGTCGGAATGACCAATTCGATTCCGACGAGTGTCTCGTTCTTGGAATTGTTAAAAGCAAAAGAAGTCGAAGATCTTCAGATTGATCAAAAATGGTTCACAACTGAATCATCGAAGTCATTGGCAGTTCCAGTCGGCTTAAAAGGCAGAGAGGACATTGTGGAATTAAACCTTCATGAAAAGGCACACGGTCCTCATGGTCTACTCGCGGGAACAACCGGGTCTGGTAAAAGTGAATTTTTGCAGACGTACATCCTATCTCTAGCTGTGCACTTCCATCCACATGAAGTCGCCTTCTTGCTGATTGACTATAAAGGCGGTGGGATGGCTCAGCCGTTTAAAGACATTCCGCATTTATTGGGGACGATAACGAATATTGAAGGCAGCAAGAACTTTAGTGCCAGAGCCCTAGCCTCGATTAAGAGCGAACTGAAAAGGCGCCAGCGCTTGTTTGATCAATACCAGGTCAATCATATTAATGATTATACCGAGCTGTACAAACAAAACACGGCGGAAGAACCGCTGCCGCATTTGTTCCTCATATCCGATGAGTTTGCGGAGTTAAAGACGGAAGAGCCTGAATTTATCCGCGAGCTGGTCAGTGCGGCCCGGATCGGGCGAAGCTTGGGTGTACACCTAATTCTGGCAACGCAAAAACCAGGCGGTGTCATTGATGACCAGATCTGGAGTAACGCGCGGTTTAAAGTCGCATTGAAAGTTCAGGATGCTTCAGATAGTAAAGAAGTGTTGAAAAACGCTGATGCCGCATCCATAACGGTGACCGGACGGGGCTATTTGCAAGTCGGTAACAATGAAGTGTATGAACTATTCCAATCAGCCTGGAGCGGGGCGCCTTATATGGAAGATACGGCAAGCGGAGAAGATGATGTCGCGATCGTCACTGATCTAGGTCTTATTCCGCTATCGGATGTTTCTGGGCAAGAACATCAGAAGAAGGACGAGAATACGGAAATCGACATGATTGTGGACAAAATTGAAGAGCTCCAGCAGACATTGAACATCAAGAAACTTAACAGTCCTTGGCTGCCACCGTTAGAACAGCGGATAGCCCGATCCGCATACGTGTCAGAGAGCGAAGGCGAGTTCTACATCGGCTTAACCGATGAACCGGAAAAGCAGAGTCAAGATCCATACCCTTATCAATTAATAGAGGATGGCAATATTGGCGTATTCGGTTCTTCCGGCTATGGCAAATCGTTGACGGTGACAACATTATTGCTCGGTTTTGCATCAAGTTACAGTGCTGAAGATCTTCATTATTATATCTTTGATTTTGGAAACGGCGGCCTTTTGCCTTTAAGACAAATGCCGCATACTGCTGACTATTTCCGTATGGATGATGAGCGGAAAATCGATAAGTTCATGCGCATCATGAAAGAGGAAATTCATCGCCGCAAACAACTGCTTCAGAAAAAGGAAGTCAGCAATATCAAAATGTACAATGCATTAAGTGATGAGCCGCTTCCGCTTATTTTCATTGCCATAGATAATTTCGATTTTGCGAAGGAAGAGCTTGAGGATTTGGAAATGCAGTTGACACAGTTTGTTCGTGACGGCCAGTCACTTGGCATTTACATGATTTTCACGGCAACAAGGGTGAACGCTATTCGTCAGGCGTTGATGAACAACTTAAAGACGAAGATTGTCCATTATCTAATGGATGCTGGTGAAGCGCAAGGGGTTATAGGAAAACTTCCTTACGCGCTTGAGGCGATTCCTGGGCGTGCGATTATCAAAAAGGATCAGGCTTATCTCGCTCAAGTGTTCTTGCCTGCTGATGGTGACGATGATCTTAGTGTCTTTGAGCGGGTGAAACAAGATATTCAAATGATTAAAGCGCGAAATGAAGGGAAGAAGCTTCCTGATGCGATTCCAATGCTTGCGCCAAAGTTAACGATGGGTGATATGGAAGCTGACAACAGGGTCGAATATAAACCTGGTTTAATCCCACTTGGGCTTGATGAAGAATTTGTTATGCCGGTCTATGTTGACTTGATCAAGAATAGGCATTGTTTGATTTTCGGTCAGACGCAAAAAGGAAAAACAAATGTGCTTAAAGTGGTTTTAAACACATCCTTATCTTGGGATACGAGCAGTATCGGGGTGTTTGATTCCATTGACCGAGGGTTGTCAGAATTCGCCACGATGGAAGGCATCAGCTATGTGGAGACGAAGGAGCATATTTTGAAGTGGCTTGATGATACTGAAGCTTTACTGCAAGGAAGGGAAGAGGAATATTTGACCGCTGTTCAAAATGGGACGGCGAATCGGCTTTCCTTCGCACCGCTGCTGCTTGTCGTGGATGGCTTTGGCAGATTCCAGCAGACGGTAGATAACAAGATTCAGGATCGCTTGAGCATGTTCATGAAGAACTACAGTCATTTAGGTTTTAATTTAATCGTTGCCGGAAATCAAAATGAGTTTTCAAAAGGGTTTGATACGCTTACGACGGAAGTTAAGCAAATTCGTCAAGCTGTCATCCTAATGAAGAAATCTGAACAAAATCTCTTTACTTTTCCATTCAATCGTAAGGAAACTGATATCAATCCAGGCTTCGGTTATTATGTTGAAAACGGGAAGGATACGAAAATCCAAATTCCACTCTGTGCTGCTGAAAGGGGGATACTTGCATGACGGGAAAATGGAAGCCTATAGTTAAAGTTGTTATTACAGTCGTCATTATATTGGCGCTGCCTTCATTGTTTTTCGAATACATAGGTCAAAATCCGATGAAGGTTAAGGAAAATGCAACGCGTAAGATTGCGGTTGTTAATGAAGATCTGGGTGTTAAAAATGACAATGGAGACCCGACGCGTTTTGGGCAAGATATTGTGCCGGTTTTGGAGAAGAATTCTGATTATACGTGGACGGTTCTGAGCCGAAGTGCGGCTGATAATGGACTGGAAAGTTTGAAATACGATGCGATCATTTATATTCCGTCGCATTTCACACAAAATATTTTGACTTATGATGAGGACCAGCCGAAGAAGGCGATGCTTCATTATGAGGTGCAGGATCAGCTGAATGCGGTTAACAAAGAGAAGGTATTAAGGGAATTGAAGAGTGATACTGATAAGGTGAACAATCATATTTCGTCACTTTATTGGAGCTATGTGTCTCAGGAGGTTGATAATGTCCGCGGTCAGTTCAATGATATTTTGAACAAGGAGATTGCCTTCCAAGATGCGATGATTTCGTTTTACAGCCCGAGTTCGAAGAATTTGACAGATGAACTGAATAGGCAGAAGGAATTGTTAAAACAGCTGCAATCTAATATTAAGAGTGCTGAAGAAGGTTCTGCGGAACGAAAGGGCGACGTCCAACAGGTTGAGGACAGACTTACTAACTTCGTAGACTATGTTAATGCCTATAAAAAGTATCAGGAAAACCAAAAGAAAATTTTACAAAAGGTCCAAGGCCAAAGTGAAGAAACAATCACTCAGGGGATGGATACCATTTCCAAAAGACAAAGCCAGCTAGACCAAACATTCGGCAACCACGCCGCTCCAATGCTTGCCAATATGACAACCATACAGCAGATGATTAATGGTAATAATGAGAAGTTTGCAGACCTGAATAATATGAGATTAGACCAGATTGATGAACAAAAGGAACTATTGAAATCTCTTTTCAGTAAACCAATAGATCAAAATAGTCAAACTATGGTGGCTAAGTTAGATGGTTTACAACCAAAAATCATTACATTAAGAGAATCCTTAAAGAATTCAGATGAGCAAAACGAAAATAATAGTGAAAAAGGTGAATCAGGAGAAATTTCTCAAACTGGGTCGGGTCAAAATAATGAAGATGTTCACCCACAGTCTGGTCAGTCTGATGTGAAAGCACCTAATACTGAGACAGAACAAAGTAAACTAACAGAAATTGCTGGGAAAATGGATGTCTTGAAAAAGAAACTATCAAACTTACCGGAACCACCACCTAAAGAAACGATTAATCAATTGGATAAATTAGCTAATGAAATCCGGAAGACAAAGGATAGCCTTGCTGTACATGATAATAACGATAAGGCATGGCTTGAGAAACAACTTGGGTCACTTCGCGGTACTATTGAAGATTTGCAAGGTCAAATAGAAGACTTAGGGACTGAAAATGATAATTTAAAGAAAGTTAATAACGAATTACAATCGAAAATTAATGAATTAGAAAAATCACTTGGCGAATCAAATGCAAATGTGGATAAATTAGTTAAAAAAATTTACGATAGGGAACAAGACATCTTAAAATCAGCATTATCACAAGATAGAAAAGATAAGCTGTATCAAGCTTTCGATGCAAAAATTAAAAGTAGAAATGTAGAAAAACTTGTCCAATATTATGACTATCTTGCTCACTATCAGTCATTTTTTAATGGATTAGCTCATGATAATGCATTAAAAAACAGTATTACCGATGGTGAAATAAGTCAAGGAATTACAAATATCATTTCAATGACAGATAAGGAAAAAAGTGAATGGAACGAATTAACTGGTGGATTAAGCAGTGCCAAACAGACAATGGCTGATTTCAAGAAGTCTAACGAGGATTTTGTGAATAGTTATAACAAATACATCGATGAGCAGCAGGCGGCGGTGATGGATAGTCTTAATAGCATCCAAGAGAGTGCTGGTGTGATCGATGAGAAGCTGCAGCAGCCTGATGATATTGTGACTGACGGGTCGACAGCAACTGCGAGTCCGGACGGAACGATTTTACTCAACTTGCAAAAAGGCATGGGTCAAGAGCTGAAAAGCATGAATAAGTTGATGGACTCGATGGGTGAGCGGCAAACTAATATTGTCGATTACACCAGCCAGTTGCAGAAGAAGGTAGACGGTGTTCAGGAAAAGGCTGATACTCTGAATAACAAATGGGCAAAGAACGTGTCTTCAACGAGATTGGTTAAGAAAAACGTTTATGACATTCTTGGCAACACACTTGTTGATGGACAGGACAATGGCTATGTTTATAAGTATCTATCAAACCCGCTGCAAATCAGCGGTGAGGTGCCTACTGATAAGCAGAAAACTGTACCGCCGGTAGTTGTTCTTGTCATTATTTTAATCAGCAGCTTGCTAATAGGCTATTTCAGCCACTATTACAAAGATGCACCGTTATTAGTAAGAGGATCCTTATTCGGTCTTCTGAATATTATTGTCGGGCTTATGATCAGCGTATTTGGTTTAAATATCTACTCACTCGCTGATGACCGAGCCATTCAATGGTCCATCTTTACGATTCTATTGTTACTCGCAAGTTCAACATTAGTTCGCGTCGGCTTTGGTCTTGGATCCTTAATCGGCTGGTTTGTGAGCATCGGCCTCATTTTGTTCTACATCACACCGCTCTTAGACTTGGCAATGCCGAACTTTAATTACCAAGATCCAATTTCAAAAGTCTACATGTCAATACAATATGATCCTTCCAGCCAATTCGTTGTAGGAAGCGTGTTCTTACTTGTCATCACGGCCATGCTTACCGCTATTCCGTTTATCGCCCGACTGATCAAATCGGACACAAACCTAGAGAGCGAGCAAAGTCATGAGGCATAATAAAGTGATAAAGAGAGCCATCTTATTGATGGCTCTCCTCATCCTTATTCCCGCAGCTGTTGCCTCAGCCGAAACGGATATAGAGAAATTAAAGCCAAATGTTTTTAAAGACAAACACGTTGATTTAAACACAGATTATCTTCATGACAATTCAAGATACAAACAAAAGTATGCTATTCCGGAAGAACAGAAACAGCTTACTTTTAAAAAGGACGATAAGGATCCTTTAAAAAAGGTTAAAGAGGTTTTATTCAATGGAAGCAAAAAAGAGAACAACTCAATTACAGCAAAGTCTGCACAATTACACTTGTTTTCGGGCAAACCCGAATCAACCCTTCGTGAAATGAATGATGATAAAGGAAGCACCGGGTCATCCACCTTGATGATATTGTACCTGACAATCATAGCTGGGGGGATTTTGTTGTTATTTCTCCTCTTAATTCCATGGATGATGAAGAAGCAAGGTAAAGGACAGCCAACAATGAAGCGATGGTGAGAAAATGATACAAGTATCTTCACAAGGAGGAGGATCGTCCCATAAGGTTTATGATGCAAAGTCACTGGTCGCAGCGATGAAGGAACGCCACGGCCATTATCAAGGCCTGGAAGATCAGATGACCTCATTAAGGAATGTCATGCTTGACATGACCAAGCTGGACGATGCCTTTCAAGGCAAAGGCGCAGATGCGATCAAAGGTTTTTACGAAGCCCAAGTCGATGTTGTCGACGCCTGGCTTGACTTAATTAAAATCCAGCTCGCCTTTTGTAAAGGTGTGGCTGCCGCGACGGAAGACAAGGATTTGGATGGTGACAATAATTTTATTCAATATCCTCAGACGGGACATGGATTCACTGCTGCGGAAAATGGACGCATTGTTCCTGAATTTGAAACGAAATATATGGATGGTGCTGTTCCAACTACCGGTGAAATATATAGCATTAAAGAGGATATCGAGGAACTTGTAGGTGTTTATGATACATAATTAGAAAGATTTATTAGGATTAGGGAAGGTGATTAGAATGATTAGAAAAGGGGTTTATGGCAAATATAAAAAGAATTTTCGCTCAGGAAAATGGACGGTAGGATCCGCTTAAAATCATCAGACGCCTCCAAGGATCTCAACTTAGTATCTCATGCAAAGTATGAATATAATATAGATGTCTCTTCAAAAAAATTGGATATTATGGAAGAAAGAAGACCAATTCTTGGATTTGGAAAATAATAAAAGAAGAGGAGATGTCCTCTTCTTTTTAAGTGCCCATCAAAAATGGACTGGATAATAGCGATCTACCTTAGGGTATAAATTTATAAACATTATGGTGAAAAGTATAAGGTATTCGTAAATGAACAAAGTCATCGATTTATCAACTCTATTTTTTATGGAAGACTTTCGATTTTAATAGTCATATCTTTACCTTCCTCGGCGGATAAAGTCCGCCTATACACATTCTGTAAGCAAAAGGTAACATAGGATGGCAGCGGCTTCCACAATTATGGAATCCGCTGTTGTGTGCGGCGGGCAGTAGCACCGAATGCAGTGATTGAATTGAGGAACAATACTGTGGTAAAAACGACTCCCGAAATCTAATGCCAATGCCGCGGCAGATGGGTCTCTCCCTTATGGAAAGCTTTCCATAAGGGGAAAACACACTTGGCAACCAAATGTACAACTTACGTCCGATAAACATCTGAACAATTTCAATAAGGCAAGTAAAACTATTAAACCTAGAAATAAAACCTCCGTACCCCTAAAAAAATTGAATTAAAAAAGACAGAGTTTACCCTGCCCCGCCTTTTTATGTTCGTTGCTCTTTATAAACTCTTGATTTAATTTCATCCATGTTCCTGTAAAGAAAAAATTATAGGGTATGGTCATCCTTAAGACTAGGGGGTTCACTCAGTCTTCCATTAACGATATAAGGTTATTTATAAACCCATCATAATTTTTAGACTTTAATAACAAATAAACATTTTCTGGTTCTGATAATATTTTAATAAAACTATCATAAATATCCCGAAAAATGCTCCGTTCGTCCTTGTTAAGGGCGATTAAGGCTATGATTTGTACAGAATTATTTCCCCAATTAACAGGTTTATCGTTTAATACAATCGAAATAGAAGACTTTAATGCATCCATATGCATCGAATGTGGCACGGCAACATTATTATTAAATGAAGTGGAAGACATTTTCTCCCTTTCAATTATATCGTAAATACCTCCCGGTTCGATAAATCCCAGCTGTACCATTTTCTCACCAATGAATCTTATCATTTCAAATTCATCCTGTAGGTAAATATTTTGTTGAAACAGGTGGGGATCAAATAGACTGGCTAAATGATTTTTTAGCTTAATATGACTTCGCTCTTTTTTAATTTGGTTGATACTATTTTGGATTTTTAGAATGTCCTCTTCCAAAATAAATGGATTTAAATAAATAACCTCAAAACCAATCAAATAGGGAATCTGGATTGTTGTGATAATAATGTCGGAGTCTATATGACCCAAATCAAAATCAGCAGTTGTAATCACTCGGCTGATTTCCATTTGGAGTCCAAAAGATTTTTCCAATCTTTTTATCAAGGAAATATGCATATTATAATATTCAGGACAGACCACAGTGCATGTAATTTTATGTTCAAGCACTTTTTGACGTTCGAGAAAGGCGCCGATGTGAAAAGCTATATAGGCGATCTCATCTTCATTGATTTGGATATGTTCTTTTTTTTGTATCTCATTCGAAATAAAAACAGCCAGATCATAAATTAGTGGATAAGAAGATTTAATCTGCTTGGTTAAAGGATTTTTTGATAGATAATTATGCCTTGCCCGGTTAATTAAATTCCGAATGTGCAAGGTGAATTTTATCAGAAATTCCTCATCGTAAATATCCACAAGATAATAATCTTTAACTTTTTGAATGATTTCGTTTACTAATCGAATATATTGTTTTTCAATATATTCACAGAGATTTTCTTTGTTAAGGCTGTCATAACTCAAAATCGTTGTTTTACTAATTAAAAGAACCGATAAGTAATAAAGCTCTGCCCCTTCAAACGTTACCCCGAATTTAGTTTTTATTAACTTTGCTATATCTGATGCTGCTTTATATTCCTTCGTTTTCGTCAATGTCTTTATGTTTTCTTCCGAAATGGTTCGATGTTGGCTTATCCGTTCGGTTGCAATTACGATGTGAAGCAGGATGTTTCCAATAGTGTATTCATTTACGTATAGATTATAGGATGCGAACACTTTGACGAGCTCTTCTTTAAAATTTTTTAAATCATAACCAAAAGCTTCCTGAATGCTATCCAAATGCAAAAATTGGTCTTTTGTTTCTTCATAGAAAATATGACTCATCAATTTTCGCTTATCTTGTTCCAGTCCGTTTAAAATTATTAAATCTCCATCCCGTTTAAAAGATAAATTGAATTTTTCCAAAAGGCTTTTTGCCTTTTTTAAATCACCTTCGATTGTGGAGGTACTTACATAAATTTTTTCACTTAGGTCAAATATATCCATACCTTCAGAGTGGGTAATAGATTGCTTTAATAGGTAATAAAGACGCTCAAGAGGGGTCTGTCCTTCGGGTGTTTCTTTCTGTTTCTTCCGTTGCATTTCATAGTAATCATTTTCACTAAGTTTATAACCAAGGTTAGAGGACATGATCAAAACGGATGGAGACGTTTCATTTATTTCATTTACGTATTTCCGGATGCTTCGGCTGGACACAGAAAATTGTTTAGCCAAAATATCTGCTTTTACCCAATCATTTCTGCTTAACAAGAATTGAATAATCGCTTTTTCTCTTTCCTTTTTCATGCCATAAAACCCCCAAAGGAATATTTATCGTTAGTTACCCACTTATATAGTTTAAAAAAACACATTATAAATTAAAAGTAGAAAAAGTTCCTAACCCCCGGAATTTTTTCTACTTGAGCGGAATCATAAAAAAGTAGGACAATGGCCTCAAATAGTTTAATTCAAATTTACATCTTAGGAGGAATGTAATATGACAGAAAAAAATATCTTATTAGTTTGCGGTGGCGGTGCTTCCAGCGGATTTATGGCTCAAAACATCCGGAAGGCAGCAAAAAAAAGAAATATTGAATTAAATGTAATCGCTCGCAGTGAATCTGAAGTAGATGAATATGTAAATGACATTCATGTGCTGCTTATTGGTCCGCATCTGAAATATATGGAAGAAGATTTAAAAACAAAAGTACAACCTTATAATATTCCAGTCGCGGTGATTCCACAAAACATATACGGTCTTATGGATGGAAACAAAGGTCTGGATCTTATTTTGGAACTTCTTGGAGAAAAATAAAATAGAACGGGGGGTTGTTCATGAACACGTTCATTAATTGGATGAACCAAAACTTTACGCCTAAAATGAACAAAATCACGAGAAATGTATGGGTTTCATCGATCCAAGATGCCATCATGGCGATTTTGCCTTTGATTCTTGTTGGATCCCTGATTACATTGATTTCAATCTTGAATAACTATTTTTCAAGAATGCCTGATTTTTCACCAATCAGTACTTTTTCATTTGGACTTATCAGTATATTTATTGCGTTATTAACTCCTTATTTCATTATGGAAAAAAAGAAAAAGAACGATCGAAAAATAATCTCGGGATTAACCGGTGTTTCCCTGTTTTTAATGTTACTTATGCCAAAGCTCACAAGCGATGGTGGTATTACCTTCAAATTGGAGCGGTTTGGCGGTAATGGTATGTTTGTTGCTCTGTTCGTTGGTCTTATTGTAGGTTTGGTAATGTACCTTTTTTCAAAGTTCTCATTTTTTAAAAACTCAAGTTCTTTACCAGATTTTATTATTGTATGGTTTGACACAATTATCCCAATAACACTCTTATTATTTTGCGGTTGGTTGTTTACTTTCCAAATGCATCTTGATTTGTATGATTTAATTTTAAAAGTCTTTCAACCGATTTCATTCATCGCCCAAAGTTTTACTGGATTTGTGTTAATCACATTTATTGGCATTTTCCTTTATTCCTTTGGAATCAGTGCCTGGGTGTTGTATCCGATTATGTATCCAGTTTGGCTGGAAGGTATTCGGGCTAATGCGAAAGCATTGGCCCATGGCCTACATCCTCATAATATCCATACGTTTGAAACCCTTATGGCCTGGGTATGGGTTGGAGGTATGGGAACCACACTACCATTGGTACTAATGATGCTATTCTTTGCAAAGTCCAATCAATTAAAAGCAATTGGTAAAGTAACAATTATACCGGGTATATTCAATATTAACGAACCTTGCATTTTTGGAGCACCAGTGGCATTTAATCCAATTTTAATGGTTCCAATGTGGTTGAATGGACTGATTATACCAGCCATCACTTACATTGTTTTAAATCTAGGGTGGGTTACAATCCCAGCGAAGCTCTTTCAGCTATGGTATATGCCGGTGGGAATTTCAACGTTCCTCGTTAACTCTGATGTAAGAGGAATGATTCTTTTAGTTATAGTAATGGTTGTTTCATGGTTAATTTGGTTCCCGTTCTTTAAAGTATATGATTTACAGCAGCTTAAAACGGAACAAGAACAGTAGAAAAGAAGTGTGGGGGTTATGACATTGAATGATAATAGCTTAAGAAAAAACGACTTTAATGAAATATCGATGAAAATCATCCTAAATGCCGGAGATGCAAGATTAATTATTAAAGAAGGATTGGATTGTGTAGCTGCCTGTGAATTTGAAGCGGCCAAGGAAAAACTCACGGAAGCGAAAAAGAAAATCACAGCTGCCCATGCTGCTCAGACGGAAACCATTCAAGGTGAAGCGCGTGGTGAAAAAATAGATTTCTCGCTCTTGTTTGCTCATGCTCAAGATACATTAATGACAATCATGAGTGAGTGGAATACAGCAAATCATCTTGTTCGTTTATTTGAAACATTCGATGGCCGTTTAAGAAAGCTTGAAGAAAAATAAATCATTTGCCTTTTAAAGGAGGGTGTTATCCGTGAATTATCAAAGTTCGATAGCATTTCCAAAAAACTTTTTCTGGGCTGCTTCAACTGCTGCCTATCAGTTTGAAGGTGCCCATTTGGAAGATGGCAAAACCTTATCAATTGTAGATAAAAATATCAATCCCAACTATGCGAATACAAGTGTGACATCAGATCACTACCATCGATTCGAAGAGGATGTTGCGCTCATGAAAGAACTGGGAATAAAAGCCTATCGTTTTTCAATTTCTTGGCCTCGTGTTCTGCCAAATGGTCGTGGTGAAGTGAACCAAAAGGGGATTGATTTTTATAAAAAGCTAATCAATGAATTACGAGCTAATGACATTGAACCATTGGCCACCATTTATCATTTTGATTTACCGGCCTGTCTTCAAGAAGAATATGGTGGCTGGTCTTCCCGAAAGATTATTGACGATTTTGCTTATTTTTGTAAGGTATTGTTTAAGTATTTAGGCGGACAGGTCAAGTACTGGTTTACAATTAACGAACAAAGTAATATGTTTCTATTGCCCTATTTGATGGAATTTAATAAAGAATTACCTTTGGAAAAACAAAAATATGAAATGAATCATATTATGACACTCGCACATGCGAAAGCTATTCAGTTATGTCGGGAAATGGTTCCCGATGCCCAAATTGGTCCAGCTATCGGGCTTTCGCCAAACTATCCGGAAACATGCCGTCCTGAAGACATCCAGGCTGCTCGTGAAGCGGATGATTTCCGAACCTATTTATTTACCGATTTATATATGTACGGAAGATATCGTGATAATGTTTGGCGATACATGGAAGAAAACGGCATAACACCAACTATTCAAGAAGGAGATATGGAACTGCTTCAATCTGCAAAGCCTGACCTTTTAGGAATAAATTATTACCAAAGCCGGGTAGTAAAATATGCTTCGGAAACGATGGGGAATAAGGATATGACGATCAATGTGCACGGTAAAAAAGGAGAAACCGAGTTTGAAGTTGTTCCAGGTATTTACCAGGGAAGTTCTAATCCATATTTAGAAAAAACAGATTGGGATTGGGAAATTGATTCAATCGGACTTCGTACTTTGTTGAATGATTTAAATGACCGTTATCAAATACCAATTATCATAACAGAGAATGGGATAGGAGGAGTAGATAAATTAACTGATGACGAAAAAGTACATGACCAGTATCGGATTGATTATTTGAAAATGCATCTTGAACAGTGTCGATTAGCAATTGGGGATGGTATCCAATTAATTGGTTATTGCCCATGGTCCTTCATGGATTTATTAAGTACAACAAGCGGATTTCGCAAAAGGTATGGATTTGTATATGTTAACAGAACTGACAACGATCTAAAAGAATTACGAAGAATCAAAAAGGATAGTTATTACTGGTACCAAGAGGTTATTCGGTCCGAAATCTGTGATCAAAAAGTAACATAGGATGGCAGCGGATTCCACAATTATGGAATCCGCTGTTGTACTTGAACTTATAGTATTTTATCTAATTATTCCCCTAAGCTTTCTTCCAATTATTTATCTTCCACATGACTGTAATGCCGAAACCTATGGCAAGGATGACAGCAGAGAAAAGATAAGGATAGTTGATGTTTACGTCAAATAGAATGCCACCCATCGCTGGACCGGCGATATTGCCTAGGCTCGTATAGGTTGAGTTCATTCCGGCAACAAATCCTTGCTCTTTCTTGGCAGCTCTTGATAATAATGTCGTCAATGCGGGACGAAGCAAGTCAAATGCCAGGAAGATGAAGCTGGTTACTGTCAGCACTATCAAAAAGTTGGCTATCACGGTGGATGCAACCGCTAATATCGCGCCTATTATTAAACATAATTGGATCAGTTTCTTTTCACCAAGCATCTCCACCATTTTTCCAAATAAAAACACTTGCACAACAACACCAAAAATGGAACTTATTGTAATTATGGCAGCAATATCCTTCGCCGCGTAGCCGAATTTTTGATTAGAAAATAGACTGAAAATAGTTTCATATGCGGATAAACCGAAAGAAAGTACAAATACAATGATAAATGCAATAAAGTAAAGCGGGTTAAGTGACCTTTTTAAATCGCTAATAAAGCTTGTTTGCGCGGTCTTAGCAGAAATTTCTGCAAGCTGTTCCTTTGTTAATGGTTCTTTTAAAATGAATAGTGAAGACATGCATGCTAAAAAGGCAATGGCAGCCGCAAAGAAGAAAGGCATCCGCACACCGTATGCTGCAATAAAACCACCGATGCCAGGTCCTATAATAAAGCCGGTGCTAATAGCTGCAGAAAGATAGCCCATCGCATTAGCCCGTTCCTGAGTTGTTGTAATATCCGCAAGATATGCAGTAACACCGGGCATAATAAAGGCGGCACTAATTCCGCCTAGAACCCTTGATAGATAAAGCGCTGGTATAATCTTACCTAAACCAAAGATTAGTTCTGCTACACCAAAAAGGAATAAACCGATGATGATGATTGGCTTTCTGCCATAACGGTCAACTAAGCGTCCTGCTAATGGTGACGTAAGCAGTTGTGACACCGCAAATACGGCGACAAGATAGCCCATCGTCTTTCCTGATAAATGCATGATTTTCATAAAAGACGGCATGACGGGGATGATGAGGCCAATTCCCAGGAATGCAATGAAAATATTGCTGAGTAGAATGATTAATACCGCCTTTTGTTCTTTTATTGTTTTGTTCATCGATCAAACCTCTTTTTGTAAGAATCAGTGACGTGCAATACCTCTCCAAAATACTGACCAAGAGGCTTCTAATTTGTACTTCTGCCGCTCTTCATCATTGCCATATACAAGCTCGAGCAGAATGGAATCGACGACTCCTAAGAAGGCGAGGGTTGGCATTTTTGCTGTATCACCGACTATTAATTTAGCATCGATCCAATCTTGAAATTTACTTTCTAGTATCGCCTGCACCTTTTCCTCGATATCGATGACTTCCTTGTCGATTGCCTTTGCAAGGTGTGCTGGCGGAAAGAAAGACATGCGCAGCCAAAACTTTATCTGCTCATTTTTTTGGAAAAGATCGATGACCAATTGCAGAAATCCGTATAAATCTTTTTCGGGATTTTGTGAATCTATTTCACTGAAATATTGAAGTTTTGAAGATAGCTCTGTCTCTTTAGCATCACGTAAAACATGCAGAAAAAGATCATCTTTCCCTTTAAAATGGGCATAAATGGATTGCTTTTTCATGCCAACTTCTTCAGCTATTTGAGAAAGGGTTGCTCCTTCATACCCATGCATTGTGAAATATTTTAAAGCCGCATCTTTAATTTCGTTGCTTTTCAAAAAAAACACCTCTCACTTTACGAACGTTCGTAAGTTATGATATCAAAATAAATAAATAATGGCAAATTAACACTTGCATAAAAAATGGCAAACTGTATAATGTAATTAACAAACAACAATTTGTTAATTGAAAGCGTAAGGAGGGAAGGCGATTTGACGAACAAGGATGCACTCAAGCATTATGATGTTAACCAATATAGAACACCGGATGGGTACACATCGGACATCGCGGTTTTCACGATTACCTCCGAGAAAACCGGCGTATACAAACCACCGGAAATGACTTTGAAATTAATGCTGATCAAACGTTCCGTGAAAGATGCTGAAGACAACCCAAATATTGAAGCGGAAAAATGGGCGCTGCCGGGCGGGTTTGTAGAAACAAGCGAAACAGCCTTTGAAGCGGCGAGGCGAGAGCTTGAAGAAGAAACTAGTGTAAAGGATGTTCATTTAAAGCATTTCGGAGTGTATGACCGGCCGGGGCGGGACCCGAGGGGATGGATTATCTCTAACGCCCACTATGCGATTGTTCCCGAACATGATTTAACAGCAAGAAAGGCAAACGATGATGCTGCTGAAGTCAAATTGTTTTCCTTAGACGAGCTGAAGACGATTGCCCTTGCTTTCGACCATGACACAATTATCATAGATGCCATTAAGATGATCACAAGTGATTTATTGCAAACAACAGTCGCCAAAGCCTTTCTACCCAAGGCATTCACCTATTCGGAATTACAAGCGGTGTTGTTAACGGTGACGAATGATCCAGCTATCGCAAGCCATCAATCTTTTGCACGCAAAATCAAAACGTTACCTTTTATTCAGGAAGTCAAAGGTCAAACGACATCCAGGACATCCAAGAAGCCGACACAATTATATCAATTCAATGATATGGAAGTGGTTAAACCGATCTATACTGCTCGTTATTAATTATTGTTTGGATAATTAACAATATGTGATTGTTAATAGTAAATCCAAAGGGGGAAATTCAAATGTCCAAAGCATTGATCGTAATTGATTATACCATGGATTTTATCGGTGAAAATGGTGCGTTAACTTGCGGCGAACCAGGGCAAAATATAGAGAAGAAGATGACGGTCATCACGCGTTCTTTTATTGAAAATGGCGACTATGTTGTTTTTGCTGTTGATTGCCACTTAGAAAATGACCATCACCACCCGGAAAATGCTCTTTTTCCTCCCCACAATATTGCGGGCACAGAGGGCAGAGAATTATATGGAGAGCTTAATCATCTCTATAAGGAAAACAAAAAGAAAGAAAATGTGTATTGGATGGATAAAACACGCTATAGTGCCTTTGCGGGAACAGATCTTGAATTAAGGCTGAGGGAAAGAGGCATCACTGAGGTCCATCTTGTCGGCGTCTGCACTGACATTTGCCTGCTCCACACAGCTGTTGATGCTTATAACAAGGGATTTAAGATTACTGTTCACGAAGGAGCAGCTGCCAGCTTTAATGCAGCTGGACATGAATGGGCATTGGCGCATTTCAAAAACTGTCTGAATGCAACTATTATTTAACGGGGGTATATTCCAATGAATAAGCAATATGAAGATTGCGGTTTGGCGCTTCACACTGATCTTTATCAAATTAACATGGCAGAAACCTATTGGAATGATCATGTGCACAATCGAAAGGCAGTTTTTGAGCTTTTCTTTCGAAAGGTCCCTTTTGATAACGGCTATGCGATCTTTGCCGGATTAGAAAGAGTGATCAATTTTTTACAAGACTTCCGCTTTGCTGATGATGATATTGATTATTTGCGGGATGAGCTCGGATATGATGAAGATTTCCTTGGCTATCTTAAGGATCTTCATTTCACAGGCACGGTTCATGCGATGAAAGAAGGGGAATTGGTCTTTGGCAACGAACCTATGCTGCGAATCGAAGCACCGCTTGCTGAAGTGCAATTGCTAGAAACAGCGCTCTTGAACATCGTGAATTACCATACGTTGATCGCCACAAAGGCGGCTAGGATCAAACATGTTGTTGGTGATCAAACCGCCATGGAGTTCGGCACCCGGAGAGCGCAGGAAATGGATGCTGCTATTTGGGGAACACGGGCGGCCTATATCGGCGGATTCGAAGCGACATCCAATGTCAGAGCTGGAAAGCTGTTCGGTATTCCTGTAGCAGGTACACACGCCCATTCTATGGTTCAGGTTTACCGGGATGAATACACCGCATTTCATAAATATGCAACATGTCATAAAGACTGTGTTTTCCTTGTCGACACATACGACACGTTAAGATCCGGGGTACCTAACGCTATTAAAGTGGCCAAAGAGCTTGGAAGCAAGATCAACTTTATCGGGATTCGTCTCGATAGCGGTGACCTCGCTTATCTTTCAAAAAAGGCAAGGAAGATGCTGGATGAAGCAGGATTTAAGGATACAAAAATTGTTGCATCAAACGACCTTGATGAGCAAACGATCATGAACTTAAAATCACAAGGCGCTGAGATTGACACTTGGGGAATTGGAACCAAAGTCATCACGGCTTTTGATCAGCCGGCACTCGGAGCAGTGTATAAATTGGTTTCGATTGAAGGTGACTATGGCGAAATGGTTGATACTATTAAAATCAGCGGCAATCCTGAAAAGGTTACGACCCCTGGCCTTAAGAAAGTATATCGGATTATCAATACATTGAATCACAAGTCAGAAGGTGATTACATCGCCTTGGAAAATGAAGAACCTGAAGGAGAGGAACGGTTGAAAATGTTTCATCCTGTCCACACCTTTGTCAGTAAATTTGTCACAAACTTTGAGGCAAAAGAGCTCCATCACACGATTTTTGAAGACGGACAAATGGTTTATGAGCTGCCGAAGCTTCGGGATATTCAAAACGATGTTAAAGAAAATCTCAACCTTTTATGGGCTGAATACCAACGCGTGCTGAATCCGGAAGAATACCCGGTCGATCTCAGTCAGGCTTGCTGGGATAATAAAATGAAGAATATTGATGAAGTGAAGCAGAAGGTTCAAAAGATGAGTGCCCGATAATAGGGGGAAGATAAGATGGCTAAAATAGGAATTTACGGAAGCAGCTTTGACCCGGTAACGAATGTCCACTTATGGACAGCAAGTACAATCGCCCATCGCTGCAAATTGGATAAGGTGATCTTTTTGCCTTGCTCGAACAGGCGCAAAGACAAGGATATGAAGACGGAAGACAAACATCGCTGGCATATGCTGAAGCTTGCTATAGCAGATAATGCCACCTTTATTGCCGATGATTATGAAATGCATCAAAATGCTTGGAATGTGTATACTTATCAAACAATGGAATACTTTAAAAAGCAATTTCCTGGCGATGATCTTTATTTCATTATGGGCGCGGATCTTTTGGTGGATATCGGAAATGGCGAATGGAAGTATTCTGAACAGCTTATTGAAAGCAATAAATTTATTGTTATGGCAAGGGGCGGCATCGATATGATGAAAACGATCGCCCATTCACCGCTCTTGCGCAATAATGACGATGGATCGAGGTTTCATTTGGTCGATAAAGGTCTATCTATGGAAATATCATCAACATATATCCGCGAGGAATTTTCCAGAGGCGGCGAACCGCGTTATTTATTGCCTGAATCGTGTTATGAGTATATTAAAAAAGAGGGTTTATATCGATAGGAGGAGACCTTAGATGACAATCCAGGAAGACATTAGAGCAGCACTGCATGTTCAGTCGGAGATTGATCCCAAAAGTGAAATAAGAAAACGAATTGATTTTTTAAAACGTTATATGATAAATGCGAAGGCTAAGGGATTTGTGCTTGGCATCAGCGGTGGTCAGGATTCAACATTAGCGGGCCGCTTAACTCAAATGGCCGTCACGGAATTGCGGGAAGAAGGGTTTGAGGCAACTTTTATCGCAGTTCGTCTGCCATTCGGTGTACAACAAGACGAAGAAGATGCCCAGATGGCGCTTTCTTTCATCAATCCTGATGAGTCTCTCGTTTTTGATATAAAATCAACGGTCAGTGCGTTTACCGCGCAATACCATTTGACGTCTGGACAGGAACTGTCTGATTTTAATAAAGGTAATGTTAAAGCTAGAGCCAGGATGATTGCACAATATGCGATTGGCGGGGAACATGGGCTGTTAGTGATCGGCACAGATCATGCTGCTGAGGCAGTGACAGGCTTTTTTACGAAATATGGTGATGGCGGTGCTGACGTCTTGCCTTTAACTGGTTTAACCAAACGCCAGGGAAAAAGCCTGCTGAAAGAACTGGGTGCATCGGAACGTTTATATCTTAAGACGCCAACAGCGGATTTATTGGATGATAATCCACAGCAGGCCGATGAAACAGAGCTCGGTATCACATACGATGATATTGATGATTATTTGGAAGGAAAAGAAGTGCCAAAAGAAACGGCAGACAAAATTGAACAGCGCTATATCGTTTCAGAGCACAAACGGCAAATGCCAGCATCGATGTTTGATAAATGGTGGGAGTAAGTTAAGGTGAGATGACAATTCCGTAAACTTTGGAACATTATTGTTTTTCCCACGTAATTATTTTATAATGCAAAAAGAGGAAAATTATTCTTGTAAAGGGAGAGGATTAATTTGGCAGGACAAATCCGTGTAACGCCAGAAGAACTTCGTGATATGGCATCCCGCTATAACAACGAAAGCGGCAATGTGGAAGATTTGGTGGGCCGTCTTGACACAATGAAGGGGCAGCTGCAAGGCATGTGGGAAGGTGCTTCAAGTGATGCGTTTGCCGCTCAATATGAAGAACTTAAGCCTTCTTTTGTGAAAATGGCTAATCTTCTAGCTGATATTTCCAAACAGCTTGGCGATACAGCGAATATCATTGAAGATACGGACAATCAAATCGCAGGCCAAATCCGCGGTTAATCTTAGTCTATCAATCTCATAACACATGCGAGGCGGCGCTTGATTCTTACGAGAAGAAAGCGCTTGTTCCATTTTTTGGCAAGGTGTAAGACGTGAATGTGCGAGTGAACAGAGGTGATAATCCTATGAGTCTTTCAGGTATGTTAAGCAGTGTTCATAGTGCGATAGCAAGTCAATCGGGTGATATTGACAGGCAAATCACGAAGCTCGAACACGCCAAAAGCAGGATCGAAAGCGAACAAAATGCTTGTCTTGGCGAAATCAAAAAGGTAGAACAACCTGACCTAGGAAAAGATTGGAGCGGGACACGGGCGGGGAAGTTCGATGATGCCCGAGAAGCGGCACGGCAGGCAATGACAAATATATATGAGTATGATTATGATATGTACAAAAGCCGGATCGATGGAAGAATTAATGGGCTTAAAATCGAACGGGGCGCTTTAAACGCGGCAAGCGCGATTGCTCATGAAGCAAGCGAGCTGATGGAAAAAGGCGAGGATTTTATGGAAGCAGCCGGGGATAAGCTCAGTGAGTTAAAAGGATGGTTGTTTTAAGTGACGGAAATCAAATTAAAGCATGATGTTGTCATGAGTCATTTGGATAAAGTGAAGACCACGCTTGGCAAGCTGTCTTTGCCAGAACCCGGCTCGGTGGGGCAAAATAAGCTTGATTTCACAGAGGGCTGGCTTGAACGCGAGGCGGCGATCAAGAAGAATGTGTCGGAATACATGAAAGTGGTGGAAAAAAATGTCGAGGACACTCGGGCCAGTGTCGATTTGTTGAAACGGCAGGATGAAGCGATGGTGAGAAAATGAAAGCAGCAACCGGGGGCGGCGGAGGAACGTCCGCCCACAAGGTTTATGATGCAAAGGCACTGGTTGCGGCGATGAAGGAACGTCATGGTCATTACGAAACACTGCAAGGTGAGCTTAAGTCATTAAGGAATGCCATGCTTGACATGACCAAGCTGGACGATGCGCTTCAGGGCAAAGGCGCTGACGCGATTAAAGGCTTTTATCACGCCCAAGTCGATGTGGTTGACGCTTGGCTTGACTTTATCAAAGTCCAGCTTGCCTTTTTTAAAAGTGTGTCAGCTGCGACGGAAGACAAGGATCTCGGCGGCAACACCGTTGTTGACCTAGATTTTTTGATTGAGGATCTTTACCGTTCCGATACTCGGGCGAAGGACATTGTCGAAGGCCAGAAAGAGGATTTGCAGAAAATCTTCGACGGTATCCAGGATATCCTTTCCTTAGAGGTTTTTGATAGCGGCGAATTTGAAGACAAGATAGGCGAGGCGGAAAAGGAACGGCATAACACGATCGAAAAGGTTACAACGCTTGATAGCGAGTTAACTGACGAATACGGGCTGTCGGAAACGGAACAAAACTATGTTGGTGCTTTATATGGGGCTTTGATCAATGCCACAAGCCAAAATGGCAAGATCTCTCCGCTCAATTTTAATGCGAAAGCCTATCATTCGAGTGACATTTATAAATTGAAGGATAAGGTTGAAAAGAATACCAAAGACTATCTGACTTTCAAAGACAAGCAGGAAGAAGCGAGACGGCTTAAGAAAAAGCAGGAAGAGATGGAGAACCGCCCGTGGTATGAAAAGACATGGGATACGGTGTGTAACTTTACAGGTGAAGTCTCAGGATATTATGATTACAAGCGGGCATCCGAGGGTATCGACCCGGTTACTGGCAGGAAACTGTCCAACGCAGAACGCATCACCGCTGGAGCCATGGCAGCAGCCGGCTTCATCCCTATCATTGGCTGGGCTGGCAGAGCGCTGAAAGGCGGCAGGGCCATCTACAAGACGGCTAAAGGTTTGAGAGCTGCGGACCATATGCTTGATGCCTATAAAACGTCCAAATCGTTAGATATTTTGCGGAAATCGGAAATGGGCATTTACGGCCTTGTTACTGCAAATGGTTTTGGCGAGGCCATGACTGGCAAGGACATGTTCGGCAACAAGCTGACCGATGAGCAGCGGAAGAACAGCGCGATCAGTGCCTTTACCATGCTCGGCATAGGCGGCGCAGCACGTGCAGTCGATAAATATGGCGCCAAACTCCCTTACAGCAAGCACTACGCCGCAACCAAAGTCGCCGAAGCCAAGAAATCCATGCAAGCGCTGAAGCATAAGGTTGGGCGGTTTGAAGTGCCGACCCGCATTCGCTCCGAAGCAATGGCGACGCCAACTGGCCACACCTTCAAAATGTATCATGTCGAAAAGCAGACACTAAGCAAGGTTAAGAATAACCTAGCTGCTAGAAGAGCTGATGATGTGAGCGGTGGTGGGAGTCGGAGTGTTGGGGGAACCGGTGAAGGTATTACGAAGGTTAAATATGGTGATCATTTTACGAAGATTAATCGTAAAAAAGCATTAAAACCAAATGTGGAGTATACCAGTAAAGAAGGGTATACTTATAGAACAGATGACGAAGGACGTATAACAAGTTGTAAAGGAAAGCTTGTTTTGGGGAACGGTAAAAGAAGTGGTTATTTCCAGAAAAAAGTAGGTGGGGTTTTTAGGAAGTCTGGGGATGATGGAGGACATTTAATAGCAACTATTTTCAAGGGATCAGGCGGTCTTGATAATCTTGTACCAATGGATGCAAATCTTAATAGAGGGGCTTACAAAAGCCTAGAAAATACTTGGGGTAAAGCATTGTCTGCTGGAGATAATGTTGACATAAGCGTTAAACCTATTTATAAAGGAGATTCTTTAAGGCCAGTTAAATTTGAGATAAAATATAAAATAGGAAACGATGACCCCATCAAAGTAAAGTTAAGAAATCAGCCAGGAGGTTAAGTTTAGATGAAGGAAATTGATCAAAAGTATCAAGAGATTGCCAATATTCTTGTTGAAATGATACCTGAAGAATGGGAAAAAATTTACTTATATGCAGAGATAAATGAAGGCTATAGTCAAGTATTTTTCTATTATTACAATAAAAGGAATAACAATGAGCCAATATATAGTGTAAACATCCCCGAGGTTTTTGATTTTAATGAGGTTGAATTCGATCACTTGGATAACGAATTAGATGATTGTATAAATGAACTTTGGGAGGAATTTAGGTCAAAAAATCTGGATAAATGGACACTATTGACCTTTATCATGGATAATAATGGGGAGTTCGAAACGAAATTCGAATATTTAGATCCAAAAAAGTCCGAGCCATATGAGAACGCTGTTATTTGGAAATATGATAATTTGGGAATTAAAGGAGACAGTAAAAGGGCTCAGGAGATTTTGAACATTCATCTTGGAACATAATCTTTCAAACCTTTAAAAAACCCGAGTAACGGACACGTACTATAATATCTTTGTTCGGGTTTTTGTTTTATACTAAAACGTCTTTAGCAATGAAAATGAGAAAATCGGCAAATAATTAACTTTTGAATGTATTTTTGGTTAAGTGTTAATTGAGAGAACGAGGTTTACACGTTGAATACTAAAGCAATGAAACTAATCTATCAAAATGCTGCGCAAATTATTATTGAAATGATACCTGAAGATTGGGAAAAGATTTATTTATATGCCCAAATGGATGAAGATAGTGGCACAGTATTCTTTTATTATCTTTCCTTGGGAGAAAAACCTCAACCTGTTAAAAACTTAGACATCCCAAAGAATTTTAAAGTAGATGAAGATGAATTCTTTAACTTAAGAACTGAGTTGGATGATTGCTTTTTTGATCTGTGGGAAGAATTCCAGAAAAATGGCCAAGAATGCTGGATAAATCTTACCTATACTTTGGATAATACTGGTGATTTTAATATTGATTATGGGTATGAAGATTTAACCGGGCAGGATTCTATTCAAATCCAAACCATATGGGAATACAAAAATCTTGGTATAATACCTGAAGAAGGAAGTTATAAAAGATCTTTGTTTGAAAAATATTTGGAGAAGTTAGAATCCGAAGAATAGCAAATAAGAAGGCATGTTTAATTTTATTTTAAAAAAATCTTGTGTGGTGATAACCATTCAGGATTTTTTTATACTAAAAAATGGCTTGAAGGTGAAATAATTGATGCGGATGTTTTGTGTAACTATATAGATAGCGAAGATTATGTAGATGTAGCTGAGTTTGCAAACAAAGAAAAGGATGCACAAAAACAATATGCGTGGTATTCGGTTTTAGATGCTTTTTCTTATACAACTTATCAAGCATATAAAAAGGAAAAAAGAAAATTCGTTCCTCAAGTGGTTGAATTGATTGATGACGAAACGTTAAGAATACTAGGAGAAAATGCGATTGAATCTGGTTATTTTAAGATTGAAAGTCTAAATAATATAAAAAGTTACCTATTGGAAAACTACTCATTAAACGAAAGTTGGAAAACCGATAAATATATAAAAAGGGATAGGTTACCACTTGCCTAAAACATAAAATAGACCTTCTCCCTAATAAAGGGAGAAGGTTTTTCTTCTTAACAAATCGAATGGCACCAATTTTAAAAAAGGTAAGAAGAGGCGATACGGCTTAAGAAAAAGCAAGAAGAAATGGAAAACCGACCGTGGTATGAAAAGACCTGGGATACGGTGTGTAACTTTACAGGTGAAGTCTCAGGCTATTATGATTATAAGCGGGCATCCGAGGGCATCGACCCGGTGACTGGCAGGAAACTGTCCAACGCAGAACGCATCACCGCTGGAGCCATGGCAGCAGCCGGCTTCATCCCTATCATTGGCTGGGCTGGCAGAGCGCTGAAAGGCGGCAGGGCCATCTACAAGACGGCTAAAGGTTTGAGAGCTGCGGACCATATGCTTGATGCCTATAAAACGTCCAAATCGTTAGATATTTTGCGGAAATCGGAAATGGGCATTTACGGCCTTGTTACTGCAAATGGTTTTGGCGAGGCCATGACTGGCAAGGACATGTTCGGCAACAAGCTGACCGATGAGCAGCGGAAGAACAGCGCGATCAGTGCCTTTACCATGCTCGGCATAGGCGGCGCAGCACGTGCAGTCGATAAATATGGCGCCAAACTCCCTTACAGCAAGCACTACGCCGCAACCAAAGTCGCCGAAGCCAAGAAATCCATGCAAGCGCTGAAGCATAAGGTTGGGCGGTTTGAAGTGCCGACCCGCATTCGCTCCGAAGCAATGGCGACGCCAACTGGCCACACCTTCAAAATGTATCATGTCGAAAAGCAGACACTAAGCAAGGTTAAGAATAACCTAGCTGCTAGAAGAGCTGATGATGTGAGCGGTGGTGGGAGTCGGAGACTTGGTGGGACGGAAAACGGACCTAGAGCAGGTAGTGGGGATGGAGAACCCATTTTACGAAATGGAGATCATTTCCTTGATGGAAATAAAGCAAAATTAAAACCCAATGTTAAGTACCAAACCGGGGAATATGATTATCTGTACAAAACGGATGAATTAGGAAGGCTAAAAGAGTTTAATGCAGATGATTTAAAATTAACGACAAGAAAGGAAAGGCTTCCTCATAAGGGAAATACTCCTGGTAAAGTTTCAGGTGACCATGCAGGTCATATGGCCGGCGATAGATTCGGTGGTTCGCCTGAATTAGACAATCTAGTTTCGCAATCGAGTACCGTTAATTTAAGCAAATATAAAAAGTTAGAAAATTTATGGGCAAAAGCTCTAGATAAGGGGAAAAAGGTTACCGTTAATGTTAAAATAAATTATGATGGAAATGGATTAAGGCCATCCAGTTTCGATATAGAATATACGATCGACGGTGCCTTTGATGCAATTACAATTAAGAATTAAGAGGCGATAATGTGGAAAAAGTATTTGAAGATCATTTATCAGAATTACAAACGGATATGGTTGCAATTAGTTTAGAATATGTAGATGATCAGGCAGAAGAGATTTATATTTATTGTTCATACGAACCAGAAGCATACTATTTTAATGTTTTTTATAAAATAGCGGGGGAATTTGTACTTAAGCATCAGATTAATGATAGACTGAATCAAAAAACAAAACATGTGTATGATACCTCAATTGACAGACAAAAGGCACTTTTGAAAATAGGACGTGAGGATTTAGAATTAATTCATAAAAGATGTAAAAAGTTTAATCGTGATATGCCCACTGAAATGAAACTAAAATACAACGTAAAGGAAAATAGTTTAAATGCGAAGTATAATTATGATTTAGTATATTCAAATGATGAGGATCTACTTCCAACTGATATTTTTGAATCATGGGTTGATGAAATAAGCAATGGAAAAGCAAAATAGTAAAGAACCACACGTTCATCGCCATAAGATGTAAGTAGTGGTTCTTTTTATTGATGAATCAGAAAAGGTTAAAACCAAAAATTTTAATCATCATCTATATCTAATTGACATTTAAAGAAAAGCAGGAAGAAGCCCGATAGCTTAAGAAGAATCAGGAGGAGATGGAAAACCGCCGGTGGTATGAAAAGACTTGGGATACAGTGTGTAACTTTACCGGCAATTATAATGGGAATCAATAATAGGTAAATTAAAATTAACTTGAATAAAGGATATGAAAATAGTCCCTTATTTGGGTTTTAAATGATCTTTACATGCAAGCCATGCTGCACAAAATCGGCTAGTTTGAAGTGCCCTCCCACTAGTTTTGACATTGGATATAGAATTAGCGATGAGGAATGGGGATATCAACGATTTGATAATGTTCCGGGAGGTAAAAGAGATGGATGATAAAAAACTTGGCGCTTTATATAACCAAATTGCTAACCTAGTCATAGAAACTATTCCAGAGGATTGGTCGGAGGTCTATCTATACGGTGCGATAAAAATTTAGTATTATTCCTGAGGAAGGAAGTTATAAAAGATCTTAATAAGTCAATAACAATTTTAGGGGCTGATAATCTAACTCAACCCCCTTATTGAATTACGCCTCTATGTTAGGTTTAATTACTTCAACACTATCCTTCTGGCTGATCCCATCAACCAATAGCATTACCGCAGTGATAATATGCATAATCATCCCAACAAACGGTATCCATCCGATACATGAGGTAACAATACCTAAAATGGAACCATGCTTTTTGACACCGTCTTTACCGCTCAAGACTAATGTAGCGATATGCAGGAGAAACATTACACCGAGTGGAATCCAAGCTAATGCTAAAATAATTGTTCCACCTAACACAGGAATTCCTAATAATGCTTCAAGGGCCCCAGAAATGATTTTCAAAATTTTCGATGCTTTCACTTATAAAACACCACCTAATTTTTTTATAATTTCATCCTTAATTTTACTTAATAATTCCAGATATAACAATAGTTAAATAATTGTTGTTATAACCTTAATTTTATTCAATAAACAAAATGTGTTCCCAAGTTTCCCTATTTATAACTTGCGAACAGTGGTGAATAGTCGAAAGATATTTAGGGAACTTAGTATCCTTAGAATAATAATTGGGAAATCCGTATAAAAACTTTTATAGTCTTACTATTCTGAGTTTTATAATGCTAAATTTTATTAATATTGTTGTAGCAGATTCTTTCTCTGTATCCCGACAGTTTTCAAATAAAATATAAGTTAGGTAACTCACTAGATAAGAATTAACTTCAAAAACCATCCAGGAGGCAATTAAATGGATGAATCACGGCAAGAAAATATATAACAAAAAATTGCACAGAACGTCATAGAAACAATACAAGAAGATTGGTCAAAAATTTACTTATATGCTGAAGTCTCCGAAGATGTTCGTAAATCCTATTTCTTTTATTATCCCATTGGAAGTAATGAGCATACATACAGTCATGACATACCAGATGTGTTTGATATGGAAGATGATGATTATGATCAATTATGGTATGATTTGTTAGATTTACTGCAGGATTTGTGGAATGAATTTAAATTAAACGCTGAAGGACCATGGTCTAATTTAACTTTAATTCTGGATAATGAGGGTAATTTCAATATTGATTACAATTATGATGACCTTTCTGAAGTTGATCCGCATGAACAACAAATCATTTGGGAGTATAACGTTCTGGGGTTTAAACCAGACCTGATGAAGACATCAAATTGTTGAATGAACGAGGAAAAGTGTTTTCATCCGGGTGATGAACGCCCGAAATCGATAAAAAGTCGTAGTTGAGGTCGTTCATAAGGGTGATGAACTCCCGAAATCGATAAAAAATCGGAGTTGAGGTCGTTCATAAGGGTGATGAACGCCCGAAATCGATAAAAAGTCGGAGTTGAGGTCGTTCATAAGAGTGATGAACGCCCGAAGTCGATAAAAAGTCGTAGTTGAGGTCGTTCATAAGAGTGATGAACGCCCAAAATCGATAAAAGGTCATGTGAAAGGTCGTTCATCTGGGTAATACCTCCTTGTGAACAGATAAAAGGTGACAAGGTTTTCCTAGTAACCCCTCAGGAAAGCCTTGTCATTCTTTTTAAAATCAACACCGAATACTACCCAGAACAGCATAATCGATGCACATTCGCATAAAAAGCCAAAAATTCAAGAGCGAATCTATTGAAATAACCGGGTTGAATTTTGGCACAATTCTTGCAACTGTTGGGAGTGAGGAAATCAATACCACGAATGGGGGTTTTACATGGAACAAAAATCTGGTTTGAAACGGTCTCTGGGTCTAAGACATGTCACGTTATACGGGCTTGCATTTATGGCACCTACTACTGTTTTTTCAACTTACGGGGTAGCTGTTGAAAAAACGCAAGGCATGATGCCGACAGCGTATATCATAGCTATGATCATCATGCTTTTTACTGCTTATAGCTATGGACAAATGGTGAAGGAATTTCCTTCGGCGGGGTCAGCCTATACCTTTACACAGAAAGCTATCCATCCGAACCTTGGTTTTTTGATTGGCTGGACCATTCTTATTGATTATGTTCTTAGCCCAATGATCAGCGCCTTGCTCGTTGGCATTGTTGGGCACGCTTACTTCCCTGCTGTACCGCTGTCAATCTGGGTTATCTCGTTCATTTTAGTGATTGCCGTTGTTAATGTTCTTGGCATCAAAATAGCGGCAAACTTTAATACCTATTTTCTAATATTACAGTTGGCGTCATTCTTGTTGTTTTTCTTCATATCTATTAAGGGATTATTAGAGGGAAAAGGGGCCGGGACAGTTTTCTCAATCCTGCCTTTCTATGATCCTGATGTTAAATTATCGTCAATCATATCAACAGTGCCTATTTTATGCTTTACCTTTTTGGGGTTTGATGCTATAACGACTTTGTCTGAAGAAACCAAACATGCAAGGAGAACGTTACCGAAAGCGATTTACATTATCGTTTTTTCCGGCGGTGTATTGTATGTTATAACGACCTATTTTCTACAGACCGTCTTTCCAGGACTGCATTTCAAAGATCCGCAATCAGCCCATATGGAGATTTTTGCCTATATCGGCGGAAGTTTTTTGACAAGCTGCTTTACCGCGGTAAGTTTTACTGCCGGGTTTGCTTCAGCAACAGCATCGTGCGGCAGCGGTGCCCGCATATTGTACGTCATGGGGCGTGAAGGTGTCCTTCCAAAGAAAATCTTTGGCTATCTTTCGCCAAAATTCCATACCCCGGTTTTCAACATTTTAATCATTGGCTGCATTGCATTATCCGCATTGTTCTTAAACATTGTGACAGCATTGTCTTTTATTAACTATGGTGGGCTGTTCGCCTTCACTTTCGTAAATCTTGCAGTCATCGTTCATTATTATATAAAAAAGCGCCAGCGATCACCTAAGGGTACTATAATGTACCTTGTTATACCATTAATCGGCGCCTTTTTCACTGCCGTACTTTGGCTGCAATTAGACAATCATTCCATGATTTTGGGAAGCACTTGGCTTGCCGCTGGAGTTATTTACCTATTGTACTTAACTAAACTGTTCAGGCAGCCTCCTCCAGAACTACGCTTCGAGGAAACAGAACAGGCATAAATTAAGGAGATGAAAAGTAATGACTATTAAAAAGGCTGATGTTGTTCTATCTAGTAAAACTGTCTTCACCGGTTGCAAAAACATACCGGAACCTGCCCTTATCGCCATTCGCGATAACAGAATCATAGCGGTGGGTGAAGAACATGATTTAAAACAATATATTGGACAAGATACTGTCATTCACGACTTTGGCGATAAATTAATCATGCCGGGATTTCATGACAACCATCTGCACATTATGATGGGAGCTCTTGCGATGGACAGCGTTAATCTTTTTGACGCCCGTTCTGAAGAAGAGGCTGTGGATATGGTTCATGATTATGCAAAAGCAAGACCGGATGATCCATGGATCATAGGTTTTCAATGGGACTCTAGTTATTGGGATGACAAGCGATTCCCGAGTCGTTCGTCGATCGATCGGATCATACCGGATCGACCTGTCCTTTTATTTCATGCCGAGGGTCATTATACGTGGGCAAACAGTAAAGCATTAGAAGTTGCGGGCATCACTCGCGATACAGAAGATCCGCCGTTTGGTTCAATTGAAAAGGGGGTAAACGGTGAGCCTACCGGTATATTGATTGAGGGTGCATCGGGGCTTGCAACCAACAAAGCTTTTGATTTACCAAAGGCAAAGAAGGAAAAACTGATGCAGCGTTTTTTGAAGGAAGCGGCACGATTCGGTGTAACGTCCGTGAATGATTTGTTTGGCACAAATACAAATAAAAAACTTCAGGATTTCGAGCTGTTCAGAGAGTTTGAAGAAAAGGAGCAATTAACGGTTCGGATTCATCTCTATCCACCACTTGATGGTGATTTGAAAAAAGCCAAACAGTTACGTGAGCAATATGATTCTGAGAAGTTACGTGTTTCCGGGCTTAAGCAATTTATTGACGGCGTTATTACCAGTTATACGGCTTACATGCTTGAGCCATATGCCGATCATCCCGAAAAGCAAGGGGAACCGACCTTTTCTCCAGATACCATTAAAAAATGGGCTGCTGAAGCGGATAAAGAAGGATTCAGTATTCGCTTCCACGCCATTGGTGACGGAGCCATTCATTTAGCTTTGGATGCATTTGAAACAGCGCAGAAAAATAATGGTCCAAGAGATTCGCGTCACTCTATTGAACATGTGGAAGTGATTCATCCAGATGACATATCACGCTTTAAGGAATTAGGTGTTGTCGCTTCGATGCAGCCTGACCATTTTGCTTTATCTGAACGTGGTGTTTACACTTCAAAGATCGGTGATCAACGCGAAAAATATGTCTTTGTCATCAATACCTTGAAAAAGTCAGGAGCCAAACTCGCTTTTGGGACCGATTTTCCAATTGATATCTTAAACCCCATGCAGCAAATCTACCGCGCCGTTACAAGAATTGACAGCAGCGGTTCAGATGTATGGCATCCTGAAGAAAGGATCACGCTGTCAGAGGCTTTGCATGCTTATACGCATGGTTCAGCCTTTGCGACTTTCAGAGAAAATGAATTAGGAACACTCGAAGCTGGCAAACTGGCTGATATTACCGTCCTCGATCGCAATCTTTTTAAAGTCCCTGAAGAAGATATCTTGGACGTGAAACCTGTTTTTACAATGGTTGATGGGCAAGTCGTCTTTTCTGAAGAATTGGTGTCAAAATAAAAATGTGATTTAATCCCGATCCAACAATAAAAGCTGACGGAGCATGACAGGAATTTGAGGTTATCTTTATTTGAATATTGACAAAATGGAAAACATGATATAAACTGAATATAAAGTAAATAACGAATAAGCAAAGGGGCTATTCATTCCTATATGTTTGTATAGGGTGTGGCTCCTTTTTTGCCTTTATTCCAAATCTCCAAAGAGGGAGAAGAGACATCCATGAATCCCATCGAAGCATTGTGTCAAGAACACACGGCATTGTCACGAACCGATATTGCAATGATTTGTGAGATGTCGGAAACATTGCAGCATACCGCTGATCTGGCCCAGGCAAATTTGTTTATTGATTGTCCCTTAAAGGAAGGACAGCATGCGATTGTTGTAGCCGAAGCGGCGCCGCAAACAGTGCCAACCCTTTATAAAGAACCGGTGGTCGGAAAATTTGCGTATGAATCGTTTGAACCGGCTGTTGCCTATACGCATAATACCGGGAAGCCGGCCACACGCAAACGGGCGATCACTCAAGAAGGGAAAGTCGTTAAGCAAAGTGTAGTGCCGATTAAAAATCAACAGAATGACATTATTGGCTCACTTATCTTAGAGCAGGATATGAGCGAGCAAATTTATCACGAAAACAAAATGAAAGCGCTGTCTCAGACTACGGAGAAATTGAGTGACACCCTGCTTGGTTTAACGGATACGGATTCGATTATTTCGAACACCATTCAGGAATCATTGTTTCTTCTTGATCAAGACCGGCATGTTGTATATGCCAATGCAAGGGGGCTTCAGCTTGCCGCTGAAATGGCAGGAGTTGACCTGCTGGCAGGCCGGACGATCACTGACATTTTCCCTTTCTTGAACAACATCACATTTTCAAAGAAGGAAGTGTCATTAAAGGAAGTCGCCATTGATAAAAACGTTTTTGAAGTGAAGCGGATCCATCTTCAGAAGAACCAAGGTATTCTATTAATTCTGAGGGATTTGACTGAGCTGCGAAATAAGGAAAGGGAATTAATGGTTAAATCAGCGGTTATAAAGGAAATGCATCATCGCATTAAAAACAATCTTCAAACCGTGGCAAGCTTGTTGCGATTGCAAAAACGAAATGTCCCTAAAGAAAGTCAAGGTTATTTTCAGGAAAGCTTAAATCGGATTCTAAGCATCGCTGCGGTTCATGAGGAATTATTGGCGGCGGAGAAATTTGAAGCTATTGACATCCATCACCTATTTAAGCGGATTGGGCGTATGCTGATTCGAAATAAGAGTGATTCAAGTTCACGGATTTCCATGGCATTTGGCGGCAATTCTTTAACATTAAAGTCGGACAAAGCGGTGTCCCTTGCCTTAATTTTTAATGAATTAGTCCAAAATTGCGTCAAACATGCATTCAACGGCTATGGGGAAGGAAAAGTCGTTGTTCACTTTCACCCTTTTGATGATCAGATGGAGATGGTCATTGAAGATAATGGGATTGGTTTCAATCCTTGTGACAAACCAACACTTGGCTTAACAATCGTCCAAGCCATTGCCAATCATGATCTTGAAGGTGATTTTTCGATAGCGAAAGCGGAAATTGGAACGAGAGCGTCCGTTCGTTTTCCGGTCCAAGAGGTGATACCAACATGACAGCTCGAATAGTCTTAGTTGAAGATGAAGTGATCCTTCGTTTGGATGTCAAGAGTTTATTAGAAGATGCCGGGTATGATGTTGTCGGGGAAGCGGGCAATGGTGAGAAGGCCATTGAACTTGCCTACAAACTTAAGCCTGACTTAATCATTATGGATATCAAAATGCCTAAGTTAAATGGGTTAAAGGCAAGCCAAATTATCACAGCTTCTCAGAACATCCCGATCTTGATGCTTACAGCGTACAGTCAAAGGGAATTCATTGCAAAAGCCAAACAGAAAAACATTGTTGGTTATTTGGTAAAGCCAGTTTCTGAAGCCAATTTGATCCCGGCTGTTGAAGTGGCTTTATCGCAGGCAAGTTATGTTCGGGAATGTGAATCGAAAATCGTGGCCCTGAACGGCAAGCTCCAATCACGGAAAGTGGTTGAGCGGGCGAAAGGCATATTAATGAAAGAAAAGTCCTGGGATGAAGATCGCGCCTATCAAAAAATGAGAACAATTAGTATGAATAACCAGATATCGCTGGAAAAAGTAGCAAAAACGATCATAAAGAAATACGAATCCCAAAAACAAGTGAATTAAAGGAAGGCAATGGCGCCTTAGCTGTGCATAAGCAACCCGCACGGCTAGGGCGTTTTTTGTATCAAAAAACAGGAGGGAAGACCTTTGCTGCAAACATTAAATCATATGTGGATTAATGGTGAGAAAGTGAGCTTGGAAGAGACGTTTGAAGTCATCAATCCTGCGAGCGGTGAAGTGATTGATCACGTGCCAAGCGGAGGTGAGAAGGAAACGAGACTTGCTGTCGATGCTGCGTCCGCGGCGTTTGCAACATGGAGCAAGCTCACAGCTAAAGAACGGTCGGGCTATTTATTGAAATGGGCAGATAACCTGGAAGAAAACCGGGATCAGCTTGCCTTAATTTTGACGGAAGAACAAGGCAAGCCCTTATCGGAAGCTAAAGGGGAAATCGAAGGCTCGGCGGAATTTATTCGCTGGTATGCCGAAGAAGGAAAGCGCATTTACGGGGACGTTATCCAGGGTTCGAGTGAAGAACAGCGGATTATGGTGTTTCGCCAACCCGTCGGCGTATGTGGAATGATCACGCCTTGGAATTTCCCCGGTGCAATGATTGCAAGGAAAGCGGCACCGGCCCTAGCCTCCGGATGTACCGTCGTGTTGAAGCCAGCCTCGCAAACGCCAAGAATTGCTATAGCAATGATTGAACAGCTGCTTGCAACAGGTATTCCGGGCGGGGTTGTCAACATTGTGACAGGAAATCCAAGAGTCATTGGTAAAACCCTTTTTGAAGATGAGCGGGTCCGGAAAATATCATTTACCGGTTCGACGCACATTGGCAAACAATTGATGAGGCAAGCAGCTGATCAAGTAAAGCGCATTTCCCTTGAACTTGGCGGCAATGCACCAGTCATTGTCTTCCCGGATGCCGATCTTGATAAGGCGGCCGAAGCGATTGTCGGAAATAAATTCGAAAATTGCGGTCAGATGTGCAACGGGATCAACGTTATCTTTGCCCATCAAGATATTCAAACCGCTTTAACGGAAAAAATCGTGTCTCGCGTTCAAGAGCTTGAAGTTGGCAATGGGAAAGACCCTGTTCAACTTGGTCCGCTAGTATCCGATGATGCCGTCCTCAACGTTGAACAATTAGTTAATGATGCAAGGCAAAAAGGAGCGGACGTGCTTGTCGGCGGATCAAGATTAAAAGATGGCATGTACTCAAGCGGAGCTTTTTATGCGCCGACTGTCCTTACAAACGTCACTCTTGATATGGCAATGACGAAGGAGGAAATTTTCGGTCCGGTAGCACCGATTTTGACTTTCAAAGATGAGAAAGGTGTTCTGCAATTTTCAAGACAAAACCAATGCGGGCTCGCGGCCTATTTCTTTACGAAAGACATTAACCGGGTCTATCGGATGGCAGAAGGACTTGACGTTGGCATGGTTGGGGTTAATGGTACACAGCTTAGCGTTCCGCAAGCACCGTTTGGCGGGATTAAGGAAAGCGGGATGGGAAGAGAAGGGGGCCATTATGGGCTCGATGAATTTCTCGAAGTGAAATATATTTCGTTAACGCTTGAAGACTAATAGAGGGGGAGTCAGAAATGATTGAACAAGAAAATCTTGCTGGATGGACCGCAGGACACCGTCGTAAAGAGGCCGGGTTGATTTCTAAAGAACAATTGCTTGATGATTTGAAGTCGGGTCAGATCGACACTGTCATTTTTGCCTTTTGTGACATGCAAGGGCGATTGATGGGCAAGCGGCTGACTGCTGAGTACTGTCTTGAAAATCAGATTGATAAGGGCACACATTTTTGCAATTATTTGCTTGGCACAGATTTTGACATGAATACACCGCCTGGGTTTAAAGCGGTCAACTGGGCAAAAGGGTACGGTGACTGGACAGCCGTTCCTGATTGGTCGACCCTGCGCATCGTCCCATGGCTCGACAAATCGGCGCTTGTGTTTTGTAATGTGGAAGATGCAGGAACCGGGGCATCGGTATCGGTTGTGCCTCGAAATCTATTAAAAAGCCAATTAAAAAGAGCTGAAGAAAGAGGCTACAGTTTTATGATGGCGAGTGAGCTGGAATTTTACATGTTTAACGAGCCGTTCGAGTCGATTCACGAAAAAGGCTACCAAAATATGAAGCTAGCTGGTCACTATAATGAAGATTATAATTTGCTGCAAGGGACAAGGAATGAACCGTTTTATCAAAAAATCAGACGAGAAATGGCTGCTTGCGGTCTGCCGGTCGAATCTTCGAAAGGGGAAGCTTATTCAGGCCAGCATGAAATCAATCTTCGCTATGGTCAAGCGCTTACCGCTGCCGACAATCACATCATGTTCAAACACGGCATGAAGGAAATTGCGATTCAAGACGGGCTTTCAGTGACGTTTATGGCGAAGCCGGATCATGAGTGGACAGGGTCAAGCGGCCACATCCATATCAGCCTTTGGGATACAGATGAGGAAAACAACCTTTTTTATGATTCGAATGAGGCGGACGATCACATGTCCCAAAAGATGCGTTCATTCTTGGCAGGGGTGCTGGCATACACGAGGGACTTTGCCTTATTTTTTGCACCGCATATCAATTCATACAAACGGTTCCGAACCGAAAGTTGGGCACCGGTGAACATCGCTTGGAGCCATGACAACAGGTCGGCGGGATACAGAATCGTGGGCGACAAGAAAAGCTTAAGACTTGAAACACGGATTCCGGGAGCGGATGTTAATCCATATCTAGCTTACACAGCGCTGATTGCATCCGGTCTATACGGCATCGAACAAGGACTTGAGCTAGCTGATGAGTGCCAAGGCAATGCTTATGAGCTTGATGTGCCAAAGATTCCAGGTTCACTTTATGAAGCCATTCAATGCTTTAAAGAAAGTGATATGGTTAAAACGGTCTTAGGTGAAGACATCTATGAACATTACCTTCATGCTGCCGTTCTGGAGCAGCAAATGTATGACGGTGTTGTCACTGAATGGGAAAGAAAACGTTATTTCGAGCAAGGTTAATTCACTTTTAAATAGATTAACAGCTAAAACACCAAGGAGGAAAAAAACAATGAGATTAGCAGATAAGGTATGTGTTATTACAGGAGCCGGCGGTGGAATGGGGAAAATAGCGGCAAAAATGTTTGCTAAAGAAGGCGGGAAAATTGCCGTATTTGAGTTGAATGAAGAGCGGGGACAGGCGACTGCCGAAGAAATTAAGAAAGCGGGAGGCGAAGCAGCCTTTTTCGGGTGCAATGTCACGGATGAGGAAAGCGTCAAACGAGCCGTGGCGGGGACAGTCCGGGAGTATGGACAAATCGATACATTGTACAACAATGCCGGCATCATGATTGAAGAAGACCATTCTGTCATTGATACATCCGTCGATGTTTGGAATAAAGTCATGGATGTTAATGTCAAAGGGATCTTTCTCGCATCCAAATTTGTCATACCCGAAATGCTGAAAAGGGAATCGGGGTCAATTATTAACATTGCATCCTTTGTCGCGCAAATGGGCTGCAGTGTTCCCCAAGATGCGTATACCGCATCAAAGGGGGCCGTTGTGTCACTGACAAAATCGCTTGCGATCCAGTTCCGTCCGAAAGGAATCAGAACAAATGCGATTTGCCCAGGGCCGATTGAAACACCACTATTAATGGAATGGCTTGTCAAAGATGAGGAAGCGAAGAAAGTGCGGTTAGGCCGCCAGCCAAGCGGACGGTTTGGAAAGCCGGAGGATATCGTCTATTGTGCCATGTATTTAGCCTCAAATGAATCAGATTGGACAAATGGTGCGATTTTAAATGTCGATGGCGGCATTACGGCCAACTATTTTTAATATTAGGAAGGAATCGGACAAGTAAGTTGTTCGATTCCTAAAACCAATGAGGAGTGTGATTCAAGTGAGTGCAAATCAAGGTGAAAACCAGGGACTGCAGAGGGCGTTAAAGCCGATTCACTTATGGGCGATTTCCGTTGGCATGGTGATATCCGGGCAATATTTTGGCTGGAATTATGGGTTTGAGGAAGGGGGCGTTATTGGGTTAATTTTGGCAGCTTTGTTCATGACAATATTTTATACGGCGTTTATGTTCAGTTATGCCGAACTTTCAACATCGATTCCTCATGCAGGAGGGCCATCAGCGTATGCAAGGCGGGCAATGGGGCCGTTTGCCGGATTTATGACCGGCATCGCCGTACTGATTGAGTTTGTGTTTGCTCCTCCTGCAATCGCGGTTTCCACTGGTGCCTACCTTAACTTTTTGTTTCCGGCGGTGAACCCTGTCTATGCAACAGTTCTTGTTTTTATCTTTTTCATCCTGATTAACATGGTTGGAGTAAAGGGAGCTGCCTTAATTGAAATGGTAGCAACGATATTGGCGTTGACTGGACTTGCTATTTACTACGGGGCAGGGGTTTCTCATATAAAGCTTGAGTACATTATCAATGACAACGCGCTGCCACACGGGTTGACGGGCATGTTCATGGCGATTCCGTTTGCGATTTGGTTTTATCTTGCGATAGAAGGCGGAGCAATGGCCGCTGAAGAAGTGAAGAATCCGCAAAAGGACATCCCGAAAGGATTTATTGCCGGGATATCGACTCTTGCCCTATGCACGGTAGGGACATTAATCATTACCGCCGGTCTAGGAGGGGGAATTGGCAAGCCTTCTGACAATCCGCTTCCGGAAGCTCTAACATCAGTCTACGGCGATTCAAGCATTCTTCCAAAATTAGTTGCCTTTATCGGTCTTGCCGGTTTAATTGCTAGTTTGCATGGGATTATAATCGGCTATTCACGGCAAACATTCGCCCTTTCCCGCGCAGGTTATCTGCCAAAGTTTTTATCCAAATTGTCAAAACGCCATGTACCGACATGGGGATTGGTTGTTCCCGGTGCAATCGGGGTTATTGCAGCGGCTAATGCCACTTTTGCCAGCCAATTAATAATACTTGCCGTTTTTGGCGCCGCGATGATGTATTGTTTAACACTCGTGTCATTGTTTATTTTAAGACGGAAAGAACCTAATCTTAACAGACCGTTTAAAGTCTCTTATCCATGGGTCCCCGGCATCGCCATTGTGATGGGTGCGATCTCGTTATTTTGTGTTGTCTATTACAGCATTTTGCCGGAATCCCTGCCGTTATTCAGCCTGAATGTCCCGTTACTAGCCATTGTGGCGATCATTTTCGCTTTCGCTATCGGCTACTACTATTTTGTGGGGCGGCATCGTTTACTTCCAATGGAAGAGGAATTTGGCTTGCTTGACATATTGGATGATGAAGATGCCGAGGAACAGCCGACATATGGAAAAAAGAACACAGGGAATTAAGACAGGAATGTTATAAAATTATTCTTTGAGAAGCATGGGGGATAGAAAATGTCGCAAATTTTAGGGGACAAAGAACAAAAGGAAAAAGAGGCGTTAGTGAAAAAAGTCATGGCATTCAGGAGGCATCTTCACCGCCATCCAGAATTAAGCTTTTCCGAATACAAAACATCCGAATATGTTGCTGAAATATTGGAAGACGCAGGAATTGAAGTGGAGCGGCATGTGGCAGGAACAGGTGTGGTCGGCTTAATTAAGGGGCATGCTCCCGGTAAAACCATCGCGCTGCGGGCGGATATGGACGCGCTTCCTATAGAGGAACAAACTGGATTGGACTTCGCATCCGCAAACTCCGGTGTGATGCATGCATGCGGCCATGATTTCCATATGGCCATTTTGCTTGGGGCCGCCCTTTTTTTAAACGAGAATAAGGAAAAAATTCACGGTGCGGTAAAGCTAATTTTCCAACCCGGGGAGGAGAAATTAACAGGGGCAAAGAAAATGATCGAGGCCGGCGTCCTTGAAAATCCTGCGGTGGATGCGATCATCGCCTTGCACTGTTGGCCGGAATTGCCAGCGGGTATGATCGGGGTAAGAAAAGGGCCGATCACAGCGGCTGCTGATTTTATTGAGATTGACATAAAAGGAAAAGCTGGACACGCCGCCCACCCCGAACAATGTGTTGACCCGATTGTCATTGCCGGGCACATAGTGTCAATCCTTCAAACTGTTATTTCAAGAGAGGTCGCACCCACAGATCCAGCTGTTTTAACGATTGGACAGATTTCAGGTGGCACAGCACCGAATGTTATTCCATCAGAAGTCAAACTTACAGGAATGATTAGAACCGTCAACCCTGAGCTTCAGAAAAAAATGCCAGGCATGATAAAGCGGATTGTCACTAAAGCAGCGGAAAGTATGAACGGTGCAGCGGACGTTAGTTATACGTCTGCAACCCCGCCGTTAATCAGCGATGACAATATGGTAGCACTAATTGACGATGTCGTTACGAACATACTCGGGAAAGACCGCTTAGTGTATCTTGAAAACCCTTCGTTAGGCAGTGAAGATTTTTCATTTTATGCTGAAAATAAACCAGGTGTCCTCTTTCGGTTAGGAACACATAACGAGACCGAAGCGTCAAAGTTCCCTTTGCACAATTCCCGTGTTATTTTTGAAGAAAAGGCCCTCATGACAGGTGTTTCCGTCATAAGTGAGGCAGCAGTCCGCTATTTGATATAAAAATAGGGGCCAGGCCCTGGCCCCTTTTTCAGGCGACAGTATTTTTCTGCATTTGCTGTTCATTTTTTGAAAATACCCTCATTCTCAAAAATGGCATGATCCAGCGATCTAAACCAATTCTAGCGGAATTAAAGCCGGCAATTATAATAATTAATTCAAAAATAACCATTTGAGGATTTGTACTGGTCGCACCGGAAAACATATAAGCAAAGTTCATAGCGAGCCCTAAGAAAGCGGACAAGGTCGTAAATGTGCCTAGAACAAGACCGAGCCCCACTAGAAATTCACCCCAAGGAACCAATACATTGAACAGGCCAATGTTCGGAAGGGCGAATCCATTTAGAAATTCAGCCCACCATGTTTGGACGGACGGGTGTTCCCCTGTTGCTTGTGTGACTGCCCCATGCAAGAAACCGCCTGCATCAAACCCGCCGCTTAATTTACCTAACCCGGCTTGTATCCACTGATATCCTATGTATAGGCGAAGGACCGCCAGTATGCATGAAGCATAAATATTATCTTTCAACCATTTACCCATTTGAGATCGCCACCTTTGCTTTTAATTGATAACGATTATCATTATTAATTAAAATATTGTAAATGTCAATACCCTTAAAAAGAAAAACAAAACTTGATTTTGTCTTAAAATAAGATAATAATTTAAGGAAATACTTACAAACAAAAAGGAGAATGATGGCTATGGCGGAAAAGACATTTAAAGTCGTCGATGAAACTGGGATTCACGCGAGACCGGCAACCCTGCTCGTTAGTGAGGCAAGCAAGTTCCAGGCTGATATTCAACTCGAATATAACGGCCGCAAAGCAAATTTAAAATCAATAATGGGCGTTATGGCAATGGGTGTTCGCCAAGGTGCAGACATCAAGATTATCACTGAAGGCAGTGATGCGGAAGAAGCGCTTGAAGCGATCGATTCGAAACTTAGGAGCACAGGACTCGCTGAATAAAAATATGGCACACAAAAAACAGAACGGCGGATAGATAGCGTTCTGTTTTTTTTGTTATTTGTGCAATTATGGAAATAAAAACGGATAACTGGTCTGGAAGAACAAATGGATAAAAAGAGGAGAGGAAACGTCTTCGTAAAAGGGCGATGAAAGACAAAACGCACCCGGAAATTGTGGGAAATGTCTTTCATGAAGGCGATGAAAGACAAAACGTGTTCGGAAATCGCGGGAAATGTCCTTCATGAGGGTGGCTTTTTTTTGGTTATTCGTCACCCTTTCCTTACTGTTCACTTTTCCTATATGATGAGAATACTAACTAGATTTTCATTCGGCCTTTATTTTATGACTCGGGTGGTTTTATATTTATGACTCAGACACTGAAAAAACCTTGGCTGCTTATCGTGACGGTAGCTCTTGGAACACTTTTGAATCCGCTGAATTCATCAATGATTGCAGTAGCTTTGACAAGAATGCAAGAGGATTTTAATTTGGATTTTACTGACTTATCCTGGCTGATCTCCACATTTTATTTGGCGAGCGCGGTTGCACAACCCGTCATGGGGAAGCTAGGCGATATGTTTGGCTATAAGCGTCTATTCCTAATGGGATTAATTCTCGTTGCTGCAGCATCAGTCTTTGCCCCTATGTCGCCAAGCTACGGATTGCTGCTTGTCTTTCGAATGCTACAAGCTGTAGGAAGCTCGGCCCTTTTTCCAAGCGGTATGGCGATGATCCGAGCAAGTATTACAAAGCATCAGGCGAAGGCGCTTTCGGTGCTGGCTGTTTTTTCATCAACATCGGCTGCTTTTGGTCCGTCAATTGGCGGCTTCTTAATCCACTCTTGGGATTGGCAAGCGATCTTTTTTATCAACTTTCCGTTTATTATTGCATCGTTTTTGTTATCCATTTTTGTTTTGCCAGGTGGTCGAAGGGTTCATATAGAGCTGAAAAGAATCGACTTCGGAGGCATCGCTTTATTCATTGTCAGCATTGTGATGATTCTGTTGTTCTTGCTTTCATTTTCGGGACATATCCGCTGGTGGACGCTTCTTGTCGCGATTGTCGCCGTCATTTGCTTTTATTTTTATGAAAAGAGGCGGAAGGAGCCTTTTATTGACCTTTCTTCATTAAAAGCGAACGTTAACGTCTCGTTTATCTATTTGCAATTTATCCTGGTAAACTTAATTTTTTACACGATTTTCTTTGGGATCCCCACCTTCCTTCAGCAAGCTCAGCATTATAATGAAAGGGATACAGGGCTAATTATGCTTGCGGTTGCGGGATTTGGCGTCGTGATTTCACCAGCAGCCGGCCAGTGGATCGACAGGAGCGGTTCAAAACCGCCGCTTTTGGTCGGAGCTGTCACCATTTTAGCTGGGACGGCCATGCTTCTGACTGTTCATGATGACACATCGATTTGGTGGATGATTGTTGTTTTATCTGTCTTTGGCATCAGTAATGGCTTTAACAACATATCCATGCAGACAGCGCTCTACTCTTTTGTTAAGGCTGAAGAAACCGGTTCGGCTTCGGGGCTGTTTATGACGAGCCGTTATATGGGGACCATCCTTTCCTCGAGCTTAATTGGCATCTTTTTTAGTGAGAAAATTAACAGCAGTCATTTGCATATCATCGCTTATATCTGCCTAGCCGCAAGTTTGTTGATTTTAATTCTCACCATTAGGATGCCCGGAACCCATCGGCAAAGGGTGATAAAGGGGAGGGCACCCCGTAGGAATAATTGAGTTAATCAAGAAAACCTGTTATGATGTAAGAAGCATTTATTGTTTAAAATTGTAAAAGAATGCTAGAAGAAATACTTATTAACAACAGGAGGTGGCTGCCATGCTTGAAGCGCTGTTTAACATACCAAATGATCCCGCATTTTACACCTTGACATTGACGTTGTTTTTCAGCTTGTCATTAAGCGTGACATGGACCTTTCTGTTCAAATATTATGATTCAGATTCCCTGAGGCATCCTAAGTTTGTTGATGCAAAATATAGTGCCAGACTGGACGCGCAAAATCACATCGCCACAAATAACTCGGTCCGGGATTGGATTTCGCAATATATAAAAAGAAAGGTAAGTCCTGGCGACGATTCGGACGATCATCATTTCCTCCTCAATATCTCATAAAATGCAAACATTATTTTGAGGAGGACGATTATGATAGGTTTTTTCCATCACTATTTTGTTGAACCCTTTGCAAGTCTGATTCACCTTACCGCATCATTCTTTGATGGCAGCTATGGTATGGCAATTATTATCATCACGCTGGTGATTCGCCTGATCCTTTCACCATTTATGCTGAAGCAATATAAGAATCAACAGCAGATGAGAGTGAAGATGGACCTCATCAAGCCGGAAATGGATGAGATTAAGAAACGCATGAAGGAAGAAAAGGATCCCGCGGTTCAAAGGAAAATGCAACAAGAAATGCTTGAGCTTTATAAGAAGCACAATATGAGTCCGTTATCTTTCGGTTGCCTGCCGATCTTGATTCAAATGCCGATACTCATGGGCTTCTATTACGCCATTCGTGGGTCTAAGGAGATAGCGTCCCATACATTCCTATGGTTTAATTTGGGACATCCCAATATTATTTTGGCGATTGTGGCAGGTATTATATACTATCTGCAATTTAAAGTGCAGCAGTCTAATATGCCCAAAGCACAGGCACAATCGATGAAATGGATGGGCTTGATTTCACCGATCATGATTTTGTTTGTATCTATTAATGCGCCTGCTGCCCTGCCGTTATATTGGTCTGTTGGCGGCCTGTTCCTGATTGGACAAACACTCTTTGCTAAGGCATATTTGACCAAAAAGGAACCTGAAAAAGCGATTCAAACATAAAGAAAACTTGGCTTATCGCCAAGCTTTAATGGCGAAAGCCTTAGTTGCCCTTATACTTTATTCCGCTTTTTTGCTTTAGCGAACTTAAACATTCTTAAAGTATAAAGAAAGACCCAGAAGCCGGGGGAGAACCCGCTTCTGGGTTTTTTTAGTTAATCAGAAAGTATAACTTTCTGACGCACATAAGGGCAACTAAGCCTTTGGCTACGCCTATTAAAGGCTTGCCAATCGGCAAGTTTTCTTTAGGTTAGGCAACCATTAAAGGCTTTTCAGCAGCAGTTTCTTCAACAATGGTGTGATATAGCTAGGGATATCCGCGATGGTTGGGATCACCAGGCTTTGATTTCCATAAATCGTGGCCATTGTTTCTTTCTCTCTCTCCTGCGGCTCGCCATTTGATAAAAAGACACCGATCACTTCAATGCCTCTTCTTCTTGCCTCAATGACCGCTTCATGTGTATCGACTATACCGTTTTCGCTGTATGAAAAGGCTGAAGGTTCACCATCGGTAAAAATAAGCAGAACCTTGCGCTTTTCCTGCCTTCGGACTAGTGCCCTGACAGCAAGCCTAATGGCAAATCCGTCACGGTTATCTTCCTCCGGTTCCAGTTGCATCATGTGTGGCCCTTGTCCTGGAATCAGGGAACGATCATAGCTGATGACTTGGTAAAATGTGTTGGGTTGTTCTTGATCATCGGCAGACAGGGCATCCTCCCAAAATCCTGTAACAGAATGGGGAATATTGAGAGATCGGAGTGTCTCATGAAACAATGTCAGACCGGCTTTTGTTTCATCCATTTTATCAAACATTGATGCCGAACAATCGACAAGCAGGGAAAAGGCGGCATCCCATTGATTCGATTCCTCCTCCTTTTTATAAAAAAGGCGGGGGTTGTCATCCGTAAGAACTCTCAGCAATTTTTTATTTAAGCGGCCAAAATGCAGATCTGTCCTCGGGGCGGTGTGCTTTTGCTCAATCGCTTTCTTGATTGACTGCTGTAGCGGCTTTTGGACAGGTAAAATGTCTGCTTTGATGGCCTTATAGACATCAATTTCTTCAGGAGTGGGTTTCCTCCGTGGTTTCATAATGGCTTTTGCACGGCGGTTTGCGTCACCCAAGCTTTGGGATGATGATAATTTGGCAATGGGTTTGTCACCGCTATCCAACCCTTCCTGATCATCATAATTCTTCCCGTCGGAATCACGGGATGCCCCTTGTACACCCGCAAAAGCTTGATCACCGGAATCTCCTTGTCTTTCCCCTTCACCGATCAAATCTGTTTTCGTCCCTTCATCAAGGTCGAACTGCAGCATACTGTCACCTTCTTGCTCCTGTTCTTGCTGCCATGTTGGCATTTTTTCCTCATGCGCATCCTTTTCTTCTTTGTCTTCCGTTTCTTTAGACGTTGTACTCGCCAGTTCATTTTTCTTCTGACTAGGAGATTTGTCATCAGCTTGATTATGACTTTCTTCATGCATTGTAAAGTAGGATGCTGTCATATCGCCAAAGTCATCTGAAAGCTCTTCACAAAAGAACTGCACAGCTTTTTCAACCGCTTTTGTGTCAGGGAGTTCCCGGCAATGAAGGGCGACTTCCCTCATAGCTGGCTTGTACTTTGCGATTGCTCCGGGCAGGATCGTGGGTTTTTCTATCAGCTGAAGATAGAACGCGCAAAACAAAACATCAAGCCATTCTTTGCGTTCCTTATGATAGTTATAGCGCTCACGGAACCTTCTTTGGAATAAATCACGTCTAGCCTGAAAAGCATGGATCATGCCTGGGCGTTTCGCAAGAGCAGCTTCCTCAATTCTAATATCTTCTAAAAGACAGAACAGCTGCTTCCTAAAAGAGGGGGTGACCATTTGTTTTAGCTTATCAAAATAATCATTCACAATATGATAATCGGTAAAATGGGCATTTCCGAAAGCACGCAAATAAATATCACTTTTCATGCCATCTATTGAATGATTGTCAAGAAGGCGTGTCCAATAATGACTGACTGTAACAAGGTCCTGATCCTTTTTATAGTAGGAATGGAACGCAAAATCGACTTCCAAGCTACTGGAATGAGCTAGAGTTTTGGCCAAGTCGGTCAATTTTATTTTCAAAAAAGGATCGACGCGTTTTTCCATAAAATCAAGGAATTTCATTCGGTTTCATCCTTTAAACGATTCTGGGGATGAGACATCCTCATCGCCCAAATATCGTTTCACTAATATTGGCAACTGCCGCTTTTTCCCGGGTCTCATCCAATTTATCAACAATCGCCCGGCGGATCGCCCGCTGCGGCGGCATGTAGACAGATAAATCGCAAGCATCCAATAGAGATCGGGTTGAGGCGCCTTCCTCAGAAATTTGTCCTTCTTTTACCTTTGATGTCAAATCATGGCTGAGCGCCACAAATTGAGCAAGAAGGTCCTCTTCATCAAGCAGGGATTGGGATTTTAGCATCATCTTAAGGGCATCACCCTGCAGATATGGGACGTCAATCACAACAAAGCGATTTTTCAATGCCTCGTTCAACGGAGTGGTGCCGACATAACCTTCATTAATCGCCGCGATCACACCAAAATCGTTTTCCGCCCTTACCGTTTCACCCGTAAAAGGGTTTAAAACCATTCTTCTGTAATCAAGTGCCCCATTTAGAATGGGCAGTGTTTCGGCCTTGGCCATATTGATTTCGTCAATATAGAGAAGGTGTCCCTTCTTCATTGCCAGCTCTACCGGTCCTGAGACGAAGGTGATATGTGCTTTGCCTTCTTCATCGTAAGTCAGCGTTTTATAGCCCAAAAGCGCTTCAGCATCCAAATCAACAGAGCAGTTGATAGAATGCATCGGCTGATGAAAAAGATAGGATAAATGTTCAGCTAATTTGGTTTTGCCTGAACCGGTGGGTCCCTTCAAAAGCACGTTTTTCCCTAAGGAAAGGGCGATGGCAGCATCTGTTATAATTTTTTCGTCCGGTGCGGTGTAGCCTTTATTGCCAATGAGACCAAGGTCTTCAGCACCTGTTTTTTTTCGGTTCTCTTCATTTATACTAAATACCCGGTCTTTGATTACTGAGGGTAAATCATGTAAATCCATTTGTTGGTCAAGCATGGTGAATCCTCCATTTCCATGTTCCAAAAGTCAATCATATCATACTATAAGTGAATGGTTGGATGCCATTTATCAAAATTTCAACCTGTTGCCACAAGAATGACACCAATGACCATTAAACTAGCAAAAAGAATTTGCTTTTTGCCTGCACTTTCTTTAAGGAAGACCACCCCGAATATGACACCTATTAATATACTAACCTCTCTGATAGGAGCGATATGACTGACCGGTGCTATCGCAAGCGCTGTTAAAACGAGTATGTAGGCTAAGGAACTTAATGTCCCGACACCAAGTGCGTGCCACCTATAATGATGCCACACAGCCTTTATCTTATCTCTTTGCAATAATGCTGAAGGGGTTAGAAGAATGAATTGTCCAAGGGTATTGAAATAATCGTAAATGAGCGGTGCGATGAGAAGGGTGCTGACGGCGTATTTGTCCCAAACTGTATACATTCCGATAAACAGACTGACTAATAAGCCATAGGCCACACCTGTAAGGTTGGCATGGCCTTTTATCACATTCATGCCTCCGGAAATCAAAAACACGGAGAGCACGATGATGACAGTGCCTGATAAAACAACCAGCGAAGGCCGTTCATTGTAAAAAATAACAGCCAAACCCGTGGCGATCATCGGTCCGACGCCTCTTGCTATAGGATAGACAACTGAAAAGTCACTTTTAGCATACCCTTTTTGCAAGGTTAAAAAATAGAAAATGTGAATGATCGTTCCGATGGTAACAAAAAGCCAGTCAATTGTACTGAAATGAGGCTTAGTCCATATAACTAAGCCAATGGCAAGGGGGGTGTAAATGACCGTGCCCATCAAAGTCAGCAGCCAAATAAAGATATGACCGCCGCCCGCTTTCTTGGAAATGAGATTCCATGTTGCGTGAATAATTGACGAAAGCAGGACCAATACCAAAGCTAACGTGTCCACGAGTGTCACATCCTAACTTCTAAAATGCGATTTTGGGATTATATATTTAATTGATATGTTGCGCCGAAGACCTCTATTATTTGCTTTTGGCCATTCCCTGAAACAGCGGCTAAAAAGGGACGCTCCCCTCGTGTATGCAAGACATCTTTAACCACTCCGGGACCGATTGGCGTGCAAAATATAAGGCGGGTCCCTTCCAGATCGACCTCGGCACATTCAGCTTGGAGCAGGGTGTTTTTACATTTTTGGGTGACACGTAAATCAAACCAGTTTTCCCAGTTCGATAAGGTCTTCTCCAAATCATGAACAGCGACAGCCACCCTTTCCAGTGATGCCCTTTGGGCAGCATGTTGCTTAAGTATGCCCTGGCATTTAAGAGCTGCTCTGCGGTCTTGATCAGACTGCTGCCAATCAATGATAAATGGCAAGTTGTATCGGTCTGGGGATGCCGGATCTTCGATGAAAAGCATCGTCCATTCTAAGAGTGTCCCATCACTTTTCTTACGGCTGCCAGCGACAGGTCCATGACATACGAGACCCCTGCTTTTAAGTTCAGCTGCTGTTTTTGCCATATTATTGGTCCTTAATGCGATCCGGTAAAAGCCTTCCCCTGACGCTTGTTCGGCCACCAGTTGCTGGATAAGGGTGTTATCCTGAACACTGCCCGCAATGTCCTTGTTATCGAAACCAATCCATTCAATATAGGACAAATCAAAATGGCAGATGCCGTTGTATGTCCCCCAATTAGGATGGCGGCCGCCGTTCAACGCATGGAAACCGAGCGCTTGCAGTTTTTGTACTGCTTTTTCCGGCCTTTCAGTCATATGGACAAGGTGGTCAAATGATAATGTCATGTCAATTCCTCCTTTTTCGTGCCTGGCACTAAAAAAAAAGATTGCTCACTAAAGTGTTGTAACCTATAATAAGTATAGTAGTTTAGTAGATATAATGAAATAATGATTTGAGAACAGGCTCAGCAAAGTAATATTTGCTGATTAAAAGGGAAGCCCGGTGAAAGTCCGGCACGGTCCCGCCACTGTAAATGCGAGCAACCTACCAAAAAGCGTCACTGTCATTTTTTTAAATGTATGGGAAGGCGTAGGAAGTGATGACCATGAGTCAGGAGACCTGCCTGTTCGAAAACGCCAAAAACCTACGAGGATAGGAAGGTGGTACAGCGGACGGATATTACTGGAAAGGACCCAGTATTTACATTTGCGCAGGCCAGCATCTCCTATAAGGGGATGTTTTTTAATTTGCAAAATTTTAACATATATTCATAATGAGGAGCTATCACATGAAAAAACGATTATGGTTACTGCCAATATTCCTAATTATCCTTGTCCTTGCAGCTTGCGGGGGGCAAAAAACAGAAGGCCAGTCAGATAAAAAGGCCGAAAGTCAGAAGCATGCCGAACAATCCAAGCAAGAGTTTCCGGTGACGGTAACGGATGCGAACGGCAAAAAGCTTACTATAAAAGAAAAACCCAAACGGATCGTTTCCCTTATTCCCAGCAATACTGAAACAGCGTTTGCCCTAGGTCTTGGTAAAAAAATTGTCGGTGTGTCCGATTATGATAATTATCCTAAAGCAGCGGCAAGCAAAGAAAAAGTTGGCGGCAAGGATATTAATATTGAGAAGGTCGTTTCTTTAAAACCGGATCTTGTTCTGGCTACTGCTTCTAATGCCCATAATTCAAGTGCTGGGTTGAAACAACTGCGTCAAGCCGGCATTGAAGTTCTCGTGGTTAATGATGCGGCATCATTTGCAGATGTCTATAAATCTATTCATTTGATTGCCAAAGCAACTGGAACAGGAAAAAAGGCTAAAGAAATTATTGATGGCATGAAAGAAAAAGTCGCAGAAATAAAAGTGAAGGCTGATAAGATCCCGAAGCAGGATCGTGTAAAGGTATGGATCGAAGTCTCAGCTCCGCCAAATATTTTTACAGCCGGCTCAGGGACGTTCATGGATGAAATGCTTGATATTATAAATGCCAAGAATATTGCAGCTGAAAAAAAAGGCTGGGTGAAATATTCAGGTGAATCGGTTGTAAAAGCCAATCCGGATGTCATTGTGCTGACATATGGTTATTATGTTAAAGGCGCAGTTAAGCAGGTCTATAACCGAAGCGGTTGGAGCGGCGTCTCCGCTGTTAAAAATAAAAGGGTATATAATGTAGAATCAGATCTCGTTTCTCGTTCGGGCCCAAGGCTTGCCGAGGGATTAGAAAAAATGGCCGAGGCGGTTTACCCGGACGTTTTCAAAAAATAAGCTATGTTAAATTCAGTGATTGCCGCAACATTTGCAGTTCTTTTAGACAAGATGATCGGCGACCCAAAATGGCTGCCGCATCCAGTGATTTTGATCGGCAAAATAATCAGTTTGTTTGACCAGAAATGGAATAAAGGGGCCTGCAGGAAGATCAAAGGGATGTTATTTCTCGCTATCTTAATTCTGATTGTATTTATAGCAGCTTATGCCATATTAACCGCTGCCTACCGGATTCATCCCATGATTGGGATAATCATCGAAACGGTGATGATTGCAACAACCATTGCCCAAAAGGGATTGAAGGATGCAGCATTGAACGTTTACAAACCGCTCGCCCGCGGGGAGATAAATCAGGCTCGAAGGGACTTAAGTATGATAGTTGGCAGAGATACAGAAGGGCTTGCTGAGCAAGAAATTACCCGGGGTGCGATCGAAACTGTCGCTGAAAATACAAGTGACGGCATCACGGCACCGCTGTTCTGGGCCATGGTCGGCGGGGGTCCGTTTGCGATGATCTATAGAGCTGTTAACACGTGTGACTCAATGGTTGGCTACAAAAATAAGACGTACGAACAATTTGGATTTGCCTCTGCCAAAATGGATGATATTCTCAACTGGATTCCAAGCAGGGTGACAAGTCTGTTAATGGTCATAGTCAATCGTCCGGCGGCAGGCCAAACTCGCAAGGCGTGTTGGATGGTTGTAAAAAGGGATGCGAAGAAGCATCCAAGTCCAAACAGCGGCTGGGGAGAGACGGCAGTGGCCGCTCTTCTCGGCATCCAATTGGGAGGGGAAAATCGCTACCAAGGGGTTGTCTCAAACCGGGCTGTTATGGGCAGAAAGCTTGTTTCATTACAAAAGGAACATATTATTAAGTCTATTGCGATTATGAATAGCACAACGATTTTTTTCGTCATGTTTCTTTGGGTGATGACTGGTTTGTCGCTGCTTATTTATAATTGGATGGGAGTTGTCCTGCAATGAAGCTGCCGGCACACGGCGCAAATCCAACACACCTTTTGGAGGCGCTTGGCTTAGAACAGACAAACCATGCTTTGGATTTTAGCGTTAATATCAATCCATTGGGTCCGCCCGCGATTCTTAAAACAGTGTGGCATGAATTATATCAACACATTTCGGGATACCCGGATCCAAACGCTAGGGAGCTAAGGGACCTGATATCTCAAGAAACAGGGTTGAAATCAACACAGATATTGGCGGGGAATGGGGCAGCAGAACTGATCCAGCTGCTGGCAAGATTTTTAACCGGGAGCGAGGTTCTCGTCGTTGATCCCACGTTTTCTGAATACGCATCATCTTGCAAATCACTCCATTGTCGGATTGAATCCTTTGCCCTCTCTGAAAAGGAGAGGTGGCAATTAAGAGCTGATCTGATATTACCACATTTACAAGGGAAGAGGGCACTGTTTCTTTGTCACCCCAATAATCCAACAGGCGCCATCTATTCCTATTCCGAAATCTTAAAACTTATTCAAGGAGCACAGAAGGCTGGCGTTATGGTCATCATTGACGAAGCCTTTTACGATTTTTGTGAGAACGATATCACAGTTGCCCCGCTCGTCAAACTGTACAAAAATTTAATTGTGCTTCGATCCTTGACGAAAATGTATGCCATTGCCGGTATCAGGCTCGGTTATCTCCTGGCTGATGAACAAGTTATTAATAAGCTTAAAGCCTGCCAGCCGCAGTGGAGTGTTAACGCCTTAGCACAGTCGATCGGCAAAATGTGCATACAAGACCAAGAGCACCGAAAAACGACAGTGGATTATATAGCTCAAGAGAGAGACCGTGTCACAACCCGCCTCAGGGAACTTGATTATGTCATCTCTGACAGCTCGGTCAATTACTTTCTTTTTCGAGACCGAAAAAAACAGCGGTTGGATCATTTAATTGTCTATCTTATTAAAAACGGTGTCATTCCTAGACATACAGCTAATTTCATCACTTTGGATAATCAATATTTAAGATTTTCTATTAAAATGAAGGAAGAAAATGATCAATTGCTTGCCATTCTAGAGAAGTGGCGCTATGACAGTTTCGTAGACAAAAGGGTGTGATCATAATACTTATATTTGTTACCGGAGGGGTAAGAAGCGGCAAAAGTTCTTTTTCGGAAAAGCTTGCCGTTCAGACAGCTCCAGATTCTGACCATTTGCATCTTATTGCAACGAGTGAAAACAATGACAAAGAAATGGCTGATAGAATTAGGCATCACCGGGAACTGCGACAGTATAGCGGAGTGGAGTGGCAAACATGGGAACAGCCGCGCGCGCTTAATGAATTGGCTAATCGCTTCAATTCAGATGATGTTATCCTGCTTGATTGCTTAACGACATGGTTAAGCAATCAACTCTTCGACCCTGGATTAGACGAGACCGAATGGAAAAGGGAAGCTTTCCAGAAAGATGTGTACACAGATATTTTGGATAGTATAAAAGCAATTGAAGAGAATGGCTCAATGCTTATCATTGTTTCGAATGAACTATTCTTCGACCCGCCTGCAAACCATCACGGCGTCACGGTTTACCTTAGGCTATTAGGGCTTCTGCATCAACAGCTTGTTTCGATTTGTGACCAAGCTTTTCTGATAGAAAATGGCTGTCCCGTGAAAATGAAAGGTTAGCGCCATTCATAAGGAAGGAGGAACAACCATGAAAGGGATCATGCTGCAAGGAACATCTTCAGACGTTGGAAAAAGTGTCTTGGCTACGGCATTTTGCCGGATCTTATCCCAGCTCGGCTATCGTGTTGCCCCCTTTAAATCGCAAAACATGTCAAATAACTCCTATGTGACGGATGATGCAAGAGAAATTGGCCGGGCCCAAGGTGTCCAAGCTGAGGCTTGCGGCATTAAGGCCACGGTACATATGAATCCTATTTTGCTAAAACCTAGAAGTGATCAGACATCTGAGGTCGTATTGCTTGGAAAATCATTTAAGACCTATTCAGGAAGCGATTACCGGAGCAGATTTTATCAAAAAGGATGTGAGGTGATCAATGAATCACTTGCTATCCTTAGCCAAGCTTATGATTTAGTCGTCATTGAGGGTGCGGGAAGTCCTGTGGAAATCAATTTGAATGACCGCGAATTAGTAAATATGAGGGTTGCCGAAATGGCCGATGTCCCTGTTTTTCTCATCGCCGATATCGAACGGGGCGGGGTATTTGCAAGCATCGTCGGTACACTTGAATTGCTCCAGCCTGAGCATAGGGAGCGCGTTAAAGGCATTATCATAAATAAGTTTCGGGGAGACATTGCTTTGTTTGAAAGCGGCGTGACCTGGCTTGAGGAACGGACTGGGATTAAGATTGTCGGTGTTGTTCCGCATCTTGACAATCTTAAAATTGAAGGCGAAGATGCCTTGTCCATGACCGCAAAATTTGAAACGGCCGGTTCAAAGCCTTTGGACATCGCCGTGATCAGATTGCCTCACGTTTCTAATTTTACGGATATTGAACCTTTCTTATATGAGGATGAAGTTTCAGTTCGTTTTGTGGAAACGTTAGATCAATTTGGACATCCCGATGCGGTGATTATCCCTGGGACAAGGAGCACTATTAATGATTTGCGTTTGCTTAAAGCCCGCAAGCTAGACCGCCGAATTATCCATTATGCGGATCAGGGCGGTTGGATTATTGGCCTTTGCGGCGGCTACCAGATGCTTAGCAAAAGAATAGCGGATAAAGCTGGAACTGATACGGGTTTGGCCGGCAATGAAATCAGCGGACTTGGCTTATTGCCGATGACGACAACCTTTTTTGCTGAAAAAACAACAGTTAAAAGTAAAGGTCAGCTTCATCCGCTGACAGGTTTGCAAGGGATCGTTATTAAAGGGTTCGAAATTCACCTTGGGGCGACATCGTTTGATAAGAATTGTCAGGGTGTCGTACCTTTTATATGTCATAATGACGGCAGTGAGGAAGGAGCTTATGCCCGTGATGGCCGAATAATAGGCAGCTATTTTCATGACCTCTTTTATAATGATGATTGGCGAAATCATTGGCTGAACAACATACGGAAGGAAAAGGGGATATCGCCAAAACAAGTGACGGTCCAAAATCAGCGCGAAGCTGGTTATGACAGACTTGCAAGCCAGATCCGGCAGGCGCTTGATATTGATTACGTTGTCAAGGTGATGGAGGATTGGCAGAAGGAGCGCGAACATCGATGCGGAAGTTAAGGGAAAGCGTGGATGGGTTACTGCTCGCATTGCAATTTTTCACCATCTTCCCGGTGTCTAAAGACATCGATCTTGACAATGGCCGCCTGAGGTGGTGTATCCGGGTTTATCCGCTAATCGGATTGGGGTTCGGCCTGATTTTAGCTTTAGTCCTATGGCTCATGCAAGGATACACCCCTTTTTCTAGCCAGATTATGGCGCTAATAATATTGACACTATCCATTGCTTTAACGGGAGGCCTGCATATTGACGGTTGGATGGATTGCAGTGATGCCTACTTTTCTTTTCGTGACCGTAACAAGCGTCTTGAGATTATGAAGGATCCGCATGTAGGAGCATTTGCCGTCTTATCATTGTTATTTATGTTAGCTTGGCGATTTCTGCTCATTGGTGAAACAATCTATGATGTTAAGCTTACTGATTTAGCTCTTATTATCCTAATTCCCTTTTTATCTCGAACTGTGATGGGTTATGTGATGATATTTACCGAGCCGGCAAAAAAAAATGGGCTGGCAAGCTTTTTTAAGAAGGCAATATCCGCACGTGACAGCTTTTTTTATTTAGGTTATGCGATCGTTTTGTTTATTTTAGCAATGCTCTGCTCGCAGCACCTAGTTTTTCAAGTGGTTGTACTAATGGCAGCAGCAGTTATATTTGGACTTGCTGCACACCGGTTTATAAGCAAACAATTCGGTGGCATAACGGGGGATACACTTGGTGCGACTGTTGAAGGAGGGGAAACGTGGCTATGGATGATCTTGTGGCTGTTACATGTCTTCGTCACGGCTTAACCGAAAAAAATAAGAAAAAGGCTTATATCGGCTGGATGAATGCGCCGCTTAGTGCTGAAGGAAAACAGCGTTTGAGAAAAGGGTTGGCAAGCTATCCCGCGGCTGATGCTGTTATTTCCAGTGATTTGGCCAGATGTCTTGAGTCAGCGGCTCTGATTTACCCTCATCAACCAAAAACAATTGATCGCGGGTTTCGAGAAATGAGTTTTGGCGATTGGGAGGGGAAGACATATGAAGAATTGAAGGACTTGGATGTGTATCGGGCCTGGCTTGAAAATCCGCTCCAAACAAACCCGCCAAACGGTGAACGTTATTCAGTATTCAAATGCCGTGTTATAGAAAGCTGGAAATTTGCTGTAAAGGCCTTCAATGATACCCAAATTAAGCATTTGGTCATTATATCACATGGCGGACCGGTCAGAGTGTTGCTTGAATCGTTCGCACCTGAAAGCAAACCTTTTTGGGAATGGAAGGTTGAGCCTGGCGCCGGTTACAATTTATTTGGCATAAGAAGGCAAATAGTGGAGGGGAAGCGATGCACTTCGTTACAGGCGGTGCCTATAATGGCAAACGCAAATGGGTAACCGGACATTATGGGTTGGCCAATCGATCAGATAGCCTTTGGCTGTCAGCCTATCCCCCGTTGAAGGCAGACATCCTGTCATATAGGAAGGTTGCTACGCTAGATACCTTAGCCGAAACAGAGGGCTTTCAACCGATAACGGTCATTGAAGGTTTGGAACGCTTTATTCAGCAGTTACTTGCGCAAGAGAAGAATGATGATCTTTGCCGTGAGAGGTGGAGGAGTGTTTTTCACATGTGGCGGCGCTGGGAAATCGAGAACAATCAACGCCGTATTGTTATAATAGGAACAGATGTAGGAAAAGGTGTTGTGCCTGTTGAACGTTCACTTAGACGTTTTCGAGATTATGTTGGCTGGTGCTATCAGGATATAACAGACTTCTCAAAGCGGGTCGATGTTATTTGGTATGGGGTAGCAAACACATTGAAAATGGAGGGGAAGTAACATGAGAATTTACACAAGAACGGGTGATAAAGGGCAAACAAGCATTATCGGCGGACGGGTAGATAAGGATGACCTCCGTGTCCAAGCTTATGGTACAGTCGATGAAGCCAACTGTTTTGTCGGCCAAGCGATGGCGGAGCTTGATCAAGAAACTTTTCATGATATTCTTGAAGATTTGGAAAAAATTCAGCATGAAATGTTTGATTGTGGCGGTGATTTGGCTAATAAAGCCCACAAACGGCCATACAAACTTCAAGAAGAGATGATTGATTATCTCGAAAAGAAGATAGATAAATATACCGAGTCAACACCAAAGTTGGAACGGTTTATTTTACCTGGAGGAACGAAAGCGGCAGCTGCCATTCATATTGCGAGAACTGTCACAAGGCGGGCTGAACGCCTGGTAGTCAGCTTGGTGAAGGAAGACGATAATGTCGCTCCTTTAGCACAGCGTTATCTTAACCGTCTTTCTGATTACTTCTTTGCATTAGCCAGGGTTCTGAATCATCGCGCCGGCCAAAAGGACGTGGAATATATCAGAAGTGCCAAAGTTTTTCGCGATGGAAAGCGGAAGGAAAAAGAATGATGACGATACAAAAGCTTGATAAACAAAGAGGAGAAGAAGTCCGGCAATACCATCAGACATTAACAAAACCGCAAGGCAGTCTTGGAAGATTAGAAGAATTGGCTGTACAGTTGGCAGAAATAACCGGCCAAGTGTTTCCGGCTGTCACCCCGCCCGGTGTCATCGTATTTGCCGCCGATCATGGCTGTACATCGGAAGGCGTTTCAGCATACCCAAAAGAAGTGACGGCGCAAATGGTTACGAACTTCTTATCAGGCGGGGCGGCGATCAATGTGTTAAGTCGGTCGATCGGCGCTGCTTTGAAAATCGTTGACATTGGCGTGGCAGCCGACATTGATGGTATAGAGTTAAGCACGCGAAAAATCAAACGCGGGACAAACAACTTTTGTGTTGAAGACGCGATGACAAGAGAAGAAGCGATTGAAGCCCTTAATATCGGTAGGGAAGAAACAGAAATGATGATCCGTCATGATGCTATTAAATGTCTTATTACCGGTGAAATGGGGATCGGCAATACGACATCCAGCAGTGCGATCATGGCTGTTTTAAGCGGAAAACCGATTGAGACGATAACAGGACCCGGCACTGGCATTGATACCGAGAAAATCAAGCACAAACAGCAAGTTATAAAAAAAGCTATAAGATTGAGAAGTCCGGATCCAGACGACCCAATTGATGTGCTGGCAAAAATCGGAGGTTTAGAAATTGGCGGTATGGCTGGTGCCATGCTTGCTGCAGCCGCTCACCGCATCCCTATTCTTGTAGACGGTTTTATCAGCACGGTAGCAGCGACTCTTGCAGAAAGGATTTCGCCTGGGGCGGCTGATTACATGATTATCGGGCACCTTTCAACAGAGCCCGGCCATGATTTAGTCATTCAAATGCTAGGCAAAATGCCTTTGCTGGATCTCGGCATGAGATTGGGGGAAGGGAGCGGTGCCGCTTTAGCTTTTCCGCTGCTAGAAGCTGCAACGAATATTTTAAGCGGGATGGCAACGTTCGATTCCGCAGGAGTAACCAACAAAGAATAAAAATGACGGGAACACGCCGGAAAATACATCCAGGCGTGTTTTCTATTGACCGTCAAAAAAAGCATTAACCACTTCTTCGACTTTTTCCGGATCAGGATCCATTCCGGTAAATTTAAATGGCATTTCCTTAATGAATACCCCGTTTTTATAGACATGAACAGCAGCCTTTTGCAGCATCACACTGTATTCTACATCGAATGTATAACCATTTCTTTGTATGGCACCCATAGTCTAATCTCCTTTCATTGCTATTTTTCCAAACAAATGCATCGTTATTCAATCATCGATCTGACTATCAACCGGTTTGAAAAGTATGAAAAGTTAGATTTATGTTAAAATAGAGTGATGAAAATAAAAAGGATGGGGATAACTTGAAAATGAACGGAGACAATTTCTCATGTTCCGAACTTCTTGAGATTATTCTGGATAATACATATGAGGGTGTTGTTGTTGTAAATAAAGAGGCGAAAATAACGAAAATGAACCGTGCATATAAAAACTTTCTAGGGGTAAAGGATAAAGATATTATCGGACAGCCAGTAACAAATATTATTGAGAACACCCGAATGCATATAGCTGTCCAGACAGGTATAGCAGAAAGAGAAAAAATTCAAGAGATACAAGGGCAAAAGATGGTTGTTCATCGCATCCCAATGTTCCAAAATAATGAAGTTTGCGGCGCCATCGGGATTAATATCTTTGAAGGTGTATCAGATTTGTATCAAATTTTGGATAATGTGAGTAAATTAGTGAGGCCATCCAACAGCCCGGATCGGTGTGATGAAGATCCGGATGAAAGCCCATTGACATTTGAACCGATTATTGGGGAAAGCAATCTATTAGTTGAATGTAAAAGCATGGCAAGAAGAGCAGCAAAAACAAAGGCCACAGTTCTTATTACTGGGGAAAGCGGTACGGGAAAGGAGCTGTTTGCAAAAGCGATCTATCAACTGAGCTCATTTGCTGATGGTCCTTTTACCAGTGTGAATTGTGCTGCTATTCCAGAAAATCTGCTAGAGTCTGAACTCTTTGGTTACGAAGAAGGCGCATTTACCGGAGCCAAAAGAAACGGCAAAATAGGTAAATTTGAACAGGCGGATAACGGGACGTTATTCTTAGATGAAATAGGTGATATGCCAATTCATATGCAAACGAAAATCTTAAGGGTCCTACAAGAGAAAGAAATTGAAAAAGTCGGCAGCAATAAAAAGAAAAAAATTAATGTCAGAATCATTGCTGCCACAAACCAGAATCTTGAACAAATGGTCAACAAGGGAACATTTCGCAAAGATCTGTATTACCGCCTGAATGTGATTAACCTCAATATCCCTCCCATTCGTGAAAGAAAAGCGGACTTACCGATTCTAATTACCCATTATCTTAATAAATTTTGCAAAGAATATGGCTTCCTAACAAAGTCCCTGACCCAGCCTGCTGCAGAAAAATTGATCAGTTATCACTGGCCCGGAAATGTCAGGGAAATTATTAATGTCTCTGAACGCCTGGTAACGCTGGTTGAGGATGACATGATCCATTTCGACGATTTGCCTGATGATATAAAACAGTATGGCTTTCGAAAACCCCCTTTATTGGCTGATGCCCATCGTTCACTTGATTTTAAAAAAGATAAATTGGAAAATGAAAAGGCTATGATCGAAACGGTCTTAGGCAGGGTTAACGGAAATAAATCAAAAGCAGCCGCTATTCTAGGCATTCACCGGTCAACACTTTATAAAAAGTTAAAAAGGCATGATGACTATGTAGAAAAAAGGCGACATTAAAAGCGACAATGTTGCCTTTTTTCTACACTAATGAGAGGGAGACTTCGGAAAAATACAATAACTGCTTTTGGCATAGCAATTGCATGTTCAAACGTAATCACAAATAAAGGGGGAGAGTTATGACAAGCTATAAGCTGCAAATGCCGAAAGCAACATTCTACGGTGCGGGGGCATTGCAACACTTGGGTGCGGAAGCTAAAGGTTTAGGGGACAAAGTTTTAATCATCAGTGATCGCATGATGGAAAAGCTGGGGTATGTCCGAAAATGCGAAGAATACCTTGAATGTTCAGGACTTGCGCATGTTAAATACTTGGATATTAGCTCAGAACCGACAGACATCTTCGTCTACGAGGCTCTGGAGCTGTTAAAGCAGGAAAACTGCGATGTGCTCGTTGCAGTAGGTGGAGGCAGCTGCATAGATACAGCTAAAGCTGTCTCTATATTAGCAACGAACGGCGCTGTGATCAGTGATTACATGAATAATAAGAGGGTGGCTGAAAAGAGGGGAATCCCGATCATAGCCATTCCAACGACAGCCGGTACTGGATCTGAGGCAACCGATGTCACGGTGATAACAAATACCAAAACAGATACGAAAATGATGATCAAGCAGCCGGCATTTTTGCCAGAAAAAGCTATTGTTGATCCGGAATTAACACTGTCATCACCACAAGGTGTCACATCAGCGACTGGGATTGATGCACTCACCCATGCGATTGAAGCTTACCTCTCCCGGCAGCATCAGCCATATACAGATCAAATTGCTCTATCCGCCATTAAGGTGATCATGGAGAATATCGAGAGCGCCTATAGCAATGGAGAAGATATTAGAGCCCGGGAAGGAATGGCCTACGGTGCCATGCTTGCTGGGATGGCATTCTCCAATTCATCCGTTTGCTTAGTCCATGGCATGTCACGTCCGATCGGTGCATTATTCCATGTGCCTCATGGCATATCAAATGCCATGCTGCTTCCCATCGTGCTCACATACAGCCAAGAGGGTTGTATTGACCGATTAGCAGGCATTAGCCGCTTCCTTTATGAAGATTTGAAAGGGCTTTCAAAATTTGAGCTTGCAGAAAAATTTGTTCATGACGTAAAAAAGCTTTGTTTTGCGTTAGATATTCCGAGCCTAAAAGCATGGGGGATTAATGAAAAAAGTTTTTATGGGTCACTGGACAAAATGGCAAGTGATGCTATTGACAGCGGTAGCCCGGCTAATAATCCGAAAGTGCCGACAAAAGAAGACATTATGAACCTTTATAAAGAAGCCTATCATTATGTTTTTGAATCCAAGGCGTATTTAAAACATTAAGGGGGTACACGGATGTTAAGTGCAATAGGTCTTATTGTTTCCTTGGGACTGCTCATTTACCTGACAATGCGGGGAATTAACATTATTGTCGCGGGTATTATTTGTTCTGTGGTCGTTGCTGTGACAGGGGGACTTAATTTAGAAACGGCGATGGCTAAATATTACATGGACGGTTTTACCGGCTATTTCGCTTCATGGTTCTTAATCTTCCTGTTGGGAGCGGTGTTTGGCAAAGTTATGCAGGATACGAAAGCCGCCGACTCGATCGCTGATTGGGTTAGCAGAAGAATGGGGCCGGGCCGTGCTGTTTTTGCGGTTGTCGCTGCCTGTGCCATCATGACATACGGCGGTGTAAGCTTGTTTGTCGTCGGTTTTTCGGTTTATCCGATTGCCGTGTCATTGTTTAAAAAGGCGAATTTACCGCATCGGTTTATCCCGGCAGCGCTTGTATTCGGTTCCGTCTCTTTTACAATGACATCCCCGGGATCTCCCGAAATCCAGAACTTAATCCCAACCAAGTTCTTTCATACGACACCAACCGGCGGTGGCGCGATTGGCTTTATCATTGGTTTTCTTATTTTAATTGCCGGCGGCTTTTGGCTTGGGTATATGGTGAAGAAGGCGGTTGCCAAAGGGGAAGGGTTTGATTGGTCACTTAGCTCATCAAAAGAATCATTGGAGGAAGTATCAGCGGCAGGTGAAAAGGCAAATGTTGAAGATACAGGAGAAAAGACGCCGCTGCCGAATCCATTCCTATCGATCTTACCATTGATTATGGTTATTATAATTTTAAATATTACTGCACAATGGCTTTCTTCTACCTCAGCTGCGATGGTGTCCCTTTTACTGGGGATTTTATTAACCTGGGTGTTAAATCTGAAATTTGTCCCCCATTATTGGCCATCATTGGCCAGCGGTTCGCAAAATGCATTAGTGGCTGCAGCCAACACTTGTGCAGTAGTGGGTTTCGGAAGTGTCGCGGCCAAGGTTCCGGCCTTTCAATCAATAGTTGATTCTCTTGTTGATATTCCCGGTCCGCCTCTTGTTGGCCTTGCCATCGGTATTTCTCTTATTTGTGCTATTACTGGGTCAGCATCCGGGGGTCTTGGCATTGCCTTGCCGATCTTAGCGCCGATCTATTTGGCAAAAGGACTGGATCCCGGTGCCATGCATCGTATTTCAACATTAGCATCTGGTGGATTGGATTCTTTGCCCCATAATGGTTATATCGTGACAACGATTAGGACAATTTGCGGGGAAACCCACAAACGTTCTTATAAGCCGGTCTTTTATTTAAGCGTTGCCCTGCCGACTGCGGCTTTGATTCTAGCTGTCATTTTATATTCGATTTTCTAATAGCATGCCTGCGGCAGGAAAGAAAACGCGAGAGCCTCTTGGCTTTCGCGTTTCTTTCTCTATATATTTTTTTCCGCGCATGGTTTTTGCTTGTGGCGTAACTTGTTTTCCAAATTAACGAGCCATTTGGTTTTGGAAACGGAATAAAGGATGAGAGATGCCCAAATGAGAACAAAGGCTGCAAGTTGATCCTGATTAAACGTTTCATGGTACACAAATGTGCCGAGAATCAGCATCAGTGTTGGAGCGATATATTGGAAAAAGCCGATCATAGATAGCGGAATGCGATTAGCTCCGCTGGCAAAAAGAAGCAGTGGTACAGCAGTGACAATACCCGCCCCGATTAATAATGCGGACAATCCGGGTGCAGCAAGACCGAAGTTTGTGTTTCCGCCTTGAAAGCCAAGTAAATAGATTAAAGCAAACGGTGTGATGACTAGTGTTTCGATCGTCAGCCCAGTCATGGCTCCCAGATGGACAAGTTTTTTTAACAGGCCATACAGGCCAAAGCTAATGGCAAGGACCAGTGCAACCCAAGGCATTGTTCCAACGTGCCACGCCATGACAAGCACACCGATGAAAGCAATCGCAAAAGATATGATTTGCCAAAATGATAATTTTTCCTTTAAAAAGATCATGCCTAGCAGGACACTGACAAGAGGATTAATATAATAGCCAAGGCTTGCCTGAACAACATGGTCATGTCCAACTGCCCATATATATGTGTACCAATTGATGCTGATCACAACCGAAGCAGCGGATATGATCAACAGCTTCTTGGGTGTTAAGAGCATCGCGCGAAGCTCTGAAGCAAAACGTTTTAATTTGCCTGTGAAAAGTAATATAACAATCATAAAGATAAAGGACCATACAATACGCTGGGCTAAGATCTCGCCTGCTGGAGCGCCATCAATTAATTTCCAATAAATCGGCATAACGCCCCAAAGGACATATGCAGCGATGGTCGCAATCGCCCCAAGCATTTGGTCATTAGCGTGCTCTGATTTCATTATTTGCAAACCTCCTTCTGCCTTTACATGATGCCAATAAGAATAGTTTAGAAGGCTAATATAAAAAACACAAGAAAAATGTTTTAAGAATCGAAAAAAAATAGCGCACCCCATTATGAGGTGCGTAAAGGAGATCCGTATAATAGTGAAGCCCCGTTAAACTTCAAATGTCCAGTTGAATGGATCATCAGCCCTCCCCAATTGGATTTTTGTTATTGTGTCATAGATCTGAAAGGATAATTGGCCGATTTTATTGTCATTAACCGTTATGCTTTCATTCCCCCATTTTAATTCGCCAACAGGTGAAATGACAGCTGCGGTACCTGAACCAAACACTTCTTCTAGATCACCATTTGCGTGAGCTTTAAAAATATCTTCCAGAGAAATGCGTTCCTCGCGGACAGGAACATCCCAATGTTTTAACAGCTCAATCACAGAGTCTCTCGTAATGCCGCTGAGAATGCTGCCATTTAGCTTAGGGGTGATGACCTCGCCATTTATTTTAAAGAAGATGTTCATACTGCCGACTTCTTCGATATATTTTTTCTCCTTAGCGTCAAGCCATAACACTTGCTCAAAGCCAAGTTCTTCGGCATTATTTTGCGCTTTTAGACTTGCCGCATAATTGCCGGATGTTTTAACATGGCCAACTCCTCCTGGCACCGCGCGGACATAATAGTCTTCTACATAGATCTTAACAGGATTTAACTGGCCGGAATAATAAGCGCCAACTGGTGATAAAATGACCATGAATTTATAGGAATGAGAAGGTCTTACCCCCAAATACGGTTCAGTAGCAATGATAAATGGCCGGATATAAAGGGAAGTTCCTTCACCATTTGGTATCCAATCTTTTTCTAATTCCACCAATTGGTGGATCGCATCCATTACCAAATCCTCATCCAAGGTAGGAATACTCATTCTTTCACAGGATAAATTAAGCCTCTTAATATTTTTAAGCGGTCTGAATAACAGTGCCTTCCCATCATCTGTTCTATAAGCTTTTAACCCTTCAAAAACAGCTTGCCCGTAATGAAATACCATAGCGGACGGATCGAGCACCAAAGGTTCGTAAGGTGTAATTTTTGGACTGTGCCAGCCTTTTTCTGTCTCATAGTCCATCGTAAACATATAATCCGAAAAGTACTTTCCGAATCCCAAGGCATCAACAGATGGCTTTTCCTTTTGGCTACTCGTTTTAACACGTTCGATCATTTGATTCATGGTGAGCATCTCCTTCTCGCGGCTCTATCTGATTTTTTATAGACGATTATATCAATTGTTATAATAAAAACAAAGTGTTAAATGTCTGGAAATTTATAAAAGCCTGATTGAATGAAGCATCATAAGATTTAAAAAAAGGGTATATAGGGCGTTAGAGCGAAGTAGGAATGAAAGGATTGAGGGGTGTTATTATGGATGAAGAGGACCGAAAAAAGCCGTTCAATGATGCAATGGAACATTTAACGAAAATTGACGGCTACCCAACGGAACATTCAAGTCTCAACAAATTACCCAAACCTATTCGGTATCTTGGTTACTTTTTTATAGGGTTCACCCTAGTTGCTTTTATTATGGCATTGATCGGCAATTTTTTATTATAATTTTCTTTTTCTGTTAGAGAATATTTTCAGTATCGTGGCGAAAATAAGGGCGCTCACAGATGTGAAAAATAAATAGACACCAATTGCTGCCAAGAATAACCCGTGCCAGCCGCCAACAAGAATAAAGCTGATGGGAAAAAGAACAAGAGAGAATATGAGCATAGGGATGAATATGACGTAACTGAGATTTTTTCGGTTCGTCCTTTTCTTTTGTATATGATGAAATAAGCTGACAACAAATATAGCACAGATCATGCATATTATAACGATTTCAATCTCCAAGAACGTCCACCTCACTTTTCCCTTTTTTATAGGGCTATTCCTAATGGCAAACCACTATGCCAGGTAACGGAATTTACTGAATTATCCCATCATTTGTTTGGTGAAGGAATTTAGTCCTATTTTAAAGAACTTATTATTTTATTAACAGTAATCTGTCAAAAGGAAATGAAAGGGAAGGGGTGTTAATAATGCCTGAAATTAAGCCTTATGGGTCATGGGAATCACCAATTTCAACAGATCTAATTGTTTCCGATGCGGTAATGTTATCAGAGGTTCAGCTTGAAGGGAAGGATATTTATTGGTTAGAATTCCGGCCTTCTGAAGGTGGTCGGGGTGTCATTGTCCATCAATCTGCAGATGGTATTAAATCTGATGTGACGCCAAAACCATGGAATGTGCGGACAAGGGTCCATGAATACGGCGGCGGCAACTTTTTCGTTAATGACAAGACGGTTTATTTTTCAAATCTTGAGGATCAGCGGCTATACAAGGTTTCAAAGGGGCAGGAGCCAGTACCGATTACACCCGTAGGACAAATGAGATATGCCGATGGTATTTTTGATAAAAAGAGAAATCAGGTTATTTGTGTTCGCGAAGACCATTCATCCTCAAATGGGGAGCCTAGGAATGAAATTGTGAGGATAGGCATAGATGATGGGGAAGTACACGTTTTGTTATCCGGGAATGATTTTTATGGCTCACCAAGGCTTAATTCTGACGGGTCAAAGCTCACATGGCTGACATGGAACCATCCGAATATGCCTTGGGATGGCACGGAATGTTGGGTTGCAGCCTGCCATGATGATGGTACTTTGGGGAATGCCAAACGGGCAGCCGGCGGACAAGAAGAATCTATTATTCAGCCAAAATGGTCGCCAAATGGCAAATTGTATTTCGCATCAGATCGTTCGGGCTGGTGGAACCTGTATGTCTATGATAACGAAAAGATAAGGCCGATTCTAAGCATGGAGGCTGAGTTTGGGACGGCGAGGTCCACTCTAGGAACCTCCTCATATGATTTTATTTCAGCCAAAGAAATCCTATGTTCTTATACACAAAACGGCAAATGGTCAATGGGACGTTTGACCATTGACGATGGCGAGATGTCACCAATAGATCTTCCTTATAATTTTATAGGAAGCATAAGAATAAGCGGTGCTACGGCGGCATTTATTGCTGGTTCGCCGATAGAATCCAACGCAGTCGTAGCGCTTAGCCTGCCGACAATGGAGCAAACGATCCTGCAGCGTTCGTTCACTGTCACTATTAGTGAAGGTTACCTGTCTGTACCCGAAATGATCGAATATCCAACTGAAAATGGTCTCACTGCTCATGCCATCTATTATCCGCCGAAAAATAAAGATTATAGAGCAGAAGAGGGTGAACGGCCGCCGCTTTTAGTAAATAGTCACGGAGGCCCCACATCCGCGGCGGCATCTACTTTAAGTCTGGCACTTCAATATTGGACGAGCCGGGGATTTGCTGTCCTGGATGTCAATTATGGCGGGAGTACCGGCTATGGCCGTGCTTATCGCGAGCGTCTGAATGGCCAGTGGGGCATTGTCGATGTTGAAGATTGCATCAATGCTGCCCGTTATCTCGTGGATCAGGGGAAAGCGGATCCGGATAGGACAGCGGTGCGGGGCGGCAGTGCCGGCGGCTATACAACATTATCGGCGCTCACCTTCTATGACTTTTTTAAGGCGGGAGCGAGTCTTTTTGGTGTCAGTGATTTAGAGCTGCTGGCCAAAGATACTCATAAATATGAATCTAGGTATCTAGATAACTTAATTGGTCCTTATCCGGAAAAACAAGAGATTTATAAGCAACGTTCACCCATCCATTTGGCCGATAAACTTTCAAGTCCGGTCATTTTCTTCCAAGGCACTGAGGATAAGGTAGTGCCAGCAAATCAGGCTGAACGAATGGCAGATGCTTTGCGTGAAAAAGGTGTTCCTGTTGCCTTAATCATGTTTGAAGGTGAGGGGCACGGATTCCGTAAAGGGGAAAATATCAAGCGGTCGATGGAAAATGAACTGTATTTTTATTCTCAAATTTTTGGTTTTGACGTCGATCGGTCCATTATACCAATCGGGATTGACAATTGGCGGTCATGAACCAATGGTCTTGAAAGCATATATAAATAAAGGCGGCGAATGAGAGATGAGCATAACATTAAGAGACTATTTTCCTGAAACCGATGAAAAGACAGTGATCGACTTTCATTTAGAATTAATGAAGGAGCACTTTAGGCTTTGGGCGGAAATTAACGGTGAGCCTTATAATAAAGAGCAGTCGGATCAGGCATTGGTTGATAGGGCTGAAGCGGATTCATACGCTAAGGAATTGCGAGAGAAGTATAGCAAGAAAAGCTGCCGGATGTGGGTCTTGGTTGACGCCCCGGAAGAAGTTCCCGTTGGTTTCCTTTACGTTGAAATTCGCCCGAACTGGCATACTGGCAAGCTTAGCGGCGTGATTAACGAAATATACATTGATCCGAATTATCAAGGGAGGAGACTATCTTCCCAATTGATAAAGGAAGGGGAAGCATGGTTTCGGGAAGAAGGCATCAGCCGCAGAGAGGTTTTCTGTACCAGCAATAATCTTGCTGCTGTTAAGCTTTATGCCTCATTTGGCTATAAGGTGGCTGATTATCGGATGACAAAATGGGATGGGACCGAATAATATGAAAAAGATCTATTTGATAAGACATTGCCGTGCTTATGGTCAAGCGGAAACGGCTGATTTAACGGAAGAAGGAAAGCTGCAAGCAAAGGAACTAGCAGAAGCTCTTAAACCGAAAGATATTCAATACATTGTAAGCAGTCCGTATGTGAGGGCGATGGAAACCATCGCCCCGTTTGCAACGGAGGCCGGTATCCCAGTTGTTGCCGATGAACGGTTGATTGAACGAATCTTAGCGGATGAGCCTCTGGATGATTGGTATGAGCGGTTAAAAGCAACCTTTACTGATTTGAATTTAAGTTATCCAGGCGGTGAATCATCACAGGAGGCGATGAGTCGAGGTGTCGCTGTTATTGAAAGCATTATGGGACGCACCGAATCCTCGGCAGCAGTTGTCACCCATGGCTGCCTTTTGGCATTAATTTTAAAACATTTTAATCAGGACCTAGGATTTGCTGATTGGGAAAAGTTAACCAATCCGGATGTTTATGAATTAAATATTGAGGGACGGAAAGTGAACATTAAAAGATTGTTGCATTGAAGCAAGCCGATGAATACAACTTAGGAGGACATCATGAAAATTACTAAGATGACATTGGAGGAAGCCTTTGAACTCACCCAGTGGCGTTACGAAGAACCATATAATTTCTATGACCTGGATGACAGCGCCCAAACAATCAACGAATTTATGGATGGGTCGTGCTACTCTGCACGGGATGAACATGACGCGCTGATTGGCTTTTACTGTTTCGGCATTAATGCACAAGTGCCCGGGGGAAGAAAAGAAGGACTGTATCAGGGAGAACACGTCATTGATATTGGTCTCGGCATGAAGCCGGAACTGACCGGAAAGGGGTTAGGGCTGTCCTTTTTCCAAACAGGCATGGACATTGCAAAAAATGAGTATAATCCGAAAGGAATCAGACTTAGCGTCGCTTCATTTAACAAGCGCGCAATCAAGCTGTACACGAAAGCAGGTTTTAAACAGGAAGGTGAGCCCTTCCTCAGCCGAGGCAATGAGTTTATTATAATGACTTTGGATTTACAGCCGAATCGCCCTTAGGCGTTCGGCTTGGGTTTTTTTTGCGAGGAGATCTTGTAGGGTTGAAGAAGTGACGCAAGCTATAGTGTTATCGACATCACTATGATAAATTAATGGTAAGATCGAGTATGGGACGGAGGGATAAAATGGCGGACATAACAATTAAAAAACTGAACAACCTCACCGAACTGGAAGCGGTCAAGCAATTAGAGGAACATGTCTGGAAATCAGACATTATACCGGTTCATCAGACTCTGACAGCAGCAAAAAATGGCGGGATCATACTTGGCGGATATGATGGGGACAGGCTGGTCGGTTTCAATTATGGGTTCCCTGGATTTAAAAACGGCAAGATCTATTTATGCTCCCATACGACAGGAATACATAGTGACTACAGAAGACAGGGGATCGGTTATGCTCTAAAGGTTAGACAAAGGGATGAAGCGCTGGCACAAGGGTATAAATTGATTACCTGGACGTTTGATCCGCTGGAGAGTGTAAATGCTACGCTTAATCTTACCAAGCTGAATGGGATAGGTGCATCATACGTAGAAAATCTCTACGGTGAATTGGACGATGCTTTAAATAATGGCTTGCCGACCGACCGCTTTCTTGTGGAGTGGTGGATTGACAGCCCCCACGTACGTGAAAAGGGGAGGGTTCAAGACCAGTCCCCACTGCTTGCCGGGCTCAAACAGCAGGCCGGCTTCCCCGCTCTGGATGATAGAGACGGCGGCCCGTTAGACCAAAGTGATTCATGGCTCGTGCCGCTGCCCACCATGTTTCAAAAGATAAAAAAAGAAGCGCCGGATTTGGCGAAAGACTGGCGAATGAAAACCCGAGCTCACTTCCAGCGGTTGATAGCCAATGGTTTTGTTGCGGCTGAAATATTAAAGGGCCAAGACCCGAATGTATGCCATTATCTCTTTGTTAAAAGGTCACAATTAAATTTATGATAGGAGTCTAGTTATGGCAGTGATTCCACTAGAAAAAATAATATTGCGTAAAGTTAAAATGCGGATGAAAAACCCCTTTACAACAAGTTTCGGAACACTGCAGGACAAGGAATTTTTCATTGTTGAAGCTGTTAACAAGGAAGGCCAAAGCGGCTGGGGAGAATCCGTTGCGTTTTCCGCTCCGTGGTATACGGAAGAGACGGTCAAAACAAATGAACATGTGATTAAGGATTTTCTGATACCATTATTGCGTAAACGACCGCTTGAACATCCCGATGAGGTGAGCGAACGTTTCTCCCCGATACGGAGAAACAATATGGCAAAGGCAGCTCTCGATGGAGCGATTTGGGACCTTTATGCAAAGGAACAAGGCCTGCCGCTTTCACTAGCCTTGGGCGGTGAGAAAAAGCAGATTGACGTCGGTATCAGCATCGGCATCCAAAAAGATATTAGCTTGTTGCTTGGAAAGGTCGGTGATGCGATCGCTAAAGGTTTCAAGCGGATCAAAATAAAGATCAAGCCCGGCTTCGATGTTAATGTGATAAAAAGAGTGCGTGAGGCTTTTCCGGAAACACCGCTGATGGCGGACGCCAACTCAGCTTATACTTTAAAAGACATTGATCATCTAAAACAGTTGGATCACTATAATCTAATGATGATAGAACAGCCGCTTTTACATGATGACATTGTCGATCATGCAGCATTGCAAAAGGCATTAACGACCCCAATTTGTTTGGATGAAAGCATCCATTCTTTGGATGATGCCAAACACGCGATATCTCTTGGCAGCTGTAAAATAATAAATGTAAAAATAGGCCGGGTCGGCGGTTTGACTGTCGCCAAACAGATTCACGATTATTGCAGAACTAAAGACATGCCCGTCTGGTGCGGTGGGATGCTTGAGGCCGGTGTAGGGCGGGCCCACAATATCGCTCTGACCTCATTACCCCAATTCATCTTGCCGGGTGATACCGCGGGATCATCGCACTATTGGGAAAGGGACATCATTGAACCTAAAGTCATTGTTCGTGATGGCGTTATAGAAGTTCCGCAAACACCCGGCATTGGCTATGCGATTGATCAAGAGGCGTTAGACGCTTTTACAGTTTCAAAGGATGTATTTGATGTTTAAATAAAGAAGGGGCTAGGACCGGGACTAAAGACTCGGTCCTGATCTAGACCCAACACACCTTCCTGGACTAGGCGAAGAACACCAATAGCTGAGACCATCTTGCTTATTGGGCTGGCATGAAAGAGGGTATTAGCATTAACTTTACGATGTGTCCCAGCTTCCAACACCCCGTAGCCCTCGCTTCTCACTATTTTGCCTTTTTGGAAAACAGCTATTTCAATACCAGGAACATGAAAATGATTCAGTACCGCTTCTATGTCCTAAGGCTGACTTTCTTCTTTTTCCATTAAATTTACTCCTCCACAACCTTTTAAGAATATTCTACACTTTTATTAATCAAATGTACAGAATATATGTTCGTATCCTTTGAAAGTATTTTATAAACAAGTATAGGGAGGACAATCCCTTTAAAAAATCGAACACTTTAAGTGGGGGTTATTTTAATGTACGATTTTCTAAGGAGAGATTGATATGCAGCTACTTACTGATTTAAGATCTATCATTAAAGACGACACAAGAGTGACAGCTAACGAAACGGTTATTAACAACCACGGCCAAGATTTAACATATCATCAGCCATCCAATCCCGATCTTGTCGTTTTCCCGAAAACGATGGAAGAGGTCCAGCAGGTTGTCGTCTATGCCCATAAAAATAATATACCGGTCGTTCCTTATGGAGCCGGAAGCAGTCTCGAAGGCCATGCGATTCCTATTAAAGGCGGCATCAGTCTGGATTTTACGGAAATGAATAAGATTGTTGAGGTCAGACCGGATGATTTTATTGTCAAAGTCGAGCCGGGCGTAACCAGAAGGCAATTGAACAAACACTTGAAGAGATACGGCTTATTTTTCCCGGTTGATCCGGGTGCCGATGCTTCTATGGGTGGGATGGCCGCTACGAATGCCAGCGGCACAAACACCGTCAAATATGGGGCGATGAGACAAAACGTCCTGGGGCTCGAAGTTGTGCTTGCCGATGGAAAAATCATCCGGACTGGCGGTATGTCATTCAAAACATCAGCAGGTTATGATTTGAAGGATTTGTTCGTCGGTTCAGAAGGGACGCTTGGTGTTTTTACTGAAATCACACTGAAACTCACCGGCATACCTGAGGTGATCCAAGCTGGAAAGGCGGTCTTTAAAACGGTTGAAGAGGCGAGCCAGGCAGCTGAGAATATCCTTAAAGCAGGAATTCGCGTGGCACGAATGGAGCTTGTTGATGAAAAAACCATCGAAGCGGTTAATAAATTCAGTGATACGGATTACATCGAATCGCCGTCCCTTTTCCTCGAATTTGACGGCAGCAAGGCTGCAGTTGAGGAAGACATCCGCTTTACAAAAGAAATAATTGATGAGGCAGGTTGTGTGACATTTCAATTTGAAACAGATGAAAAAGCCAGAAATCTTCTGTGGCATGCTCGCCATGAAGCAGCACTCTCCGTTGTCAACCTTGTACCAGGCAAACGGCTGACGTCATCAGATGTGTGTGTGCCAATTTCTGAATTATCCCAGGCGATTTCCGATACCCGTCGGCTCGTTGACACGTATCACTTCCAAGCCGCCGCTGTTTTCGGTCACGTGGGTGACGGGAACTTCCATGTGTTGATTGGTATAGATCCAAATGATGCTGAGGAGGTTGCTGCTTATAAGGATCTAAATCGCAAAATCGTTGCCTACGCATTGGAGCGAGGCGGCACCTGTACCGGTGAGCATGGCATTGGCATGGGAAAAAGAGAATTCCTGCGCATGGAGCATGGCGCGGCGGTGGATGTGATGGGATCGATAAAGCGAGCGCTCGATCCGGAGAATATCCTTAATCCTGGAAAGATTTTTTAGGAAATGGAATATCGTTTTATATGGAAGGCTATTAAACATAAAGCAACCTAGACTATGGAGGACTTTACTTATGAATGAAAGATTAAAACAGCAAATCGATTTTATCGTTGAAATTGATAAACTAAAAGAAGTCTATCGCCAATCAATATTAGTTGATCGCTCACGGCGGGAAAATGATGCCGAGCACACGTGGCATTTAACCATGATGGCTCTTATTTTACAGGAGCATGCAAACGAGCCGGACCTTGATCTTCTTAAGACGTTGAAAATGCTAATCATTCATGACCTCGTTGAAATCGATGCAGGCGATACCTTTGCATACGACGAAGCGGGGTACTCTGATAAGCGCGAGCGGGAGGAGCGGGCGGCTAAGCGCCTTTTTGGCATGCTGCCTAAGGAACAGGGCGAGGAAATGTACGAGTTATGGTTGGAATTTGAGGATAGAAGAACAATCGAGTCGCAATATGCAAATGCCATGGATCGGTTTGAACCGATTTTACTTAATTATATGACTGAGGGTGCTTCTTGGAAGAAACACGGCGTCACAAAACAACAAGTGTTTGACCGTAATAAACCTGTGCAAGACGGCTCCGAAGTTCTATGGCAGTTCATCACATCGCTTATCGACAGTGCTGTTGAAAAAGGTTATTTAAAGGATTCATAAAGAGATGCACCGGCTTCAAAGAGGGCGAATGATGCCCGTGGATCGGTAAAATGGCCGCCGACGGTAACGAATATGAGCTATTTGTACTGTCCATCATAAAAAAAAGAAAGCCCCATCATTTAACTATCGTTTGTTTTGTTAGGCATCGTTATATGGAAAGATTTATAATAAAAATAATTAAGGGGGGGTTAAATCATATGAAGTATGATTTTAACATTGAAACTGAACGCTTCAATACAGCTTCGGTAAAATGGGATGAAACGGAAAATTTATTTGGTGATAAAGACATATTGCCTATGTGGGTGGCGGATATGGACTTTAGGATCCCTGATGAAGTTGTTGAAGCGTTGAAAAATCGGGCTGAACACGGGATTTTCGGTTATACAACAAGATCCGAGTCTTACTTAAATGCTGTTGTCGACTGGATGAAAGAGCGACACCAATGGGATGTGAAAAAAGAATGGTTATGCCATAGTCCCGGAGTTGTAACTGGGCTTAGCCTAATAGTCGACGCTTTCACCAAACCAGGCGATAAAGTTGTTATTCAACCGCCGGTGTATTATCCTTTCACCAAAGTAGTGCTCAAGCACGGTCGCGACCTTGTTTTTAATCCTTTAAAATTTGAGGATAACCGTTATACCATGGATTTCGATGATCTGGAGAGGAAGCTCGACCCTGACGTCAAGCTTCTCATCCTTTGCAGCCCGCATAACCCTGTTGGCCGGGTTTGGACCAAGGAGGAGCTCACAAGGTTAGGTGAGATCTGTCTTAAGCATGGGGGCATCGTCGTTTCCGATGAAATTCACTTTGACCTTGTTTTTAAAGAGCATCAGCATGTCCCATTTGCGACAATCTCTGAGGCGTTTGCCAATAACGCAATTGTTTGTACCGCGCCAAGCAAAACATTTAACTTGGCCAGCTTGCAAACGTCAAATATTATCATCCCAAATGATGGACTTCGCGAAACATATACAGCTCAGCTTGAAAAGTATTCATTGGGAATGCCGAACGCAATGGGCATGGTTGCAGCAGAGGCAGCCTATCGATATGGGGAAGAATGGCTTGATCAGTGCATTGATTATGTCAAAGAAAACCTTGACTTTATGACCGATTATATAAGTAAAAATATACCAAAAATCAAAGTCATCCAGCCGGAAGGTACATACCTTGCCTGGCTTGATTGTCGCCTATTAGATCTTGAGGAAAAGAAGCAGGAAGAACTCATGCTTAAAAAAGCCAAAGTTGCCTTTGATGAAGGGTATATCTTTGGCCAAGGCGGAACAGGGTTCACCCGAATTAATCTCGCTTGTCCCCGTTCGATATTAGTTGAAGGATTGAAAAGATTGGAGCAAGCGGTAAAAAACCATTAGTATACGCTTTACCATTTTAATTGGAGGGTTTGCCTTGGAGAAACTTAAAACAATTTTAAATCGTATCGATGGAAAAGGCTATAAAGCATACAAAGACATCAAAGGCTCGTACATCTTCTCAAAATATAGACTGACTATTGACGCTGTCCAAGGTGACCCTTTTGCTTCACCAAGTAAAATTCGACTTGAGATACCAAGAACGAAAACAAGCCTTGCCTCATCGGACTGGACTAAAACCAAACCAAGGAAAATCCGCTGTGAGGATTTGGTTAACCGCTTTATCCATCGCGCGATCCGCAAACAGTCACAATCCGCCCACGGCACCGGCAAAAGCGGATTGATTATGATTGATGCTTCTGGACAAGAGGTCCTTGAGAGAAGTGCAGTATCAATCTCAGAGGATGCCATTACAATCTGTTTATCAATCGGCTTGCCGGCAAGGGGACGCCGCATACTTGCGAAGCAGGCTGAACAACTGTTTTTTACATCACTGCCAACCATAGTTGACGAATCCGTTTTTACCTTGCAACAACATGATATAGATAAGGTTGTTAGGCTTTGTGATCAGCAGGAAGCCATCCGTGACTACATAAAAGCCAATGATCTTCTCGCTTTCATTGCGGATGATGCGATTTTGCCAAGGGAAAGCGGGGTCAGTGAACGGCCTTTAAAATCGGGCAAAGTGATCCCGTTCAGGAGTCCTGATACACAGACGGTTAGCATTCCTGTCCCGCACAGGGATAATCCATTATCCGGCATGGCTGTTAAAAAAGGGATTACACTTGTTGTTGGCGGAGGTTTTCACGGGAAAAGCACGCTATTGCAAGCCATTGAAAAGGGAATTTATGACCACATTGAGGGCGACGGCAGGGAGTTCGTCATAACGGATGCTTCTGCCGTGAAAATTCGCGCGGAGGATGGACGAAGTGTCAGTCACGTCGATATCTCGCCCTTTATATCCAATTTACCATTCGGTAAAGAAACGACGTGTTTTTCAACTGAAAACGCCAGCGGCAGCACATCACAAGCAGCAGGCATCATTGAAGCATTGGAAGCAGGGGCAAATGCATTGCTCATGGATGAAGATACATGCGCTACGAACTTTATGATCCGCGATGCCCGGATGCAGGCGCTCGTTGCCAAAGCATCTGAGCCGATCACACCTTTCATCGATAAAATTAAACCTCTTTTTAATAACCATGGCGTGTCGACGATTCTCGTCATGGGCGGCACAGGCGACTATTTTGATGTCGCAGATCAGGTCATAAGGATGGAAAATTATAGCCCATTCGACGTAACCAAAGAGGCAAAGGAGATCACTGCAAACATGGTTTTTAACAGGCAAAATGAGGGCGGCGGCTCCTTTGGGGGAATAAATTCCCGCTGTATTATGCCCGGAAGCCTTGATAGCAGAAAAGGGAAAAAGAACAGTGTGAAAACGAGGGGCAAACACACCATACAATATGGATCAGATACGATCAATCTGGGCCAAGTTGAGCAGCTGGCGGACGAGAGCCAGACTCGAATGATCGCGGAGATTTTATATTATATAGAGCGGGAAAGTGTATTAAATAACGTTAAAGATTTGGCATCACTTTTGGACTTAATCGAGGCAAAGATGGATCAAGAGGGGCTTGGTTCTTTTGTAGTCTTTAAGGGCCATCCGGGAGAATTAGCTAGGCCGCGAAGGTTCGAGATTGCTGCGGCGATTAATCGGAAGAGACATATTAGAGTGAGGGTTAGCAGTGGGAAAAAAGAAAAAGAAGAATAAAGACTTAGGACCGAAGCGAAAACGGTTAAAGAGAGAGGCAAGATTAAAACAAGCGAGGATTTGGGTTGATAACTATGAAGGTAAAAATATTATTAAAGGCTACCGAAATTGGTTTGCGGTTGATTTAGAATGTGCTTTGAAAGAATTGGAAATGGTTGGGTATCCCGTAAGCATTAAACAAAAAGAATATGTCAAACGTGCGACGGCAGAACGCCAAAGGGAAAGGCAACTCCGGAAGGAAAGAAGAGATGCTCATAAACAAGCCCTGCTGGATGATGATTGGAGCGATGAGACTTTTGCCTTTATAGCAGGCTACACACCAGGGGGTGCACCATTCGGAATAACTCATGAAGAAATAGAAAGGGAAGAAAAACGCGCTGAGGAAGAGCTGCAAAAAGAAATAAGAGAATGGGAGAAAGACTTTGCGGATTGTGATGATAAAGACAATGGTTCTTTAGATAAAAACAAGGATAAAGATTTGGATGTCTCAGATGAGGATTTGCCTTTTTAAAAATACAAACTTGTGTGATGTTAAAAAAGGCATCAAAAACTTTATATTTAATCCGGCACAATGTATAATATTAGTATAATCTTTAATAATAATGTATATAAAAATTGATAATGAAGGTGGTTGTTTATGTCACACAAATTGTCCAACCACGATAGTAAATCCTACATTGATAATGAAAAGCAAATTAATCATTATATACAAGAGGCGAAAGCGACTTTAGCAATTGAAGGACTTAATTTGAATAACCAGGCCGCCAAATTAATTAAAGAAAAACTGTCAGGGAAATTATCAGAAGATGATTTTCTAAAGCGGGCTTTGGAACTTGCCAAAAATGGATAAACAGTCAAGGTATTGTTATCCCGGTACAACAATTTTAATAAACAAGCCGGATATTATGGTTCAAATGAACTGAATCAATACGAAATATTCGTCACGGGCGCTCGCATAATTGAATTGCAGGGGCGTCCGATTTTTGGTATTTCCCAAAAGATTGGATGTAAGTAAGTTGACGCTGCATTTTTATATTTCCTGTAACCTAATCCCCCCAAATACATTTTTCCAAAACACCTGTTTCTCTAGATTTATGCACCGAAATTGCTATCATTAAATAGAACGTTAGGTTTTTCACATCCATATGGAAGGGTGACATGATAGTGGGTCAAAATTATGATAATTTGTGGCAGCGGGTATTGGATATTATGGAGGAGCGGATTAGTAAACCAAGCTTTAATACATGGCTAAAGACGACCACTGCAGTAATTTCCGGGAATCATCATATCGTTGTTCAGGCTGATAACGACTTTTCACGCGATTGGTTGGAATCACGTTATGCTTCAGACATCAAGAAGGTCATCTATGATTTAACTGGCCTTACATATGACATTTCCTTTGTAATGAAGGAAAATGCTGAGCGGCCCCTAAATGACATCGATAAAAAAGAACAGTTCCCACTGACCAAGCTTAATCCCAAATTTACATTTGATAATTTTCTCGTCGGGAGCTCAAACCGATATGCCCTTTCCGCAGCCGCTGCGGCAGCTTTACTGCCGGGCAGGGCTTACAATCCATTGTATATATATAGTAAAACGGGTCTTGGCAAAACACACCTGCTACATGCCATCGGTAACAAAATAAAAGGGGAGAACCCCAAGGCAAAAATCATATACATCACTGCCGAAGGGTTCGCTAACGATTTTATAGAAAGCACTGCGAAAGGTGCGATTAGCGAATTCAGAGCAAAATATCGCCATACGGATGTTTTGCTTTTTGATGATTTTGAGCATTTATTTGGCAAGGAACAGACTTTAGATGAGTTCCTGCACACATTTAACTCTCTTTATAGCGATACAAAGCAAATTGTCATAACATGTGACCGCCGAGTTGAAGACTTCCCGCCGGTGAAGGATAAACTTTTATCCCGCCTTAATTGGGGGCTTAGCGTTGATATTCTATCACCAGATGAGGATTTGCTGGTGAAGTTGATTTACTTTTATTGTAAAACAAATGATTTTACCATGTCTAAGGAGCCGTATGATATAATCCGCGAGCTAGATATTCAAAATGTTCCCGAGTTGTTTTCTTCACTCAGAAAGGTTGAAGCTTTATTAAAAGCGGAGGAAGAACAACTAACCATAGAAAAGAGAAATCTAAGTCAAGAGTTAACGCCGGTTAAAACTAACGATGCGAATCAAATGAATGATTTGCAACAAAAAATTTCTGATCTGCAGGCCAGGGTTGAAAAACTTGAAAAAGGAATTTTAAAACAACAAACCTATTGATTCCGCAAGCCTCCTGAAAAGGAGGTTTTTTACATGGATAATCTCTAAAAAATTGATAATAATACCAGTGTAGACGATCTTTATTCAATAAAAAAGCGCTGTCATTCGGCAATTTTTTTATAATTTTTATTGGGATTTATTTGAATTTACGATAAAAATTGCGAAGATAAAATTTTAAAAAAATAGGGTTTAAACCCTTGGTACATAAGCTTCCTTTATTGCTTTTTGCCCTTAAAGGAAAAATACTATTGCTATAAATTAAACACTTCATAAAATAAAAACATTTCGTTTTTGTGTCTACAGCGTGAACAAAATCCTTTATAATAAAAAATGCCCAAAAACAACGAGCTTAGACAACTTGAGGGGGAAATTATTTGAATACTGTAGCAACTGCAAATGGACAAGGTAAATTAAAACATCCAAAAGGATTGTACTTGCTGTTTGTGACAGAAATGTGGGAACGGTATAGCTACTATGGAATGAGAGCGGTTTTAGTTCTTTATCTGACAACGGCACTAATCAGCGGCGGTCTTGGAATGGATCCCGGGAAAGCATCATTGCTCTATGGTTATTATACCGGTATGGTATATTTGACACCGATTATTGGCGGCTGGTTAACCGACCGTTTTATCAGTATGAGAACAGCCATTACAATCGGCGGCGTGACCATGGCGATCGGCGACTTTTCACTGTTCTTGATCAATGCACAATGGGGCGTTTATCTCGGTCTGATTTTACTGATAATTGGAAACGGATTCTTTAAGCCGAACATTTCCACACTTGTCGGTGAATTATACAGTAAAAACGATGTTAGAAAAGACTCAGCTTTTACGATTTTCTATATGGGGATCAACTTGGGTGCACTTTTTTCTCCATTGATTGCAGGGATGATTTATCAGCATTGGGCGCATTCAACAACTGGAGGAATCGAGCATTTCGGATTTAAATATGCGTTCTTGGCATCATCAATTGGTATGATCGTTGGACAGCTTGGTTTTAATATACTGGGCAAAAAGTTTTTGGGTGACGCGGGAACAAAGCCTGCCAAAGAAAAGGTTAAACCTAAGAAAACTGAAAAGGCAAAACCTTTAACAAAAGTAGAGAAGAGACGTGTCGTTTCCATTCTCATTTTGGCTTGTTTTGTCATTGCTTTCTGGGCTGGATTCGAACAAGCAGGAAGTTCATTTACGCTGTACACTCAAAAGTTTATTGATCGTGACGTGAATGGTTTCATAGTTCCGACATCATGGTTCCAATCACTAAACCCGCTGTTTATCTTGATCTTAGCACCGATCATGTCTGCACTTTGGGTTAAGCTTGCAAAGTCCAAACGAGGCGACTTCGGTGTGCCAACCAAGATGGCTTTTGGATTAATTCTATTAGGCCTCGGATTTTTCGTCCTCGTACCGGCTGTTATGCAAACTGGCAGTGATGAAGCGCACATCGTTGTTAAGGCGAACCTTTTATTCATGGTCTTCACTTATTTGCTTCACACCCTTGGTGAGTTGTGCTTGTCACCTGTTGGTTTATCGGCTGTTAGTAAATTGGCACCGGTAAAAATCGCATCGCTCATGATGGGGATTTGGTTCATTAGTAACTCGGTTGCCAACATGATCGCGGGTAAAATTGCTGAGGAGACCCAGAAGCTTGGTTATCTAGGGCTTTACCAATATACAGCTATCGCTGTTATAATCCTAGGGATCATCCTGCTTGCCCTTTCCAAGCCAATTCAGAAATTAATGCATTTGGACAAGTCCGAAGTTTAAACAAGACAGAAAAGATAGACCTCTCATTCGGGTCTATCTTTTTTTGTTTTATAACTCACTCCATTTGTTTGTCGGTGCCGGGGGTTGATAATCTTGCAGCAAGGTGATCAAACGGTCAGGTTTGCTTTCGCATATCAGCAGCTGTGCGTGGGTTGCGGGAATAAAGCCGCTATCGACACCATTTTTGATCATTTGCACCAACGGGTCATAGTAGCCGTTAATATTCAGGAGACCGATCGGTTTATTATGTATGCCAAGCTGACCCCAGCTGACGACCTCCATTACCTCCTCTAACGTTCCATAGCCTCCGGGCAAAGCGATAAAGGCATCCGAGAGTTCACCCATCTTTGCTTTCCTTTCATGCATGCCGGGCACTTCATGAAATTCGGTCAGTTCGGTATGCACAATTTCGCTGCGGAAGAGCCCTGTCGGCATCACCCCAATCGCTTTTCCGCCTTGCTCTAAGACAGTGTTGGCGACACGTCCCATCAATCCCATTTTAGAGCCGCCGTAAACTAAGTCAATCCCTCGATCGGTTAGTTCTTTTCCAAGCCATTCAGCCGTTTCTCCATATTTCGGCTGCAGCCCGGCATTTGATCCAGCAAAGACACATACGCGTTGCATTGAAATCAGCCTCCCTTTATAACTTTAGTTTAAGGCTTTATGTTGGAAAAAACCATAAGAAGGAAGTTTGATTTTAATATGTAAAAGATTTATGTTGCAAAATTAAAAGAATCAAATTATTTGTCAATTTGCTATTGCATGTTGAAAGCGCTTTTTCTATAATTTAATATAATCAGGTCATCAGATGACCGGATAATATGATAAGGAGGTTTGGCTTTTATATTTTATATGAAAGAAGGGGTTTAGTTGCACTGGACACAAATCTATAATCCGCTCGGTAACATGGCTTTATCTTTTGTTGTTGCTTTAATACCGATTCTATTCTTTTTTTGGGCTCTTGCTATTAAAAAGATGAAGGGTCATTATGCAGGATTGCTGACAGTATTAATCGCGGTGATAGAGGCTGTTGTTGTATACAAAATGCCTGTAAAACTTGCATTTGAAGCGACGGTTTTCGGCGCTCTAGAAGGGTTATGGCCGATCGGATGGATTATTGTTACAGCCGTTTTTCTGTACAAATTAACCGTTAAGTCCGGTCAGTTTAAAGTGATCCAAAATTCAATTGCTTCGCTGACGGAGGACAGGCGCTTGCAAGCCTTGCTTATTGCTTTTTCCTTCGGTGCATTTTTAGAAGGTGCTGCGGGATACGGGACTCCCGTTGCCATTGCAGGGGCGCTTCTAACGGGGCTTGGGTTTAATCCATTTTATGCTGCTGGTCTTTGTTTGATTGCGAATACAGCACCTGTTGCTTTTGGGGGTATTGGCATTCCCATCATTACAGCCGGACAAGTCACGGGAATCGATCCTGACATTTTAAGCCAAATGATAGGAAGGCAGGTCCCGCTGCTTTCAATTTTTGTTCCGTTTTGGCTTATATTAATAATGGCCGGCTGGAAGAAAACAATTGAAGTGCTGCCTGCTATCCTCGTTTGCGGCGTATCATTTGCCGTTGTTCAATATTTCACCGCCAATTTTCTTGGACCAGAACTGCCTGATGTGGCTTCAGCGATTGTAAGTCTTATTGCACTTGCTGTATTCTTAAAATTCTGGCAGCCTAAGACGACGTTTCGCTTTGCGAACGAAAAAAGCCGGAAGACGGTTGAAAGCACTTCAGCAATCGAACATGCTGCGGCCCTTGATTTGAATAAAAAGTATACATCTTTAGAAATTTTTAAAGCTTGGTCCCCCTTTATCGTTTTAATTATTTTTATAGGGCTTTGGGGAGGATTTGGAACAGTTAAAAAGCTTTTAAGTTATTTTACCTTAGAACTTCCGGTTATCGGTCTAAACAACATGGTGCAAAAAGCCCAGCCGATTGTTGATCATGTCACACCCTATGCCGCCGTGTATAAGTTTGATATTTTGGCGGCTGCTGGGACGTCCATCTTAATCACGGCGGTGATTAGTAAATTTATACTTAAAATGACTTGGCGAATGTGGGTTGAGACACTTATAGAAACATTGAAAGAACTGCGTTTTCCGCTGTTAATGATCGTTTCTGTTCTAGGGTTTGCTTATATTGAGAATTATTCTGGGATGAGTGCAACCCTTGGCTTAGGTCTTGCGTCCACAGGTGTATTGTTTCCTCTATTTGCGCCTATTCTGGGTTGGCTTGGTGTTTTTCTTACGGGGTCTGACACCTCATCAAATGCCCTGTTTGCCAATTTACAAAAAATAACTGGACAACAGATAGGTGTAGATCCAACGCTTTTGGTAGCGGCTAACTCGACTGGAGGTGTAACAGGGAAGATGATTTCACCTCAATCGATCGCTGTTGCGACCGCTGCGACAGGTCTAATCGGAAAGGAAGGAAACCTCTTTCGATTTACTATAAAACATAGTTTGCTCTTTGTAGCGATAGCAAGTTTAATCACATTTCTTCAGGCCTATGTGTTTAGCTGGATGATTCCATAACTGATGAAATGAGTCACAATCTGTTTGTCCCTTTAACGGCATTCCAGTAAAATAGTTAAAAAGAACATTTTTATGGGGTGAACCGTTTGCAATATAAACAAATAAAAAGTAAGAAAATTTATGAGGTCGTAGCAGATGAACTGGTACAAATGATCAAAAAAGGCACATTAAAACCTGGCGACAAGCTCGATTCGGTTCAACAGCTTGCTGAAAATTTTCAGGTCGGACGATCGGCTGTCCGCGAGGCATTAAGTGCTTTAAGAGCCATGGGACTTGTTGAGATGAAGCAAGGGGAAGGCACTTATATTAAGGAATATGACCCGGGTGCTCTATCCCAATCTATTTCCACAGCTGTCTTAATGAATCAAGGGGATGTTAAAGACCTGCTGGAAATACGGAAAATATTGGAGGTTGGCGCCGCTGGTTCCGCCTCTGCGAGTTGGCAAGAAAAGGATCTTGATATAATTGAAGAAGCACTTAGTGAAATGAAAATGGCCTCCGGCGATCAGGAATTAGGGGAAAAGGCTGATTTGACATTTCATATGGGGATTGCGAATGCCTCACACAATAAACTATTGGTTCATCTCATGAACAGTGTATCAGAAACAATGGCTGAAACAATGAAAGAAACCCGCCGCATCTGGATATATTCTAAAGAAACAACATCCGAACGTCTATATCAAGAGCACAAAAGTATTTTCGAAGCAATTGAAAGGCGTGATGCAACGAAAGCACAGCACCTGATGTTGGCTCATTTGGTTGAAGTAGAAAAGGTCCTGATGGCGTATTTCGGTGAAACAGATGAAAATGCTTCTTTAAATTAAGGAATGACTACATTATAATAGTGGTAGCAAAGTCATCAGATGACCTGATGTATTAGTTCGGTGGGTTGGCCAGAAGAAGGGACTGAGCAAAATGAAAGTATCGCTGTTCATCACTTGTCTTGGGGAAATCTTTTATCCAAATGTGGGTAAGGACGTTGTTGAAATACTGGAACGTGAAGGCTGTGATATCGACTTTCCAGCCGGACAAACGTGCTGCGGGCAGCCGGCATATAACAGTGGTTACAAAGAGGATGCCGCTAAAGCAGCCAAACAAATGATTCGAAGCTTCGAAGATTCCGAGTATGTGGTGACACCATCAGGTTCGTGCGCTGCCATGGTTCGGGAATACCCTGGACTATTTGAAGAAAATACGGTGTGGCATAACCGTGCAGAAAAGGTTGCTGCCAAAACGTTTGAACTGACACAATTCATTGTTAATGTTCTTAGGAAAGAAGATCTTGGCGCAAGTTACAATGCCAGGGCCACCTATCACACATCATGCCATATGACCCGGCTTCTCGGTGAAAAAGAAGCGCCTTTCAAACTATTAAAACATGTCAAAGGTCTAGAACTTATTCCCCTGTCTAATAGTTATGATTGCTGCGGATTCGGCGGGACATTTGCTGTAAAAATGGGTCCGATCTCCGGGCAAATGGTTGATGAAAAAGTCAGGCATGTTGAGGAAACAGATGCAGATATTTTAATTGGCGCCGATAACGCGTGTTTAATGAACATAAAGGGTCGAATCGATCGCAGAGGGAAACCAATCGAAGTGATGCATATTGCACAAATTCTGAACCATCGCGAGGAAGGGGAGGCATAAACATGGGGATGAAAATCGGAAATCACCCATTTTTTGATAGGGTGGATGAAGGGATTAATAACTCGTTTATGCGCCATGCCGTATCTTCCGCTCAGGACAGGCTGCGGGGTAAGAAGCTGAACGTCACTGTTAATGATCAAGATCTGGGTGATTGGGAAGAATGGCGGAGTGCAGGTGAAGAGATACGCCGTCATACATTAGAAAATCTCGATTTTTACTTAGGACAGTTAAGCGATGCGGTCGCAGAAAGAGGCGGGCACGTCTTTTTTGCCGAAACAGCAGAGGAAGCCAATAAATACATCCAAGAGGTCGTGGGAAGGAAGAAAGCGAAGAACGTTGTTAAAGCAAAATCCATGGTGACTGAAGAGATTGGGCTCAATGAGGCCTTGGAAGAGGCAGGATGCCATGTTCATGAGACTGACTTAGCTGAATACATTTTGCAAATTGACGATCATGATCGTCCTTCACATATTGTGGTGCCGTCACTTCACAAAAATAAAGAACAAATCCGTGATGCATTTAGGGATAAGCTTGGTTATGAAAAAACGGATAAACCCGAGGAACTGGCGGGTTTTGCCCGGGAACAATTGCGTCAGGTATTTCTGGATGCCGAGGTTGGCATCACAGGTTGTAATTTTGCTGTCGCTGAATCCGGTTCCGTGGCGTTAGTGACAAATGAGGGCAACGCCAATATGGTGACAACATTTCCCGAAACCCAAATCAGCGTCATGGGCATGGAGCGGATCGTGCCGACATGGGAAGATCTTGATGTTCTAGTAAATTTATTATGCCGAAGTTCAGTCGGCCAGAAGATGACCAGTTACATCACAGCATTAACACCAGGGGTTAAGGAAGACAGTGTGGATGGCCCTAAGGACTTCCATCTCGTTATTGTTGATGGAGGTCGTTCAAATGCGCTCGGAACAGAATTTCAATCCGCGCTGCATTGCATTCGCTGTGGCGCTTGCGTGAACGTTTGCCCTATTTATAGGCATATCGGCGGTCATGCCTATGGCTCGATTTACCAGGGACCGATTGGCGCGGTGCTTTCACCAATTCTTGGAGGTTATGAGGAATACGGTGAATTGCCTTATGCCTCAAGTTTGTGTGCTGCCTGTACAGAGACTTGTCCTGTGAAAATTCCGCTGCATGAACATTTAATCAAGCACAGGCAAAATTATGTCGCTGGACAGGGAAGGTCAAAAGCGAGTGAACGGATCGCGATGAAAGCGTTTGGTATCGGAGCTGGGTCACCTTCACTTTTCCAAATGGCAGCTAAATCAGCCCCATTCGTGACAAAACCTTTTGTCAAAGACGATAAAATACCAAAAGGACTAGGCCCGCTTAAGCAATGGACCGAGACCCGCGACTTTCCAGCCCCAAGCAAAAGCAATTTCCGCAAATGGTTTGAAGGACACACAAAAAAGGGGGAGGCCAATGACTGAGGGCACGATTCACCATCGAGACACTTTTTTAAATAACATTGCCGAGAAGCTGGGACGGGAGCGGAAGCTGTCAGTGGATCGGCCGCTAAGGCAGAACCAGCCCCAGTGGGCAGTCTACGAGGGATATACCCAAGATGATCTGCTGGCCGTTTTCAAAAAAGCGTGTGAAGCGATCCATACCGATGTCCGTGAGACGGATGCCGCATCACTCACCCAAGCGATAGAGGATGTGATAACAGAGAAAGACGGGTCAATTGTTATTCCAAAGGATCCTAGGTTTTCATCGTTTGGTTTGGAGGGGATGCTTGCGCGGCACAATGTCCATGTTTGGGATGTATCCTTGGGACAAGAAAATATCAAACGGGCCGAAAAAGCGATATATGGCATCACATTCAGTGAGAAGACTTTGGCTGAATCGGGAACTGTTGTTCAATATAATGATAAGGATATGGCGAGGTCAATAAGTCTGCTGCCGGAGAACTATATCGCGATCATTCCCAAAAGCTCACTGGTGCCGCGAATGTCGCAACTGACCCGGGATATCCATGAAAGGGTTAAGGCGGGGGAAAAGGTGCCGACATGCGTTAACCTCATTTCCGGTCCAAGCAACAGCGCGGATATCGAAATGAATTTAGTTGTGGGTGTCCATGGCCCGGTTAAGGCCGAATATATTGTGGTGACGGATCTTTAGGTCAGAATTTCCGCAAAAAAAGGTTTAACGGGATATATCATGTGGAATCCTTTAACTATACTAATGAAATATTGGAGGATTTTATTTTGCAAATGCACCCCAAGGAACATGTCGAGCAGCTTGAAGAACAAGCTAAGCGTGAACAAAAGGAAAACGATAAGGCCAAGCGTGTCGTACAGGATGTTAAGCGGAAGAACCTTAATGAACTGAAAAAATGATTTCTAAGCCTCTCAGGTAACCTGAGGGCTTTTTCTATTCTAGATCCTTCAACAACCGCATCCGATAAGCATTCATTGCCGTTATCCCGAGATGGTCAAGAAACCTGTTATTTGCAATCGCACCGACGATTGCCCCAAAACCGGGGATAAGCTGCAATAGCTTGGCAAGGTCAATGTAATCCCGGTATTCTTGCTGAAAGGCTTGCCAGTCAAGGTTCTTTAAAGATGGAAATGTTTTGACGGTTTCCTCCCAGTTTTTCAGTTTTAATAAGGTGTCAATTCTTTTTTGCTCGCTGGAAAACGCCACTTGGAATACGTGCAAAATATACAAACGCTCGCGGTAATCTTTAACATCAAAACCATAGATGCTTGCCGTGTCGAATAAAAATTTGATTTTGATCGACAGCAGCATTGGGAAATCAGCCAATCCCCATAGAAGTCCGCCGAAACCCGTCCCCGCCCCCTCGATGGCCGCAAGGCGTTTATACGTTTTTATTTTCTCTTTGACAAGGCTTTCGCGCGCCTCAAACGTCATATCCTCGGCAGGTTGTCTTTTTGTAGTTAAATCAGAGCCGAATAGCACGGTATGCACCATGCCTTTGATGCTTTCAGTTAAAACATCGTGAACCTTTTGTGGAATTTTATTGTTGATTTTCTGTTGAATAGATTTAGCTGTTCGTCCAAACATCGATGAACGCTTCATCATCTCGTGTTGCCAATCCATGCATTCTTTCTGTGCCCAGAGTTCATAATTCATCGGTTTGCTCCTTTAAAATAATCTGCCTTTATGCTACGATTTCGCTAGCCGTAAAGTTTCACGGGATAAGAGGCTGGGAATAGATAGTATGGGATTAATGAGAAACGCGAAAGGTACCTAAATTCATCTTGGGATACGAATAGATGATAGGACTAATAATATGTCCTTTTACATTGCACCAGGAGTTGATGACGTGGTTTGGCTGTTGCTTTATACCTTATACCCCTTACTTTGTGCCTACTTGCTTTGGTTTGCACCTGATTTGATCGATGTGATTTTAATTGTTATTTTCAAACAGCCGCCTGAGCCTTGGCTTAATGCACTGTTTTACATAGCCGTCTTTGTAGTCTGTATGTTTTTTATCAGAGGGATCAGGAAGGATTTTAGCTTTTCAAAAGACTGGCCGATTTATTTGAAGATTGTTTGTCTGACACCGGTCATTATTAATGCGCTTATTGCGATTGGCATGCTGATATCAGCTTTATGGGTCCTATTTATTAATTATGTGTGGCCATGGCTTAAAATAGCACTAATCTTCTTCGCGAAATTTATTTTGCCGGTCTTATTGATTATTGCTATCGTGATCGCTGTCATTGCTTGGAGGCAAAAGCTGAATACGAACCACGAATGATTATTGAAAATAAGACTTTGGTCGTAATTGTAAATCCATCTCCAGTGCGTATGCTAATCACAGTACAATAAGGTAAAATAAGTGGTGAAGAATGAATAATGAATAGATTATTTTTTAGTTTAAATAATAATCTTAAGTGGAATGGCAATACCAAATGGTTTTATAAAGGAGATTTTGCATTATGGGAAAACTTCGCCGTTCACGGTCCGACCGTGTTATTGCCGGCGTTTGCGGGGGACTGGCAAAGATATTACATTTGGATTCGACGATCATTAGGGTTGTTACCGTGCTGTTATTAGTTTTCACAGGCTTTTTCCCTGTTGGACTGATATACATTCTGATGGTCTTTTTAATTCCAAAAGAAACGTATGCTGATTAGAAGCAATCATCAAACATAATTACTTAAAGTTAAAGGAGCCTTTAAATAAGGCTCCTTTAAACGTAATCGGTTTGGTGGTTTTAGTTATTTGGACAACGTCACCGTTTTATCCTGGCTTTTTGACCAATAGGCCATGCCTAAAGCAGACAGAAGCAAAACGCCTGTAACAAGGAAAACACTATGAATAGTGAAAAGGCCGCCAATAAACCCGCCAGCCATCGGCCCTAGCATGCTGCCTATTTGATTAGCTGTCTGGTTTAATCCGAAGGCACGTCCGCGGAACTCACTTGATGTGGATTGCACGACTAGCCCGTTAATCGCGGGGAATACCGCACAGAAAAACACGCCGTATACAAATCGGATGATGGAGAAGCTCCAAATATCGTTAAAGAGGATTTGCGCAAGTGTACCAAACCCTCCGCCAAATAACCCAATGATCAACACAGTGCGAAAGCCGATTTTATCCGCTAATTTACCCCAAAAAGGGCCGAAAATCATACTTGCGATGCCGGGCAATGAAAAAATGATTCCTGTTAATAAAGAAGCATTATTAGCTGAACCGCCTAATTTCACAATATAAAGGGGCAGGACAGGTTCAATTGTCATCACGGAACAAGTCGTCACGATCGTCAAAAACAAAACAGTTAAAAACCGGCGATTTGCGGCCGCAGCCTTCAGGTCATTAAAGACTGAAATTCGAACTTTGCTCGGGGTGAATTTTTCTTCCGTCACCCAGAATATCACCATGATTGTCGACATTAATACTATAAAACCAGCACTGGCAAAGGCTAATCTGTTGCCAACGAGCGCCGAAATACCGCCTCCTAGAAGAGGGCCGATCACGCTGCCAGATGCTGTTGCTGTTGAAATCATCGCCAGGGCATAGCCCACTTTTTTATCCGGTGTGTTCGTGCCGATCAATGCAATTGTCCCTGGAATAAATCCGGTTAGAAGCCCCTGCATAATCCGCAGGGTAAGCAGTTCATAAGGATTTGTCACAAAAGCTGTTAAAGTGTATATAAGAAAAAGAAAAAAGCCTGCCCGAATAATCATCGGTTTCCGACCGAATTTGTCCGAGAGCGCCCCCCAGATCGGTGAGGCAATGGCACCGGCCAAAAAGGCGGCACTAAATAGCAGTCCTGACCACATCGCTGTATGCTGATGGACGCCCATTTGGAGAAGAAACAGCGGCAAAAAGGGTATGACCATTGTATAACTGGATGATGTAAAAAAGGCCCCAATCCAGAGTATTAATAAATTTCTCTTCCAAATTTCCAAGGTGACTCACTCCAGTTTCCTTTTTTCCCCCAAAAAAGTAATCAATGCTTTCTCTATGATTTTAACTTTATTACGAATATTTGAGATTGCAATCGTGATTTAAATGAGATATTTGGCGTAATTTGGAGAGAATCGAGGATGATGGCGTTTACATGCCCTGATATTGGAAAGCTAGGGCAAGTATTCTTGTCCCCAACTATCCATGTGATGTGTTTTATGCCAAACCCGGTGCGATCGCTTTAATAATGAATTGAAGAATAAAGAACAGGACGATGCCAAGAAAGAATAAGGAAGCAACTGGCCGATCATCACTAGCGTTGACGACAGGCAATAGATCCGTCCCCGCCACATAAAGAAAGATTCCGGCACTAAATGACAGCGCAAGCGTCGTAATATCTTCCTGGGGAAGAGAAAATTGATTGATCAAAAGTGCGGCAAAAGCTCCCACAATGGTGGACATACCCAGACCAAGCGTTGACCAGAGTGCCTTTTTCTTATCTTTGGATGAAGAAAAAACAATGGATGAAATGGTAAGGCCATCGGGAATTTTATGGAGCAAGACCGCGATCATAACGGTAATGCCTAATTTTATGCTGACTTCAAAGCTTGCAACAATGGAAAAGCCATCAAAAAAAGTGTGGATCATCATGCCGCCGAAGGCCCCAATAACGGTACTATTAGAATGATCGGTATGGTGAACTTCCTCCCCGAAATGAAAGTGCGTGGCCACAAATTGCTGGAAAAAGAAAATACAAAGGATGCCAAGTAAAATAAAAGCGGGACTCCATGGATGAGAAGGAACCACTTCAGGGAGAAGATCCAACACAGTCAAGGCAATAAGCAGACCAGAACTGAGTGCCATTAATCCAAGCAAGCCTCTCCTAGACCAATCTTTTTTTATAAAAATAATCAATCCGCCCAAAATATTTGCAAAGGCGGCCAAAAGTGCAAAAAGTATTGCTTCCATTATAAACCTCCAAGAATTCTAAATCGTAATTATTTCTATTTATGAAATTTACCACTTCATTTGAAAAAATGCAACCCATAATACTTGGTTAAAAAAATAAAAAGAGCCCTCAAATATTGAGAGCTCGTTGAAATTTATGTATAAAACCTCTTAATATTGTTAAATAGACATTTTGGAAATGAATCATGTAGTATATAGATTGTAAAGAATAAATTTAACAAAAAATGAATTTTTGTCTCTATTAGGGAAGGTAGGCTGGATAGATGTCCGATAACTTAAAAAAAGATGAGGCTGCGCTTGAAGCCATCGAGGAAGCCAAGCAGGCGGTGATTAATGCAATCGCGGAAACGATGGATTTGTATGGTGTGACACCTTCGGCAGGCCGGCTGTATGGCACAATGTATATAGAAGGCGAGATGACGCTTGATCAAATGAAGGACCGTCTCGGCATGAGCAAACCAAGCATGAGCACAGCGGTGAAGAAGCTGCAAGGTAATGCGATGGTTCAGAAAACGTGGCAAAAGGGTTCGCGAAGGGAACTGTTTAAAGCTGAAAAGAATTTCTTCAAGTCCTTTGTTGCCTTCTACTGTAAAAAGTGGGAGAGAGAAGTGGAAATGAACCTTGAAGCGATTGATGAAGCAGCTAATGGACTTGCAGGTGTGATTAATAATGATCAAATCAGCCGCGGGATCAGGGATTACGCTGAGAATCTACATGGGCAGATTGTTGAGTCAAAAAGGTATTACAATTGGTTAAACCGCTTGATTGATTTAATTGAAAGCGGGGAAATATTTGATTGCCTCCCAATTGAAGAAGATGACAAATAAGATGAAGGAATGAAAAATCCCTACTTTTGAAGGAATTGATAACTTTGTCTTAGTCATCTAACATAATTATATAAGGATGTTATTACCCAGTAGAAAGGGGAGGAAAATGATAAACTTAGGTCGTTTGTTTACTATTTCTCTTGCTGCTATCTTACCTTTTATGATTAATGATCGAGTTAAGGCTTCTACAGATGGGGTAAAAGATTCCACGAAAACAAAAATTCCAGAACCAAAGGTTGTTCAAGGGCCAAAGGCAAAAAAACTGCCTATAACGGGTGTGGTCGGAAACGGAAATGATGAAACACCAGGTGAATGGTATGCAGGAGCGACACCGGCCAATTTAAGAGCTGATGCTCCTGTCCTATTGTTTGTTCAGGGATTGAACAGTACTGCCGACGTCTGGTGGGAAGATAATAACATGTATGATACCGCATATAATCAAGGCTACCAAACCGCTTTTGTTCAATTATATGATGCCGGCGGGACTTCGGCTAGCATGTGGAAGAATGGACAGCTTTTGTCAGAGAAGATTAAGGAAATATCTGAGCACTTTAATCACAAACCCATTACGATTGTCGCACATAGTAAAGGCGGTGTTGACAGCCAAACGGCCTTAACTTATTACGGTGCTTGGAAATATGTAGATAATGTCATAACGCTATCAGGTCCGCACCATGGTTCTGAATTGGCAAACCTGGCTTATAGTTACTGGGCAGGCTGGCTTGCCGATATTCTTGGTTTGAAAGGTGAAGGCACATATGTCCTGCAGACCGGTTACATGGATCATTTTCGCACGCAGACAGATGTACAGCTCCGTGTTACTGAAAATGATTATTACACGCTTGGAGGGACGGATTGGGGATCGGCGTTCTCGGCAACGTGGCTGGGAGGGCTCTATCTGTCTCGTTATGGAGCAAGTGATGGCGCTGTAAGAGTGACGAGCAGCCGGCTTCCGGAAAAAGAAGGACGTCAGGTTGCGATAGGGGACTGGAACCATTTTAGTATTCGGACGGGTGTGACGTTTCCAGTATTCCAGGATTATTTGATGGGGGATTTGGCTGAAGAATCTGCAGAGAGATTTACCGGTAAATCCGCTGAGGCAATAGCTGGTGCCAATCGTTGGATTCATGGCGGCAAGCTTGCGGGCGCTGTAAATGAAAGCATTTCGATACCAGTGGAAGATGATGTTAAATCTCTGACAATTGATCTTTTAACAAAGCATCCATTGTCAAAAACAAAATTATTTGATTCAACTGGCAAACAGGTCAAGGCTGATATTAAAACCACCAAGACTGACAATGTATACTTCCGCGGAACCATTCACAATTTTTTTACACTCCAACACCCAAAACCCGGTAACTTGCAGCTTAAGCTTACGGCTTCACAGGATGACGCTTATCTGCTGACCGCCGACTTTGCCACTAATAAAAAAATAAAATTGCAAAAGATAGATATAAAAAGGTCCAAAAGTCTGTCAAAGGATTACAAGCTTAGCTTTCAATTGAAAGCTAACCCTAGCCGAATCGATCCTCAAACTTTGAAGGCAGCCTACCATATCACCAAGACAGGCGATCACGAACATACGAAAAGCTTTATGGTAAGTGGAACGGCGGATCTTTCAAAAGAAATGACATTAACGGAACCCAATCAGGTTTATAATATTACCGTTGATATAGAAGGTCTCACGAATTTGGGCAACCCCTTTAAAAGGACATTTATTGATTCTGTTTATACCGAATAGCGGGATGAATTTGGAGCGGCATGACTTTAAGAAGTCATGCCGCAAATTTTATACTGATCGGTTAAGAGGGAAGGTTTTTTCTTCATGTTGTCGAAATATGATACTAATGTTAATTATAAAGGAGATTAAAAAGTGGATACTTTGATCAAACAGTATGATTGGGTTCGGCTGACGAGGGAATCATTATTTCAGTATTGTGAAACCATGACGCCTGAGGAGTACATACAGGAATTAAAAGGGTTTGGCTGGGGTTCAATCCGTAATCTCCATGCCCACGTTGCTGAATGTTATCATTATTGGCTCGGTCATTTTGCCCTGAAAAATGACATGACACCGGTGGAGCCACATCATGTTAATAATGTTCAAGAAATGCGCCAAGTATTTGAAGGGGTCAATAACCTGACCCGGGAATTTCTCCAAAAATTTGAAGGGAAGTGGGGTCTTGCCCTGACTCGTCGCCGGCATGATGAAGAAGCGACTTTTACTATACTTTGGCTCTATACACATACCATTACACATGAATTCCACCACAAAGGACAAATAGTATCAATGGGCCGACAATTGGGGCATATTCCGCCTGACACAGATCTTATCGAGCCAGTAAAAGATTAGTAAACTAATAGAAAGTCAGTGTTTGGTCCCTTATATTACGTTATAAAATGGTTTGTCGGATACAAGGCATTTCGTCTTATGATGAAAGCATGGGAAAGCCCTCGAACGACATAAAAAATTTACGAAAATGAAACAATGGATTAATCTGGCGTTGCTATAGTTGAATGAGAACATTTTTAATGCCAAATAACAAGGACAGGAGATGATTTCTGAAATGCCCGTCGAAAACTATGGTGTTTTAAAAGGGAAAGCGATAAAGTCGAAGCCCGGAAGCGATGACAGCCCCCACTATCAGGTTCTTGTTCAGGATGGAACAGAGACACTTTACCGTCTGGCGATTAATATCAAATCACAAGCCCATCCATCCGAAGTGTTATATTTTGTCAGTGAAGATTTTAACTCGGAAGACATTACAAAATTGCCTAAATTAGAAGAAGGTTTTACACCAATCAGCAAAAATAATCCGGATATTGCCCTTGATTATGTTAAAGGAAAATTATTTGATGCTAGTAAAATGATTCCCTTGCCCGCAGACGAAAAAGGTCCCGACAATGACTTGAATGATAAAATCCAACATTATATTAAACGGGCGATCGATGAAAAAGCAGACCTTTATGCCTTTGGGGCAAGATGGGGGCCGGAACAGGATAAGAAAGATAAATATTTCGGTTTTTTGCCCGGAAATGGCATACATGACATCCATATGAACCAAGGCAATGAGGGTCAATGGAAAAACGACAACGGGTCATGGCAAGACGGCGGCATTCTCATTTACTTTGATAAAAAAGATCAATGGATTGGCATTTTCCTAGCCTTTCAATCACAATCCTGGTGCACGGACGAAAATGGAAATGCCACAAAACCCGTGGGAGAATGCGACCACAAGCATGATGTAAATTAAACTCGTAGTAAACAAAAAGGGAATCACAAAGGAGGATAGACATCGGTTGATAAAAGGTCCGTTTTTTAATGGAATGGACATTAATTAAGATTTTAGGATTTTATCGGACTGTCATTCCGCTTCTCTTATTTTTTTAGTTTAATTCCTTTTCAATAGCTTCTTCAATTTGTTTTGGCGCCGTTTTTGGAGCGTATCGCGACACAACTTGGCCATCCCGATTCACCAAAAACTTTGTGAAATTCCACTTTACGTTTTTGGATACAATGCCAGGTGCTTGATCAGTTAAATATTGAAATAAAGGATGCGCATCACTGCCCCGGACATCGATTTTACTGAACATAGGAAAGGTGACACCATAGTTCAGCTGGCAAAATTGCTCTATGTCTTCATTCGAGCCGGGTTCCTGGTTCATAAATTGATTGCTTGGGAAACCCAAGATTTCAAACCCCTGATCATGATAAGTATCATATAGCTTTTGCAAACCCTCATATTGGGGTGTGAACCCGCATTTACTGGCTGTATTGACAATGAGCAGGACCTTTCCTTTATAATCAGCTAATGACTTTTCCTCACCTTGGATGGTTGTTGCTGAAAAACAGTGAACACTCACCATGGATCGCCTCCGTTCTTTGCTAGAAACATAGCACCAATTCAGGGTTGTGTCAAAAGTTATCTCGTAATTTAAGTCAAAATCTTGACAACAATAATGGAGCCGGTTAGAATTATTTAATAATTACAAAGTGCGAACAGAAAAATCTCTTATCCAGAGAGGTGGAGGGACTGGCCCTGTGAAACCTCAGCAACCGCAGTCAGGTGGACTGCATGGTGCTAATTCCGTCAGAGTATGACTCTGAAAAGATAAGAGGAGGATCTTTCTTAAATGAAGCCTCTTCTTAGGAAGAGGTTTTTCTTTATCCAAAGGAGGATCCAAGCTGGTGGAAGATAAGAAAGCAAAAATCAGAGAAACATGGTTGAATGACCGTTTGGACTTATATTTATACGCCAAGAAAATTGGAGACCAAGATTGGCAAAATGATCTATTGAAACAATTGCATGAAGCGGAAACATCGATAACCAAGGCCATTCAGGCTGATATGGAATATCATTTGTGGGATGAATTCGACCGGATCAACAAACAGCTGCTGACTATTTATCAACAGTTACAAAAAGAAGAACGTCAATTTGAAATAGAACAATTAAAAGAGAAAGCATGGCAGTTAAAAAATGCCCGTATTAAAATATCAAAGCAAATTGGGGAACTGGGGTAGCCCAAAATATAAATTTAAGTATTGGTGAATAATAAAATCATAACTTAAGAAAGGTGTGATTTTATTGGTTAAACTGTTCATAAATGCAACGGCCGCCATCCTTTTGTCGGCGATGATGCTTAGCGTGGCCCCGGTGCAAGCCAAAGAGACGAATCATCCTGGGAAGTCCCCAACCCAGCTGACAGAACAACAGAAAAAGGAAATATCAGCACTGCATCAGGAGATGCTGGAGAAACGGAAAGAAATTATCAAGAAATATGTTGAATTTGGTGTGATACCGCAAGAAAAAGGGGACAAAATCATTAAACACTTAGAAAAGCGCCAGAGCAAAATGGCGCAAAACGGTTTTATCCCTAAATGGCATAAGCATCATCATTGCCGATAGATAGAGGGCCAGGACTGGGACTATATACCCAGTCCTGGCCCCTTTTAAAGGAAATAGATGGAATGATGGCGAATACATATATTGAAGGATGCAGTTTCAGGTTTATAAAAGGGGGAAAAGTTTTGAAGACATTTTATACCGAAAAATTAGACTTCCGGAATTCAGAAGTCATTGAGAAAGAATTTAAGATTTTGTTGGATGCGAAAATTGACTCAGCTGAAGAGCTGGAGAACTGGCTTCGGCAGCAATCAAAGCTGTATGATGCCCTGCAGGAAGGATTGAACGGCCATTATATTCAATTTCAATGCCAAAGTGACAGCGAAAATGCTAAGGCGGCTTACGAGCATGACCAGCAGAGTATTCAGCCGTTATTTAAGAAGTATAAAGCATTATTGGATGAAAAATTTTATCAATCACCATACAGGCTAGAGCTTGATCAGAGCTATTATGGCCTGTTAAATCAGCGAATAAAAAATGCCATGGATCTTTTCAGACAGGAGAACATTGCGCTTGAAATTAAGGAGGACCGGCTGAGTACGAATTATTTTGAGCATACCGGAAGTTTGACCGTTGAATGGGAAGGGAAAGAAAAGCCGCTGAGTCAGATTTATCCCTATCTCCAAGATAGCGATCGTTCTATTCGCCAAAAGGCGATGACAGCGATTTTTGAAAAAATGGAAACGAAATCTGATCAGCTGCAGACCATTTTAAGTGAACTGATTCAAATCCGGCAGAAGAAGGCCGAAAACGCGGGGTTAGCCAATTTTAGAGATTATATGTTCAAGAAATATGAAAGATTTGATTACACACCGGAAGATTGCAAGGAATTGGCAGAATCCGTACGTAAATATGTTGTTCCCTTAAAAGAAGAGATTGAAAGAAAGCAGAAAGAGCGGCTGAATGTTGATACATATCGGCCATGGGACATGAGAGGCGTCCCCGCTGACAAAAAACCATTAAAACCTTTTGAAAACGTCGATAGGCTAATAACGGGTGTGGCAGCCATTTTTGGGAACCTGGATCCCCGGTTTGCAGGCCTTCTTGGGGCTATGAATGACAAAGGGATGTTGGATTTGGAAAGCCGAAAAGGAAAAGCGCCTGGCGGATTTTGTGAGTCACTCCCACTGTCAGGCCACTCTTTTATTTTTATGAATGCCGCGGGCACACAATATGATGTGGCAACTCTGCTTCATGAAATGGGCCACTGTATCCATGATTATTTGAAAAAGGATATCATACCAAGTCAGTATAAGGACATTCCTATGGAATCAGCAGAACTCGCCAGTATGTCAATGGAATTAATGACAATGGATCGCTGGGATGAGTTTTACAGTAACCCGGAAGAATTGATCCAAGCCAAGAAGGATCAACTTGAAGACATTATCCGCTTCTTGCCTCATGGTGTGATCATTGATCAGTTCCAGCATTGGCTTTATGAACATCCGGAACATACCGCAACAGAGAGAAGCCAGAAGTATAAAGAGTTAACCGAACGCTTTGATTCAAGTTTTACCGATTGGTCGGGCTATGAGGATTGGATGGCAAATCACTGGCAGGCTGTTCTGCACATTTTTGAAGTGCCTTTTTATTATATTGAATACGTAATAGCTCAGCTCGGTGCCGTTCAGATGTATAAACAATACAAGGAAAATCCTGAACAAGCCGTTGAAAACTACAAAAAGGCTTTGAGTCTCGGAAGCACAAAATCATTGACTGAAGTCTATGAGGCAGCAGGGATCCGCTTTGACTTTTCGGGAGATACAATAAAGGAATTAATGGCTTTTGTGGCACAAGAGCTGGATGAACTGGAAAACTAGATAATGGGGGCGGGGTATATGGAAGATACAAAATTACTTATGATAACCGCGAGGGATGGCTTCAGTCCGCAAGTCGGCAGGTTGGTATCAATGATGAATTATGCCAGGTTTACAACCTTGCAAATGGTGGAAGGGCTAAGTGTTGAAGAGCTCGATTTCTTGCTTGATGATGCGGGGAACACAATCGGGATGCTGCTTGCGCATATGGCTGCGGTTGAAAGAGCTTATCAGATCTTGACCTTCGAGAAACGGGATCTAAATGACGATGATGAAAAGGAAATTGGATTGCCTCTGTTTTTAGGTCAAAAGGCAAGAGAAGAGATTAAAGGAAAAGAGCTGGATTATTATTTGCAAAAATTGGAGGCTGTCAGGGAAAAGACTTTGGCAGGTTTCAAAGAACGTGACGATGACTGGCTTGAAGAAATGACCCCGTTCTGGGAAGATCTCCCCGCCAACAACTATTTCAAATGGTTCCATGTCTTTGAAGATGAGATTAATCATCGGGGCCAAATAAGATGGATATGCAAAAGGCTGCCTAATTTAGAAGGAAAAGTCTCCGCGGAAGTATCGGAATAAAAAAGGAAGAGGATCATCAAATGAAGAATGGTAGAAGGCACTCGTGTTTGGTGTCTTCTTTTAGTTAACAATAAAAAGATTATGTAAAGTGGATAAGCATGTGGCATAATTGGGAAAAGCCTTGGCAAGAGAGTTTCCGTCAAGCGTGGTTATCGTATTGCAGCGGCTCAGTTCCTATCGGGGCAGTTATTGTTAACGGTAAAGGGGAGGAGATGATATTTTGGAGAAAAACAATAACTTTCCGCGTAATTCCTAGTGAGTGCGTATAAATCCCCAGACGAATTCAATAAAGAATTTAATTTTGATTAATGATTGGATTGCAGACGGCATATATATGACCTATGGACAAGGATAGGTGATATGATGCCAAAGCAATCCCTTTTAAAAGGAACACTGATTTTAACAATATCGTCGCTGTTTATAAAAATCATAGGATTTGTGAATGGTATCGTCATGTCGAGGACGCTTGGCTCTGAAGGCATTGGCCTAATTATGATGGCGATGCCTGGCATCGGCTTAATTTTAACTTTAACAACATTAGGTCTGCCGGTTGCGATTTCCAAGGTCGTAGCGGAATTGGACTCAAAAAATGATCACCGCGGTATTGTGAAAACGATGACGATTTCACTGACGCTTACGACGGCGTTAAGTGTCTTGTTATCGATCGCCGCATTTTTCGGATCAAAAATCTATGCTTCTTACTTTCTCACGGACCAACGGGCTTATTATGCTCTGATCGCTTTCATTCCCATGATCCCGATTATCGGTATTGCTGCCGTAATTAAGGGGTATTTTCGCGGCAAACAGAACATGACACCGATCGCTGTGTCCGATGTTGTGGAACAGATCATTCATGCGGCACTGCTTTACACTGTGATGATGCATTTAATGCCTTACGGGGTTAAAATAGCCGCTGTCGGCGCGATTTTGTGCAGCATTACAGGTGAAGCTGTATCACTGTTATATCTATTATTCCGTATTAATAGGGAGAAAATAAAAAAGCAGGAAAGGAAGAAGCCATTTTCCCAATCCAACGAAAAAGGAAAGGGTATTTTTCTGGATTTATTAAGGACAGGCATTCCGACAACGACGAACGAGTTTATCCACTCTGTGATAAATATCTTTGAGCCAGTCATAATTACCCAAAGCCTGGCAGTATCAGGGGTTGCAAGTAGTGTGGCAACCAAACAATACGGTGAGTTGTTGGGGTATGCGTTTCCGCTGTTATTCCTGCCTACTTTTATTCTTCATTCGCTTTCAATATCGCTGGTTCCGTCTGTAAGTGAAGCGAATGCAAAGAACAATACGGCCGTTATTCACCGCCAAATCAATCAAGCTTTGCGGCTTGCCTTAATTGTCGGGGTACCGTGGACCATTATCGCCTACTTGTTTGCGACCAACCTGACAACTGTCATTTATCATTCGCCTGAGGCGGGTGTTTACTTGAAAATAATGGCGCCGTTTTTCCTATTGCATTATTTCCAAATCCCCTTGGAATCGATCCTTATCGGGCTAGGGAAGGCCAATATTGCCCTTATCAATGATGTTTTGCCGACCATTGTGTCGCTTGCCTCAATCTATTGGCTCGCATCAAATCCGGAACTAGGAATAAAAGGTGTTGCCCTGGCCTTTAGCGCCAGCGTCATACTCGGGACAGCTTTGAACTTTCTAACCGTCTCTAAGCTGGTTGGTTTTAATCTCTATATCTCTGATTTGGTTAAAGTGATTTTGGCAGGGATTGTTATGGGCTTCGGAGCCATAACATCTTACCAATATTTCGGCGGTCAATACAGCAGTCCGTATCTGCCTTTAATTCTGACGTTGTCAATTTCATTAATGATCTATCTTCTTCTTTTGTACAGTTTTAGGGTTCTTAATTTTAAGAGAGTCTAGCTAGAAGCCTCCCGCAATTTCCGCCTTAGTTCCTTTAATTCGCTTTCAATATTATCAAGAACTTTTTCAGTCGGTTTGGCGTTGCCGCCGACTGATTGGAGTTTTTCAATATCACTTTGCACACGTACATAATCAGCCTTTAAGTCCGTGATCCGCTGTTCGATTTCTTCTCTTTTCATAGCTATCACCTCAGGAATTGTATTTTCTTCTATTTTAGCGAAAATGGGCGTCATACCCCAATGATATGCTGATCCCCATTACTTTCCTCCCCAATCTGCATATGTAAATCCAGGCATGTTGAATTTTAAAGAACATTGTTGACAAAATCTTTGGATGATTTAATAATATAAGTATGTTCTAATAATGAAAATCGTTTCCGTATAACGGAAAAACAAAGGAGATGACTAAATGTTTACACACGTTATTGTAAAAAAGTTGGGAAAAAGCTTTGTCAATGGATTAACCACTGCTAATTTAGGAAAGCCGGATTATGATAAAGCAGTTAAACAGCATGCAGCGTATGTCAATGCACTCAAAACATGCGGGGTAGAAGTGGTGGAGCTGGAAGCCGATGAGTGTTATCCTGATTCAACATTTGTTGAGGATACAGCTATCGTCACAGAAAAATGCGCCATTATTACAAATCCCGGGGCCGAAAGCAGGAACGGTGAAATTAAAAACATGGAAGGTGTATTAGAAACATTTTATGAAGAGCTTGAACATATCCAAGGCTCTGGAACACTAGATGGAGGCGATGTGCTTCAAGTAAATGATCATTTTTATATTGGGCTTTCCGATCGAACGAACAAGGACGGCGCATTACAGCTCAAGAACATTTTGGAGAAATACGGCTATAAAGCAGACATTGTTCCGCTGAAGGCATTTTTCCATTTGAAAACAGGTATTGCTTACTTAGATAATCAGAATTTGGTTGTTGCTGGTGAATTTGTCGACCATGAATTATTTAAAGGCTTTGAGAAAATAGTTGTCGATGATGATGAGGAATACGCTGCGAACTGCATTTATGTTAATGGCAACGTCATTATTCCAAAAGGCTTTGAAAAAGCAAAGGAAAAAATGATTGCTAAAGGCTACCCAGTGATTGAACTGGAAATGTCTGAATTTCAAAAGGTGGATGGCGGTTTGAGCTGTCTTTCCTTGCGGATGAAAAGATGAGCGGCCCCGATAAGGAACCGAACGGGCTAAAGCGGACCATGAAAAGCAGGCATATGTTCATGATTGCACTGGGAGGGGTGATCGGCAGCGGCCTCTTCCTGAGCACTGGTCTGACGCTTAATCAGGCGGGCCCCGGTGGTGCTGTGCTTGCTTATCTTATCGGCGGATTGACGATGTATCTCGTCATGCTCTGCCTTGGGGAACTATCTGTTGTTATGCCTGTAGCCGGGTCTTTTCAAATGTATGCTGCTAAGTTCATCGGTCCGGCAACTGGGTTTATGATTGGATGGATGTACTGGTTTAGTTGGGCGCTCACTGTCGGACTTGAGCTGACGTCGGCGGGGATCCTTATGCAGCGCTGGCTGCCCAACAGTCCTGTTTGGGTTTGGGTGATTGTTTTTGGATGTTTACTTTTCTTTTTGAACTCACTCTCAGCCAAAAGCTTTGGTGAATCAGAATTTTGGACAGCTGGCGTGAAGGTGATCGCCATTGTGCTGTTTATTATTCTTGGGGGAGCGGCGATGTTTGGGCTGATTGATATGAAAGGGGAAGCGTCAACACCATTATTTTCGCACTTTGTTGATGATGGCGGACTGTTTCCTAACGGTATCACGGCAGTTTTACTTACGATGATTGCTGTTAATTTTTCATTTCAAGGAACTGAACTGATCGGTATTACAGCCGGTGAGAGTGAAAATCCTGGTGAAACGATTCCAAAGGCGATTAAGAATACCGGCTGGCGTATTATCATTTTCTACGTCCTAACTGTTGTTATCTTGGCGAGCCTGATACCGTGGAAGCAAGCCGGAGCACTTGAAAGCCCATTTGTAACAGTCCTTGATAAAATTGGTGTTCCTTTCGCTGCAGACATCATGAACTTTGTCATATTGACAGCCATGTTATCGGTGGCAAACTCCGCATTGTATGCCACTACAAGGATGCTGTGGTCTCTTTCCAGCCAAAGTATGGCTAGTCCGATATTCAAAAAGTTAAAGCGCAATGGTGTCCCATTTAATGCTTTAATAGCCAGTTTGGCAGTAGCTGGACTGTCATTATTATCCAGTGTGTTTGCTGCTGATACAGTATATGCTTGGCTTCTCTCCGCTTCCGGGGTGACAGCTGTTATCGTTTGGATTTCTATCAGTGCCTCCCAGTTCTTTTTTAGAAGGCGCTTCGTTGCGGAGGGAGGCAAGCTTGAGGATTTAAAATTTAGGACCCCATTGTATCCTTTGGTCCCAATTCTAGGCTTTACATTAAATTCAATCGTTGTCATTAGTCTGGCTTTTATTCCAGACCAGCGTATCGTTTTGTACTGTGGCTTGCCAATTATCGCCTTTTGTTATCTCTACTATCATTTTAGAGTGAAAAAGGTAATAGAGAAGAAAAACGGGGAGCAATCAATGGGGATGTGATGAAGGGGGAGTTGACATGTACAATTGTCTAAAAGGAAAATCATTGCGGGAGCAGATTGAATATTTAACGAAAAGGTTAGTTGAAGTGCCAAGTGTGAATAGGACAGAAGGAGAAGCAGTCATTGCCGAAGAAATAAAGCAATGGATCGCCTCGTTTCCTTATTTCCATTCACGCCCAGGACAGCTCTGGGAACAGGCTATACGGAATGACCCCCTAGGGAGAAAAAATGTTTTTGCTCTAATAGAAGGTAAAGATCATTCCTCAAAAACGGTAGTTTATCATGCTCATATCGATACAGTTGATATCAAAGATTTTGGAGCAATGGAGGACATCGCTTTTAACCCTGATGCTCTGCTTGACTTTTTCAAGGGTTACCAAGCTGATCCAAAATTACAGGCTGAGGCACAGTCTGGTGAGTGGCTATTCGGCCGCGGCGCGTTGGATATGCAAAGCGGTGCAGCAGTTCATTTGGCTAATCTCCTTTACTTCTCCGAGCACTTAGATGAACTTTCGGGGAATTTGCTCGTCATGTTCAATCCAGATGAGGAGACCCAGCATCAAGGGATCATTGCGGCGATTTCAGAGTTAAAAAGATTGCAAGATGAATATGGTTATGATTATATTGCCGCGATTAACGATGATTTTACCAGTCCGCTCCATGAAAATGATCAGACTCGTTATATATATACCGGCGCGGCGGGAAAGCTGCTGCCTTCATTTTATATATATGGGCGTGAAACACATGTGGGTGAGACGTTGAAAGGCATTGATGCCACGCTTATTTCTTCCGAACTGAACGGCCGGATCAACAATAACATGGCTTTGGTAGACAACATTAGGGATGAAGTCATTATGCCGCCATCTTGTCTACACCAAAGGGATGGAAAAGCTGCTTATAATGTACAGACACCTTTTAAGAGTTGCCTATATTTTAACTATTTTTTGTATGAGGACAGCCCAAAAGATGTCATTGAAAAGCTTAAGCGGGTAGCTATTGATGCTTGCCTTTCGGTTGAAGAGAAACTGGAACAGAATTATAAAGTCTATTTGGAACGAAGCGGCGAACCAAAGTCTGATCTCTCGTGGCACATTGAAGTCAATACATTGGAGGAGTATGTGGACGAATTAGATGCAAAGGGTATTAACGTCCAACAGGTGATCGAAGCGGCGGTTAGAAAATCTGAGGGGCTTGAGCTCCGGGATCGGGCCTTTCAGATCGTTGAGGCGCTTCAACAGCAGGATTTTGAGAAAAAACCCCGAGTTATTCTATTTTTTGCGCCGCCGCATTTGCCGCACAGCTATTTAAGGACAGATCAAGAGCGTGACAGCCTTCTATATCACGCTGTCCAGAGTATTGCTGATCATTTTAATAACAATCTAAATGACGATCTTGCTGTTAAACGCTTCTTCCCGTTTTTATCTGACAGCAGCTATCTTGCGCTCTATGAGACAGATGAGGAGCTGGATGCTCTGATCCGCAATTTCTCGGGATGGCAATCACTTTATTCGCTGCCGGTCAAAGAAATCCGCGCCCTCGGCATTCCGTCCATTAATCTTGGTGTGTATGGAAAGGACGCTCATAAATGGACCGAACGTGTACACAAGCCTTATTCTTTTGAGACATTGCCCCGTATGATCAGGATGCTGACTTGCCTGATTTTGGAGGGTCAGGCTCAATTGCATCAGGAGCCTTTTCCAAATAAAATAATTTAAAATCAAAGGTGCTGGGACAAAACTAAAAGAGTTCATTCATATGCCGAACAATAAAATTGAAAAGTATAATAGCAAATGCGAAGCGTAGTCAAAATACGAAAGACTCCTACGGGAACAGCACGTGTCCGAAGCCCCCGCAAGAAAGCGGTTTTTGCTTTCTGAGGAGGCTAAGGCCGTGCCCGTGGAAAGCGAAGTATTTTGACGGAGCGCTTCGTTGTTTTTTTATTTATAAATGAAAATCCGAACTATTCAGATAGGATGAATGAGTTCGGGGTTTTTCTATGAGTAAAAAACTTTCTGTTTCTGCCTCTTTTATATGCCATTCCTGACTTAAAGGTTATATGTCTTCCTTTTTAAGAACGGTATTGTCCAGCAGGGTGCTGTCTTTTCTTCGTGTATACTTAAAGTAGTAAAACAAATAACATGCAGCCAGAAACCCGAATCCATAGTAAAGAGATGTGCGTTGTGTCGGATCAAAAGCAAGGAAGACAAATGTTGATAAACAAATCAGGATACAGAGAATCGGCACCAAAGGGAAGAAGGGAACCGCAAACTTTAATTCGCTCACTTTCCCGCCCTTTTTAATATATTGTTTGCGGAATTTATATTGTGTAATGGCAATAGCCATCCAAGTGAGTGTTCCCGCCATGCCGCTGACAGAAAGGAGAACGACAAACAGCGTATCAGCTGCTACAACGCTAGTAAGTAAAGATAATAATGCGAAGGCAAGCGTTATGCATAACGCGTATAATGGAACCCCTCTTCTTGACAGTTTAGTAAGAAAAGCTGGGGCCATGCCATCCAACGAGAGGGACCTGAGAATTCTGGTGCTGGCAAACAGACCGGAATTCCCTACAGAAAGAACAGCGGTTAAGATGATAAAATTCATGATATCAGCGGCATATGGAATTCCTACCATGTCAAAGACTGTAACGAACGGACTTTCCAACACGCCAGCCGTTTTCCAAGGGATGACAGCTGATAAAACCACAATGGCTAATACATAAAAGAGCAATACTCGGAAGACCAGCGTTTTGATCGCTCTTGGAATATTTTTTTCCGGATCTTCTGTTTCTCCCGCTGCGATCCCCATGATTTCAGAGCCTTGAAAAGAATAGACGACTGTCATCATCGTAAGAAAGACGGCACTAATCCCTTTAGGAAAAAGACCTCCGTGTCCCGTCAGGTTTGACAAAAACGGTGCGGGTTTTCCGTCCATGTTAACGACGCCAAATATAGCCAAACCACCCACGATAATGAACACGATAACAGCTAGAACTTTAATGCCCGCAAACCAGTATTCGGTTTCGGCAAAGCCTCTTGTTGTCAGTGCATTCAAGGTGAACAACAGAATGATAAATACCGCACACCATATCCAAATAGGGGTATGGGGGAACCACCTTTTCATGAGCATGCCAGCCGCGGTAAACTCTAATCCCACCGTCGTGACCCAGCTCATCCAATATAGCCATCCTATTGCAAAACCTGTTGCCGGACCAATGTATTTTGCCGCGTGGGCTTGGAAGGATCCTGATACCGGCATGACGACTGAAAGCTCACCTAAGCAAACCATAGCGAGATACATTAAGAGACCGCCCACGAGATAAGCCACAACAGCACCGCCCGGTCCCGCCTCACCCACCGTAAAACCTGCTCCCAAAAAAAGGCCTGTGCCTATCACACCTCCCAGTGAGAGCATAAATAGGTGCCGGCTTTTCATTGAACGCTGTAATTGTATGTTATTATTTCGTTCAGATGCCATTAGTTTTCACCTATCCTTCATACAATTAATAGAGAGCGCTTTCAAAAACTTGGTTCTTGCGAATGGATCTCAATATATTCTTAGGGAATTACTTTTGCAAGGCATACGTTTCCAGTAATTTTTTTTGCATTAGCAAGTGAAAATGATGGACACAGTTTTCAGTTAATGAAAATCTCCCTTGGGTGTATGCACCTGTTTCCAGACCTTTTTGCACCTCTTCACAAATGTCACGGTCTTCCCGCCGAACGTGTTGATCAATGGCCAGCAGGTCTTCCTCTTCTTTACTCATTGTTTCGTTCATCAGGAAGGTTGTGTAAATATATTTAGTTGTTTTATGATCAATCGGAACGGATTTATGGATTGAAAGATTTGCCGGTCCAGGATCAAAGGACAGCCACATATTAGGGTATAGCCAGTAATAGCGCCCGCCTTTGCCTAACTTGTAATTGCTGTCAATTTCACCTTTCAGCGGGACCCCTTGATAGATATAGTTATCAAAAATAGTCACCTCATAATCATCCATATTGACCTGTTGTACTAATGATTTATGTACAAGAGGGCAGTGATCACACTCAAGATAGTTATCAATGCCTACTTTCCAGTTAGACTTACAAACGGTTTCCACTACTTTAACCTTTTTTAAATTTTCTAGATGAAATTTAGTTAGACTTTCGAAAAGGCCGCCAAAAGTACTTGACATGGGCTCGGCTTGCGGATCCAAGTTAACGAATATAAGCGATTCATTAATCTCAAGCCTTACTGTTTTTAAACAAAAATCATCATGGTTAAAGCTGTTCACGCCGGACATATTCGGCGCTCTATTAAGGCTGCCGTCGAGATGATATGTCCAAGCATGATATGGGCATGTAATGATGCTTTTATTTCCTTCACCTTCAAGCAATTTGGATGCACGGTGGCTGCAGACATTATAAAAAGCCCTTATCTCTCCATCTTTTGCGTGAGTAATGATAAGCGGCTTCCCCACAACCTCTGTTGTAAAATAATCTCCCTTTTGTCCGACTTGACTGATGTGTCCGACATACTGCCATGTTTTACTAAAGATTTCCTTGTTTTCAAATTCAAGAACTTCGGGATCAGTATAGAGCCAGCTGGGTAATGTGTGGGCCTCACTCAAATTCTCGCTCACTCTTAAATCTGAATATTGCATGCCTCATTCCTCCTCTTGAATTGTTCAATTTCTCTAATTGGGCTACTGTAAATTAATTATACAGTCAAAATAATCTGAAATATATAGTTACTTTAAACAAAATAAATTCGAAAAGATCCAAGAAGGTTTGTTTCATTTGCCTATTTTAAAAGTGATTTTTAAAAAAAGAAGGTAAAAATTTTTCCTGTGTCTAAATTACATAATAATGAAGAAGGGACGGGGACGGTAAAATGAGGATTTTGGAATATATTGCTCAGGATATCGCTGACAAAACACACGCCATTTTAGGTTGTCCGATAAGCATAACCGATAAAGAAGGGTATATTATTGGCTCAACTGATCGTAGCAGGCTGGGTATTTTTCATCGGCCGTCTTTAGAAGTGTTAAAGAAGAACAAGATGGTGAATTGCAAATTGCAAGAGGGGAATGACATCCTCCCAGGTGTTTCTGTTCCGCTTTTGTTTAATAACAAACCGATTGGTGTCGTTGGCATCGTCGGTGACCCGCAAGAAATGAGTAAGTACGTTCAACTTGTTAAAAGCCAGGTTGAAATGATGTGCCAAGAAGCATTTAAAACAGAAATGTTAGAGTTGGAATCGAAAATGATTGAAGTTATGGTTAAGCAAATTATCCACTGTAAGCAAGGTGAAACCACCGATCATATTTTACAATACGCAAAGTTATTAGATTATAATCTTGAATCCGAATATACGTGCATGCTGATCGATATTGAATGTCTTTTTATTCAAGAAGACAAGGCGACAGGGAATAAAGAAAAGCTTCCTCAACAACATTTACAAAGAGATGTGGTCGACTTTATGAATTTGATTTTTCGGGATTCGAAGGACGATATTATCAGCCTCATCAATCCTGATCGGTTCATTGTAATAAAGGCGAAAACCTCGGAAAAAAATCAGTCATCCTTTATTCGATCATTGAAAGCAAAACAGCAAAAGTTTAATGGCTTTCTTGCTTCAAAACATCACTTTTCTTCAGCTATTTCCGTTGGGGATACAAAGAAGGGGATAAGCGGGATTTCCGAATCATATCATAACGCGGCAAAAGCTATGAAGGCAGGGAAGAAATCAGGTCAAGTTCCGAGAATTTTCTTGTATAATGATCGTGATATGACGTTGAAATTACTTCCAATGGAACTCATCACAGAGGGGCTCAAAAACAAAATACTAAATATAGTAACGCCTCTGATCGAACAAGACCAGAATCACGTTTTATCATCCACTTTTATTTCTTATTGTAAATGCAATATGAATTTAAGCAAAACAGCGAGGACCATTCATGTGCATCGAAACACGATTATTTACCGGCTTGAAAAAATCTGTGAACTGACAGCGCTTGAAACAAGCAATTTCGAACATTGCATGCTGCTATACACAGCCATTAAATATTATGATGACATGAATAGTTGATTTTTTTAACCTCGCGTAACGTTTGATGCCATTTTTTCGTTTTTATAGATAACGGTAAAATTTTTAAGCAAGGAGGAAAGTCACATGGAGCGATCCGTTAACCAAAAGTCTCCGCTTATAATTGAAAATGGCTTTGATAAATCAGTTAAGCCATATTTTAATCAATTAAAAAAGTATTGTCTGTCCCTCACAAATTCCAAGTGGGACGGGGAAGATTTGTTTCAGGATACACTTATGAAAGCATTCAAAAAATGGGATCAGCAGCCGCGGGATATTTCCAAGGCATATTTGTTCCGTATTGCGTCAAACACATGGATTGACAACCACCGGAAGCACGCGCCAGAAATTGATGCCTATGCCGATTTGTTAACCATACCCGGTGATAAATCAATGGACAAAGCAGCTATTGAAGAAGCGATGAGCATTTTATTGAAAAAATTGACTCCGAAACAACGTGTTGTCCTTTTATTGACTGAGGCTTTTAACTATACCCATCAGGAAATTGCAGAAATGATTGACTGCAAAGAGGGAGCGGTCAGGGCCGCATTGCACCGCGCCCGCAAAAAACTTAAATTTATAGATGATAAGGATGCCTGGGATTTTGAATGTCAAGAGGATGCGAGAACGTATGCACAAGTGTTCTACAGCGGTGCACCTGAAGGTTTCGCGAAGCTTTATAGAGAGGAAACAACGGTTATGGGAAGCAGGACAAAAACCATGGGTTCATTGGAAAAAACTTCTCTCTCAACAATCCTTATCAAAAATGTTGCCGGCACGCATGCTTCTTATTGCTTGGTCCCTATTCCAATGGCAAATGGTGAAACGATGTATATGCCGTTTTACCAAACAGAAATTAATGCCTTACTAGCTTGGCTTGAAGAAAATGATGCGCATCCTAACGCAGCTTAAGGAGTGATCACATGTCAAATGTTATACCTTACGTGATTGAACAGACAAATCGCGGTGAACGGTCATATGATATTTATTCGCGCCTGCTTAAGGACAGGGTTGTTTTCCTTGGAACAGAAATCGAGGATAACATGGCTAATACGATTGTTGCCCAGCTTCTGTTTCTGACGGCGGAAGATCCGGAGAAGGATATTTCTCTCTATATTAACAGTCCCGGCGGGTCGGTATCAGCAGGGCTCGCCATTTACGACACGATGCAGTATATTAAGCCTGACGTTCAGACGATCTGTACAGGGCTTGCCGCATCCATGGCCGCTGTACTCTTGACGGCAGGCGCGAAGGGAAAAAGGCTGGCGCTTCCTAATAGTGAAGTGATGATTCACCAGCCGCATGGCGGAGCCAAGGGTCAGGCAACAGATATCGAAATCAGCGCCCGCCGCATTTTGCGTATGAGAAGAAAAACTAATGAAATTATTGCTGAAACATCCGGACAGCCGATCGAGAAAGTTGAAAAGGATACAGACCGGGATTTCTTCATGACAGCTGACGAAGCCAAAGAATACGGTGTGATTGATAAAATTGTGACAAGGATCGGTGAGTAAATGAGGCTTCTCATACTTGGCGGAACGCTCTTTCTCGGGCGCCATATCGTAGATAGCGCACTTGATAAGGGTCATCGGGTGACATTGTTCAATAGAGGGAAGCAAAATCCGGAGCTCTTCCCTGATGTTGAAAAGCTGCAAGGCGACCGCGATGGCAATCTTGAGTCGCTTAAAGAACGAAAGTGGCATAGTACAATAGGCATCAGATAAAATATCAATTATTTACAGCGTACCAGTCCTATAGGGACTGGCACGCTGTTTTTTAATCGTTAAGGAACTATAAAAAGGTCGCCTTGCGGACAACTTATTGTGGTTTCAGATAAATCATCAATTATTTGTATAAATAATGATGATTTCTAGAAAAATTAGAGTTAATTTTTATAATAGCCGTTTATTTTCTTCTACCCGAATAGCGAGTAATCCGGCATCTCAGCAGTATTCGCCTCAACCGCCACCGCCGCAGATGCTTCCCCTAAGGAAGCAAATTCTTCACAAAAAGGGAAGTTCATCCGATATTTGCTAAACATGTGTTTTATACTCCTGATTTAATGTCTAAAATCCTTCCGTTCTAAAAATCAAGATTTATGAAATTCATTGAATTATAAAATCTGTCATATTTAATGGACTCATTAAGTAAATTATCATGAGGTTAATTTGTAACCCTTACTAACTAAATGATCTCCCGAAGGAGAAGGTCAATTTATGAAAAAAGCCGATGCTGCTTACATCAAAAAAATCAACCGTAAAATTGTATTAGATTGTATTAGGGAAAATGGCCCCGTTTCACGTTCACAAATTTCAAATTTGGCTTCCATAAGCAAGCCGACCGTATCGTGTCTTGTTGATGGATTATTAAAGGAAGGCTGGATTCTGGAAGGCGAGGCCGGCGGCTCTTCAATCCATGGCGGCCGAAAGCCGATTTATCTGCGGATTAATGAAACAGCCGCCTACATTATTGGTGTTGATATAGGAGGCACCAAGGTCGCTTCAGGGATTACAGATTTGTCGGGAAAGGTCCTAACATGGCGCTGGTTTAAGACAAGCGAACCTCAAAATGGCCAAATATTAAACCGTTTACAACATGATGTATCATCAATGATCGCTGAACTGAAGATTCCTGAGGATAAAATTATGGGAATGGGCATAGGCAATCCCGGCATCACGGATGTGGAGAAGGGCATTGTTAAGGAAGCACCGACATTGGGATGGGTTAATTACCCTGTAAAAGCGGCGGCAGAGGCCATTTTTGACTTTCCGGTATTCGTGGATAACGATGTGAATGCGGGTGTATTAGGGGAGCAATGGATAGGCGCTGGCAGGGGCAAAAGGAACATAATCTATTTGGCAATAGGGACTGGAATAGGAAGCGGCATTATTCTAAACGGTGAGTTATACAGAGGAACCAACTGTGGTGCCGGGGAAATCGGCTATATGGTCACAGATAAAAAAGATGCTGAACACTTCAATCCTATCTTTAAGGGTTTTGGTTATTTAGAGAGCGTTGCGGGTGGATCCTTTATTGGGAAAAAAGCCGGCAGTATTTTCAGTAAAGACCTGACGGGAAAAGATGTTTTTCAATTAGCGGGAAAAGGAGAACGGGCAGCCAGACGGATTGTTGATCAAGCAACTGAACACCTTGCTTTTGCAATAGTTAATGTGGCAGCTTTGTTTGATCCTGAATTGGTCATTTTAGGAGGTGGTGTGGCACAATCGCTTGGCGAATGGATCGAAAGGATAAGAGAAACTGTAAAAAAATATGCACCAAATCATCCGGAAATTAATATGACATCTTTTGGAGAAGAAGCGGGAATTATTGGCGCAGTTTCACTTTTTCTTAAAGAACATGATTCCATCATAACATTCTAGAACGCGAGGGGGAATTGACCATTGAAATGGCGAGCTTCAGGTTTAATGATTGCTATTACCTTGATGATCAGCCTGCTTTTGTCTGGCTGCTCATCAAACGGTAATGCGGGAGGATCTGGTCAAAAGGAAAAAGGGCCGGATGGCAAAAAATTAGAGGACACACTTGTTGTCTACTCACCGCATGGCAAAGATATTTTGGGGGATTTTGAGAAGCAATTTGAGAGCAAATATCACGTGGACATGAAATTTCTTGATATGGGGTCGCAAGAAGTTCTGGATCGAATCCGATCTGAAAAAAATAATCCTCAAGCAGATATTTGGTGGGGAGCGCCGTCTGAGTTATTTTCTCAAGCGAAAGATGACGGTCTTCTCGAGAAGTATAAACCAAGTTATGCCGGTGCTCTGGATGGTATGTTTCACGATTCTGATTGGTACTGGACGGGAACATTTAAAACACCTGAAGTGATCATGTATAACACGAAAGAAGTCTCGAAAAAAGGGGCTCCAAAAGATTGGGATGAGCTGCTCGATCCCAAGTGGAAGGATAAAATCATCATCCGTTACCCCCTAGCTTCCGGCACCATGCGGACCATATTTTCAGCCATGATTTATCGCACTTATAAAGATACCAAGAGCCCGAAAAAAGGATACGAATGGCTTAAAAAGCTTGATGCCAACACAAAGAAATACGCTGCTAATCCGGAAATGATGTATAACAATGTTGCCAAAGGGGTAGGGCCGATTTCTGTATGGGATATGCCTGACGTCGTCATGTTGAAAGAACAGAAAGGGTATCCATTCGATTACGTTATACCAAAGAGCGGAACGCCTGTCTTAACAGATGGGATTGCCATTGTGAAAAACGCGCCTCATTTGGAGGCAGCAAAGGCTTTCTATGAATTTGTCAATACAAAAGCTTCTTTAAAAAAATTAGCTGAAAAATATTATCGCATTCCAACGCGCAGTGATATCAACCAACTGCCCCGCTGGATTGACGAAGCTGACATTAAGCCAATGGACATTGATTGGAAGGTCTTTAAGGAAAAGTCGAACAAATGGATGGAACATTGGGATCAGCAAATCAAAAGTAAATCAAAGAGCAAAGAATAAGAATGATTGATTAAGGAGTTGTTCTCCATGTCTTCCGTATCTTTAGAAGCTGTCCAAAAAACATTCGGCAAGACTACAGCAGTCAATGACCTGAACCTCACCATTCATGAAGGGGAATTCTTCACGTTTCTCGGTCCAAGCGGTTGCGGGAAAACAACGACTTTAAGAATGATTGCTGGATTCTATTACCCTACCATTGGGACAGTGCGTTTCAATGACAAAGATATGACAACCGTCCCGCCGGAAAAAAGAAATACAGGGATGGTCTTTCAAAACTATGCGCTGTTTCCCCATATGACTGTTTTTGAAAATGTTGCCTTTGGATTAAAAGTGCGGCGCTTGCCCCGGGCAGATATTAGAAAAAGGGTTATAAGCGTTTTGTCGAAAGTGAGATTGGGTCATTATAGTGATCGGCAAGTCAGTCAATTAAGCGGCGGTCAGCAGCAACGCGTGGCATTAGCCAGGGCACTTGTTGTTGAGCCGGAGATATTGCTTCTGGATGAACCATTGAGTAATTTGGATGCCCGCTTGCGAGATGACATGAGAAGCGAGATTTTGCGATTACAAAGAGAATTCGGGATCACGACCATTTATGTAACCCATGATCAGGTCGAAGCATTATCCATGAGCGACCGTATTGCCGTCTTTAACTTTGGCGTCTGTCAGCAAGTCGCCACACCAGAAGAAATATATAATAAACCGGCCAATGACTTTGTGGCCCAATTTATTGGAGAAACGAATGTGATGCCTGCTTCCTTAATATATAAAGACGAACATCATGCTGTTTTTAAATTGGAACCTGCTGGGCAAAAAATTAAAGTCAAAAAGACAAACTGTCATATCTCCCAGGATAAAGGTCACCTTGCATTATCCATTCGTCCTGAAGGTGTTAACATCCTCAAACAGCATTGTGAAGGGGACAATATCTTTAAAGGAAAAGTTGTCTTCATTCAATTTACTGGGGCATTATTTCACACACACATTAAAATCGATAAACACCTTATCATCCGTGCAACACAATTAAATACGGAGGCTAATATTTCTTTTAATACGGGTGATGATGTTTGGGTTCATTTGCCTCAGGAAAATGTAAGGGTTGTACCAAAGATTGAGGTGACCGCAAATGCGTAACCCCGAAAAGAGAAAGACAGTCTATTTGCTTATCCCAATTGCGGTCATTCTCATTGGGTATGTCCTGTACCCGGCGCTATCTACTCTTTTTGAAAGCTTTCAAAATAAAGGCGCTGTAACGATTGCCAACTATACCGATTTTTTCAGTGCCAAGACATCTTCTAATTTAATAGCACTATGGCATTCTGTGTATATTTCAATTTTGTCTGTCATTATCAGTGCCATTATTGGCATGACGCTTGCTTTCATTTTTAATAAGTATAATTTTCCAGGGAGAAAACTTTTCTCAGGGATCGCGATCATGCCCATTGTCCTTCCTTCCCTTGTTGGTGTGATGGCCTTTATGTTTTTGTATGGTGAGGCGGGGCTCGTTCCTAATGCGATAAAGGATCTTTTTCATTTAAAGGATATCCCTTTTAAAATTGGGGGAATAACTGGCATTCTGATTGTGCACGCCTACACCATGTACCCTTATTTTTATATGACGGTATCGTCCGCCCTTAATAATATTGACCCTTCCCTTGAAGAGGCAGCCTATAATCTAGGGGCCGGCAGGTGGCGTGTATTTTGGGAAGTGACATTTCCGCTGTTAACACCGGCTCTCATCGCAGCCTCTTTACTCGTTTTTATGGTGTCAATGGCATCCTTCAGTGCGCCTTTTTTATTAGCTGGAGGTTACCGAGTGCTCAGCCTGCAAATTTATTTTTCCAAAATGAATGGCAATCTTGATATGGCCGCCACTCAATCGATCATATTATCCGTTGTGTCGATTGCCTTCCTCTTATTTATGCGCTGGTTTCAAAATCGCAAGGACTATCGCATGGCAAATAAAGGCATAGGCGCACATCAGAGTGAAGTCAATCATCCGTTTATGAAAATAGTGATGGTAACCATAGGTGCCATTGGCATGGTTATTTTGCTCTTGCCGCATGCAACGATTTTAATGATGTCACTTGTTCCGCAAGGGGCCTGGACTTGGCAAACATACCCGACCAAATTTAACTTCGAGAATTTTGTCTTATTGTTTCAAGATCCCGAAATTCTGCATCCGTTAAAAAATAGTTTAGTCATTTCATTCATTGCTGTTTTAGGAGATTTTATTTTTGGGATGATCACGTCGTATGTTCTAGTGAAAAGAAAGTTTATAGGCAAAAATCTGCTGGATATATTAGTCATGATTCCATGGGCACTGCCCGCCACTGTCGTGGGTATGAACCTTATTTTAGCCTTTAACCATGCTTCAGTCTTTTCGCTGGGCAAAATATTGGTAGGGACGTTTTGGATCTTGCCATTAGCCTATTTCATCCGTTTTATACCACTCGTTGTTCGCTCGACCAATGCTGTTTTGGAGCAACTGGATGATTCCATTGAGGAGGCGGCACGCAGTCTTGGAGCAAAATGGTTTTATACCTTTCGCAGGATTGTCATGCCGTTAATCTTGCCCGGCGTGCTTGGAGGGACGCTGCTGGCATTCGTTCAGGCTGTTGGCGAGTTTCCGACATCTGTATTGCTTTATACATTAGATAATCGTCCGATATCAATCGAAATCATGAATCAGCTCAGGATGTTTAATACCGGTCAAGCGGCAGCTTACGGGATGATACAAGTTGTTCTTATTGCTGTTGTCCTTTTTATTTCTAACAAATATCTAGGTGTTAAATCAGAGAATACCCTGTAACAAAATGAAGGAGTGGTGTGATGATATATGGTTAAAAGAGACGCGTTTATTAAATCTGAAGGCTGCACTTTTCCGGGTTGTACCTATGTCGAAACGTTATTAAAACCTGTGTTCAATGATCAAAAAGAAAATTTGTTTGAGGCTATGATGGCATTGCATAAGGCTCATGTTGTCATGCTTAATGAAAATGATTTGCTTGCGAAAAAAGATACAAAAACCATTCTTTTAGGGCTCAAAGAGCTCAATAAGATGAATATGGATCAGTTAAAATATGATCCTGATTATGAAGACTTATTTTTCCTGGTAGAAGCTAAGCTCGGCAGTCTCATAGGGGATGAGCTTGCGGGAAAAATACATATTGCCCGCAGCCGTAATGATTTAGGTGAAGGGATGTATCGTTTTGTGATCAGAAACCACCTGTTATCACTCATTGCTGATACGAACCTTTTATGTGAGGCATTGCTTGAGCAGGCTGAAGAACATAGTGAGACAATCATGCCCGCCCATACCCATACACAGCCAGCTCAGCCAACAACCCTTGGCCATTATTTGACGGCTATTTTTGATAACGTGCAAGGTGACCTTGGCCGCTTATGGCATGCATATGAGACTGTGAATCAATCCCCTTTGGGAGCAGCGGCCATTACAACAACGAGCTTTTCAATAAGCAGGGAAAGATTGGCGGAGTTGTTGGGTTACAAGGGACTTGTGGAAAATTCATATAATGCCATCGCAACTGGTGATTATTTGCTCTCATCCGCTCAATCTATTATCAGTTTGATGGTGAATACCGGAAGATGGATTCAGGAGTTTCTCAGGTTTGCGAGCAAAGAAGTAGGTTTGTTAAAAGTTGCGGATCCATATGTTCAAATTTCGAGCATTATGCCGCAAAAAAGAAATCCAGTTTCCATTGAGCATTCCAGAGCACTGGCAAGCAGTTCAATGGGTGAGGCGATGACAGCTATTCAAATGCTCCATAATACACCTTATGGAGACATCGTTGACACAGAGGATGACATGCAGCCGCATCTTTATAATAGTTTCAAAAAAGCCTCACGGGTTATGCGGTTAATGCATGCTGTAATTAGAACAATGTCTATTGATCATGAACATGCAGCTAATGAAGCCAAGAAAAATTTGATTACGATTACAGAACTCGCGGATGTCTTAACGAGAGACCATGGCATGTCTTTCCGGATGGCCCACCAAAAGGCAAGTCAAATAGCTAAACTATCTTTGAAAAAGGATAAAGAACTATACGAATGGGAAGCCGAGGAGATTAATCACGTTCTTTCAGGTGTAAAGCTTACAGGAAAGGAGTGGCAGGCTATTGCGGATCCAAAAGTTTTCATTGAACGCCGCTCCATTTGCGGAGGTCCTTGTCCCTCGGAAGTAAGAAGAATGATTAACAACAGAAAGAAAGTCCTTAAACGGGAAGAAGAGAAATACCAGCAAGTCCAATGTGAGTTAAAGGCAGCAAATAATGAGTTGGAAAAACAGGTTAACATACTAATACAAAATTAAAGGAGAGGTGCAAGTGATTAAGAAAGCTCTTAATGTCATCTTAAGTTTCGTCTTCATTTTCTCCATGTTACCTCCAAACAATGATGCAAATGCGAGGGGTAAAACAGAGAAAGAGGACTCTGTCGATCTATGGGAAGCGGTACGCCCATTAACAACTACAGCAAGCTTTCTTAATACAGGTGCTCATCCCGATGATGAGCGGAGTCACCTTGACGCCTATTTGTCACGTGGCAAAGGCGTACAGACGGGATTGTCCCTCGCGACACGCGGCAAGGCAGGCCAGAATGAAATTGGCGATGAATTGGGCAATGGTCTCGCTATCATTCGAACACACGAACTAGAAAAGTCATCAGCATTATTAGGGGTCAACCTTTTCATCCTTAATCATGGATTTAATGATTCAATTTACGATTTTGGCTTCTCCAAGTCCCCAGAAGAAACACTTAAAAAGTGGGGCGGAGAAGAGGCTTATAAGCGTCTAATAAAAGTAATCCGGACATTCAAACCGGATATTGTAATGCCCTCTTTTCGGGACGTTGATACCCAGCATGGTCACCATCGGGCTGTGACCGAATTGACCTTAAAAGCATTTAAAGGGGCGGCTGATCCGGATGTATTCCCCGAACAGTTAAAGGATGGCTTAACAACTTGGCAAATTAAAAAGCTTTATTTGCCTTCAGAATCAGACAAAACAACAACGACACAAATACAAATCGGGATAAAGGATCCTATTTATGATATGACTTATCCGCAGCTTGGCGAGAAAGCGCGGTATTTTCACAAGTCCCAAGGCATGGGCCGTGATGTTGGCGATGGTCCCGAAACAGTCAACCTTCAGCTGGTCAAATCGGCGGTCGGGGCGATTCCGAACCATGAGTCAGGTATTTTCGATAGCCTTCCGTATAATTTCTCCGATTATGCCAAACAACTGAAAAAAGGCGGCCATGCTTTTAAAGGAAAGCTTAACCATTTACAGAAAGAACTCAATAGCATTTTAAAGGCCTATCCAAATGACGGCAAAGTATTTGATTTAAGTCATCAAACACTTAAGGATGTTAGAAAAATGAAAAGGCAATTAGCTCATTTCAAACCAATGGCTAAGGAAACTAGGGAAACGCTTCTTCATAAGCTCGATGTTAAGGAGCGGCAATTAGAAAAGGCGAGTTTTGTTGCATCGAGGCTTAAGGTTAATATTAATGTGAAAGACCCGAAACTGACAAAAGGTGATGCCACTAAGGTGGAAATAACCTATGCGAATAATGGCGAGAAGACCATTAAAAAGATTAAAACAAACCTTCTGATACCGAAAGAATGGCGGATCGAAGGGAAGCAGAAATCATTGACGCTTAAGCCTGGAGAAGAAACCAAGCGGGTTTACACTGTAAAAGTCCCGAAAAATGGCAAGCTCTATGACTTTTTTGCCAAGCCGTCGATTCAAGTGGAAATTAATTATCAGCATAAGCATGTCACATCTGCTTATACACTGACACCCAAAAAAAGAGTGGCTGTTTTACCAAAAGTTTCGGTAAAGGCGGATCCTGAAAACCTGGTCATTAACACGTCTGAGGTTAAGGACAGTGTAAATGTCAAAGTGAATGTTCATAAATATGCTGAGGGGAAAATGCGGACAAAGCTGTCACTAAAGCTGCCGTCAAGTGACTGGAAGCTCGATCACCCTGACCAAACTATAACCTTTGCTAAAGATGAAACGGACAAAACAGCCCAGTTTACGATTCATCCTCCCAAAAATATTGAAAAAGGCAAGTTTAACATCAAAGCGATTGCCAAAATTGATGGCATAAAATTGAATACAACAGTCCAAAACATAACGTATCCGCATATTGGAACAGATTATTATTTATATCCTGCAACAGTTGAAGGCGCAGCTTTTCCACTGAGCTATCCAAAAGATCTAAAGGTAGGTTATATTGACAGCGGATTTGATAAAGTAGCAGATGCCTTGTCAGATATCGGCATCAATATAACCAAACTAACCGAAGAAAACCTAAAATCGGGTGATTTGTCTAAGTACGATACGATTGTAACAGGTGTGCGCTCTTATTTATCGCGGGATGATTTGCTAAAGTATAATGGACGATTGTTGGATTATGTAAAAAATGGCGGTCATCTTGTTGTGCAGTATAACAAACCGGGAGACAATTGGAATCCTGATACATCGGCGCCATATCGTCTTGTCATCGGCCATCCTTCCATTGAATGGCGGGTCACCGATGAACATGCGAAAGTGAATATATTAAGGCCAAAATCGCCGCTTTTTAATAAACCAAATCAAATAACAGGTGAGGACTGGAGCGGTTGGGTTCAGGAGCGCGGTTTATATTTTCCTATGGAGTGGGATGACCATTTCAAGACGTATCTTAGCATGGCGGACCCTGGTGAAGACGCCTTCAACAGCGGAATCCTGATGGCTGATTACGGAAAAGGAACCTATCTCTATACGAACCTCGTCTGGTATAGAGAGATTCAAAATCAGGTTCCCGGCGGTTATCGCATTTTCACAAACCTGATTAGCTATCCTTTAACGAAGTAAAGAAAGCTGGGGCAGTGTATAAAAACATCCAAATGAGAGACCCTTATCACCAAGGAGGGTTTTGTTTGGAAAACAAAAAACCGAAGAAACAAAGTTATGAATCGGACGGCGTCATGAACCCAAATGATCCTAAGGCAAAAGCGGATGAAGTTAAGAAAAAGGAAGAAGCTAACATGTTCTTTAACGTCACGGAATCTAGCGAATAATATTTCTTATAAATGAAGGGACCTACTTGGTCTCTTTATTTAATTATCCAGAATTTTTTTGCCATTTAATATGGGAATAACGGGAGGACATGATAATATAAATAGAGAGTCATATAAAAGTTACATAATGGAGGGGAAAGCATGAAACGGTTTGACAGAAGAGTGGCAATTGTCACAGGGGCAAGCAAAGGCATAGGGAGAGCTGTTGCTGAAAACTTTGCTAAAGAAGGGGCTAAGGTGTGTCTCGTCGATATAAATGAACAGGTCCTTTCAAACACAGTGTCCGAACTAAAGGAACAAGGCTTTCAAGTATTCGGGCAAGTGGCGGACGTTGCAGACTCCGCCCAAGCAGACGCAGCGGTTGAGGCGGTGCTTAAGCAGTACAACAAGCTTGATATCCTTGTCAATAACGCCGGTGTTCTCCGTGATAATCTCTTATTTAAAATGACTGACAGCGACTGGGACACGGTCATGAATGTCCATTTGAAGGGTTCCTTTAATTTTTCCAGAGCAGCACAAAAAGCGATGGTAGAAAACAAGTTTGGAAGAATCATTAATACGTCCTCGACCTCAGCGCTTGGCAACAGGGGCCAGGCCAATTATTCTACAGCCAAAGCTGGGCTTCAGGGTTTAACGAAGACCATGGCGATCGAACTAGGTCGATTCGGGATTACAGTAAATGCTGTTGCTCCGGGGTTCATTGAAACGGACATGACAAAAGCCACAGCCGAAAGGATCGGCATATCCTTTGAAGATTTGATTGAACATAGTGTCGGCACCATCCAGGTTGGGAGAAGCGGAAAGCCAGGAGACATTGCCAACGCCGTGTTATTCTTTGCCATGGAGGAATCGTCATTTGTCAATGGACAGGTCCTCTATGTCGCGGGCGGACCAAAAGCATAAAAAGGGGGGAAACGCCATGTTTGAAGAAACGATAGGCAAACGATCCAAAAGGTGCATAAACGTTGTTGAAAGAGGGGCGGTGAAAAAATTCGCCGAAGCAATCGGTGATCCCCATCCCATTTATGTGGATCGGGATTACGGGCGGGCATCCAGATATAAAAACAATATCGCTCCGCCAACTTTTCCAAGAATTTTTGATTATGGGACAATTGAGGGGCTCAGGCTTCCTGAAGCAGGTCTCATCCATGGTTCGCAGGATTTTGAATACAATCGTCCGCTAATTGTTGGCGAGGAGATCGTCTGTTTTTCCAAGGTTGAAAATTATTATGAGAAATCCGGAACTAGCGGCACATTGGGATTCCTTGTCATAAAAAATTTCGGTGAAGACAGCGGGGACAATGTTATTTTTACCTCCACAACGGTCATCATCATAACCGAAGCGGTGCGAAAGGGGTTGAAAACATGAAGATAGCAGAATACCAAATTGGTCACACGTTGCCATCAGTTCAGCTTCCTCCTGTTTCCAGAATGGACCTAATTAAATATTCCGGTGCCTCGGGTGATTTTAACCCGATTCATACCATTGATGCTGAGGCTGAGAAGGCTGGACTTCCCGGCATCATTGCCCATGGGATGTGGACAATGGGGAATTTGAGCAAGCTTTTTACCTCATATCATGAGGAAGGTTTTATTAAAACATTTACAATTCGCTTCTCCGGTATGGTTTTCTTGGAAGATGTCATCACTCTGAAGGCTGAATTAAAGGAAAAAGTGAATGAATCCTCATTGTTCTCTGTCACAGCAGAAAATGGGCAAGGCCAAGCAGTCATTAAAGGGAATGTAAGCTTTCATTTATACCAAGATTAAATACTTTGGATGCTTATTGAAAGGATGACATGTATGCGAACAAAACTGCCTGCACAGATTGCCGATCAGATCACCTTGCCAGTGATTGCCGCGCCAATGTTTCTTGTCTCTAGCCCAGAACTAGTCATTGAGGGATGTAAATCAGGCATTATCGGTTCCTTTCCATTACTGAATGCTCGGACTACAGAGATCTTGGAAGACTGGATGAGGCAAATAACGAGTGAATTGGAAAAAGCCAAAAAGGATCTTCCTAAGAAGAAAATAGCTCCATGGGCGGTGAATCTTATTGTCCACAGGTCAAACCGCCGTTATGAAACCGATCTTGAACTCATTAAGTCATACAAACCTCCAATTGTGATTACATCATTAGGTGATCCCGCTCGGGTAGTTGATATTGTTCATGAATATGGCGGTCTGGTTTTCTCAGATGTCAGCAACCTCACCCATGCCAAAAAGGCTGCCGATAGGGGATCTGACGGTTTAATTCTAGTATCCAGCGGCGCAGGAGGCCATGCCGGAACAATCAACCCAATGGCCTTTGTGGCGGCGGTTCGGGAATTTTGGGATGGGACGATTATTCTGGCAGGTTCCATATCCAAAGGTCAAGACGTGCTTGCCTCGGAGGTTCTCGGGGCAGATCTTGCCTACATGGGCACGCGGTTTATTGCAGCCTCGGAAAGCATGGCTAAAGATGGATATAAGAACATGCTCATTGATGCTTCAGCAGAAGATATTATTTATACTGATGCTGTCAGCGGGGTAAATGCAAACTTTCTCATTCCAAGCATTTTGAATGCTGGACTTGACTTGCAAAAGCTTCGCAAAAAAGAAACGATCGATTTTTCTCATCTTGATGAAGCGAAAGCATGGAAGAACATATGGTCAGCGGGTCATGGTGTGGGATCAATAAAGCAAATCCAGCGAGTGACTGAGATCGTTAGGGATCTCAAGCGTGAGTATAGCGTGGCCAAGGAGTGCTTAAATGGTGAGGAGTCATTATAAAATTTAACTGGCAGCCTTAAGTGAGGCTGTCAGTTTTTTTTTTTTTTTGAAAGCGGCAAAACTTATCTAACAATATTTCTTTTGTTTTTGAAAAAATGTGCATAAACTATCCGCTTTTTGTTATTATAAAGGTAAATTATTGTGCTTAGGGGTTTGATTATGAAAAATGAAAAATTAAAAAAAGTGATTGAAGCAGCACGGCTCTATTATATGCTTGATTATAATCAAAATCAGATTGCAAAGACGCTTGGTGTATCGCGGCCTACGGTTTCCAGATTACTGCAAACAGCGAAAAGTGAAGGCATTGTCCAAATCACTATCGTCGACAAAACCGAAGATGATGAAACGTTATCCAAAGAACTTGAACAAAAGTTCAATTTGAAAAAAGCAATCGTCGTTTCTATCCCGCAATATGAGGATCACTATTTAAAGAATCATTTAGGCGAAAAAGCAGCCGGTTTTTTAGCAGAAATCGTCAAGGATGGTGATGCCCTAGGGGTAACCTGGGGAACAACACTTTATCATGTAGCGGTTGAGCTTAAACGAACATACGTCAAGGACGTTAAAGTCGTTCAATTAAAGGGCGGAAGCAGCCATTCTGAGACTAACACCTATGCCTCTGAAATCCTCTACCTTTTTGGAAAGGCTTTCAATTCATCGCCGCTCAACCTGCCGCTTCCTGCTATTGTCGATCATGTGGTAGTCAAACAAGCGATGGAGGCGGACCGGCATATCCGCAAGATATTGGATGCTGGCAAGCAAACAAATATTGCCATATTCACATGCGGACCGATAAAATCCGAATCGCTTCTGTTCCAGCTCGGTTATTTTACTGAAGAGGATTGGCAAATGATATCTACAAAGGCAGCAGGGGATATTTGCTCACGGTTTTTCGATAAAGAAGGTAAAATTTGCAATCCAAGCTTAAATGAAAGAACTCTAGGCATTGAACTTGAAGAACTGAAGAAGAAAGAGTACTCGATTCTGGTGGCTGGAGGACCGCAAAAAGTCAACGCCATTCATGGTGCGTTAAAAGGCGATTATGCCAATGTCCTTATTACCGACCAATTTACGGCACGGGTTTTATTGGAACGTGATTAGTTAGGGATAAAAATGGAGGATCTTGTCACACTATTCAATGACAGTTCAATGGTATGTTTTACTATTGTTCAATATGCAATTTACATTTGTTCATTTAAGTGTTATATTAACTATGCTACTTCTTAGGTTTAGACATGACGATTAGTTTAAATGAAAGCGTTCACCAATATGAAAGCTCGTACTATAAGTAATGGGGGGAATAGCAATGCGAATGGTTGATTTAATTGAAAAAAAGCGTAATGGTGAAGAATTAAATAAATCGGAAATTCAATTCATTATTGAAGGCTATACCAATGGGGATGTTCCCGATTATCAAATGTCCGCATTTGCCATGGCCGTCTTCTTCCAAGATATGACTCACGATGAAAGAGTAACTCTGACGGAAGCGATGGTTCAGTCCGGTGATCAGATTGACCTAGCAGACATACAAGGCGTTAAAGTGGATAAGCACAGTACCGGAGGAGTCGGTGACACCACAACGCTCGTTTTGGCTCCTCTCGTTGCATCCGTGGGTGTCCCTGTCGCAAAAATGTCAGGGAGAGGGCTTGGCCATACCGGCGGAACGATTGATAAATTAGAATCTGTTCCCGGTTTTCACGTTGAAATTTCGAACGATGATTTTATTAAATTAGTCAATACGAACAAAGTTGCAGTCATTGGGCAAAGCGCGAACCTGACCCCAGCTGACAAGAAATTATATGCTCTGCGGGACGTAACGGGAACTGTGGACTCGATTCCGCTGATTGCAAGCTCCATTATGAGCAAGAAAATCGCAGCCGGCGCGGATGCGATTGTATTAGATGTTAAAACCGGCAACGGGGCTTTTATGAAGGATCTTGATGATGCAAAAGCCTTAGCCGAAGCAATGGTCGGGATCGGTAATGGCGTCGGCCGTAACACCAAGGCTATCATTTCTGATATGAGCCAGCCTCTCGGGTTCGCTGTCGGCAACGCTCTTGAGGTCAAAGAAGCCATTGATACATTAAAAGGCGAAGGTCCTAAAGACTTGCATGAACTTTGTCTCACTCTAGGCAGCCATATGGTTATGCTCGCCGGCAAAGCGCAGGATCAAACCGAAGCGCGGAACATGTTAGAGGAAACGATGAGAAACGGCAAAGCGCTTGAGACGTTCAAAACATTTCTTGCATCACAAGGCGGAGATGCTTCTGTCGTCGATGAACCGTCCAAACTGCCAACCGCTCAATACACCATCGACGTTCAAGCAAAACATGACGGCTATGTGTCAGAAATCATCGCTGATAAAATTGGCATCGCGGCAATGAACCTTGGTGCAGGAAGAGCGACCAAAGAATCAAAAATTGATTTGGCTGTTGGTCTGGTTCTCCGCAAAAAAGTCGGAGATGCTGTTAAAGCGGGAGAGCCTCTTGTCACCATTCACAGCAATACCAATAATGTGGACGATGTGATGGCTCAGGTGCATGAAGCTTATAAGGTTGTAGATGAAAAAGTTGGCGCACCAACATTGATTTATACGGAAATTCATTAATTTTTTTGATAATCATTGAAAGGACGGATACCATATGACAACGAATTTAGCTGGAATGATAGACCATACATTATTGAAAGCTGACGCGACGAAAGAGCAGATTGTAACATTAGCCGAGGAGGCAAAGACATACAGCTTTGCCTCAGTTTGTATTAATCCGACATGGGTTAAAACTGCTGCAGAAATATTAAATGATACACCCGAGGTTAAGGTTTGTACGGTAATTGGTTTTCCGCTTGGGGCAACAACATCAAAGGTTAAAGCCTTTGAAACAACTAATGCCATAGAGAACGGAGCGACCGAAGTGGATATGGTCATCAACATGGGTGCCTTGAAGGCAAGGCAATATGATGTGGTTGAAAAAGACATCCGGGCTGTCGTTGATGCTGCTGAGGGCAAAGCTTTGACGAAGGTCATTATTGAAACTTGCCTGTTAACCGATGAGGAAAAGGTTAAAGCTTGTGAACTAGCGGTGAGTGCCGGAGCGGATTTTGTCAAAACATCAACAGGCTTTTCTACTGGCGGCGCAACTGCCGAGGATGTTGCTTTAATGCGAAAAACCGTCGGATCGAACGTCGGTGTAAAAGCGTCCGGCGGTGTTAGAAGCCTTGAGGATGCCGAAGCGGTTATCGAAGCCGGTGCAACACGGATCGGCGCAAGCGCTGGTGTGTCCATTATTAAAGGTCAAACATCAACATCGGATTATTAATCTCTAAGGGTCTTAAAATGTAGGCAGGTTGGTTTCGGCATGGCCGGAACAAACCTGATTAAAATCCTATTGAATGGAGAAGATCATATGGACAACAAGAAGTTAATTGATGAGGCAATCAGAGCAAGAAAGCAAGCATATACACCCTATTCAAAATTTCAAGTAGGGGCAGCGGTTCTAACAAAGGATCAAAACACTTTTCTCGGCTGCAATATAGAAAACGCATCTTACGGATTAGCGAATTGTGCTGAAAGAACGGCAATTTTCAAGGCTGTATCAGAAGGAAAAAGAGAGATAGAGGCTATCGCTGTCGTAGCTGATACAGATGGACCGGTTTCACCGTGCGGAGCCTGCCGGCAAGTTATGGCGGAATTTTGTGATAAGGACACCAAGATTATATTAGCTAATTTGAATGGTGATACTTATGAAACAACGATCGACGGTATACTCCCCGGCTATTTTAAATCAAAGGATATGGATCGTTAATAGGCTGGGTTTTGTAAGCGAATTCAGATATGGAATTAAGTGTGCATCTTAGAGCGTGTCACACTATAAGTGGAGGAAGCTATGAAATATATTATTGCAATTATAGGCCTTCTGATTGTATTGGGACTAGCGTTACTTGCGAGTAACAATCGGAGGGAAGTTAAATATAAGCCGATCATTTTGATGATCATTATACAATTAATTTTATCAGCCATTTTATTGAATACTAAATTTGGATTGGTATTAATTAAGGGCATTGCCGATGTCTTCAACAAGCTGCTTGAATACGCCGGTGAAGGTGTCGGATTTGTTTTTGGCGGCATAGCAAACAACGGCCAAGCGCCATTTTTCTTAAATGTCCTATTGCCGATCGTATTCATTTCGGTTCTCATTGGTATTTTCCAATGGCTTAAGATTTTGCCATTAATTATGCGCGGCATCGGCTGGGTATTAAGTAAGGTTAACGGCATGGGGAAGCTGGAATCTTATAACGGGATTGCTTCCGCTATGGTCGGACAATCAGAGGTGTTTATCACTGTAAAAAAGCAGCTCGGTAAATTACCGGCTAATAGGCTGTACACACTTTGCGCATCAGCCATGTCGACTGTTTCAATGTCAATCGTCGGTGCTTATATGACAATGCTGGAACCAAAATATGTCGTAACAGCTCTTGTGCTTAACCTTTTTGGCGGCTTTATCATTTCATCAATCGTCAACCCGTATACCGTTGAACCGGACGAGGATATTTTATCTGTGGATGAAGAAGAAAAGCAATCCTTCTTCGAAATGCTCGGGGAATATATCATGGACGGGTTCAAAGTGGCCATCATTGTCGGTGCTATGTTGATCGGGTTTGTTGCTCTAATGGCAGCCATTAATAACGTCTTTGATCTGATTTTCGGCATCACCTTCCAGCAAATTCTTGGTTATATCTTTGCACCGGTCGCTTTCATCATGGGTGTCCCATGGGCTGATGCCGTTCGCGCCGGAGGCATCATGGCAACCAAGCTTGTCACCAATGAATTCGTCGCCATGATTGATTTGACAAAAATAGACTCCAGTTTCAGCGAACGGACTCTCGGAATTATTTCAGTATTCCTCGTCTCCTTCGCCAACTTCTCATCCATTGGAATTATCGCCGGAGCAGTCAAAGGCTTAAGCGAAAAACAAGGTAACACCGTTGCGCGCTTTGGCTTGAAATTGCTTTATGGGGCGACCCTGGTCAGCGTTTTATCCGCGATCATCGTCAGCTTCGTTTTATAGAATTGGTATCAAACCACTCCCGCCAAGCTGGGAGTGGTTTTTTGGGTGCTTGGGGGCTGACGTAGGGACAGAGCCGAGATGTTTATTTTCCTTTGGAGGTTATGCGTCGTTCTGGACGTGATATGCGTCTTTATTTCGATATACGCGTCCTCGTTCGGGAAATATGCGTCCTAATTTTGATATATACGTCGACCTATGATGTTTTTGCGTCTTCAGGAGATTATGCGTCGTTCTGGACGTGATATGCGTCTTTATTTCGATATACGCGTCCTTGTTCGGGAGATATGCGTCCTAATTTTGATATATGCGTCGACCTATGATGTTTTTGCGTCTTCAGGAGATTATGCGTCGTTCTGGACGTGATATGCGTCTTTATTTCGATATACGCGTCCTCGTTCGGGAGATATGCGTCCTAATTTTGATATATACGTCGACCTAAGTTGTTTGTACGTCCTCTGTATGTTAATAATCATTCTCTCAGAATATTTATCAACTAAATGATTCCCACCATTTGGATTTGGGATGTGGGAGATGATATACCCTTCCTTTGCCGGATCCAGTAAAAGGAAGGTTCATTGATTTTAATAATTTATAAGCAATATTACGCGAAGATATAGACAGAAAATCACAACATTGTTGGTTGGTTATCGTGCCATGAATAAGTAGATAATCCATAATGGCTTGCTCGTGGGCATTTTTGGAGGTTGCTTGACAACGGGGGCAAACCCAATTACGGAACTCCCGATCCATTGGAATCCGTCCACATTCAGGACAAATGACACCACCAATGATGTCCTTGCCTGCAAGGCCGTATAAAGCTAAGGGGTCAGGCTGCCATGGGTTATGATCCTTTATAAGCTTTGTTGACATTTTATTAACACATTCAGTGTCAATCATGCACCGGTGATGTTTTTCTTCTAACTCTTGAATTCGATCGAGGAAATTCTCCGCTAGGATGACTTTAGTTAGAATATGTTTATTTTCAGGGTCTGTTTTAAGGATAACTTTGGGGTGGCTCATAACAACCGTGGTTTCAATAGGCATAATGGGGAAACCGTTTTTCTTCACCCAGTGTTTGTATTGGAGCAGTTGCCTATTGACTTGTGCTAAGGGATTTGCGAAGCGTTTTTCGGACCCTCCACTTATTCGTATCATTTGGTTAAAATGTTTATCAAAATAGATGGTTCCGGAATGATTTTTCACCTCAATAATGTGAATAAAAAAAGGGGAAAGAAGCAAAATATCCATTTGGTAAAACAGCCCAATATCATTGTTTAAACGGATTCCTCTAAGGATGTAGTACCGGCTATCTTTTAAAAGGTTTAAGTAATAGGTCATCGATTTTTCACCGCTATACCCTGACCGATAATAAGTTAATTCCTCTTCAATTTTCAACTTTAAGGGATGCCCTTTAGGCAATCTTCTAAAAATCGCCTCAAGACACAAGATAATTACTGGAATGGAAAACTCTTTAACAATCAATCGCAAACACCTGCCTTTATGGAATTTAATATGTCATTCCATATAAACCCTGTATTTCCTGCATACAAAGTTTGGTTTTTTATGTTTTTTCTATTTTATCGGAAGAGGGTTTTTCCAGGGGGAAGGTTAAGCGCTTTGCCCCTCTTTTTTGAATTGATTAAACTGGGCTTCTACCTTTTGGAAAGTTTTGTTGCAAAGAAAGTAGATCAAATATGCAGAAAGGCTTCCAACTATAAATAAAGTAATAGGGACGGTGTAGACAATAACCATACTAATAAGCAAAATTAATATAGAAGGCAGTGTCACAAATGGCTGACTAACTGATAATAGAAATGAATTTCTTATAACGGCAGTCCATTTTACATTGTAATTAACAATGACCGGAAATATATAGACAGAAGTGCATAATGATAAGAAGCCAATAAGAGAAAGAAGGGAAAGAGTGATTACTTTAAAAGGATTGTCCATTAAAGAGGTAATATTAAAATTTAAGATCAATAGCAAAGTGAAAATGAACGCAATAACCCCAATCAGCAGACTTTGAATAAAATTTTCTTTGAATAGGGTGAAAAAGCAGTTAAATAATTTGACATGTTCGCCTTTTATCCACTTTCTTACAACACCAAACATAGCAATTGTAGCCGGAAAAATAGTGATTATTGGGATACACATGATTAACCAAAGCAAATTAAGAAGAAAGAAATTACTAAACTTATCTAGAAAGTTATACAAGCCGCCTTCTATGCTAAAAATTTTCATTACACTGCCTCCTTTATATCAACTGTAACTGTATCTATTTTATCAAACATAAAGTGAATGGGCCAACAATTAATTGATAATTTAAAATAGTCTTGACCCGGTACAATATAAAGACGTTCATACAATAGTAGAAGGGGTAAATGGCGATGCCAATAGGTCGGAACATATATTGCTTGGGAAGTAAATAGCAACAATTGGTGGGGAGATGGAGAAATCAAATTCTATCGCGATGGGGATTCCGCTTGCGAAATGGTAATCCTAACGTATAACAAAAATGTCACGAGATATATTAACAATAGGGTAAAGCACGAACGGAGGTCAATGATGAATAAGGTCTTCTTCATATTAATGGTCATCGGTGTGCCGCTTTCGGTTATCGGCGGGTTTTTTGATTGGAATTTCATACTCATGTTTTTCATCTATTGCATGACGATCATCAGTTTGGCCAACTACATACGACGATCAACAGAATGTCTTGCTGTTGTAGTAGGCGAAACGGCAGGCGGGCTGTTGAATGCGACGTTTGGCAATGCAGCGGAAATTATCATTGCCTTTTTCGCCCTGCGGGAAGGACTTAACACCGTTGTCATTTCTTCTATAACTGGTATGGTCCTTGTTAATCTCCTTTTTGCCGGTGGCTTGTCGATGCTGATTGGCGGCCTTCGTTTTAAAAAACAAGAGTTTGACGTCTTCAAGGCACGGCATAACACCGGCCTATTAATGTTTGGGATCGTTGTCACCTTCGTCTTGCCATTTATTTTTGTCAGCCGCATTGATAAAACGGATATAAAAATCTTATCAACCGCCTTTGCTATTGTTATGCTTATCATTTACTTGCTTGCATTATTTTTTAAGCTCGTTACCCATAAAAGTGTCTTTACAGGAAAAAAAGGTGAGGATGGCGAAGAAGAAGAGCCTGAATGGGGCAAGTGGAAGGCGATGATCATCCTGGGGCTCGCAACCGTTGTCCTTGCTTATGTCAGCGAAAAGCTCGTTGGCACCATTGAGCCAGTTGGCAACACGCTCGGCTGGAGTGATGTGTTTATCGGCATTATTGTTGTGGCGGTCGTTGGCAGTGCGGCGGAATACGTGTCGTCCATTTCAATGGCTTATAAAAATCGCATGGATGTGATGCTGGAAATTTCGATCGGGTCCACCGTCCAGACGGCAATGTTTGTTGCTCCGATTCTTGTGCTCGTTTCTTGGTTCTTTAACTTTTTGCCGCTAGTCTTTAATACATCGGAGCTTGTCGCCATGATCCTTGCCGCGTTCATGACCGTCACCATTGTCAACGATGGCGACTCAAACTGGTTCGAAGGCGCCCTCCTTGTCGGTACATACATCGCCATGGGATTTGGGTTTTATCTTCTATGATGATGACTTGATGCACCTCTACAAACTTGGAAAGGTGTTGTAAGAATATTTATAGACAACCAAAAGGTATATACCGCTTTATTGTCGAAATATCATACATCCGATAATAAAACTGGGGTGATGATATGGGATACACACTTGTTAAAAACGGGACACTGATCGATGGGTCTGGCGGGGAGACTATTTCGAATGCGGCGGTGTTAATAAAGGACAACCTTATTGAAGCGGTCGGCAAGTTGAACGAAATTAAGCAACCCAATGCTGATATTGACATTGTGGACGCCGAAAATGGTTTTATACTTCCAGGATTGTTCGATACCCATGTTCATATGATGATGGAAGCAACTGATATCAGTAAGAGCTTGACGACACCTTTTTCTTTGAATTTTTATCAGGCAATAAATTACATGAAACGGACGATTGATACAGGAATTACATCCGTTCGTGATGCTGGTTTTACGGATTTTGGTGTGAAAGAGGCAGTGGAAAAAGGACTGATTCTAGGGCCGCGGTTGCAGATTAGTATTAATCCTTTAACAACAACAGGCGGGCATGGAGACTCCTGGATGCGTTCAGGCATTGATGTCACTCGTGTCACTTATCCGGGGATGCCGAGCGGCCTTTGTGACGGGCCTGAGCAAGTGCGCCAAAAGGTAAGAGAAATGTTAAGAGCCGGGGCTGATATTGTTAAAGTGCACGCTACCGGGGGAGTGACAAGTCCAACTGACCATCCTGAATTCACTCAGTTTTCACAAGAGGAATTGGAGATTATGGTTCAAGAAGCAAGCTTCAGGCGCGGGGTAAAAGTGATGGCACATGCGCAAGGAGCCGAAGGGATCAAAAATGCTGTCCGTGCCGGCATCCATTCCATTGAACATGGGATTTTTCTAGACGATGAAGCGATCGAATTAATGCTTGAGCATGGCACTTATCTCGTACCGACACTGCTAGCTCCTGTTGCCGTGCTGGAAGCTGGCGAAAAAAGCAGCGACATGCCGGAATACGCGGTGCAAAAGGCTAAGGAATCAGTTGATATCCATCGTGAAAGCATTGCTAAAGCTCACAAATCTGGGGTCAAGATTGCCATGGGAACAGATGCCGGCGTGATGCCGCATGGCACTAACCTTCGCGAACTTGACTTGATGTGCAAGATCGGCATGACACCGATGGAGGCCTTGGCTGCAGCAACAAAGGTTGCCTCCGAGTGTCTAGGGTGGGAAGATCATCTTGGCACAGTTGAGGCAGGCAAACTGGCCGACCTTGTCATAACCAAAACCAATCCGATTGCAGATATCAGTTCATTGGAAGACACCAATAACATCGTGAAGGTCTTTAAGGAAGGACAAATCAAGAAGGATTTAAGTCGGGCCGCTGACAAGACCGCAGTATTGTAGGACAGCAACTCTAATAGGGGATGTGATTGGAAAAGGGGAAACCGAGGAAAATTCATATCATTGGATCGGTTGGAAGCGGGAAGTCAACATTAGCAAGGATGCTGTCAAAAAGATAATCACTACATCTGGCGCCTATATAAAACAGCGGTGGAATTAAATTGGCGTCCGTGCAAATAAGTAAAGGCAACAGAAAAGGACATTTTGTAATGTCCTTTTCTGTTGTCGCAGAATCAATTCTCCTCCCAACTAACTGGGTGCTTGTTGAGTTGTGGTTTAAAGCCAAGCTCCTTTGCTGCGGCAAAAATAAACTCTTTTCTGAAAAAGTAGCTTCTATGGTAGGTGATCTTGTTATTCTCAACTTCTTGGTACTGGATATCATGAATCAACGGACCGTCTAGCTCATCGGCAAAGACAACAATGACATGCTTGCCCCAGAGCATGTATTCTTCTGCTCGGTTTCCTGGAATACCATATTGATAAGAGACTGTACTCGTCTACGATCCTGTCAAATTCTTGCTTTAATTCCCTTGATTTTTCAACAAAAGCAGTTGATTTCTGGTTAGACGTTTTCATAAAATCCCCCTCGCTGTATTCATCATGTACAACGATTAACCTACACAAAATTATATGGTATTCTGAAAATCTTTTTAATAAAATTCATACACTTTAGCAAAATTTGAGTATTGAGTTTTCGCTAAATTATTTAGTATAATTTAACCTAACTAAATTAGTTAGGTGGGTTATGAATGACGAAAAATAAAATTAAAGAAGTTGCCTGCAAGCAATTGGCGGAAAGTGGCTATGAACGTGCAACCCTATCGAGCATTGCCAAAGAGGTTGGGATCAAAACACCGTCCATTTACGCATTTTATAAAAATAAAGAAGATCTGTTTATGGCAGTCTATAAAGATTTGTTGGAAGATTATTATTTTTATATAACAAATTCTGTTCAGAACATAACGGATGGAACGGTAAAAGAAAAGCTTTATCAAATCATAAAGGAGTTATGCCATTATCATTTAAGTCAACCAGAAAAAACGGCTTCATATACGAAGCTTGCTTTCGTTCTTCCTCCGACCTTAAACGATGATGTGAGAGAAACGTTTAGTGAGATGGAGGTAGTTCTTTCGGAATTGCTGAGGGATATTTTTTCGAAAGGCATTGAACAGGAAGTTTTAAAAAACCAACCTGTTGATGATTTAATCGCTTCATTTCTATGTTTGATGGATGGTATTTTTTTAGAATTGATCTATTATCAAGAAGCAAAATTTAAAAGGCGTGTCGAACAAACTTGGAGCATCTATTGGAACGGAATTTGTAAAAAACTAGACGAATAGGGGGCATCACCATGAAAGGGGAAAAAGTTGTTTCAGATTACGCACGAGAGGCGGTACCGAAGGAGCTGCAAAGATCGTGGTTTTCGATGTTTTCGGTATTAATAGCCATTGGCGTTGACTTATCTTCCGTTATCTTAGGCGCAGAACTAGCGAAAGGGATGCCGTTAAATCAAGCGATTTTATCGGTTAGTATCGGATCGTTTCTTTTGGCAATTTTATGTACTATCTGTGCTCTTGTTGGTTCTTCTACCAACCTTTCTACATCAATGATTACAAAGTATGTTTTTGGAAAATATGGCGCAAAGGTATTTTCCGTTGTTCTCGGTATTTCTTTGCTTGGGTGGTTTGGCGTGCAAGTAGGCTTTTTTGCAAATAATGCCCACACAGTTTTACAAGATGCCTTTCACTTAACAATTAGCGTAAAAGTCCTTTCGTTAATTGGCGGATTACTAATGATGACGACATCTATTTTTGGATACCGGGCAATTGAGAAATTGAGTGTCTGGTCTGTGCCGCTTTTATTAGGATTAATGTTGGTTACATTATTCTTAACGTTAAAAGGTCACTCTTTATCCGTTAATGTTCCGAATGCCGGAGGATTTACGTTTGGCAGTGCGATTTCACTTGTCATTAGTATTTTTATTGTAGGAGCAACGACGCAGCCGGATATCACGCGCTGGGCAAAAAGCAAGAAAGATGCGATCATAGCTACATTTTTCGGTATTTTTATTGGCAATAGCTTTATGATTATCCTTGCCATATTAATGTCAAAGGCAATGGGCACCGAAGATATGATGAAGATTTTTATTGCATTAGGGTTGGCGGTTCCAGGAATATTGGTGTTGACGCTCGCACAATGGACGACGAATACAACGAATTTGTATTCTTCTTCACTGGGTTTTTCATTGATTTTTACGAAAATTTCAAAAGAGTGGCTAACCGTTATTTTGGGACTAATCGCTACAAGCTTAGCGGTTCTCGGTATTTATGATCAATTTATTTCATTTTTAAATATTTTGGCGATCGTGATTGCTCCTATTGGCGGCATTTATGTAGCGGAATACTTTTTTGTAAAACAAGAGTTTCAACGCTTTATCAATAAGTTAGAGGCGAAGAAAGCCGTGCCCCGTTCCATTATCGCCTGGATGGTAGGCATGTTAATTACTTTTTCCACAACTGAACCGCCAACAGGCTTAGGACTATTTTCACTTACAGGCATCTCATCACTGGATGGATTTTTAATAGGATTAATTGTTCAAACCTTGTTAGGAAAATTGTTTAGCCAAAAGAATTCTTTTCAACAAGTTAATGTCAATCGGGAAAAAGAGGAGTTTAAGAAATGAGATACATTGATGAACAAGCCATTGAAAAAATCGCATTAGGTGCCGCTGTCTTAGGTACGGGTGGCGGCGGTGACCCTTATATTGGCAAATTAATGGCAAAGGAAGCGATTCGAAAATATGGACATGTGACGTTAATTTCATTAGATGAACTAAGGGATGACCACTTGGTAGCACCGGTATCAGGTATGGGTGCCCCTACCGTAACGATTGAAAAAATACCTTCAGAGCATGAAGTGACAGCTCCACTGGAGACATTGGAAAAGGTAACAGGAAGAAAAGTGGATGCGGTCATGCCGATTGAAGTAGGCGGGATCAACTCTTTATTTCCGATTATTGCAGCTGCGAAAAAAGGATTGCCAATATTAGACGCAGACGCGATGGGGCGTGCTTTTCCGGAAGCACAAATGGTGACGTTTCATCTAGATGGCTTTGAACCATCACCAGTTACAATGGCGGATGATAAAGGCAATGCTGTCGTGCTTTATCCAAAGGATGGCGTTTGGTCTGAAAGATTAGCACGGGTGCTCACCATTGAAATGGGGGGAAGCTCATCAGTTTGTGATTATAATTTGCTAGGTATGGATGTTAAAACGTCCGTCATCCCAGATACACTTTCCTTGGCAGAACGAATTGGTGAGTATTTATTAGATAATCAAGTAAAAGAACAACTAAGAATCAATAAAATGTTAGAAGAATTAAAAGGACATCGTCTATTTGAAGGGAAAATTGTGGATATTGAACGCAGGCTTAGCGGCGGTTTTACGAGAGGAACGGCAACGTTTGAGGGAATCCGCGATTCTTATGGAAGAACATTTACGCTTTATTTTCAAAATGAACATCTTGTCGCGAAGGAAGCCGAGCAATTATTATGTACGACACCTGATTTAATTGCTGTATTAGATATAGAGACTGGTTTTCCGATTACAACGGAACGAATGAAATATGGTGCGCGTGTCGTAGTTGTTGCTTTTCCTTGTCATGATAAATGGAGAACGCCAAAAGGGATTGAGACAGCAGGACCACGCTATTTTGGCTATGATTTTGACTACCAACCGGTTGGGGAGCTACTGAAGGAGAGATAAATAATGTATCGATTAGGAATAGATGTTGGCGGGACTAATACAGATGCCGCTTTACTGGATGACCAATTATCAGTCATTCATACTGTAAAAGTACAGACTACAAAAGATGTGGAGAGCGGCATTTTTAATGCTATTAAAAAAGTAGTCGAGGAAAGCAAGATTGATAGACGCAGCATTAAATACGCGATGCTTGGAACGACCCATTGTACAAATGCGATTGTGGAGCGAAAGCGCCTAAATAAAGTCGGTGTGATCCGCATTGGGAAGCCTGCGACCACTTCCATCCCTTTATTTACTGATTGGCCAGAGGACTTACGAGAAAAAATTGAGGCAGCTTCTACTATTATTTCAGGTGGCTATGAATTTGACGGCCGATTAATTAGTGAGTTAAAAAAAGAAGAAGTGTTGGATTTCTGTAGAGAGTCAAAGGGGAATGTGGAGAGTGTCGCGATATCAGGTGTGTTTGCTCCAGTTAATAAGGAACAAGAACAAATCGTTGCAGAATGGGTCAAGGATGAGCTTGGCGATATACCTATTTCCCTTTCTCATGAAATTGGCAGCATCGGTTTATTGGAACGGGAAAATGCGACGATTTTAAATGCGGCATTAATGACAACAGGCCAATTGATTGTGAATGGATTCGCTAAGGCATTAAGGGAACTCGACATTGAAGCGGAGTTGTTCTTTAGTCAAAATGACGGCACGCTAATGAATGACGTCTATGCGCTTCGTTATCCGATATTAACGATGGGATGCGGACCGACAAACTCCATTAGAGGATCGGCTCGTTTATCGGGAGTTCAAGACGCGATGGTACTTGATGCCGGTGGAACAACAACCGATATAGGCGTCTTATCAAATGGATTTCCAAGGCAGTCGTCATTATCTGTGAACATTGGCGGTGTGAATACAAACTTCCGCATGCCTGATATTTTATCAATCGGTTTGGGTGGCGGGACATGTATTCGTGAATCGAACCAATTAATTACAGTTGGTCCCGATAGTGTCGGCTATGAAATAACGCAAAAAGCAATTCTTTTCGGAGGAGATGAACTTACGGCTTCCGACGTCGTAACTCGATTAGGACAAGCATTTGAGGGTCACGAAGAACAAGTTGCACATTTACCGATCGATTTCTGTCAGCAGGTGTATGAAAAAATGACGGAGATGCTTGAAGATGCGATTGATCAAATGAAAACGAGCTCAAAAGAAGTATCGTTAATTTTATCAGGCGGAGGAAGTGTTATTGTTGCCGATTCGCTAAAAGGAGTTTCGAATGTTATTCGTCCTGATCATTATGATGCTGCAAATGCGATAGGTGCTGCTCTTGGGCAAGTTAGTGGAGAAATAGAAAGAATTTATAGTTTAACCAAGTTGAGCCGAGAGGATGCCATCCGGGACGCCAAAAAACTTGCTACAGAAGAAGCAATGAAGGCAGGAGCGGATGAGAGCACTGTGTCAATAGTATCTGTCGAAGATATTCCACTTGCTTATTTGCCGGGTAACGCTTTATTTATCAGGATTAAGGCGGTTGGTGACCTTGTAAGTTAATTCAGGATTTAACATTGGTGTTTTCGTAACATATGAAGGAGAGGCTGCTCATAAGTGCCATTATTGTCTTATGAGACAGGCTCTTTTTGTTTCTATATTTTACTTTTAAAATGGCTGGATAGTCATTTATCAAATTTCAATAAAAATATATATTTAACTTTTGGGTAAATCCATTCCAATCAAAGAAGGGTATAGGCCGGTTTGAATCGAATGACTTAACCGAAAGCCTGTAAGGAGAGGAAGAACAATGGATACATATTATGCAGTCATTTTCAGAACAGAACAGGGTTCAGTTGGATATGAAAATATATCAAAAAATGGATTAATTAGTAGGTTCTCAGCCTGGATTTATTGATGTCGAGAGTGTAAGGAACAGCGCAGGTTATGGCATTACCATTTCTTATTGGGAGTCCTTAGATGTAGAATAACGCCGTATTTGGGTAAAAGTAAAAAAGTTACTGGGAATCGAAATTCTTACAGATATTCTTCCGATTTAGCATTTCCTAACGATTAAAAATTATTATCCTTATTTGAAGGGAAATGAAGTTATTTGGCGAATTATTTATATAAGAACAATTGTTCGTAACGAAAATGTCATATAAAGAAAACTCGCCGATTGGCGAGCCTTTGGCGAAGACAGAGGCGTAGTTGCACTTATGTGCGTCAGAAAGTTATACTTTCTGATTAATCAAAAAACTAACCCTGCTTTTCAGCAGGGAATTAAGTTTAATGGTCAGCCTTTTCAAGGGCAAGTTTTACGCCGAATCCTATTAGTACAGTGCCTGATATTCCTTGTATGAATTTTTGTGTACGCGGTTTTTTCATAAAAGCGCTAATCTGATTAATTAAAAAGACATAAAGCAAAAACCAGATGGCTGTCAATATGGCATAAGTCAATCCCATGACAAGAAATTGGAGAAAAGTGCTGCTACCTGTGTCAACAAACTGTGGCAAGAACGTTAAGAAAAAGACAGCGACTTTAGGATTTAAAATGTTTGTCAGAAAGCCTTGGCGAAAACAAGATGGTTGCTGACCGACACCTTTGGGCTTTGTATCATCAGCTGCATGTCTTTCATTTTTCATTAATGACAATAGAGCTTTAATACCCAGAAAAATTAAGTAAAGGGCACCAATATATTTAAACCTGAAATATTCATAGTCTAATGTCGATGTCCCAAGAAATTGGGTTATATCAGGGTTTTCAATGCCATAACTTTCACCTAAAAAATGAAAGGGTTAAAACGTGAAAAAGAGCCCTAGCTTTGGTAATGTCATAGTTGTCGAGACCAAAACATACCAAAGGAGGCTCTTATTATGACTAGTGTAACTGACCAAGCTATGGAATTCAATAAACGTGTCAAAATAAATTTTGACGGCGGCGATCTAACCAGCGAATCAGGCCTATTGTTGTACAAAGAATTTGATGAAAAAATGGGCCTAAGTGACTTGATAAGA
>NZ_SLXK01000004.1 GCF_004341035.1 Scopulibacillus darangshiensis
AAGGACAATTTGGCATAAATGGAAGGGATAGATGTAGGACACAAATACACAAATGTGTGCGTTTTTAAAGTGTCTACTTGACAGGGGCATGTTCATACGAAGAGGACGCAGTCGTCGCCCAAAAGGACGCAGTATTCAAAACTTCAACCGCAAATCTCTAAAATTGGAAGGAGTGATGAAAATGACAAAAGATTCACAGGAACTTGCAGTCGAACAGGGTGTGCATAATTACAGCGCGGAGGAAAACTGGGTAAAACCTGATGAACCGCTGCTGTTGGAACGTCTTGAATGGTTTAGGGACCAAAAATTAGGCTTAATGATGCATTGGGGGCCCTATTCCCAACTTGGTGTAGTAGAGTCATGGGCGTTAAGTGATGAAGATGCCGATTGGTCTCGGGAGGGCATTGACTGGGAAGAAGATGGCGAAGAGTTGAAGCGTCAGTATTTTAATCTTAACAAAACGTTCAACCCGGTACGATTTCAGCCGGATGTTTGGGCTGATTTGGCTGCTGAGGGTGGATTTAAATATTTAATTTTCACGACGAAACACCATGACGGCTTCAGTATGTGGGATACCCATGCGACCGATTATCGTGTAACAGGTGCGGAATGCCCTTTTCACACCCACAAGTATGCTGATATATGTAAGCATCTTTTTGACACTTTCCGCAGTAAGGGATTGGGCATTGCGGCTTACTTTTCCAAAGCGGACTGGCATTCTTCTTATTATTGGACTCCTGGTATGGCGCGGGGCAGGCAAGCGTGGCGCGGCCCCTCTTATGATCCGATAGAATATCCATGGTTGTGGAATAAGTTTGTACAGTTTACCCATGAGCAGATTATGGAATTGATGACACGATATGGCCGTATTGATGTGTTGTGGTTAGACGCCGGTTGGGTCGGCAAAAGGGAACAAGATATTCAACTCGGGGAAGTCGTGGCGAAAGCCCGTGAATGCCAGCCATGGTTGATTACGGCTGATCGAACTATAGGAGGGCCGTATGAAAATTATGTGACACCCGAGCAGACAATTCCTGAGCACCCGATGAGTGTCCCGTGGGAGAGCTGCATCACACTCGGAACGTCGTTTTCATTCAAGTTTGGGGATAAATATAAGTCTGCGCGCCAAATCATACACACATTGATTGAAGTGATTTCGAAAGGCGGAAATTTGGCTCTTAATGTTGGACCACAGCCTGATGGGCGTTTGCCTGAAGAAGCCATTGCCAGAATGAAGGAACTTGGCGCTTGGTTGAAAGTAAACGGTGAAGCTGTATATGGGACACGCATTTGTGCCCCTTACTTCAATGGGGATTTCGCTTTTACACAAAAGGAGGAAACGGCTTATTGTTTTCGCTTGTACAAAAGTGATGAAGAACATTGTAGAAATGAGTGGGTTACGATTCCGTATTCCGAAACAATCAATCGTGTTGATTTATTAGGTATCGAAGAAGAGCTAGTGTATAGACAAACAGACGAAGGATTATCCGTAAAGTTACCCCAGTCGCTATTAGATGAAAAAGAGCCAATCGCCCATGTCTTTCGATTAACGTAAAGGCCAATATTAAACTATTAAACTTTCGTTCACTTGCAGCAAAGGCGGGATGAGAAAAATGATCAATGTTGTGATTGTCGGTACAGGCAGACTTGGATTGGAGCATCTTAATGCTTGGTCGGCGATTAGCCAAGCAAGAACAGTCGGGGTCGTCTCCGCGGACCATAATCAATTAAAAGAGATAAGAAAGCGGCATGAAGTTCTGACTGCATCAGACTTGAATGACTTATGCCGTCAAGTGGACGTAGATGTGGTGGATTTCTGCGTTCCTGTCCATCTGCATTTGAATGATGTGGAGCTAGCTGCACATGCTAAGAAGTATATTATTTTCAGCGGACCATTAGGGATGGATATGAAAGACTACGAGACGATAATTGACAGATGCCAGGAAAATCATATCCAGCTTCATGTCTGCCAGTCGCTTCGATTTTCTCCTGAATATGTTGATGCCCGGGAACGGGTCCTAAATGGCGCAATCGGAAATCCAGGAGTGATTCGCCTTAGCCATCGTGGCCCAAGATTGTTAAAGGAAAAGAGAGGCATTTTCTTCGATTTGGGCATTTACGAGTTTGATTGGTTAAGGTGGACATTTGGTGATGTCAAACGAGTGATGGCAAAGCGGGTGAGTCGATCGGGAAGGGGTGAGCTCGAGTATGCTCTTGTGACCCTAAGGATGGAAAATGGCGTGATCGCACATGTTGAATTGTCGCAAACAGAAGACTCACTTTTTGAAACATCCTTTGAGTTGGCAGGTGATCAGGGCATGATCACAAATGACAGCAAGTCCAGCTCTCCCATAAGTTTACAGTCTATGGGAGTGGCTTCCGCAGTTGGGGAAGATATTCTAGTTAAAACACCCTGCCAACTTCATTTAGAATACGTTGTGGATAGTGTCTTAGCTCATGATCAGGATAGATCCATTTATGATGTCAAACAGGCGGCAATAATTGCCGATGCTGCTAAGCAATCTGCCGAAACAGGTCAACCAGTCCAAGTCAAACAAAGCGGGGGTGTGCTATGAAGACCGGGATGATTAGTTTTGCTCATATGCATGCCCATACCTATGCTGACTTTTTGAGCCAACGCTCTGATGTAGAACTCACTGCCATTTGGGATGATGATGTTGCAAGGGGAAAAGAAATGGCACAACGCTACAACTGTCAGTATTATTCTGCATTGGAACAGTTTTTACAAACAGATATTTCTTCAGTTATTATTTGCTCCGAAAATGCCAAACACAGGGACCACGTCATCGCGTCGGCAAAAGCAAAAAAACACATTTTATGTGAGAAGCCGATTGCTACTGAAATTGAAGATGCGAAAGACATGATCAAGGCTTGTCAGGAAGAAAACGTTATTCTTCAAGTGGCATACCCTGTTCGATTTGCACCCGCCATGGTAAGGGCAAAAGAAATGATACAAGCGGGGACTATTGGGGAAGTGGTCGCTATTAACGGAACGAACCATGGCCAAATGCCGGGCGGATGGTTTGTTAAGAAGGAATTGTCCGGAGGAGGCTGTGCGGTCGACCACATTGTTCATGTCATGGATCTCATTCGCTGGATTGTAAAGGATGAAGTGAAAAGTGTATATGCTGAACTTGACACAAGATTTTATGATATCGATGTTGAGGACTGCGGGATTGTGACGTTGGAACTAACCTCCGGCGTGATTGTGACAATCGATCCCAGCTGGTCCCGGCCGAAGACATTTTCGACTTGGGGGGATGTCACGATGACAATAACCGGAACGAAAGGCACCTTGTCAGTGGATGCTTTCAAACAACATGCCTTATATTACAATGATCGAGAAAATCGAGTGCAGCAATTGCCTTGGGCTGAAAATATGGATCAGCAGTTGATAGATGACTTTGTGCAATGTGTTCTAGAGGGAAGAGCCCCATCTATTAGCGGTGAGGACGGGCTGCGGACATTGGAAGTCGTCAAAGCTGCCTACAGGTCTAATCTATTAAAAAAGCCTGTTTTACTCCACGACCCTAGGTGATATTGAGGAGGGGATTATTTTGAAAATAGGTTTAAGCTCCTACAGTTTGCTTTCGGCGCTTCAATCAGGCGAGATAACGATCTTGGATGCGATACAGTGGACAGCTGATCAGGGCGGAGAGCACATTGAATTGGTCCCGATGGGTTTCAGCCTTGAGGAAGACCCGAGTTTGATTGATGCGATTCGTCAAAAGGCGGAAGAGGCGGACATTGATATATCGAATTATGCCATTAGCGCGGATTTTATTAAAAATGGAGAAGGATTCGAAAATGAAATCAGCCGGGTAAAAAAACAGGTGGACATCGCGCATCAGCTTGGTGTTAAGCTGATGCGCCATGATGTCGCTTGGCGTTCGCCAAACGAAGCGACGGCCAGTCAATTTGAATCGGATTTACCGAAATTAGGTGATGCCTGCGGACAAATTGCCGATTATGCCAAACAATATGGGATAACGACAAGCATTGAAAATCACGGTTTTTATATACAGGCTAGCAGAAGGGTTCAGCGTTTGATTGACGAGGTGGACCGCAGCAATTTTAAAACGACCTTGGATGTCGGGAATTTTATGTGTGTCGATGAAGATTCAGTCGCTGCGGTAAAAAGAAATATATCCTATGCATCAATGGTTCACTTAAAGGACTTTTACCTTCGGGCAGCATCCAGAAATCCAGGAGAAGGGTGGTTTCAAACGGCGGCTGGGAATCATTTAAGAGGCGCGATTGTCGGCCATGGGGATATTGATATGCGGAAAGTCATTAGCGCGGTCAAGGCATCGGGCTATGATGGGTATATATCAGTAGAGTTTGAAGGCCTGGAAGACTGCCGTAAAGGATCAAGGATTGGCATGAATAATGCACGAAGACTATGGGAAGAAGCAACACTCGAGGAGGGGAAATGATGGTTGCATTAAAAGTAGGCATCATAGGTGCCGGGTCTATATCAGATATGCACCTGCAGTCATATCAAAAAAATGAGCGGGTGACGATTGAGGCGATATGTGACTATAATGAGGCCCGTGCCAAAGAGCAGGCTGTTAAATATGGCGCGGCGAAAGTGTATAACAGCTATCAAAGACTTTTGGAAGACAAAGAAATCGATGCTGTCAGCATTTGCACTTGGAACAACACGCATGCGGAAATTGCCATCGCCGCACTGAATTCGGGAAAGCATGTTTTAGTCGAGAAGCCGTTAACGACAAGTGTTGAAAAGGCCCAAAAAATTAAGGAGGCAGTTAACGCAAGCGGCAAACAGCTCCAGGTTGGATTTGTCAGAAGATATGATGCGAACGTGCAAATGCTGAAGCGGTTTATTGATTCGGGTGAATTAGGCGGCATCTATTATGCTAAAGCTTCTTATTTGCGCAGGTTTGGAAACCCTGGGGGATGGTTTGCGGATAAAGAACGGTCAGGCGGCGGCCCTTTAATTGATATCGGTGTTCATGTCATTGATGTGTGCTGGTATTTAATGGGGTGTCCAAAAGTTGCATCTGTGAGCGGAAATACCTATCACAAACTTGGAAACCGCTCCAATGTAAAAAATCTCTCAAGTTATAAGTCAGCGGATTATGACCCAGATAAAAATAATGTTGAAGATATGGCTAATGCCCTGATTCGTTTTGAAAATGGTGCCTCCTTAGTGGTAGATGTCAGTTTTACACTCCACGCAAAAAATGATGAAACGTCCGTAAAAATTTATGGGGATAAAGGCGGTGCGGAAGTAGAGCCTGAGCTAGCTATCATTACGGAAAAACATGACACAATTTTAAATGCCACCCCGCAGATCGATCATCATTCATTTGATTTTGTTAAAGGCTTTCAAAATGAAATTGATCATTTTGTTGCTTGCTGCTTTGGTGAGAAGGCAACATTAAGCCCAGTTGAAGACGGCGTAGAGATGATGAAGATGCTGTCGGGAATTTATGAATCCGCAGAAAAGGGAACAGAGATCCAATTTAATCATGAAGTAACAACGACATTTGGCGATTTGGAAAAACATTAAATTGGGCAGAAGAGGTGGAAAAGAATGAAAAGCAGAGAAGAAAGAACGAAGTGGTTCTTGGATGATCGTTTCGGCTTGTTTATTCATTGGGGATTATATGCGATTCCGGCAAGGGGAGAATGGGTAAGAAGCCGTGAAAGGCTCAGTATTGAAGATTACCAGCCTTTCTTTGACGAATTTAACCCGATTCATTACGATCCCCGTGCTTGGGCAAAAGCGGCAAAAGCAGCCGGGCAGAAGTATGCGGTATTGACGACAAAGCATCACGATGGTTTCTGCTTGTTTGACAGCAAATTGACGGATTATAAGGCAACAAACACTCCTGCAAAACGGGATTTAATCGAGGAATATGTCGAAGCTTTCCGTTCAGAAGGACTTAAAGTGGGTTTCTATTATTCGATCATAGACTGGCACCATGACCATTATCCAAAGTACGGAGACCGCCAGCATCCTATGAGGGATAACGAGCATTACCGGGGTGAGAAGATCGATTTTAACCAATATCTCGAATATATGCACGGCCAAGTAAGGGAGCTGCTTACAAACTACGGAAAAATTGATGTCATATGGTTTGACTTTTCATATGACGAGATGACCGGAGAGAAATGGAAGGCAACGGAGCTGATTGAAATGATCCGCTCTCTTCAGCCGGATATTCTGATAGATAATCGGCTCGGGGGCAACATTATGGCAAATGAGCCGGAAATTTACGCAGGTGATTTTTATTCTCCAGAACAAATCGTTCCGCCTCAAGGGATTTTAAATGAAAAGAATGAGCAAGTGCCTTGGGAAGCCTGCATTACCTTGAATGATAATTGGGGGTATGCGGCCCATGATAATAACTATAAATCTCCAAAACAGGTTATCCATGCATTGGTAGAGTGTGTCAGTAAGAACGGAAACATGCTGTTAAATGTCGGACCTAATGCGAAGGGTGACATCCCCGAGGAATCGTTAGATATCTTAGAGGCAGTTGGGAAATGGATGCGGCAAAACGGGGAAAGCATTTATGGCTGCGGGGCATCTTTCCTGTCAAAACCTGAATGGGGCCGCTATACTCAAAAGGGGAACTATCTTTATGCACACGTCTATGACCGCGGTATAGGACCGATATACTTCCAAGGGTTAAAAGGAAAAATCAAGAGGGCTCGTCTATTGGCTGATGGATCCGAGTTAAAAGTACAAACACCATGGATGGCCGAGCAATATTCTGATATTGCAAACGGCGCATTTATTGATTTACCCGGAGCAGAACTTCCTGACGAATGGGACACGGTTATTGAATTAGAATTGTTATAGGAAAGAGGGGCATTGCCCCTCTTCAAGACGATACATATTTCTTTTTCCCTGCACCGTAACCAAAAACTAGAATAAGAATGGAAGCGATGATGAGCATCCAGAGCGGCAGAGTCCAGTTGTGTGTGAGATCATGCAGGGCACCGAATAAAATCGGACCGATGGCAGCCAGCAGATAACCGAAAGATTGCGCCATACCGGATAGTTCCGCCGCTTCATGTGTTGTTTGTGTCCGCAGGTTGAAAAACATCATGGCGACGCTGAAGGCTGAACCTGCGCCGATACCAATCATAATCACCCATAATGGCATGAGGACAGTTCCGCCATAAATAATGCCTGTTGTTCCAACAACTAATAGGATCGCGGTAATAACAACCAAGAGGCGTTGATCCCTCATGCGCCCGGCTAGAATCGGCACAATAAATGTAAAAGGGAGAACTGCGAATTGGATCAATGACAGCATCCAGCCGGCAACATTCGAGCTAACGCCTTGCTGCTGAAGGATCTCGGGGAGCCACGCGACAACTGTATAAAAGATCAGCGATTGCAAGCCCATAAAGAAGGTCACTTGCCAAGCTAACCTGGATCGCCACATGCTAACGGATTTTTGCGCCGCTGATGTTTGGGATACGGTTGGTTTATGACGGAACCGGATTTGCGGGATCCAAAAGAGAACCGCGATCATAGCGAAAATACTCCAGTAACCGAGAGAACCATGCCAGCCAAATTTTGATAAAGAGGCGACAGGAACACTTAAGCCGGAGGCGATGGCTCCGCATAAGTTCATAGAAACCGAATAGACGCCGGTCATGATGCCAAGATTTTGTGGGAAACTTTGTTTTATTACGCTGGGTAATAAAACATTGCAAACAGCGATTGCTAAACCCACAAGGATGGTTCCTGTAAATAACGTCCCGACACCAGCGAGCGGCCGCAGCACGATCCCAATAGTTAATAAGATCAGTGAGAGAAGCAGCACCATTTCCATCCCAAACCGCCGTGCGAATGTCGATGCAAAGGGAGACAGCAGAGCAAAAGCGATGAGCGGCACCGTTGTCAGCGTCCCGGCTGTTGCATTCGATATCCCTAGGCTGTCACGAATGGAAGCGATGAGCGGGCCGACGGATGTTATGGGAGCCCTAAGGTTGGCGCCAATAAAAATGATTCCGATAATAAGCAGCACAATACCTGATTTTGTTTGTAACTCTGACTGGTTTTTTCCTTGATGTGTTGAAGTTTGTTGTAATCCCATGTTATTTCCTCCGTATCTTACTCTAAAATCCTCTTGAATTGTGCAATGTAGTCATTAACTGCTTCTGCAGCCCGATCTGTCTTCTGTTCCGAAATGGCCTCGACCAATTTCCGGTGAACATGATGATGCCAACAACTAGGAGCATCTTCGACAAGGTTATGGACAGAATCTTGTAAAGAAGCGGACATATGTTCATACAAATCAATCAATATACTATTATGTGATGCCGCAACAATCGTTTGATGCAGCTTGAGATCCGCATTCACATAAGCTGCACTGTCATTTTTCCGGATCGCCGACTGACATGCTTCAAGCAGTAATTGTAATTCACGGATATCTTCCTCATTGCGTCTAATTGCAGCCAATTGTGCCGCTTCCCGCTCCAAGGCATGCCGAACCTCCAATGTTTCTAAAAGGTTAGCCTTCTGAATCCGGCGCTTAAGCGCAGCGCCAAGAACACTCGACGAACTGACATACGTCCCGCTGCCTTGCCGGGTCTGCAGGAGTCCAGCATGGACAAGCGCACGAATCGCTTCTCGTAATGTATTACGGCTGACATCAAATTGTGTCATCAAATCAAATTCTGGCGGAATACGGCCGCCAACCGGCCATGTTCCGGATTCAATAAGGGATTCCATTTGTGCCACGATTTGTTCAACAAGAGATAAACGGTTTGTTTTTAATATTTCCATATTATATGCCCGCCTTAAAATTTGTAGGATGATTGGTCCATTGGTTAATATACCATATTTATATGAAAGGGTAAATTCATGATTTCATATCAAATGCTTACGAAGACGCTATTGTGGGGTTGGGTGAATAATTAGAATTATCAATAAAAAATGCTGATTTTTTGTTGACAAATATTAAGGAATAGATGTATTCTGAAAAAGGTTACTTATAAAGTAGTAACTAAAGCAATGCAATCATAGGCCCAAATATGTAACCGGTTACTTAACCAAAGGGAGGGGAAGATTTTTTGATATAAGATGGGACCGCTTTTAAAAAATAGTTTACAGGAGGAGAAAATTAAAATGAAAAAAATTGCAGGAGTAGGTGCTTTGATTTTATCTTTTTCCTTAGTCGGATGCAGCAGTCAAACGACAACAAGTCAAGATGTTAAGCATTCAACTAAGGCTGCGGCTGCGAAAACGATAGGTGAAGAAGCTATTATGGCTGATGATTGGTATCAGACATCAGGTGAGGCCGAGGCATTATACTATCAGGGCTATAATATTGGAAAAATGAAGTTGGATGAAGCTTTAAAAAAGGGTACAGGGAAAAAACCTGCTATTATTCTCGATTTGGATGAAACGGTAATTGATAACAGCCCGTGGGACGCGTATGTCGCTAAAGAGGGAAAATCTTTCCCATACAAATGGGATGAATGGGTAAATGCAGCAAAAGCAAAAGCTGTTCCGGGAGCGGTGGATTTCCTGAACTATGCAGATAAGAAAGGTGTAGATATATACTATGTTTCCGACCGTTCGACTGATCAATTAGATGCGACAATTAAAAACTTAAAGCGTGATCATATTCCACAGGCAAACAAGGACCACGTATTTTTAAAAGATCATAATGAGCATGGTAAGCAAGCCAGACGAGATAGAGTTGCCAAAAGCCATGACATTTTATTATACTTCGGTGATAATTTGTCGGATTTCCCAGGGTTCGATATGAAATCTTTGAAGGGCAGAAATAAAGCAGTAGAGGATGAAGGAAATAAGTTTGGCGATAAATTTGTTGTTTTTCCAAATCCAATGTACGGCAATTGGGAAGATGCGCTATACGGTTTTAAAGATAAGAGTGCTAAAGAAAAAATCAAAGACCGTAAAGACCATCTAAACTATTTTCAACCATAACTTATGTGCAATACTTAGCTGTTAGATGCGATGGGGAATATTTTATATAGGGGGGTTTTTTTATGAAAATAGTAATGTTTATCGTAGGTTTGTTAGTTGTATACTTGCTTGCGCTTCTTGTAAGCAGTGATCGAAAAAGAATTAAATATAGACCTATTATTATCATGATTGTCATTGAATTAATTCTTTGTTTTATTTTATTAAATACGACATTCGGAGCATTTATAGCAAAGAGCTTATCTGATTTCTTTGCAAGTTTGTTAGCAGCTGCGGGTGAAGGGATTAATTTTGTTTTCGGCGGATTGGCTAACAAAGGACAAGCACCATTTTTCTTGAATGTTTTACTGCCAATTATTTTCATAGCGATCCTCATTGGGATTTTACAATATTTTAAGATTTTGCCGATGATTATTAAGGGAATTGGTTATTTATTGAGTAAGGTGAATGGATTAGGAAAATTAGAATCATATAATGCTGTAGCAGCTGCGATCGTTGGTCAAGGTGAAGTATTTATTACTGTAAAGGATCAATTAAGTAAGCTCCCCAAAAAACGTTTATACACGCTTTGTGCCTCATCAATGTCAACCGTTTCCATGTCAATTGTCGGTTCCTATATGAAAATGATTGAACCAAAATATGTTGTCACTGCGATTGTTCTTAACTTGTTCAGTGGTTTTATCATTGTTCATATTATTAATCCATATTCTGTGAGTGAAAAGGATGATATTTTAGAAATTAATGAAGCTGAAAAACAATCATTCTTTGAAATGTTAACGGAATATATTTTATTGGGCTTTAAAATGGCGGTTATAATTGCTGCGATGCTTATTGGATTCGTGGCATTAATGGCAGCTGTAAATAATATTTTTTCGATTATCTTTGGCATCTCATTTCAATCCATTTTGGGCTATGTCTTTTCGCCAATTGCATTTATTATGGGGATTCCAGCTTCAGAAATTGTACAAGCGGGAAATATTATGGCTACGAAGCTAGTGACCAATGAATTTGTTGCCATGCTTGACCTTACGAAAATACAGGATAATTTATCCCCGCGGACCGTTGGGATTGTCTCCGTATTTCTAGTTTCGTTTGCGAACTTCTCATCCATTGGTAATATTGCTGGTGCGACAAAGGGAATTAGCGACAAACAGGGAAACCAAGTGGCACAGTTTGGCTTGAAATTACTATACGGCGCAACATTAGTCAGTGTGTTATCTGCGATCATTGCAGCTGTTATTATATAAGGAAAATAAGGGGCCAAGACTGGGCTTTTAGTCCCAGGATTGACCCTTGTTCATTCCGAATATTTATAAAATTTAGTAAAACATATTGACATATAACATATATATCAACTAGAGTGATTTATATAACATCATGGTTAAGGGGGTTGGTATGATTGACGAATGGGTAATAGGAAGGGAAGACTCTGGTTTTTCTAGTTAATGTAATCGATTACAAAAAAGCTTCAACCAATTTTATGGAACTGGAGGGACTTAAATGGGTATAGGCCGTTTGAAGAAACTGGCAGCAGCATCACTCGTTGCCGGGTGCATGCTAATCAGTACAGCATGTTCCGATGGAAGCTCTGGCACGAGTGATGGCAATGATAAAGTCATAAGCATCACTTTCCGCTCAAGCGGGGGGACAAATACCGGTTTAACAGATTGGTTAAAACAAGATATCATTCCTCAATTCAAGAAAAAGCATCCGGATGCAGAGGTGAAGTTAACCCCCATTCAAGCTTCAGAAGGTAATTATTTTGCAAAAGTAGCTCTAATGTTGAAGTCAAAAAATACCGCGCCCGATATCGTGACGGAAGATACCTTTATGATTAATTCCGATGCTAGCGCGGGTTACCTTGAACCGCTGGACAATAAGGTTAAAGGGTGGAGTGACTGGGATAAGTTTAACGAAAAAATAAAGCAAGGGGTCATTGCTCAAAATGGCAAGGTATATGGCGTTCCTTATAATACAGATTCCCGCGGGCTTTGGTATAACAAAGACCTGTTTAAAAAAGCAGGGCTTCCAATACCTTGGGAACCAAAAAATTGGGAGGATATCTTGCAAGCAGCAAAAACAATTAAGGAAAAATTCCCTAAAGATGTTGTTCCGCTTTGGATGAATTCAGGGAAAGCGACAGGAGAAGCGACCTCGATGCAAACCTTCGAAATGCTTCTATATGGGACAAAGGATCCGCTCTACGATAAAAAGTCGAAAAAGTGGATTGTCAAAAGTGATGGACTTCTGGACACGTTTAAATTCATTGATAAGGTATACGAGCAAAAATTAGGGCCGAGCCTCTCCAAAGTTTTAAATGGTCAGGGCGGGCAAATCGCTTATCAGCAACTCATGCCAAAAGGAAAGCTTGCTATCGGCCTTGACGGCATTTGGCAAACTGGGACATGGCGTAAAGGCGGCCCCGCACCGTGGCCTGAGGCATTTAATGTAGTAGGGTTTGCGCCAATGCCAACCCAGCATGGAGAAGCTCCAGGCAAAACGACAATGTCTGGCGGTTGGGCTTGGTCCATTCCTAAAAAATCGGACAATAAAAAATTAGCATGGGAATTTATTGAATTCGCATCAAGCAAGGAAAACAATCTCAAACAACTTTTAAAAGAGCGAAGCTTGACCCCGCGTGAAGATGTGGCAAAGGACCCTGAATATAAAAAGATACCAATGTTTAAAGAGGCGACTGAACTTTTGAAATATGCACACTTCCGACCTGCCGTAGACAAATATCCGTCTGTTTCCACACAAATTCAATCACTTGTTGAAGGTGTCGTCACAGGGAAGTTAAGTCCGGAACAAGCTGCGAAACAGTACCAAAAAAATGTAACAAGAATTGTCGGTAAAGATAATGTAACGACAAGATAAGGTGACTTGCTTCCTTTCAGTAGATTTGAAAGGAAGCGATTCCTTTAAATATGAATGGCTTGGATTAAAAACTGAGGAGGGTGTTTTGTGAAAACAAACACTGCCGTTTCAACGTCTGTCGCACTTAGCAGATCTAAGAGAGACCACAAATTTTTAAGATCTATACTCTTTTTGCTTCCATCATGGATATTGCTCCTAATCTTTTTTGTAGGGCCCGTCATTTTAACCTTTTATTTTTCATTCACCAACCTTTCATTAACGGGGACAGCAGCCCAAGGAATAGAATTTGTAGGTTTCCAAAACTTTAAGGTTATGTTCCATGATCCGAACTTCCGGATCAGTATTATAAAAACCATTTTATTTCTCCTTTTTTCTGCAATTATAGGCCAACAAGTACTGGGATTTATATTGGCTGTGCTAATGAAAGAGAAAAACAAGACATTTCGCCGGATCATCGGGATTATTGTTATTGCTGGATGGGTCACACCGGAAATTGTCGTTGCTTTTTGCTGGGTAGCCTTTCTAAGTGACAACGGGACACTTAATACCCTGCTGCAAAGTGTTGGCTTAAAGTCTGTTTCGTGGCTATTTACTTTTCCGATGGTCAGTGTCATCATCGCCAATATTTGGCATGGTACAGCCTTTTCCATGCTAGTGTATCAGGCGGCATTGGATGATGTGCCAAAAAGTATTGAGGAAGCGGCAAGGATTGATGGCGCTTCTCGCTTGCAGTCTCTTATTAGGATTGTGCTGCCAATAATTAAGGGTTCCATTGTTACAAATATGGTGTTGGTGACTTTGCAGACATTAGGTGTGTTTACATTAATTTATACAATGACCGGGGGAGGACCGGGAACAGCTACACAAACATTGCCAATCTTTATGTACAATCAAGCGTTTGTCAATTATCAGCTTGGCTATGGTACAGCGATCTCGCTCATTTTATTAATCATCGGGATCATTGCGAGTCTTCTTTATATCCGGTCCATGAAAGCCACTATATAACAAAGGAGGCAAAACTCATGAATCGTTTCAAGCTCGAAAGGAAGGTATCATACATCGTTCTTGCACTGATTGGGATATTATTTTTGTTGCCGCTTTTATGGGTGCTTTTTGCATCATTTGATCCAAATGCCCAACAATCATTAAAAATTCCCCATTCATTTACATTTAATAATTTCATCAGCATTTTGACTGACCCGGCAACGCTACGATCATTTGTTATAGGTCTGATTATGTCACTTGGCCAGGCATTTTTGGTTGTGATTGTCGCCGGGCTCGCGGCCTATCCCTTATCAAGATATCAACTTAAGTATAAGAAACCGTTTATGTACACCATTCTGTTCATGACTTCCCTGCCGATCACGGCTGTGATGGTTCCGGTTTATCAGCTTTTTATGTTTATCAAATTACAAGATTCAATATTAGGTACGATGCTTTTCCTGACAGCCTCTGGTTTACCTTATGGTATTTGGATGTTAAAAAATTTTATGGACGCTGTTCCCCTTGAATTGGAAGAATCAGCTTGGGTGGACGGCGCTTCAGTATGGGCAGGATTAAGAAAAATTGTTACACCTTTAATGATTCCCGGAATTTGTACTGTTGCCATTTTCACGTTTTCAGGAAGTTGGGGGAATTTCTTCGTCCCTTACATTTTGATTCAAAGTCCTGATAAGTTTCCGGCTTCTGTTACGATATTCCAATTTTTTGGAAACTATGGCCTTGTTGAATATGGAAAGCTTGCGGCTTTTTCACTTGTTTATACTTTTCCCGCTGTTATTCTTTATATCTTCTCACAGCGGTTCATGTCTAAGGGATTTAGTTTTGGCGGTGCATCCAAAGGTTAATTGTCTATCATGCGAAGGAGATGTTCAGTATGTTTTGGACCATTGAAAAACGGATTAGGGAATTGAATCAAACCGTTATGTTAATATACAGAGAAAGAGATACAGATTAGAAAAAGAAAAGAGAACCTTTCGCCTTTGAAATGAAACCTTATGAAACTAAAACATTTACTGCTCAATTGACCAATAAATAACGAGCCTAAAGGGCTGATTATAAATGTAACAGATTATTCGAGGTGTCGTCTATGAAAGCTCTATATCTGCAAGTATACCAATCATTAAAAAAGGATATCATTGACGGAAAATATACTGCCGGTGATCGTGTCCCTTCTGAAAAGGAGCTATCGGATTTTTTTCGTGTCAGTCGAATTACGAGCAAAAAGGCTTTAGGAAAACTCGTTGAGGATGGTATTGTGTACAGACAACGGGGTAAAGGGACCTTTGTAGCCGACAATTGGGGTGCAAAAGACGAAGAATCCGTAGGTAAGAAACCTGTTTTTGGCCTCATTGTAACAAATTTTGACGATAGTTATGGTTCAAAATTGCTCTCAAGTATAGAAAATGCATCGGATGAAAAATGCTTTATCATCTTAAAGCGCTCATTAGGATCCCCTGACAGGGAGGAAAAAATAATTAAGGAGCTGCTGGATCTCGGAGTGGATGGGCTTATCATTTATCCCGCTCAGGCTGAACATTTCAGTTCTGAAATCCTTAAAATGGTTGTTAATAGATTTCCTCTCGTCTTAATTGATCGATATTTTAAAGGTGTTGCTGCCGCTTCCGTTTCCACTGATAATGCCGGTGCAGCAAAAAAAGGCATTGAATTTTTGTTTGATTTAGGTCATGAACAAATCGGGGTTCTCTCACCGCGGGCAATGGAGACAACAACGATTGAAGAAAGATTTGGCGGTATCGTTCAGGCCTATGCGGAAAGAAATGTGATAGCCAACCGGGAATTATGGTGTACGGAAATCAAAAGCACCCTTCCTTCACCTAAAGCAACAATTGAAGAAGATATAGAGACAATTATTAGACACCTTAAAAAAAAACCAAAGATAACAGCATTGTTTACCCTTGAATACAACATTGCTTTGTTAGCAAAAAGAGCCGTCAAACAACTCGGGTTACGGGTTCCTGAAGACATGTCAATCCTTTGTTTTGATGGACCCGAAAATGACATGATGGGATGGAACTTTACCCGTCTTCAACAGGATGAAGATACGATGGGACGCGTGGCAATAACCCGGTTGTTGGATATGAATGATGGTAAATTTTCAATCAAAAAAGAGCGTTTTTCTGCAGCCTTAATTGAAGGCGACTCTACCCTTCGCCTCATAAGAAATAATTAATGACTAAAACACCAAACCCGTCTTTATTATAAAGGCGGGTTTGTTAAGTTAATCAGAAAGTATAACTTTCTGACGCACATAAGGGCAACTAAGCCTCTGGCTACGCCTATTAAAGGCTTGTCAATCGGCAAGTTTTCTTTATATTGTTTCACAGCCCTAATCGCGATGAAGTGTCTGTTGCCACCGTCTTTCAATCCGAAAGAATTTCCATATAATAAAGGAAGTGCCCCAAGTTAAGAGCAGCAACAAAACAAGGATATAGCCAAGCCAGCTAAGGTTCAAACTATTAATCCATCCCCAGACTGGGTTATGAAGGTGCAATTTAGAGGACATCACTTGCATCAGTTCGACCACCCCTATTAATAAGGCGGCTGCTACAGATATCACTGTCACAGTGAGATTGTAGTAAACCTTTCTTAGCGGTGTAGAAAAGGCCCAGTTATAAGCGCTTTTCATAAAGATCCCATCCGCGGTGTCCATCATACTCATCCCCGCTGCAAATAAAATAGGGAGGGCCAATATACCGAGAAATGGGACATGATCTTTTGCGGCCCCCGCGGACACTGCTAACAGGGCCACTTCACTTGCTGTATCAAAACCAAGGCCAAACAGAAAGCCTAATGGATAGACATGCCAACTTTTACTGACAAATTTAAAAAGTGGGCCAATCAGCCGGGAGACAAAGCCGCGGGACATAAGCAGATGTTCCACCTCATCTTTATCATAAGCCCCATGCCGCATTCTTAAGAATACTTTAAACAACCCTAATAAAACAGCAAGATTCATTAAACCAATAATGATTAAAAAACACCCTGATACAATCATGCCGATAAAGCCGCCTATTTCTTGCATTTGGGGCATGTTCGTTTCTGCCCATTGGACAGAAAAGGCTAGAATAACTGCCATTATAAAGACAACACTAGAGTGGCCAAGGGAAAAATAGAAACCAACACCCGTTGGATTTCTTTCTTGTTGGACAAGCTTCCGTACAGTATTGTCGATCGCAGCGATATGGTCGGCATCAAAGGCATGACGCAACCCTAACGTGTAAGCCACAAAGCCTATACCATACAGTAAGGAATGGTGCCTTGCGCTTAAAATTAAAAACAATATGCCTATAACATGCAGCATGGCTACTATGAAGACATAGGGGATCCATGACTTTTTTTCTTGTAATCTTTTAGACATCTCCTTAGCCTCCTAATTCTAATTGAAAATTAAACAAACTTACCCTCAAATGTGTTTTTTTGGCTTTTGGACTTGATATAAAAATACAGCCAAATATAAGCGACCACTGAAGCGATTGTTACACCCCATGTGATGAAAGGACTTAAATTGTTCCATTGGCCGATCAGTGTTAAAAAGGCAGGAATTGTCGCGGTGATCCACGATTGAATTAGTGCAACCCAACCGGTAAAGGTATCAATTTGACGCTTTAACCCCATCTGAATGAAGAATAACAGCCATAAGAACGACCACATTAGCCAAATGATGCCATGTTTTTCATCCCCAAGCGCGAAGTTAACACAGCCATAGCCAATAGCAAGAATTGAGACCCATAATGAATACCATCCAACCCCCGATCCTTCAATACCTGTTAAATTAGTGATGCCGACATAAAGGTAGGTAAATCCGAACAGGAAAATCCCGGCATCGTTAAAAATCAGCCAGTGGCTGGCCGTCGTTGCCGAATCTGTTGAAAAAATCAAATGAAATGGCGTGATCACTTGCATCACACCGACGAAGATGTTGAATATACCCGCACTTTTGGGGGTGATGCATTTTAACAAAGATAAACCATTAATAAAAAGAACAGCACCGACATACATGAGCCCGACTGTAGACATATTTATGTTCATTTTTTCATCTCCTAAGGTTTGTTTTTAAGGATCCTCACCGTCTCTTTTAGTAATTACTCTTAGAATTGGGCGAATTCTCATCAAATTTTAATTTTACTTTCATTTCGTTTTCATTTTCGATGGTTAACATAAAAAAATAAAGGACACCATAGTTATGTAATCAACAGCTTGTAAAAAATTTAAATGGGAGGCTTTCACTTGTTTAAAAACTTTGAAAAACAGGAACCGATATTTGGCCACTTACCCCATGGCTATCAGCGCTTTTCATTGGAAATAGGTGATAATACCTATTCGGGTCTTCTCAGTAATAAAGGTGACATTCAATGGTTCCATCCGCAGCCTCAGGTTCACCAACCCGATGTCGATCTCAAGGCTGTCGAATCCGATATTCAGGAATTGATGTCCTAGAAATGTATTCCTAAAAGAAAATATCAACTTACATGTGAGACAGCTTATGCTGTCTTTTTTTCTATATATAAATATTCTACGTTATTCCTCCTTTTCACATTGAGAATGTAAAAATAATTATATAATTTGCGATATATATAAATTAAGATATATGATAATGATGTCGGAATCAACAGAATAAAGTCTTATATTCTCTAAAACTATGTTTGATTGGTTTATGGAAACTACTTAAGAGATGGGAGGAATAATAGGTGCATTTGTTGCCTCGTGAACAGGAAAAGTTAATGATTGTTGTTGCCGCTGATCTGGCTAGAAGGCGAAAAGAGCGGGGGTTAAAGTTAAACCATCCGGAATCCGTTGCCCTCATTACATATGAAATTATGGAAGGGGCGCGTGACGGGAAGAGCGTATCTGAATTAATGGCATTTGGAGCCAACATATTGAGTAAAGAGGATGTCATGGATGGTGTGGCTGAGCTCATTGATGACATTCAAGTCGAAGCCACATTTCCTGATGGGACAAAACTCGTCACGGTACACACTCCGATCAGATGATAAAAGGAGGAAAAGAAAATCATGAAGCCAGGGGAACTCATTCTAAAAGATGAGGATATTATTTGTAATGAAGGCCGGGATACGAGGAAAATAACGGTTACGAATATTGGAGACCGCCCGATTCAAGTTGGTTCGCATTTTCATTTCTATGAAACGAATGAAGGGCTGAAGTTCAACCGGGACGATGCTTTTGGTTACAGGCTTAATATTCCGGCCGGGTCGGCTGTCCGTTTTGAACCGGGGGACCCTAAGGAGATTGAGTTAGCAGCCTTCGGAGGAGAGCGCCGCGTCTACGGACTCAATAACAAAACAGAAGGGCTATTAGACGGGAGGGAAAAGAAATGAGCTTTCGGATGTCCAGAAAACAATATTCTGATATGTACGGACCGACGACTGGTGATGCCATTCGTCTAGCAGATACTGAATTATTTATTGAAATTGAAAAGGATTATACACAGTATGGTGATGAAGTCGTTTTCGGAGGCGGTAAAGTCATAAGGGAAGGCATGGGAATGAACCCGTTAGTGACCCGCGGTGAAGATATTCCTGATACCGTCATTACGAATGCCACTGTCGTAGATTATACAGGCATCTATAAAGCGGATATCGGTATTCGTGACGGTAAAATTTCCGGCATAGGCAAAGCGGGCAATCCCCTTTTGATGGACGGCGTTGATATCGTGATCGGCGCGGCAACAGAAGTGATAGCCGGGGAAAGGAAAATTGTTACGGCAGGCGGGATTGATTCTCATGTCCATTTTATTAACCCGGCACAAGTGGAAACGGCTCTCACATCTGGTCTGACAACATTAATTGGGGGCGGGACAGGCCCTGCGGAAGGGTCGAAAGCGACAACGGTTACGCCTGGGGAATGGCATATCCACCGCATGCTCGAAGCCGCTGAAGGATTGCCAATTAATGTTGGCTTTTTGGGGAAAGGACAAGCGGCAACCGAGGAACCGCTTGCTGAACAAATCCGTGCCGGCGCAATCGGATTAAAGGTGCACGAAGATTGGGGGGCAACAGGATCTGCCATTGATCATTCGCTCCGGATTGCTGATGAGTACGATGTTCAGGTTGCACTTCACACGGATACATTGAATGAAAGCGGATTTGTCGAAAATACCGTGGCCGCCTTTAAGGACAGAGTCATCCATACTTATCATACAGAAGGGGCAGGCGGAGGCCATGCGCCGGATATTATTAAAACAGCAAGTTATCCGAATGTCCTTCCGTCGTCGACAAATCCGACTTTGCCATATACAGTGAACACGATCGATGAACATCTGGATATGCTTATGGTCTGCCACCACTTGAATCCGGACATTCCTGAGGATGTCGCCTTTGCTGATTCGCGGATTCGGGCCGAAACGATCGCGGCGGAGGATATTCTTCAAGACATGGGTATATTCAGCATGACGAGCTCTGATGCCCAAGCGATGGGCCGGATCGGTGAAGTGATCATCAGGACATGGCAAACAGCCGACAAAATGAAAAAGCAACAGGGGAAATTAGAAGGCGACCATGGGCCTGGAGATAATAACCGTGTCAAAAGGTATATCGCAAAATATACGATTAACCCTGCTATTACACATGGTATAGCAGATGCTGTCGGGTCTATTGAAGTTGGAAAAACAGCGGATCTTGTCCTGTGGGACACCCGGTTCTTCGGTGTGAAACCTGACATGGTTATCAAAAGCGGAATGGTTGTTAACAGCCTAATGGGTGATGCCAACGCATCGATTCCAACACCACAGCCTTACATTTACCGTCCTATGTACGGCGCGTATGGCAAAGCTTCATACAAAAGTTCAATCACCTTTGTTTCCCAAGCAGCTTTTGATTCGGGCATTAAGGAAGAACTCGGTTTGGAAAGAAATATCCTTCCTGTCCATGGCATTCGCAAGCTGACAAAAAAAGATATGAAGCACAATTCGGAAATACCTGATATTACCGTAGATCCGCAAACATACGAAGTGCGGGTGAATGGCAAGCTGCTGACTTGCGAACCTGTTGATAAAGTGCCAATGGGGCAACGCTATTTTCTGTTTTGAGGTGAAAAGTTAATGATTATTGAAAAAATCGCGGCAAACATTGATCAATTTAATAAAGAATACTTAGAAAAGTACCATATTGAAAAGGTTTATTTAGAAAGCAGTGATCTGGTCAAACGGATCCAACGCGTGAATTCAGATCATTCAAGAGAAATTGGCATTCGCTTACAAGAAGCAAAAGATCTCAAGCCCGGTGATATTTTATTTATGGATGATAACAATATGATCGTCATCGACGTGATGCCTGATGATCTATTAATTATAAGTCCGCGCAGCATTCAAGAAATGGGCAATATAGCGCATCAATTGGGAAACCGCCATCTTCCTGCACAATTTGAAGGTGATAGGATGCTTGTCCAGTATGATTACTTGGTCGAAGCTTTATTAAAGGAGCTTGGCGTTCCATATGACCGTGAAAAGAGGAAGTTAAAAGAGGCGTTTCGCCACATAGGGCACAGCCATGGATAATTATCTTTTATCATTAATTCAACTGTGTGATTCTAACCTGCCAACCGGCGCTTTCAGCCATTCGTTTGGCCTTGAGACGTATATCCAAGAAGATCGGGTTTTTGATAAGAAGACGTTTTCTAATTGGTTGAAAGTCTTCTTGGAAGAACAGCTTGTCTATTCTGACGGGTTTGCCTGCCGTCTTACTTATGACATGCTTGAGGAAGGAAGGGACTTTCAGGACATTTGGCGGCTTGACCGAATGATAACGATGCAAAGTCTCCCCAGGGAAACAAGAGAGGCGGGGCAAAAAATGGGGGAGCGCATGTTAGTGCTAGGGATGGCCTTGTATGATTTTCCTGAGCTTTCTTTATATAAAGATCGGATCGATAAGATGCTGTCGTTTGGTCATCCAGCAATCGTTTTTGCAATGATCGCCCGCCATCTTGGTGTCCCCAAGTTCACGGCAATGTCAACTTTCTTATATTCTACTATTTCAGGGCTTGTCCAAAATGCGGTGCGCGGGATCCCTTTAGGTCAAACCGCCGGACAACAAATTTTAATAGAATCTCAAAGTCACTTAGTTGATGCAGTTAAGAAAATTGATTCGTTGTCGGAAGATGACTTCGGTGTCACGTCACCAGGTCTTGAATTATCACAAATGAAACATGAACGGCTTAATATAAGAATATTTATGTCCTAATCTAGGGAGGAAAAAATAAGATGGAACCGATAAAAATTGGAATAGGCGGCCCAGTTGGGGCTGGTAAGACCATGCTCGTCGAGAAGCTGACACGAGTGATGGATGGTGAGATCAGCATGGCTACCGTGACGAATGATATTTACACAAAAGAGGATGCCGAATTTCTTATGAAAAATGGTGTGCTGCCTGCAGACCGCATTATAGGTGTCGAAACAGGCGGGTGCCCTCATACGGCTATAAGGGAAGATATATCTATGAACGCCGCAGCTATCAAGGATTTGGAAAGGCGGCATCAGGATGTTGAACTTATTTTTGTTGAAAGCGGCGGCGATAATCTCGCAGCAACGTTCAGCCCTGAACTTGTAGACTTCTCTATCTATATTATTGATGTCGCGCAAGGGGAGAAGATTCCGCGCAAAGGCGGACAGGGCATGATCAAATCTGATCTCTTTATCATCAATAAAATCGACCTGGCACCATATGTCGGAGCAAACCTTGATGTAATGGAATCTGACACGAAAGTGTTCCGCGGGGATAAACCTTTCATTTTTACTAATTTGCAAGACAATACCGGGCTTGACCAAGTCGTGGATTGGATTAAGAAGAATGCCTTGCTGGTAGGCTTGAATTAATATGGTCAATTGGACAGGCATCTTGAATTTGAATGTTGAAAAAAAGGAAGATAAAACGATAACAAAAGATGTCTATTTTCAGGGTGCCTTTAAGATCATGCGCCCGGCATACCTTGATAAAACAGGGCAAGCTTGTTTTTATATCATTAATCCCGGCGGCGGCTACTTAGATGGGGACCGCTATAGCATGTCATTTACGCTGGACGAGCATGCTGAACTGCTTTTAACGACCCAATCGGCTACGAAAATATATAAGACCCCAAATCAGCCGGTTGTTCAAGAGACGGAAATCTTGCTGAAAGCCGGCAGTGTGTTGGAATATATGCCCGATCCGCTGATTGCTTATCACCGGGCGCGATACAAGCAAAAAAATGTGGTGCGGATGGAGAAAGGCTCAACGTTGATCTATACAGACATCATGACACCCGGGTGGTCACCTGATGGCGAATGGTTCAGTTATGATTCAGTTCAGTTAAAGAATGAAATTTATATGGAAGATAAACTCGTTGTCTTTGACCATATGAAACTTGAACCGGAGTGCCAGAATATGCAAGGGATTGGGCAAATGGAGGGTTTTACCCATTTAGGATCTATGATTGTTGTCAGTGAAAAGGCAGCTTCTGATTTTCTCGACATGTTATATGAAACAATCGACATGACATCACAGACCTATAAAATAGGGGTTTCTAGCCTCTCCATCCCAGGATTTACGCTCCGGGTCTTAGCAACATCAACCCAGCAAATTGAAGAGATATTTATGGCATGCCATCGATTGATCCGCGCCAATTGGTTTGATAAACAGCCTATTTTTCTCAGGAAATATTGATGTTTAACCCAGCAGCTTTTCTAGTTTGCTGGGTTATTTTTAAGGCTGGATATTGGGTATGGGTTATGCTGACACGGTTAGAATAAGGGAAAAATAGGATGTTTGGTAATGGTTGATTATGACTAGTTGAAACCGATATTATTATAGTAATAATCGTTTCCATATTAAAGACAAGGAGACATAAGATGAATACATTGGCATACGCAATTCTTAGCACGCTTGCAAATCATCCTTGTTCTGGGTATGAATTAGCAGAACACCTGGATGCATTATGGCCGGCAAAACATAGTCAGATTTACCCTCTGCTAAAAAAGCTGCATCAGGACGGCCTATTGACCTTCGAACATGTCATGCAAACCGATAAACCGAACAAAAAAATATTTTCGATTACGGAAAAAGGGAAGAAGGAACTTGAGAATTGGATCGCAGAGCCTCCCGCTATATCGGTGACCAGGGATGAATTTTTTATCAAGATGTACGCCAGTTGGCTGGTAAATGAAGAGGACACAAAAAAGTTGATTAATGAGCGGCTCACTGAAATGGAGCACAAAATAGCCTTGCGCAAGGCATCTCTTTCCAAGGCGGAGTATAAGGATGGGGAGCAGGACCCAAATAAGTTATCCAAACATTTTGGACCATATATTTTGCTTAATCGAAAGCTGCGCCTTGAAAAAGAAGAGTTTGAATGGTGTAAATGGGTTTTGACATTACTAGAGAAAATGAGCTTTAACACCCTATTATTTTGGTTTATATCCGGTAAGTTCTCGGTTATTAAGGAAATGGCTTTCATATAATCGAATTAACGTGGGGAATTTGACAGGGTAAGGCGGAATGTCCGCCTTCATTTAGTTAATCAGAAAGTATAACTTTCTGACGCACATAAGTGCAACTACGCCTCTGGCTTCGCCAAAGGCTCGCCAATCGGCGAGTTTTCTTTATTTGCCCCACATATCTTTTATTAACTGGAAAAGGGCGTTGATAGCAGTTTCTTGTTTGCGGTTCTTGAAACAGATCATTGAGGTTTCCAATTTTTCCGAAAACCGATGCAACACGATGAGATCGCCTGATTTTAACTCATCCTCTATCGGTTTTGTACCCATGATGCACGTTCCCATTTGATTCAATACGGAACGTTTTATTGCCTCTTCACTGCTGCATTCAATCACTGAACGAGGGGCATAATTGATTTCCGAAAGAGAGCTGCCGATCATGCCTTCAACGTTTTTATCGACTAAAAAGGGATAGTTTTCAAGCACATAAGCAGTATCATGGTTTTTCAGAAGTTCCGGCGATGCGACGAGAACGATATCCTCCGAATCAATGACCGTTGATTCAATTTCGGACAGCTCGGATGCCCCCGCAATGATTCCCACGTCTGCTTTGTCTGAGGAAACCAGATTCAAAGCTTCAATGCTGTTGCATGATTCCAGTTTGATCTTAACCTGGGGATGGCGTTCTACAAAGCTTCTCAATATAAAAGGCAAATAATTGGCACAGTAAAATTCCGGACTGGCGATGACAAGGGTACCGTAAAAATGGTCGAGATTTTTGAGATCCCGCTCCATTTCCTGCATCACTTTAAAAATGTTATCCGTATGTTTCTTCAACAGCTTTCCCGTTGGCGTAAGGATGGTTTGTTTGCCGACATGGGTAAGAAGCGGGTAACCAATTTCTTTTTCCAACGCCTTGATTTGGACTGTTATGGTCGGTTGGGTATAACCCAGCTGTTTGGCTGCCTTCGTTAAACTTAAACATTCCGCCACGGTCTGAAAGGTTTTCAAGTTCCGTAATTCCATCATGACACTCGCCTTTCTTTTGCACCAAGAATGAATCGATCTATTTTAAAGTGTACCAAAACCCCCATTTCTCCGCCAACTGCTAAAGAAAACTTTGCTTATCGCCAAGCTTTAATGGCGAAAGCCTTAGTTGCACTTATACTTTATTCCGCTTTTTCGCTTTAGCGAACTTAAACATTCTTAAAGTACAAAAAAACAGCACAACCAACGTGAGATTGTGCTGCTTGCAATCCTTATGGCGTCTCTACTAATTCAGGGCTGACATTCCCATCGAAAAGATAGTTTAAAACCGTAGCGATAAATGTTTTGCTGATCATTAACATTGACCGCTCGTCAACATCAAATTTTGGATGGTGATGCGGATAGACGGCATCCAATTCTGGATTTCCGCCGCCAACCATAAAGTACGCACCTCGCACGGCTCTTTGGTAATAGGCAAAATCCTCGCTGCCCATCATCGGTTCCATTTGAATGACTTGGTCTTCACCGAAAACCAATGCTGCCATCTCTTCTACTCGCGCTGCTTCTTCAGGATCATTCCACATCGAAGGGGCGTCTCTAACATAATCAATCCTTGCCGTTGCACCTGCACCGTCACAAGTGGCGGTTGTGATTCTTTTAAGTTCTTCTTCAATTAAATCACGGACATCGTCATCAAAGGTGCGAACAGTCCCCTTAATCGTTGCTGAATCAGGAATGACATTTGTTGTTTCACCGCTGATAAATGAGCCGACGGTGACAGCAGCTGATTTCAATGGGTCCACCCTGCGGCTGACAATGTGCTGCAAATTCAACACTAATTGGCTTCCGACAACCAAAGGATCAACAGTCAAATGCGGCTGTGATCCATGGCCGCCTTTCCCAATAATCTCGATCTGAAAATCATCTTGGGCTGAGGAAGCATAACCCTCCCTCACGCTCACCGTTCCAAAGGGGTCAACCGACATAACATGGGCGCCATAAATGACATCAACGCCGTCCAAACAACCGTCTTCGATCATTGCTTTTGCTCCTCCGGGAGACAACTCTTCAGCAAATTGGTGGATAAAAACAATGGTGCCCTGAAGCTGATCCCTCACACCGCTTAATACTTCAGCAACGCCGAGGAGGGCAGCTGTGTGAATATCATGGCCACAGGCATGCATGGCCCCGGGGACCTGGGATTTATAATCCACATTCTTTTCGTCTTGAATCGGCAGCGCGTCAAAATCTGCACGCAAAGCTACCGTTTTTCCCGGTTTCCCGCCTTTAAGAATGCCGACGATGCCCCTTCCGCCAACACCTTCTTTTACTTCAATCCCGAGCGCAGTTAAGAAATCAGCGATCTTCCTGGGAGTGTTCACTTCTTGAAAGGAAATTTCGGGATACATATGAAGGTCCCTTCGAAACGCCACCATTTTTGGATAGATGGCTTCAAGCCTTGTAAATAAGTTATCAATCATTGTCATGACCTCCTTATGTTTCTATGCGGTCTTGGCCGCTGCTTTTTTGTCCTTAAGCGAGGCGATGCCCCCTGCCACTAGGCTAATGATAATGGAGACAACCACGTTTAAAATTAAGGCAACAATGCCGACATCGAGATCTTTAATCGCTTGTGGAAATGCTGGAAACATAGTCCCGATTGTGGCATTAGTGACGGTTGTGTAGGCAACCGTTATCACGCCGGCAATCATGCCTATGGCTGCCCCGTATTTGGTTAAAATATTTTTCTTGAACAAACTGAAAACGAGTGGAGGAAGCAATTGTGCGGCAAAACCATAGCCCACCAATAATAACGTGACAATGTCATTTCCTCCATAAATGGTAATAAATGCAGCAACAAGTGAAATTACAGGCACCAAATATTTAGCAAGATGTAAGACAGATGTGTTTGACGCGGAAGGAACCAGGGCTTGATAGACATTCTTTGATAATGACGTACAAATTGATGTAAGCAACAACGACCCCGGAACTAAGGCCGTTAGCAGCCCGGCAGCGCCAATCACACCGATAAACCATGGATCAAATGTTTTTAATGACAGGTGAAGCAATGCGGAATCCATTTGCGCGCCCTTCAGACCGGGAACTTGCAAAATAGCGGTAAATCCCACAAAAAATACAAAAAGCAGCATGAGCGAGTAGATGGGTCTCATGATGGTGCTGCGGCGAATATCCTTCTCACTTTTTGATGAAAAAATTGGACCGAATAAATGCGGCCAGGCCAAACCGCCTATCGCACTTAAAAAAGAGGCCGAAATAAACCAAGAAATACTTAAGCCTTTATCCGGGATTGTAAGGAAACCCGGTTTCGCTGCATCGACAACTTCAAACATCGGCTGGATGCCGCCATAATAATGGATGGGCAAATATATCCCCAAGAATAAGACAATGAAAAAGATCATAATATCTTTCAAAGCAGCTGTCCATGCTGAACCGTGAATGCCTGAAATCATGACGTAAATGGACATGGAAACGGCCCCGATCAATATTGCAGCATTGGAAGAAATGGCGCCATAGGATGCCACGGAAACGATAATGCCCAAACCCTTAAGCTGCAGGATAAAATATGGAAACATAGAGACAGCGCCGATAACCGCGGTAAGGATACCAAGGTTTTTGCTGTTGTATTTGCTGGCAAAAAAGTCGGGTTGGGAGACTAATTGGTGCTTTTTTGCATACCTCCAAACCGCGGGGGCGAACCAATATGTCAATAGCGTGGCAAGGGGCAAGTAAATGATCATATATGCCGCCGGTCCTCCATTGCCATAAGCCCAGCCGCTCCCGCCCAGAAAGGTGAACGTTGTATTCGCTTCACCTGCAATCAATAGGAAAACAAATAGAGCACTGAACCCGCGGCCGCCAACAGCCCATTGGTCAAGGTCCATTTCTCTGCCTTTCCTTGCTTTAATCCCCAGATAAAGCGCTATCAATAAAAACCCAAAAATGATAACTAATGCGATCGTCATTCGCTGTCACCCTCCTTATTTGCCGGGTCAATTTTGTATATGATCCCGAGGATGCAGGTAATCAATACTGTCCATAGTACCATCCAAAAGAAAAGAAAAGGCATGCCCAATACATATGGTGTCACTTTGTTGACAGCGGGTAAAAATCCTAAACCGCCTATAAATGGAATTATTCCGAGAATATAGATTGCGACTTTTGATGTCATCTAGGAAACCCCTCACTTTTGTATTTATAAATAAGGTTACTATATCGCTCAGAATTTATTAAATTGAAAGTTTATATAGGATTCATTAAGAAAATTTATATGAAAATTGATTTTTCTTAAAAAAGAGGGAGAGGGGAGAATTGGGCTTCGGAATGAAGCGGAATATTGATCCTTTTCAAGTGAAAAGGTCGATGAAAGCCCGAAGTCGGTAAAAAATCGTGCTTGAGGTCGTTCATAAGGTCGATGAAAGCCCGAAGTCGGTAAAAAATCGTGCTTGAGGTCGTTCATAAGGTCGATGAAAGCCCAAAGCCAGTAAAAAATCGTGCTTGAGGTCGTTCATAAGGGAGATGAACGCCAAAATAGGTAAAAAGTTGGTAAAACACCCTTCATAAGAAACAGTGGAATTCAATCTGCAGTTTATTTAATGCCTTGCTAGACCCCTTGTGGAAATGGACACAAGGGGTCTAATGTCTTTACAAAACTTGCAATTCTTTTGGGAATGAAGTGAGTACCTCAACTTCCCCGTCTTCGTTAATATATACTTCATCCTCAATCCGGACACCGCCAAAGTTAGGGATATAAATGCCGGGTTCGATCGTAAACAGTAAGCCGTTTTCTGCGATTTGTTCATTATTTTCATGAATGGAGGGTTCTTCATGCACTTCGATCCCAAGGCCATGTCCCACACGGTTATTGAAATACTCGCCATAACCACTGTCATTGATTACTTTTCTCGCCTCAATATCAAAGTTCTTGAGTGGAACGCCTGCTTTTACAGCATCTACTCCTGCTTGATTTGCTTGACGAACAATACTGTAAATGTCCTTTTGTTTATCGGTTGCTTCGCCAATAATGAAAGTCCTCGTTGTATCTGAACAATACCCGCCTTTCGTGACGACTCCAAAATCAATTAGTAAAAAATCTCCGTTTTGAAAAGCACGGTCACCTGGTGTGCCATGTGGCAAAGCGGATTTTTCACCAGATAGGACAATTGTTGAAAAAGATGGGCCAGCCGCCCCGAATTTTTTCATGAGATATTCCAATTCAGCAGTTAATTCCGCCTCGGTCATCCCAATTTTCACCTTTTTTATTCCTTCTGTAAGAACCTTTTCGATGATGTCAACAGCTTCTTGCATATATATCCATTCACTTCTGGATTTTTTTAAACGCTGTTTATTAATAAACGGCTCGATATCATCGTAGGTGGCCTTTGGAAAAGCAGTTTTTAAATGATTGTGACGGTACATGCTGACGGCCTTCATCTCTAGTCCAAACCGTTCAACGTTTTTCCCAAGCTCATCTTCCAGTTTGGCAAAAGGGTCCTCTTCATCAGAAATCGGAATAATATTTTTTACGAACGACTCGGATTCAGCGATCTCTTTATCTAATGCTGGGACAAAAAGGACAAATTCTTGTTTGCGGTTATCCAACACCAAAGCCATAAACCTTTCGTGTGGATCAGAATTAAACCCAGTGTAATAGAAAACATTTGCTGGTGAGGTGATCATCGCGATATCGATATGCTGGTTGCTTAAATCGATTTGCAGCGCTGTTAACCTGCTTTGGTAATCAATTGTCATATTAAAACCTCCAATTATGTTTCCCATTCAGTGTAACATGAAAGCGTTATGCGATCGCCAATGCCAGCTTTCACTTTAATCCCTTTCTAAACGTATCAATAAAGCGAACAGCGCATTTGGAAAGATAACGGTCTTTAAGCCAAATAACGGCTGAGTCAGAATGAATATTGAAGTTTTCTATATCAAAAATTTTAAGATCTGTTGTGGGCAGGGATGATAGTGTTGACTTTGGCAAAATGGTGGCCGCTACTCCGGACGAGACAAGCCACAAAAGTAAAGCGGCATCAGGACATACGCCGAACACATTAGGTTCAATGCCGCCGCTTCGACATTGATCAATAATCATTTCATCAAGACCGCTGCCATTTAAGCGCCGCATTAATAATAAAGGGAGCGTTGACAATTCCTTTAATTGTATAGCGTTTTCATTTACAGGATGAATATTCCAACTTTTGGGCGTGACTAATACAAACGGCTCTTTAGGCAAAGGAATGATGTCAAATGTGTTTGCATCAAAGGGAGGATGGGCGATCGCAAGTTCAATCTCTCTATTTGTTAATTGCTCCTTTAATCGATACGAATCACCCTCCCTTAATTGGAAGGTGACAAGCGGAAAGCTATCCCGGAATAATCGAATTCTTTCTGGCAAATATGAAAAACAAGTGATGACCGTGCCGATAGATAGATTTCCCTTAAGGCCCTCCCCCATTTCCTTGACCTCTCTTGCAGTTTCATCGAGCTGTAATATAAGCTCATTTGCCTTTTTGAATAATAGTTTGCCAGCAGGGGTCGGCTCGATATTTCTCCCGTTCCTTTCTAGTAAAAGGACATCCAGTTCTTGTTCAAGAAGTTTGATTTGCTGGCTCAATGGCGGCTGTGCCATATGCAGTTTTTTTGCCGCCCTGGTAAACTGGCCTTCTTGTACGACAGTATGAAAGTAGCGGAGTTGTTTTATATCCATAGGAAACCTCCTTGTCATAATTATTCGAAAATCATATACAAAACCAATTTAATAAATATTTTATATATAGTTTAACTGATGTTAAGCTATTTTTGTAGGACATTTCAGACAAATGATTTAATTTTAAAGATTAATAACAACTAGAATCCATAAGGAGGAAACGAAGTTGGCAAACTATGAAGACGTCAAACAAAGATTAAGAGGTTCGATTGCACCGATTATTACACCCTTTAATGATAGCGGTTCCATCGATTTCGGAACATTGAAGGATTTGATTGATTGGCACATTGAAAGCGGCAGTCACGGCATTTCGGTTACAGGAACGACGGGGGAGCCAAGTTCACTCACTACAGAGGAACGCGTTCAAGTGATGGAGGCTGCCTGCAAAGCTGTCAACGGGCGGGTGCCATTTGTTCCGGGGTCTGGTTCAACAAATCATGAAGAAACAATATATTTAACGAAAAAAGCACAAGAAATCGGCGCGGACGCTGCTCTTGTCATCGTTCCTTATTACAATAAGCCTTCACAGCATGCGCTTTACAAACATTTTAAAAAGGTTGCCGACTCTGTAGACATTCCGATCATTGTCTATAACATTCCTGGCCGAACGGCAGTCAATATGGAAGTCAAGACACTTGCCCGACTAAATGAGGATTGCCCTAACATCATTGGTGTAAAGGAATCCAACAAAGATTTTGAACACGTCAACCGTGTGTTATTAAATTGCGGCCGTGACTTTCTGCTTTACTCGGGCATTGAGCTCCTATGCTACCCAATGCTTGCCATCGGCGGTGCGGGGTATATCAGCGCAACGGCAAATGTTGCCCCTAAGGAAGTTGCTGAGCTGTACGATGTTTGGGCAAAAGGTGATGTTAAGCGTGCGCAGGATTTGCACTTTGACTTAATGCCGTTAAATGATGTGCTTTTCAAGGAAACAAATCCAGCACCGTTAAAAGCTGCTTTAGGGATGATGGGCAAAATCAATCCGGCCATGCGGATGCCGATGGCTTTGCCGGAACAGCCATTGCAAGATGAGATTCGCGACTGCATTAAGAAATATGTCGAACTTCCAGCAGGAGTTGCCAAATAAACTAAATTCCCGCCATAAATGCACTAAGGAGGAAGAAAAAAATGACGAACATTGAAGATGTGAAACTATATATCAACGGCGAATTTGTCAATGCTGCATCAGGCAAAACATTTGAAAATCTTAATCCATTCACAAATAGCGTCATCAACCAGATTGCAGAAGGCGACAAGGCCGATATCGAAGCCGCTGCCAAAGCAGCTAAAAGCGCTTTCCATGGTGAGTGGGGAAAATTGAAGGTCAATGATCGGCTGAATTACATTTATAAAATCGCTGACCTAATCGATGAGCATATCGAGGAAATCGCTCCTCTAGAATCATTGGATACGGGCCTGCCAATCAGCCAAACCAAGAACATGGTCAAACGTGCAGCGCAAAACTTCCGCTTCTACGCACAAATGGTGTCGACTAGTTTGGTCGGAGAGGCTTACAAGGTTGACGATGACTTTCTGAATTACACGATTCATAAACCTATTGGTGTTGCGGGGCTTATTACACCATGGAATGCCCCTTTCATGCTGGAAACGTGGAAAATCGCACCAGCACTTGCTACCGGCAATACTGTTGTTCTGAAACCGGGGGAATGGTCGCCGCTGACAGCCAACAGACTCGCAGAAATTATCGACAAGGCTGATCTGCCAAAAGGCGTCTTCAACGTCGTTCACGGTTTTGGTGAAACAGCTGGCGCATCACTTGTCGCCCATCCGGACGTGAAACTGATTTCTTTTACGGGGGAAACGACAACAGGCTCCGAAATTATCAAGAATGGTGCTGATGACTTAAAGCGTGTGTCGGCTGAACTTGGCGGCAAATCACCGTTCATCGTATTTGATGATGCCAACTTTGACCGGGCGCTGGATGCTTGCACATGGGGAATCTTCTCCTTTAATGGTGAGCGCTGCACGGCCAACTCGAGACTGTTTATCCATGAATCGATCTACGATGAGTTTGTAAGCGCTCTTAAAGAGCGGATCGAAAATATCGTCGTTGGCGATCCAATGGATGGTAAGACTGAACTCGGACCGCTCATTCATATTGAGCATTTCAATAACGTCAAGCGCTACTTGGAGATTGCTAGAGAAGAAGGGGCCGAAGTATTCAGCGGCCATGTTCCTGAACAATTCCAAAAAGGCAACTACATTCCGCCGACATTGTTGTTGAATGTCACAAATGACATGCGTGTCGCTCAAGAAGAAATCTTCGGACCTGTCATGACGGTCATGACTTTTAAAGACGAGGAAGAGGTTATTCAGCTTGCCAACGATGTCCGATATGGCTTAGCAGGCTACGTATGGACGAATGATATCCAGCGCGGACACCGTGTGGCACAAGCGGTTGATTCAGGGATGCTTTGGATCAATTCCCAGAATGTCCGTGACCTAAGAATCCCATTCGGCGGCTCCAAACACAGCGGGATGGGACGTGAAGGCGGTCACTACGCGTTTGAATTTTATACTGAAACACAAGTCATTCATGTGGCTCTTGGCGACCATCACATTCCACAGTTTGGTAAAAAATAATAACAAAGGAGGAATCAGATATGCCTGCAAAAACAGGAAAAGAATACATTGAACGTCTAAAAAAAGCAAACAACAATATTTATATCCATGGCGAAAGGGTGAATGATGTTACCGAACATCCTGCCATGAAGAATGTCGTTAAATCAATGGCGCGTCTGTATGATGTCCAGCATGAAAAGGCTGACAAGATGTTATACACTTCCCCGGCAACGGGCAGCCAAGTTGGCATGACCTTTTTGCAGCCGAAAACGATTGATGATCTTATCGCGAGACGTGAGGCGATCACAGAATGGGCAAAAACATCAGGAGGGATGATGGGGCGCTCCCCTGATTATCTCAACGCCGAAGTCATGGCGATGGGGGTTTCCAATGAGCTGTTTGCCGAATCTGATCCGATGTTTGCTGAAAATGCAAGAAAATATTACGAGTTTGCACGTGAGAATGATATCAGCTTGACACATACCCTCATTCACCCCCAAGTAAACCGGGCTAAAGCACAGCATGAACAGAAGGATGCCAACGTTGCCCTGCACTTAGTGGAAAAAAATGAGGACGGCATTATCGTAGACGGCATCCGCCTATTGGCAACCCAAGGCGGGATCACGGATGAAATTCTCGTTTTCCCGTCGACTGTGAAAAAAGCGGGAGAAGAAGATGACCCCTATTCGCTTGCCTTTGCGATTCCAAATAACACGCCGGGGCTTAAGTTTATCAGCCGGGAATCCTTTGATTACGGTAAAAATCATTGGGATCATCCGCTCGGTTCCCGCTTTGAGGAAGGCGACGCCATTGTTTCTTTTGAAAATGTCTTTGTCCCTTGGGAGCGTGTCTTTGTTTGCGGGAACTCATCCATTTGCAACCGCACCTTCCGGGAAACGAATGCTGTCGTTCACATGTCACATCAAGTGGTTTCCAAAAATGTCGTCAAAACGGAATTCCTGCTTGGCGTTGTCCTAAGTCTAATGGATGCAATCGGCATCGACCAATTCCAACATGTCAAGGATAAAGGGACGGAAATTATGCTCTCCCTTGAAACAATGAAGAGCCACCTTTATCGTGCAGAACATAATGCTGCCATTGATAAATGGGGCACGATGACACCGGACTTCCAAGCTCTCGATGCGGCCCGTAACTGGTATCCAAGGATCTATCCGCGTCTCGTTGAGATTTTGCGGATCCTTGGCGCCTCAGGTCTAATGGGCATACCGACTGAAGCGGATTTCCAAAATGAAGAGATCGGTCCCATTATTCACCGCGGCTTGCAAGGAAAGAATCTTGAAGGCTATGAACGTGTTCAGCTGTTCCGCTTAGCTTGGGATTTGACGATGAGTGCTTTCGGCAGCCGTCAGATGCATTACGAATATTACTTCTTCGGCGACCCAGTGAAAATGGGCATGAGTTATTTTGATTCATATGACAAAGAGCCTTTCAAAGCATTTGTCAAAGACTTTCTTGGAAAAACCGGAGCCGTTAAACCGGACTTTATGAATGTATAAAAGAGGGGGAGGATTAGGGTGGCATTTGATATTATCCGTACAGCAAGAGCTGTTCTAAACGTTACTGATTTGGAGGCATCACGGCGCTTTTACGTTGATGCATTGGGGTTAATTGAGACGGAGAGCGATGACAGCACAATCTATTTAAGAGGCCTTGAAGAGCATAATCATCACAGTCTTGTTTTAAAAAAGGCGGACACAGCAAGTGTTGAGGTCATGAGCTATAAAGTGCAATCTGAAGACGATTTGGAAGTGTTGTCAGATTTCTTTAATAGCAAAGGGTTAAGAACAACGTGGGTTGAAGAAGGCAGGCAAAAAGCAATCGGGCGCACCCTTCGCGTTCAAGATATTTCCGGCTTGCCATTGGAATTCTTCGCAAAAATGGATACCGTTGACCGCCTGCTGCAGCAGTATCACTTATATAAAGGTGCGCGTATTCAGCGGATTGACCATTTTAATTGCATGGTGCCTGACGTTCAAAAGGCATACGATTTCTATACTGAAAGTCTTGGCTTTGTATGCTCGGAATATACGGCAGCTGAAAATGAACAAGTCTGGGCGGCATGGCTGCACCGCAAACCAAGTGTCCATGATGTTGCCTTTATGAGCGGTGACGGTCCGCGCCTGCATCATGTTGGTTTTTGGCTAAGTGATCAATTAAGCCTCATTCACACTTGCGATGTGCTGGCATCCTTAGGATACGGACCGAGCATCGAACGCGGTCCGGGACGTCATGGATTGTCCAATGCCTTTTTCCTTTATCTGCGTGATCCCGACGGACACCGCATTGAACTATATAATGGCGACTATTTAACGAGTGACCCTGACTTTAAGCCAATCAAGTGGGATCTAAATGACCCGCAGCGGGGAACTTTCTGGGGACACGAAGCGCCGGACAGCTGGTTCCATGAAGCTTCGACAGTTCTGGATGTCAATACGGGCGAGGCAATCAGCACAGACCAGCCTAAATTAAAACAGCGAAAACCAATGTTTGTTATTTAATCCAAACGAAAAGGATAGGAACTGCTGCGGGACGGCTGTAGTTCTTGTCCTTTACATCTGGGACGGAGGTGCAAGATTAGCATGGCATCAGTCGGCACGGCTATCAAAAAGAATTTATTTATCAATGGGAGCTGGGTGGAAGCGGAAAAAACCGTTTCTTTGAAATCTCCTTATAACGGTGAGACCATTGCGGAAATTCCCTCCGCAAATGAACGAGAGGTTGATAAGGGCATTCAGGCAGCTTATGACGCACGCCGCACAATGGCAACAATGTCTTTGCATCAACGGGCAGCAATTTTAGAGAAGTTGGCTCATTTATTGGAAGAAAATAAGCAAAAGGCCGCTAAGATTATTGCGCTAGAGGCAGCCAAACCGCTGTCGGCAGCACTTGGGGAAGTAGAGCGGACAGTCCAGACTTACAAGTTTGCTGCGGAAGAGGCGAAGCGCATCCATGGCGAAACCTTGCCGTTAGATGCAGCGCCCGGGGGAGACAATAGAATCGCCTATACAAAAAGGGAACCGATTGGCGTGATTGGCGCGATTACCCCCTTTAACTTTCCTATGAATCTCGTTGCACACAAAGTGGGCCCGGCGATTGCTTCGGGTAACACTGTTATTTTAAAACCAGCCTCGCAAACACCGCTTTCTTCGTATTACCTGGCGGAATTGTTGACGGAAGCGGGATTGCCTAAGGGTGCCTTGAATGTTGTCACTGGAAGCGGCAGAACGATCGGCGACAAAATTGTAACAGATGACCGCATCAGCATGATTACTTTTACGGGAAGCCCGGCTGTCGGAAAAGCAATCCGGAGCAAAGCTGGATTAAAGCGGGTGACGTTGGAACTTGGCTCGAATTCGGCGGTAATCATTGATCGGGGCACGCCAATTGATAATATCGTTCCCCGTTGTGTGACAGGCGCCTTTTCATTTCAAGGCCAGGTCTGCATTTCGCTGCAAAGAATTTATGTCCATGAACAGGAATACGATACATTTGTTGAGAAGTTTATAGAAGCGACAAATAAATTAACAATCGGTGATCCCCTTGATGCCAATACGGATGTTTCAGCGTTAATTTCTGAAGCTGATGTCAAGCGGGCAGAGGAATGGATCAAGGAAGCGAAGGACGGCGGCGCTGTTGTGGCTGCCGGAGGCAAAAAAGAAGGCAATGTGCTGCAGCCGACGGTGTTGCTTGATGTCGATCCATCAATGAAAGTTTCTTGCCAGGAAGTCTTCGCCCCGATTGTATTAATCAGCAAAATTTCTTCAATTCCAGAAGCGGTTGATCTTGTGAATGATTCTCGTTACGGCTTGCAGGCAGGCATCTACACAAATGATATTAAGCTAGCTTTTGATGCCGTGGATGATTTGGAAGTGGGCGGGGTTTTGATTAATGATATTCCGACATTCCGCGTCGACCATATGCCTTATGGCGGTGTAAAGGAAAGCGGCATTGGAAGAGAAGGGATTAAATATGCTGTTGAGGAAATGACAGAAATGAAACTCGTTGTGTTTAATCGTAACTGAAGGAAGATCGACGAATAGAGGAGTGACATGTATGAGCAAGGCATTACCACCAGTCTCGGGAACGGTATATGGTACGCTTCTTAATTATAAGGGAGAACTTGATGCCTTAGGGGATGCGGTAAATAGACCACCTTATCAGGCACCGCCGCGAGGCCCGATCATGTATATCAAACCGGTCAATACTATCATAGGCTATGGGAAACCAATCCCGTTGCCAGAAGATGTGCAGGAATTGTCAATGGGTGCTGCCCTGGGAATTGTTATCGGCAAAACAGCGACCCGTGTCAACGAATCTGAAGCATTGGATTATATTGCGGGCTACACAGTGGTTAATGATGTGAGCATTCCGCACAGCAGCGTGTACCGTCCTGCCATAAAGCAAAAGATTCGTGATGGCTTCTGTCCCGTGGGTCCTTGTGTGATCGAACGGGATGCTGTTGACAACCCAGACGACCTCACTGTCAGGGTCAAAATCAATGGTGACGTGCGGCAAGAAAACACCACCAAGCATTTGATTCGTCCTGCAGCCAAGTTAATCGCTGATGTCACCGATTTTATGACACTTAGTGCCGGAAATATATTGCTTGTAGGAGTGCCGGAAAATGCGCCACTGGCAAAAGCGGGCGATCGGGTCCGGATTGAAATCGATGGTGTTGGATGTGTGGAAAACACGGTTGTACGTGAGGATGAATTGAAAAGGGGGAAGAAGCAATGAAAACAGCACGTGTCGCATACCTTGGTGCCATTCATCATGCCACAGAAGCGGATGGCCGTCTCAAATTGGATGACGGGCGCCTTGTCGGCGAGGATGATGTGGTCTGGCTTCCCCCAGTCGAACCTAAAACGGTGTTTGCGCTAGGCTTGAATTACAGTGATCATGCAAAGGAATTGACATTTAAAGCGCCAGAAGAACCGCTTGTCTTTCTGAAGGGGCCGAACACCTTTATCGGTCACCGGGCGGAGACCCGCCGGCCAGCGGATGCCACAAATATGCACTATGAATGTGAATTGGTTGCCGTGATTGGCAGGAAAGCCCGCAATGTCAAGCGTGAAGATGCTTATGATTATGTTGCCGGTTACACCGTTGCCAACGACTATGCCATCCGTGATTATTTGGAAAACTACTATCGGCCTAACCTAAGGGTGAAAAACCGTGATACATGTACGCCAATCGGACCATGGTTTGTTGATGCTGAGGATATAGCGGATCCGATGAAGCTTGGTTTGAAGACCTATGTGAACGGGCAATTGACTCAGGAAGGAACGACACAGGATATGATTTTCAGCATTCCTTTCCTGATCGAATATTTAAGCGGCTTTATGACATTAAATGAGGGTGACATGATTCTGACCGGAACGCCTAAGGGTACGGTAAATACGGTCGTGGGCGACGAGGTGGCGACGGAGATCGAAGGGATTGGCAGATTGGTCAATACAATCGCCGGCGATGATGCATTTAATATCTCAAAGTAAAAGGAGGAAAACTCTTGCCTCATTTTATCATCGAATATACCGATAATCTCAAAGAAGACGGCGATATACCGGGATTGCTTAAGAAAGTCAATGACGTCCTGATCGCGCGCGGGGACACCTTTCCAATAGGCGGCATTCGTTCAAGAGCGATTGAACTTCATGATTACCGTGCAGCTGATGGAGCGGAAGATGACGCTTTTGTCCATGCGGCCTTAAAGATAGGGTCAGGGCGGACCGAAGAACAAAAAAAGGAAGCTTGTGATGCGCTGTTTGACGTGATTAAATCACACTTTGCAAGCCTTTTTGAGAAACGCTATTTGGCGTTATCAATGGAGCTGATCGAGTTTAGCCATGCAACGTATAAATACAACAATATTCACAGCCGATTTAAAAAATAATTAGAGGAGGCGTTTTACAATGGATGATCGGATGTTTCGAAATGCCATGGGGAAATTTGCAACTGGTGTCACTGTGATCACCACATCGGTCGATAATAATGTTCGCGGCATGACCGCCAACGCATTTATGTCCGTTTCCCTCAATCCTAAGTTAGTTCTAATTTCAGTTGGGGAAAAGGCGCATATGAATGAGCTTATTAAGGAGACTGGAAAATTTGGTGTCAGTATATTAAATCGTGAACAGCAAGAGATGTCCATGTGTTTTGCCGGACAGCTCAAGGAAAATCGCGATATTGATTTTGAATGGGTTGGTGGCGTGCCTGTTATTAAAAATGCTATCGTTAATTTAACGTGCGATGTGTACAATTCACATCGAGCAGGCGATCATACCCTTTTTGTCGGTGAAGTCAGCGATATCCTTATGCAAGAAGGCGAGCCTCTTGGCTTTTATGAAGGGAAATATACTAAAATCAGTTAGCTTTAAAGGGGTGGATGGAATCGATGGAAACGATACATGTGCAGCACCCATTGAATATAGAACGTGTGAATAAAGAGCCATGTGTGATGGCTCTTGGTTTCTTTGATGGCCTTCACATCGGCCATCAGGAAATCATTCGAACAGCCAAAAAGAGAGCAGAGGAAAGAAATCTTGCACTCGCCTTGATGACGTTCAGTCCACATCCAAGTCAAATCATCCCTATGAAGAAGAAGGTGGATCATTATTTATCGCCGCTGGAAGCCAAAAGGGGGATACTAGCAAAGCTGGGCGTGCAAAAATTGTATGTGGTGACATTCGATCATGCCTTTGCAAAACTCACGCCTGCTGAATTTGTCGACCATTATCTTATCGATCTGCAATGCCGTCACGCCGTGGCTGGCTTTGACTTCAGCTTCGGCTTTAAAGGGCAAGGAAACATGGGGAATTTGGCCGAATTCGGTAAAGGCGCGTTTGGGGTGACAACCGTTCCGAAAGTTGAGCGGCAAGGTCAAAAGGTCAGCTCCACGCTCATCCGCAGTCTGCTTGCATCGGGTAATGTCAACGGCATCCCTGAATTCCTGGGTGACTTTTATAAGGTGACAGGGCAGATTGCGAAACATGGAGACAGCGAATGCCACGAGGTGCGGATAGAAGACTATTTGCTGCCACACAAGGGGATATATGAGATATCGGCAGAAATGGCTGATGCCGTCTATAACGGCGTTTGTATGATAGAAGATGATCCAATCAAGGTGTATGTTAAGCTGTTTAACAGCGTGAAAGCTAGACATAAGGAAACCATCCAAATTAAATGGATAAAAAAAACGTCCAGTCATCGTATGCTTCAGCCTGTCTGATTAGGAGGCTGCTGCCATGCCGATGGCTTCTTTTTTTACACTAAATCTTGAGAAGCGAAAGGAGGCGCCGCTAATATGTCCTTTAATATTGCCGATCAAAGTGGCACCATTTTTCTAGAAAATGAGCGGATGATTTTAACGTCATCATCAGTTTTCGGCATTCTTCGGAGAGATCTTATTGAAAATATCGGCATGGAGCGGGTCAAAGGGTTTCTGCTTCGCTATGGCTGGAATTTAGGTGCGAATGATGCGAAAAAGATGCTTAGTAAAGGTCTGTCATCAATTGATGATGTTTTAAAACAAGGGCCGGTTTTGCACATGATGAAGGGCTACACTAAGGTCAAAACAACGGGTCTGCAGCTTAAATATCATCAGGACGGCTCGGTTCAATCCGTTCATGTTGAAGGAATATGGACCAATTCTTATGAAGCGGAGGAGCATATCCACCAGTTCGGTTTTTCGGAAAATCCTGTCTGCCACACCCTTATCGGCTATGCCAGCGGTTACTATTCAGAAATCTGTCAGCACACCGTCATTTTTAAAGAAGCAGATTGTAAAGGAACGGGTGACAGTGAGTGCCGTTACATTGGCAAATCACTTCACGATTGGGACGGGCAAATCAATGACGAAAGGCTGTATGATGAAAAGCCGATTATAAAAGAATTGGAAACAACCTATGAAAAGCTGCTTGTGGAACGGAATCAATTATCGCGGACGTTAGCTATTCATAAAAGATTGATGGATGAGCTCGTTGAAGGCAATAATCTGCAATCAATCGCCAAGGTTGTTCATGATGCAATAGCTTTGCCGGTAGTGATTGAAGATTTAAATTTGCAGCCTGTGGCTTATGCGGGCTTGGATTTGGAACGGTTTTCCGAGCTTGCGGCAGAATTAAGCGACGGTTGGCATGAGATCATGTCTAACCGAACGCATAAGGTGTCTGGCATTAATCATCAGCGGATGACGACACCAATCGTGTTAGAAAAAAAGGTGTTTGGCTATTGTTCATTTGTCTATGGCAATGAATCGAAGGCATGCAATGACGCTGACCAAATGATATTGGAAAGGGCGGCAACGATTTGCTCGCTTCATATGTTAAATGAAAAAAATACTTTTGAAGCCGGGGAAAGGATGAAGGGCTACTTTTTGGAGCAAATACTAAGCGCAAGCTTTGCGTCCAAAGGGGAAATCTTAAAACGGGGAAGTTATGCAGGGCTTGACCTTGAGCAACCCTACTACATTACGGTTCTAAAATATAGTTATCAGGACAAGGATGCCAAAAACGAGCTGCTTTTCCATGACCAGGTGATGGAGGAGACCCGCAACTATTTTAAAGACAGGAATGTGCTAATCGGGCAGCGGGACGGCCATGTTATCCTTCTCATTCAAGCTGATTTGCCTAAAGGAAGAATATCACGGTTATTTGCCCATTTTATCAATCATTTAACCAAAGGTTTTCCGAAACGAACGTTCAAAATCGGTGTCAGCACCGTGGCCGAACAGATTGAGAAGGCGCAGGATTATTATGATGAAGCGATGACGGCATTGAAGATGTGCATGAAATCTAATAACCTTGTCCTGTTTGATGATTTGGGTGTTGTCGGGATTCTTATGCACTCTCATAATAAGGATGCTTTTAAACAAAAAGCAAAACATCTTTTGGGGCCTTTATTTGAATACAAAGCGGACCATGTTGAGTTTATCAAAACACTCTATGTCTTCTTAACGAATGGGGGCAATCTTGAAAAGACCAAAAACGACCTTAATTTGTCAATGAGCGGGTTGCGCTACAGAATTGGCCGAATCGAAACACTTCTGGGCCAAGACCTCCGGAACCCGGCGTCAGCCTATCAGCTATTATTGACTTTACAGGTTTTAGCAGCTGAAGGGGAGATACTAACCGAATAGGGGAGGGAAACTGACAAAATGTATTGAAATAAGTGCTTAATAATAGACACCATTTGTCGTAGAAACCCTTATCACTTATTCGCTATGATTGGACTAAAGATTCCAACATAAGAAAATCATAGGAAGGGTGAAGGTGTTTAATATGATGAATGGCAAAGAGTATTTAGAGAGTTTGAGAGACGGACGGGTTGTTTACTTAAATGGGGAAAAGGTGGAGGATGTCACGGCACATCCAGCTTATCAAAATGCTGCAAGGTCGATTGCCAGATTATATGATGCTTTGCATGATCCGGAAAAAGCGCCGATCCTTACAACTGAAACGGAATATGGCTTTAGAACACATAAGTTTTTTAAAGCATCAACAAGCGCGGAGGAATTATTGGAGGCTAGGGATGCGATGGCTGAGTGGTCCAAATTGAGCTATGGATTTATGGGCCGAACACCGGATTACAAAGCGGCCTTCATCGGTTCTTTAGGACCGTATGCTGACTTTTATAAGGGTTTTGAGGATAATGCCAGAAGGTGGTATAAGAAAGCCCAAAAGGATGTGCCATTTTGCAACCATACGATTGTTAATCCGCAAATGGACCGCGATCAGCCGCTTCACAAAAATAAAGACGTCTTCGTCCGTGCGGTAGAAGAACGGGATGACGGCGTTATTGTAAGCGGTGCCAAAATGGTGGGGACATCTGCTGCGTTGACACACTATAATTTCGTTGCCAATTACTCGCCGGTTGACCTTGGGGAAGGGGATCAAAGCCACGCGTTAATTTTCTTTGTACCAATGAACGCGCCGGGGTTAAAAATCGTCAGCCGCCAATCCTATGAAGAAATAGCGACTAAGCTCGGAACGCCATATGATTATCCGCTTTCAAGCCGTTTTGATGAAAATGACGCTGTTATCGTTCTAGACAATGTATTTATCCCATGGGAGGATATTCTTACTTATAAGAATGTCGATGTAGCCAATGGCTTCAGACCGAAGACTGGCTGGGTGAACCGTTACACGTTCCAGGGTTGCACCCGTTTCGCTGTCAAACTTGATTTCATGGTTGGTTTGCTTCTTAAAGCAACTGAAATGGCCGGGACAAATCGGTTTCGAGGTGTGCAAGCCAACATCGGCGAAGTGATGTCTTGGAGAAATATGTTCTGGGCCATTTCAACGGCAATGGCTACTAATCCTGAAAAAGGGGCGAACGGCTGCGTCTTGCCAAACGGCACCTATGCCACAGCATACCGTGTTTTCGCGCCAATGGTTTGGCCGAAAATAAAAGAAATCTTTGAACAGGTCGCAGCAGGGGGACTGATCCAGCTGCCATCAAGCGCCAAAGACTTCTTGAATCCCGAACTTCGTCCTTATTTGGATCAATATTATAAAGGCTCAGGCGGTGTCAGCGCCGAGGAGCGCGTTAAAGTTATGAAACTCATTTGGGATGCGATCGGAACCGAATTCGGCGGCCGCAATGAGTTGTATGAAATCAACTACGCTGGCAATCACGAAGGCATCCGCCTTGACACCCTAAAATTCGCTGATAACTCGGGCCAAACCGACAAATTTAAAGACTTTGTTGACCAAGCCTTAAGCGATTATGATCTGTCAGGGTGGACATCAGAAGATTGGATTAATCCTGAAAAAGATCAGGTAAAGGCGGTGCGCAACTAATTTTTTGCAAAGGGCTTCCGGTTAATTAGGAAGCCCTTTATTACATGGGGGAATCGCCAGTTTTATAAAAAGATATTCTTTGAATGTTAAGTAGACTGGGTTTCTCCTTTTACATTGCTAGAAGCAGCTAGGTTTTTGGTCAATAGACTGACCAATAGCATAACGGCAATGTTTAAAATTAAGGCAATCATGCCGATGCTCAAGTCTTTCATGACCTGCGGCAAAAATGGGAATAGGGATCCCATTGTTGTTCCTGTAAGATTAATGATGGCTACGAGGAGTACTCCGACAATCATGCCCGCTGCTGCCCCGTATTTTGTAACAATGCCTTTCTTCATAAAGCTAAAGACAACAGGGGGGAGCAGTTGGGCAATAAAGTCATATGCCAGCAAAAGCAGCACGACAATTCCTTGTCCGCCGTTCAGGGTAAAATAAACACAAACAAGCGCAATAATAGGAATCAGGATCTTTGATAGATTTGAAATCTGTTTATCAGTAGTCTTAGGGAAAAGGACTTTATATACGTTTCTTGACAGCGAAGTAGAGGAATTGATTAATAGCATTGAGCCGGGCACCAAGGCCGTCAGCAATCCGGCTGATCCGATTAGGCCAACAAACCAGGGGTCAAAAGTATTTTTTGACATTGTCAATAATGTGAGGTCTGGATTATCCAAATTCGGGACTTGTAAAATAGCTGCGGTTCCAACAAAAAATATGAACAAGATCATTAACGTATACAATGGGTTGATAATGGCGTTCTTCCTGATCGTTTTTGCGCTTTTTGCAGCATAACTCGCCGCAAATATATGAGGCCAAGTGAAACTGCCTAATACCGTAACAATGACAGTGGAAATGAACCAGGACAGACTTAACCCTTTATCAGGAAGCACAAGGAATCCCGGCTTTGCTTCTTGAACAGTTCTGAACATGTCGCCTATACCGCCATAGTAATGAATGGGGATATATATCCCGATAAATAGAACGATGCCGAATATCATGATATCCTTGATCACAGCAGTCCATGCCGAGCCGTGAATCCCGGAGATCATAACATAAATGGTTACAACAATGGCACCAATCCAAATGGCAAGTGTGGACGAGATGGCGCCATAGGATGCCACTGAAACAATAAGCCCCAGCCCCTTTAATTGAAGGACAATGTAAGGAATCATTGACACAACAGCAATAACAGATGCAAGGACACCCAAATATGGGCTGTTAAACTTTTTGGAAAAAAAGTCAGATTGTGAAACTAATTTGTGTTCTTTTCCATATTTCCATACTGCAGGATACAGCCAATACATGATGACATAATATAAACTCAAATAAGCGAGTATATATAAGGAAGGCCCGCCTTTATCGTATGCCCAGGAGCTGGCACCGAGGAAAGTAAAGGTGGTATAGGCTTCACCCGCCATTAATAGGAAGACGAAGACCGTACCAAAACTTCGCCCTCCAACCGCCCATTCCTCCAAGTCCATTTTTTTCCCCTTTTTCGATTGAATCCCTAAATAAAGTGCCAGCAACAGAAATCCGAGGATAATGTAAATCGCAGCGTTCATTTAGAGTTAACCTCCTTGTTGCGGGGATCCAGTTTGTAAATAACGCCTATCACGACACTGGTAAGGATCACCCACAAAGCCATCCAAAACATGATAAATGGCATGCCTAACACCAAAGGTTCTACTTTATTTGCCAACGGCAGAAATCCCAACATGCCGATAAAGGGAATAAAACTAAGAAAATAGATAAGCTTCACCATTTGCCCTCCTAATGAAGATCGTTTTCCTTATTAATGTCCCGGATTGTATGCGCTCTCAATTTTAAATAAAATCCAAACTCTTATTCCCGTTGTCGCTAACAATCCCCTTTACAATTTTCAATACACCCTCGGCATCATTTAAATGGACGAGCTCAACAGGGGAATGTGAGTATCTCCTTGGTGTGGCTACGACGCCTAATGGCATGCCTTTGCCGGCCAAATTAAAATTGGCGGCATCTGTCACATATGCATCACCATTTAATGTAAGATATTGAACAGGTACATCTGCGTTTTCTGATTGTTCTTCAATCATTTCCCTAACTTTAGGGTGAATATAGGTGAAGAATCCCTCACCGCGAACACCATCCGATATAGGACAGGCTGGGCCTTTGCCAAGATAAACAGGAAGGTTCTTCTCAGTATTAATATCAGGTGTGTCACCTGCAGGTATGGTATCCAAAACAATGGCATAATCCGGTTCAATCACGTTGCCGATCATTGATGCTCCCCGGAGGCCGACTTCTTCCTGAACAGTGACAACACCATATAACGTTCCGGAAAAATCCGAAGCTTTAACTTGATTGAACAATTCTAATAAAATAGCGCAATTGATTCTGTTATCTACGGATTTGGTAGATATAAGATCTTTATCATGCATTTCCATAAAGTCACTTTGGAAAACAATCGCGTCGCCAATTTTGATTCCCATTTCTTCTGCTTGCATTTTGGTAAAGGCGCCAACGTCAATGTAACAATCCTGTGCGGACTTTACCTGCTTGCTTTCTTCTGAGGTTTGCAGATGCCCAGCCTTAATTCCAATAATTCCGGGTATTTTCTTGTTGGTTATCCACACTTTTCTGCCTTGCAGAAGCTGATCGGAAACGCCGCCTATCTTATCAAAAATGATATAGCCATCGGGAAGAATATTTTTAACACAAAAACCAATTTCATCAGAATGCGCTGATACCATAATCTTAGGTCCGGGTGCGATCCCATGTTTGACGGCGATAATGTTGCCGCTGTGATCAACCTTAACCTCGTCTGAAATGGGAGACAGACTTTCTTTTAAATATTTCACAACTTCTTGTTCCGAACCGGAAACACCAACTAGGCTTACTAAATGTCTAAGTTGTTCCCTAATTCTTTCCTTTGCGGTACCGGCCTCTTTTGTTAATGTCTTTGAATGGCTCATAATTCCAACTCCTTTAAATGATTGAATATTGTCAACTGTCGACAATTACTATTTTCAATTATAATTAAATTAAATATAATTGCAATAACTAATTAAAATATTTTGTATCTTCGAAATACATCCTTTAAAATTGACATGAGTTAATCATTATAAATATAAAGGTGATAGGGTTTATTTTCTTTATTGAAAAAGTTGAGTTATTATTTACAGTAAGAGGGTAACTTGGGCACATTCGTTTTATCAGGGGGCTTAAAAATGACTCAAATAGATTTAAGTAACAATTCATTATCAAATCAGATTGCAGAACGAATTACGGAACAAATAATTAAGGGAGAATTGAAACCAGGAGACAAGTTAGTTGAAAGCATGTATGCGGAGGAATTCGGTATTAGCAGAGCCCCAATCAGAGAAGCCTTTCTCTTGTTAACAATTGAGGGGCTGGTTGAAAAAATCCCCAGAAAAGGCACGGTAGTGAAAGGCTACACTGAACTTGAGATTTATGATTTATTAAAAATTCGCATGAACCTTGAGTCATTAGCGGTCGAACGAATCACAGAGCAAGGTGCTGATTCAGCCATTATTAGTAAAATGGAGGATCTATTGAAGTTAATGCAGAATGAAAAGGGAACGAGTCATTATGCACGCTTAAATCAATCGTTTCACCAATGTATTATTGAAATGAGTAAAAGCAAAGTCATTAAGGATATGTATGCAAGACTCGGACTCCCCCTTTTATCAATACAGCATGTTTCCTTCTCAAGAGAAGGCAATATTGAAAAATCCATTAAAGAGCATTCACTATTGATCAATTACCTAAAGAATAATCAAATGACAAAGTTGTCAGAGCTATTATATAAACATAATAATGATGTTCTTATTGGCATTAAAGAGAAGTTACATAATTAGCTGGTTCTATGATGTGTGTATAGAAAAATGGCCGAAACTATTGAAATAGGAGGATAGTGAGGTTAATATTAAATTGTCGACAATCGACGAAGGGGTTAGATCCATGAGTACCGCTTTTCTTTTTCCCGGGCAAGGTTCCCAGCAGCCAAATATGCTGCACAATTTGCCTGATCATACGGCAGTAAAAGAAACACTTGAGGAAGCATGTGATCTTCTGAGTGAAGATGTGCTCTTAATGGACACTGAAGAGAGGCTGCAGTCGACGATCACGGTTCAAATGTCTTTGCTAATTGCCGGTGTCGCGGCTGTAAGGGCTTTGAAGGCTGAGGGGGTCACGCCGGATTTGGTTGCCGGTCATTCTATAGGAGCATTTGGCGCCGCTGTTTGTGCTGGTGTGATGGATTTTAAAGAAGCATTATCTATTGTGAAGCTGCGCGGGGAACTCATGGAGAGGGCTTTTCCGAGCGGGTATGGCATGGGTGTCGTTCTTGGACTTAATGAAAGTCGGCTAGCTTCTATTATAGAAAAGTACTCAAGCTTGGAAGATCCAGTTTATCTGGCAAATATTAATTCACCGGATCAAATTGTTATCTCAGGAGCGATTTCAGGGATCGAGAAGGTCTTAAAGTCCGTGCATTCAAACGGTGCCCGAAAAGCGAAGATTTTGGATGTCAGTGTACCGTCGCATTGTAAATTGCTGAAGTCTGTATCGGAGGAGCTTTCGGCACGACTAAGAGGGGTTAATAGTAAACAACCGGCTGTACCTTATGCTGGAAACCGAAATGCCCGTCCCTTGCGTGACAAGACGGAAATTATAAAAGATTTGACTTTGAGTATTTCACATCCTGTCCGGTGGCATGATGCAACATCAGTCCTTTATGAATTAGGGGCGCGATTGTTTATTGAGATGCCATCTGGGCATGTGTTATCAGACTTGGCAAAAAGCGCGTTTCCGTATGCCCGCACGTTTGCCCTTTCAGAAGGAAGTATCACATCCGCAGTCATTTTATATGATCGAGAAAAAGGAACGAATGGGTAAAATGTTGAACCCTACACTTAATGAAAGGGGAAAATACTATGAGTCAATCGAACACATGCGGAAGCGCAACGCGTTCATGGACAACGCGCCGCGATGCAAAGCAGAAGCGTTTGCAAAAGGTAAAGGGATTAGCTGATGGGTGCATTATACCGACCGAAAAATGTGTTGAAGCACTTGAGAAGTTGATTTCACCTGGTGATCGGGTGGTGCTGGAAGGTGATAATCAGAAGCAGGCTTCCTTTCTTTCTACATCACTTACCCAGGTGGATCCAAATAAAATCAATATGTTGCATATGATTATGTCAAGTATTTCGCGTCCGGAACATCTAAGTATTTTTGAACAAGGCATAGCGGAAAAAATCGACTTTTCCTACGCAGGGCCCCAAAGCCTTCGCATCGCGCAAATGATTGAGGATGGAACGTTGAAGATGGGTGGCATTCATACTTATCTTGAGCTGTTTGGCCGGCTGTTCGTTGATTTAATCCCCAATGTAGCCTTAGTTGCTGCCGATAAGGCGGACACGGAGGGGAATTTATATACAGGACCTAATACAGAAGAAACACCGGCCATTGTTGAAGCGACAGCTTTCCGGGACGGCATTGTCATCGTTCAAGTAAATGAGTTAGTGGATGACTTGCCGCGGATTGATATTCCTGGATCTTGGGTCGATTTTGTCATAGAAGCGGACAAACCCTACCAATTGGAAGCTTTATTCACCCGTGACCCCCGGCACATTACAGAAATTCAGATTTTGATGGCGATGATGGCAATCCGGGGTGTTTACGAGAAGCATCACGTGCAGTCTCTGAACCATGGTATCGGATTTAACACCGCCGCGATTGAATTATTGCTCCCCACCTATGGTGAATCGCTCGGATTAAAGGGTGACATTTGCAAGCACTGGACGCTCAACCCTCATCCGACACTGATTCCCGCGATTGAAAGCGGCTGGATAGACAGTGTTCATTGCTTCGGGGGTGAAGTAGGGATGGAGAAATATGTTGCGGCACGTCCCGATGTCTTCTTTACGGGCCGGGATGGCAGCCTTCGATCTAACCGGGCGATGTCACAAGTTGCAGGTCAATATGCGGTCGATCTCTTTATCGGATCAACACTGCAAATGGATAGTAACGGCAATTCCTCAACAGTGACTTCCGGCCGGCTGTCTGGTTTCGGAGGGGCGCCGAATATGGGGCATGATCCCCGCGGCCGCCGTCATTCGACGCCTGCATGGCTTGATATGATTACGGAAGACGATCCGCTCGCCCGAGGAAAAAAGCTGGTGGTGCAGATGGTTGAGACATACCAAGCCGGAAATGTGCCTGTATTTGTCGAATCTCTTGATGCTATTAAAGTTGGTAAAGAAGCGGAACTATCCACCGCTCCTGTCATGATATATGGCGATGACGTCACACATATCATAACGGAAGAAGGTGTGGCCTATCTTTATAAAGCGCAAAGCTTAGAAGAACGCCGTCAGGCAATCGCCGCCGTCGCTGGAGTCACACCAATTGGCTTAAAGAGCAGTCCTAAACAAACAGAAACTTTGCGCCGAAAAGGGCTTGTCGCCCTCCCTCAAGATCTCAGTATCCGACGGACAGACGCCAAACGATCACTTCTGGCCGCAAAAAGTGTTGAAGATCTCGTTGATTGGTCAGGTGGTTTATATAACCCCCCGGCTAAGTTCAGAAGCTGGTAATTATGAAGGTCATCAATGATCAAAGAACAAACGAGGCAGCTCTAAGTGAATATTTCGCTGAAAAGGCAGTTAAAGCTCTAATTGAAGAAGCCGAACTGACACCTAAGCCCGGTCTTGTTGATCAAAATAACTCCGGATCTCATCATGATCTGAATATCGATTTGATGATTCGTTCTGCGAAGTCACTGCACGACACGTTTGCCGAAATAGGCCGCATATCGTTTAAAAGAGTGCCCGACCAATCGCTTCGCGAGGATATAGCAGCTATTGGACGTCATGGTGAGAACGTTATGTTTCAAGCCACGGGCGGAACGAATACGCATAAGGGCGCAATCTGGGCAATGGGACTGCTGACCTCAAGCGCCGCTATTCATCCATTAGGGACAACGCCGGAAAGAATCGCTGTTACAGCTGGTAAGATTGCCCGGTTTGCCGACCGGTTCGCACCGAAAAAAGCAACACATGGCACGGTCATTCAACAGCGTTTTGGTGCCCCTGGAGCAAGGGGGGAAGCGGAGCTTGGTTTCCCGCATGTGGTTGGGGCAGCTTTGCCAGCTTTATATGATGCAAGGAACAAAGGCATTCCTGAACCACTGGCGCGGATCGACACGCTTATTACTATCATTAGCCGACTTGATGATACATGTCTCTTGCATCGCGGCGGAATGGACGCCTTAAAGGCAGCAAAAGAAGGCGCAAAAACAATTCTTGATAAAGGCGGCTCATCGACTCAGGCCGGTTGGCGTTCCCTTCAGCAATTAGATGCCGTTTTAATTGAGCACAATGCTTCACCGGGAGGGAGTGCTGACCTCCTTGCTGCTGCATTATTTCTCGATAGTTTGCCATAAGCATTTTAAAATGTGATGGAGGGATCGGAATTGGAAACATTACACTATGAATATCAAGGAAACAAACCGCTTGAAAGAAGAGCCCATGTCGGTGTGGTGGCTTCGGGTGATCTGGAAATTTTGTTTGAACCGAGTGACGACTTGAGTACAAAAGTAAAGATAAGAACCGGAAGTGAAGGTTTTGCGGAAATATGGAAAAAAGTATTAGACCGCTTTTTCGCGATGAATGATGTCGCAGCCAGGATCGAGATTAATGACTTTGGCGCCACGCCCGGCGTTGTATCGATGCGGCTTGCACAGGCGTTGGAGGTGAGTCGGGATCATGAAAATAACGAAAAATAGTTTTATAGAACTTAACGGTCGTGAACGGGCTTACGCAGTGTTAGATAAAGGAACATTCAGGGAGCTATTAGGCCCCTTTGACCGGATGAAATCTCCTCATTTGGAGCCGCAAGGGATTGTCCCGGAAAATGACGATGGCATCATTGTTGCGCGCGGCACAATTGACGGAGAATCCGCTGTTGTAATCTCTATAGAGGGTTGTTTTCAAGGCGGAGGCATAGGGGAAGTGTCCGGTGCCAAAATTGCCGGGGCATTTGAACTTGCACTTCGGGATAACGAAAATGGGACAAAAACAAGACCCGTTTTATTGTTTAATACTGGGGGCGTCCGTCTGCAGGAAGCTAACTACGGCTTGCTTTCCATCGCTGAAATTTGCGCGGCGGTTGTCGCACTCCGCCAATATGTTCCAGTTGTCGGCGTCATACCCGGTATGATCGGCTCTTTCGGAGGTATGTCAATTACCGCCGGGCTGTTCAGCACACTTATTATTACCCGGGAAGGCCGCTTAGGGCTAAACGGCCCTGAAGTGATTGAACAAGAAGCCGGTGTGGAGGAATTTGACTCAAGGGATCGCAAGCTTATATACCAGACCATTGGCGGGACGCAGCGTCATGCTGCTGGGTTTGTTGATGTCCTAGCAGAAGATGAAAGTGATGAGATAACTCAGGCTGTCCAAGCCGCTTTTGAAAGAGGGTTGCAAGCTGCACCGCGCAGTTCACAAGTTAACCGTTATCTTAAACTTTTAAAAGCAGTCAACCCATCCAAGCCATTTGGTCCCGAAGATTTAAGGGCATTATGGAAAAAGGCAGAGGGGTCTAATGCGGAAATCGATGCCCATCAGTCAACATCAGCCACATCGACAGAAGCGAATCATACATCTAAAAACAGGGGGCGAAAATGGTTTGAAGCCTTAACTGGCATTGCGAACCCAACAAAAAGTGATGTGCCATCTGTTCTTTCAGCGGATGGCACCTTGGGCAATGAACGGGTCCGCTATATTGCAGTCGTTCCAAATCCCAAGAACCGATTTCCACGGGCCCGTGGCGGCGAAGTAGGGTTAGAGGAAGGTTGGTCGATCGCAAAATTCGTCAGAGATGCCATTGAAGAAGACCATGACGGCAGTCGCCGCGCCATCGTTGCTATTGTTGATACGCCAAGCCAAGCATACGGTTATAAGGAAGAATTATTAGGCATCCATCAGTCTTGTGCAGGGGCAGCGGATGCTTATGCCGCCGCGCGATTAGCTGGCCACCCGGTTATTGCATTGATTGTTGGCAACGCCATCTCAGGCGCCTTTCTGTCGCACGGTCTGCAGTCAAACCGTATCCTCGCGCTTAATGATGAAGGTGTCAACGTTCAAGCGATGTCTAAGGAATCCGCAGCGAGAGTCACACGCCGAACGATTGATGAACTTGAAGAGGCCACAAAGAAGGTACCGGCAATGGCCTATGATATCCGTTCGTTTGCGACGTTAGGTGCATTGCATGAGCTCATTGATGGGGTGAATGCTGATGATCCGCGGGAAAAGGACATCAAGGTGATTGTTGATAAACTATTAGGTGCTATTGCCGACACCCGTTCCGGATCGAACGATTTGCAAAATCGCTTGACCTCCTATGAAGCGTGCCATGGCGGACGCCTGGCATCGATTGACGTCCGGGAGAAGTTAAAAGACCAATGGAATTAATGCCGCATAATATATTGCAATTTAAGCATAAGGAGGACTTGGTCAGCGACTTAGAGCTTCCTGAATGGTCAGCTGAATCAATTGACCATGCACCCTTTGCGGTTATTCGCCGGGCACCTTTTAAGGAAAATCTGGTGCCAGTTGGCATACGGGGGAAAGAAAGAAACCAGCGCTTTGCTTCCTACTTGCCAATAGATAAGATTAAAACCTGCATTTCACCTCTGCGACTTGCTAAGGAGAAAGCTTGGAACAAAAACATTAGGATAGATGCTATAAAGGCATTAAGCGTTCTTCCCGCGCTTGACGGTATTATAAGTGCTTACGGCATGCCGTGGGGGCCAACTGGCAGTATCGGGTTCGAACTTGCAACCGGAATGCCTGCCGCAAAAGAGACAAGTGACCTTGATGCTATTGTCTGCCTTCCACAGGAGCTTCCACGGAAGAAAGCGAAAAGGCTGGCGGAAGAACTCAACGCATTGCCTGTGCCGGTTGACGTCCAGATTATGACGCCATTTGGCGGAGTGGCGCTGATGGAATATGCAAGGGGGGACAAACCGCTCATTATGAAAACAAATAACGGCCCCAAGTTTGTTGAAGATCCTTGGAGCGAAAAATGAGCCAGCAAATAAGCACCGTTCGGCATCCCGAACGGTGTGTTTTAATGAGTTTTATATTGTTATCTCGCAACGAAATGTTGAAAACAGCTTAAGCAGATGATCTTGTACCTTAATTCCCAGTTCCTTTTCTAAGTATTTAATCATTTCGTTGGCAACAGTGTTCGCCTTAGAGTGTAAATTTTGTTCCAGCAGCAATTCGATATATTCAAGGTAGGTTTGCTCGTGGTAAGGATCATTGTTTAGAATCTTTTCTAAGTGTCCAAAGCACTTGAAATATTCTCCTTGTGCTCGGTAATGCTGAGCTAGTAATCGATTGTTTTTTATGAATAAAAAGCGCATTTTCTTACGTTCCGATTCAAGAAAAGCGTCATATGGGTATTCTTCAAAATAATCCCCTTGATATAATTGATCTGCTTTAAAAAGTTTTTCGCTAGCGTCACCCCGTCCTTCCATTTCGCTGCCGCTAAGCTGCAAAAACTCCTCTGCATCAAGGTAAACCCTTTCTGTATCAAAATAATAGTGATCGCCGACACGCGTAATAAATTTGGAATGTGCTCCCGATTTCAGTTCAGGTTCCAATGATTTCCGCAGCGTAGACAGCGAAACATGGAACTGATTCTGAATGGCATCCGGCGAACCGTCCGGGAACACGGCATCAAGCAATATATCTTTATTAATCTTTTTATCCCTGTGTGTAATAAAATATTGCAGCAGGCGAAGACTGGACTTTCTTTTTATTGTTACGGGTTTGTTTTGATAAGCGATTTGAAAACTGCCGAGCACATGTATTACCAATGGCTGATTTGGCTCATCTCCTGCCGAAGCGGTTCCCTTCAGTTTCTTTTTATTTACCAGCCACTCATAGCCTTTATCTTCACAGATTTGCTGCCATTCCGTATGTTTTTGGGCTTCCCGCTTTCGGTCCCCTTTTCTTTGATATAAGTCTATTTGCGAACGGACGACCATACACCGATAATATGAAAAAAGAGAAAAGGCATGAAGAGCTTTCATCAGGCAATGTTCTGCATCCTCCCATTGCTGATGATCCAGAAAGCTTTGAGCAAGCTCTAAATTAGACCAGCCAATATCAAAATCACTATTGTAATTTTGGGCTAAGCCGGCCGCTTTCTTTCCCCATGTGATGGATTGCCGTAAATCTCCCTTCACACGCAACATTCTGGACATTGTCGTATACACAAACACTTGCGATGAAAGATCATATTTATTAGCTATTTGCAAGGCCTGTTCAATATAACGTTCTGCTTCGTCGACTTTCTTTTCATCGAGATAAATCGTCGCGATTGTATCGAGTGCATGAAGCTGTGTATGTTTAATATGATGTTTTTCCGAAATGAACAATGATTCTCGGACAGACCGAAGCGCCGCTTGCGGGTTCCCTAAATATCTGTCAATTTCGGCAAGAAGGGTTAAGTTTAAAGCTGCAATCGGATAGTCATGAAATTTCTTCGACCCCTCTAATGATTCAGAAAAGAGTTTCTTAGCTACAGTAATATCTCCCCGCATAAATAAAATCGTAGCCAGTCGATGCTGCATGCTGCAAAGCCATAATAAGTTCTTTCTTTCTTTTAATCTAGAAACTTCCCGTTCAAAGGATACAATTAAATCTTTTACTATCGATAATGGGATACAGCGAATTAAAAATAAGGTGTTATTGGCTAAAGACAGCCCTGGTGATATTTCTTCCAGCCATCCGTCTAAAAAAATGATTAATTCCACAGGATTATATCGGTTTCTGATCATTTCCATCACTTTCGCCGCGTTTGGATAATCTTTTCCTATTATAAAGTATGCGAAGGCATGGACATATTGATCCATCTCCAAATAAATTTCAGCGAGCATCAGATGGTCTTTTGTAACCGAGGCATTTCCAAATTGCTCCTTCGCCTTTTGATAAAGAAATCGGCGGAAAAGCCGGTGATAGCGAATCGTCCCTTGTTCATCACGATATATGAATAAATGTTGTGTTAAAAGGTAGTTTATGATTTTCTCTGAGTGGTCTATTCCTAAAAAGTTGTCGATGATACTTGGATCCAATTCGGACATTAAGCTGGTTTTATAAAGAAATGATTTAATTTCCTCTGATTGGGTTTCAAGTACTTCCAAAGAAAGATAATCATAAATATCCGAAACGTTTGGGAACTTTGCCCAAAAGAATTCGCGTTCGCTTTTGCTCATATTACCGATAATTCCAAGAATAAGCTGGTAACTGGCAACCCATCCTTCGGTTGTTTCATGAATGAATTGTATTTCATGGTTCTCTAGATTCAAATGGTGAGCGGCATTGAAAAACTTATCCGTTTCACTAGGTGTAAAAGCTAAATCAGAGGAATGGCATTCAATATATCGCCGCCGCATTTTTACTAGAGGCAGGTTTGGACGCACCCTGCTTATTATTATAAAGGTTACTTCTGGGGAGGCATGTAACAGCATCTTTCTAATAATCGGCTTAATTTCGGGACTTTGATCAACCCATTGGTAGTCATCCAGAACGATAAATAGGGGTTTTATCCTTTTTGATAAAAGCGAAACGAGATTATCAAGTTCCTTATCTGCATCATTTGGTTGTATGGAACCAGGCGGCAAATAGTCATCATTTATTAAATTGCAAATGCCGGTTTTTAAATAGGTAAGAAAAATATGTGAATAGCGATCCGTACTTTCCAATTGGTACCATACGGTCGGAATGCTTTTCTCATGAATATAACTTGAGATGAGTGTGGTCTTTCCATAACCGCTATCACCTGATATTGAGATAACGGTTGCCTGGCCGTTGTTATCCAGTTTAGAAAATAATCGGTTTCTTTTGAGATATGGCATGTAGTGAGGGATGGTCAGTTTGGACTGATTAATTTCCATGTTGCACCTCCACTTTTCAGATGGGACAAGTATCAATTAATAAAATGTTAACCGATTACATCGGCAATGAAAAGCAATTTGTAAGAAACAATTCGTATTTTGTAAGAATTCTGTAAGTGGGTTACTTTAAGATTCTATGTAAATTAAACATTTGAAAGATTCCAATGTTGTTTGAGTTTATTTTAGGTTTGATGTTATGAAAGGGGTTCCAAGATGAGTAAAGATTACAAGCTATTTATTGATGGCCAATGGGTTCGGGCCGGATCAGGAAAGACGTTTGAATCGATCAATCCCAGTACTGGAGAAAGCAATGGGTCGATTTCCGAAGGAGATAAGGAGGACATAGATCGGGCGGTAAAAGCTGCCCGCAAGGCATTTGAATCTGGGCCTTGGCGAGACATGGCTCCTAGTGACCGAGGCAGGCTGTTAAATCGGGCCGCTCAAAAAATGTGGGAGAATGCCGATTTTCTTGCTGAAGTGGAGTCAAGCGACAGCGGTTTGCTGATTAATGAAACAAAAAACATTGCGATACCCGGAACGATTGACGTCTTAGAGTTCTACGCCGGGCTGGCCAATAAAGTGCAAGGGGACACACTCGCCTCCCCCGGCAATCGCTTGAACTATACATTGAAGGAGCCAATAGGGGTTATTGGAGCGATCGTTCCATGGAATTTCCCGCTCATGTTGACGATGTGGAAGCTGGCTCCTGCGCTTGCTGCGGGGAATACGATCGTTATCAAGCCTGCTGAACAGACACCGATCAGTATTCTTGAATTAGTCAAGCTATTCCAAGAGGTTGGTATCCCTGATGGTGTCATTAATGTTGTCCCTGGCTTCGGACAAAAGGCGGGCAATGCCTTAGCCTCTCACCCGGGTGTTGATAAAATTGCCTTTACGGGTTCTACGAAAACAGGCCGATTGATTATGCAGTCAGCTGCCCAAAATTTAAAACCAGTGTCATTAGAACTCGGCGGAAAGTCGCCTAATATCGTATTTGAAGATGCAAATCTTGAGAGCGCGGTGAACGGGGCGATGTTTGGCATTTATTTCGCTCAAGGACAAGTATGTGCAGCCGGGTCTCGATTATTTGTCCAGGATGCCATCTATGACAAGTTTATGGATCTCTTCTTGAAGAAAGTCCAGTCACTGCGTGTCGGGTCTTCACTTGATAGCACGACACAAATGGGCCCGCAGGTTTCTGAACAACAATTAAAGACCATTGAACGTTACGTTGCGGCGGGCTTAGATGAAGGGGCGAGCTTATTGACAGGCGGCAAACGAAAAGAAGGAGCAGGCAACGGTTATTTTTACACACCGACCATTTTTGAAGACGTCACAAATCAAATGACCATCGCCCGTGAAGAAATTTTCGGACCCGTCGTCTCAGTCATTCGTTTTAGAGATGAAGAGGATGCTTTGGCTAAAGCCAATGATACGATTTACGGTTTAGCCTCAGGTGTTTGGACGAATGATATCAAGCGAGGTCACCGCATGGCACGGCACCTAAAGGCTGGCACAGTCTATATCAATACGTACAGTATGCTTGACAGCGCAGCACCCTTCGGGGGAACGAAGCAAAGCGGATTCGGAAGAGAGCTAGGTATTCAAGCAATGGATATGTACACACAAACGAAGCATGTATGGGTTGATCTGAGCGAACAAGGCTTGAACTGGTATGGATTATAAAAAAATAGGAGGATTTATATTATGAGTGAAAAGGTATCTATCAAAAAAACAAAAATGGAATCGCTGTCTGAGCTAGACAGAAAGCATTATTTGCATCCGACAACACCGGCAAAAATGCATTTTGAACAAGGCCCGTCAATTATTGTCTCGGAAGGTAAAGGAATAAATATAAAGGACGTGAAAGGCGATGAGTATATCGATGCCATGTCCATGCTTTGGAACGTGAATTTAGGCCATGGCCAAAAGGAATTGGCGGATGCCGCACAAGAACAGATGATGAAGCTGGCATACAGTTCGTCATTTTTCGGTAATTCACATGAAACAGCTATTCAATTGGCCGAAAAGTTGGCTTCACTGACACCTGATGATTTGAATGTTGTGTTCTACACCTCTGGCGGATCAGAATCAAACGACACGGCTTTTAAATTATCAAGGTATTACTGGCAAATTAAAGGTCAGCCCGAGCGGACAAAAATCATTGGATTAGAGCGGGCCTACCACGGTGTAACTATGGGTGCGACAAGTGCCACTGGCGTGCGTGAGTTCCAAAACTTTGTTAATGCCAAAGCGCCTGATTTCTTCCATGCCAAAGCCCATCAAACGAACTGTGAATTAGGCGATAAAAGCGACCCAAACTATGAAGGCTGTATAAGGGATATTGTTGAAAAAGAAGGGCCAGACACGATTGCGGCGGTCATCTTAGAACCCGTTCAAGGAGCGGGCGGGGTTCTCTTTCCGCCTGAAGGGTACATGCAAGCTGTAAGAAAACTTTGTGATGAATTTGGCATTTTGATGATAACGGATGAGGTTATAACCGGCTTTGGACGGACAGGAAAAATGTTCGGCGTCAATAATTGGGATGTTGTGCCTGACATGATGACCGTGGCAAAAGGGATAACAAGCGGCTACTCGCAATTAGGCGCTGTTATCATGAAAGAAAAAATCAGAGATGAAATTGTGAAAACAGACGATGTCTTGTTCCACGGCTTTACCTACAGCGGTCATCCTACCGCCTGCGCTGTTGCTTTGAAAAACCTTGAAATTCTTGAAAGGGATAACCTTGTTGTCAATGCCAAAAATATGGAGAAAGTACTGAAAGACGGAATGGCATTTCTAGAAGAAAAACATTCTATTGTGACAAAAACAAGAGCTTTAGGCCTTTTAGGTGCGTTTGAGCTTTATGAGGACCCTGCGAGCGGTAAGCCGTTCGATCCTTCCATTGCCGCTGCACATAAGGTTGTTGATGAATGCTTTAAGCGGAAACTCATCCTCCGAACAGCAGAATGGGATGGCGATAATATCGTTGCCATTGCGCCGGCACTTATTGTTAATAAGCAAGAGATTGAGAACATCATTAGTATTTTGGATGAATCGATCACTGCTTTTGAAATGACTTTATAATATAAAAGCTAGTATGTAAAAAAGGGTGGAGGAAGTAAAGGCTTCCTTTCCTCCTATTTTCAACATTAAAGGCGAGAGGAGAATGTGCCGTTATGGGAGTTAAAGATAAAGACTTTATTAGTGTTGGCGAGCTTTCTGTTGGATTCAGCGAAAATATGATGCAACCGACAAACAGACTAGTTGGCAAAGATTTCTCTCTTTATTCGGAAGGCGGCAAAAAGTATAGGTTATCTGTCGTTGATATCGAAACGCTGAAATGTGTGATTGAAGATGGGGACAATGAAGAGAAAGTCATTTGCGCCTATACAGCGGTTATGCCGAGGGAAGATATTTATTTTATTGATTTCATTGTTTCATATGGTGAGACGACTTCAATGTCTATTGTCCTTGATTACCGCAAAAAGATGGCTACTGTCATTTCTAGCATTCTTCCAGCAGCAGATGAGCTTTCCATCCCAATCATTGAACGGGCCAAACAGGGGAAGCCGCTGACATCAGTTAATGTTTCAATTGAACATGCGTCAATGGACAGTCCCTGGACTGAGTACACCCCCAAGCACGAGCCGACAAGCGATTTAATCGGAAAGACGATTGAATTTGTTTATAGTTCCAAGGATGCCTATCAGCACACTTATTTAAATGAGGATTCATATACTTGGCATTGCATAGCCGGGAATGAAAAAGGTTTGTGTGACACGGATCAGTGTTTCTATTATAAGCTTGATGATAAATTATATTTATTTATCTGGCTGGAAAAAGTTATTCCAACTGCAGGTATTGTTATTGAAGATCTTGATGTTATGCGTTCTTATGGGAAAATCTACGGCTATGAGAGCCATCAAGTTGGCCGTGTGTCAAACTTCCCCGTTGGATCATATGCGAAGATAATTAACAAAGTGAGCAGCAATCGTCAATTATAGGCAGATTGCTAAAAATTTTTTATCTGTTAGGGGTTTAAGAAAATGGATAATCAATTGAAACGAACGATAGGATTATGGCCTATGGTTGCAACTGCGGTGGGCATCGTTGTTTCCTCTTCAGCAATGGTTTCCTTGGGACAAGGCTTCGGTATAGCGGGACCGGGCTTTTTAATCCCAATGGTCATTGCGATGGTTTTAAACTTATTTGTTGCCTTTTCATTTGCAGAACTCGCATCCATTATTCCGCGGGCTGGCGGAATTAATCATTATACACTTCCTACAATGGGACCTTTCATCGGCATGGTTTCTGTCCTTAGCGGCTATGTTTTGGTTAATATGTTTGCCGGAAGTGCGGAAGCTCATATTGCTGGTACGGTTATTCACGGCATCTTTGCTCCTGATGTTTCTCCGCTTGTCATTTCAGCCATTTTCTTAATTATTTTGTCCATAATTAATATACGCGGGATAGAATTCTATAGCTGGTCACAAATGATTTTAACAGGGGGCATGATTGTCTCACTAGTTATTATTGGAATTATTGGACTGACAGGCACCGGCAGTGGCGAACCGTTGAAAACATCAATAGACTTTAACTCGATGGGATGGGGTGTCGTTGGTTTATTCGCACTAGCATTTTGGTTGTTTGTAGGTATCGAGTTTGTTTGCCCAATGGCGGAGGAAGTCAAAAAACCAAAGTTATACATCCCTTTATCTATGATTCTAGGTTTATTAATTATTTTAGTTGTGGATTTGATTTTTGGAAACGCTGCCATTAAATATGTGCCATTAAATATATTAGCGGGATCAGAGTCTCCGCATGTTAAAGCAGCAACAGCCATTTTAGGAAAGACAGGTCAAATCTGGATTGGAATTGTGACCGTTTTTGCAACAGGAAGTACGATCAATACGCTTATTTGTTCTATTCCGCGAATGCTCTACTCTATGGCACAAAAAGGGCAAATGCCGCAAATATTTGGCAAGCTGAATAGATGGGGAAGCCCTTGGGCAGGGATCGTATTTTTGTCAAGTCTTTTTCTGGTTTTTCTTATTGGGATTTCAGGATCCGCTTCGATTACGACCTTTATATTAGCGGGGGCATTTTGTTGGATGATCACCTATATTGTTGCTCATTTAAATGTCATTATCATGCGTGTCAAATATCCAAATGCAGCGAGAACTTTTAAATCACCTTTAGGACTCACCTTCCAAATTATTGGAATATTTGGGATTATATATATGATGTTTAATATATTCCCTGACCCAGCAGTTAAACAGCAAATTTATATGTATGCCGTGATATTTCTGTTGATCACGGTTGTATATTCCGCTATTTGGGTGAAGTTTGCAATGAAGAAGAAACTGTTTGAAACGACGCCTATAGAAGAGCTTTTAAAAGAAGGCTCTGATTCATCAGAGGGATATATAACCCTTGCCGAAAATAAAAACAAGACTGACGTTCAGGGGTGATTAAAGTGAATGGCAATCAGGACAATGAACAGCCTAGTCTTGAAAATTGGGAAAAGGTCATTCGCATTAATCTAACCTCGGGGTTTGTAGTCGCAAAAGCCGCATTGCCTCACTTGATGCAAACACAAGGATCGATCGTGACGGTCGCGTCTATTGCGGGAATAAGATCGGGACCAACACTTTCAGCTTATTGTGCATCAAAAGCAGGCGTCATTGCACTCACTCAGTCTATTGCAGTTGATTATGCCGAACAAAAAGTCAGAGCCAATGCAGTATGTCCCGGCTGGGTAAAAACAGAGATGGCCAATGAAGAAATGGCCAGTTTAGCTAAAGATACTGGTGAAACATTGGAACAAGCTTATAAGCGGGTGACGAAGTTAATACCAGCCCGTCGTCCATCGAACCCGGAGGAAATAGCAAACGCTATTGCATGGCTTATTTCACCCGAAGCCTCTTTTATTACAGGTGCAGTGGTTCCTGTTGATGGCGGATCGTTAACAGTTGATGTTGGCATGACTGCGTTCATGTAGGCAGCTGGTTAGAATAAAAAGTTTTCTATGGGGGATAGCGAAAGCCTCGGGCCCGATACACATTGGGTAAGAGGATTTCGCTTTTTAAGTATGCTCAAGCGATTAAAAAAAAGTTACGGCCATCTACGTAATTCATTTCAACTATTTCAATAGTTATGTTAGTATTATCATATTCATTATATGAACATGTTCATATAATCTGAAAAGGGAAAATCCTATCAAATGAAAGGGGCTAATCATGCAAACAGCAAAAAAAGAAACAGTGGAAAAGCGGTTGAAGGCTCTAAGACAGCGGATGGACAAAAAGGGGATTGATGTATCGTTATTTTGGGATCCGGATAATGAATATTATTTAAGCGGATTTCGGGCCATTTCGTATTCCCGGCCAATTGTATTGCTTGTATACAAGGATAAAACACAGTACATCATCCCTGCATTGGAGAATGACCATGCTCGTGAAAATGCGGCAGTTGATGAGTTCTTTGTTTACCACGAAAAAATTCAAAACAGTCATTTGGATACACAATACTTTCAGCCTCTTAACAGAATTCTGGACGATGTATCTAAGAATAATGTGTTGGGTATTGAAATGGGCATTGTGCCAGCATCTGTTTATCAATTTATACGAGAAAAGGGCTTTGAAATCAAAGACATAGGTCAAGATCTTATCGATATGCGCGCCATTAAAGACCAAGAGGAAATTTACTGGCTTGAACAGGCAGGTCTGCTTTCTGATATTGCATTAGAAGCATCCTTTGCAAATGTTAAGTCTGGCATGAGTGAGCTTGAATTTGATTCCTATGGGGATATGAAACTGTTGGAGACCGCCTCAAAAGATTATCCCGATCTAATTGTTGGCTATGAAAATTGGACATGCTCAGGCATTGAAAGGAGCGCCATGCCGCATTTATATTCGAGCACTCGAAAATTTGAACAAAATGATGTTGTCGTTCACAGCCGGCAGGTTTGGATAAATGGGTACCGTGCGGAAAACGAACGGACTTTCCTTATAGGAAATCCGACAGACGAACAAAGGAAATGTTTGCAGCTCGCTATTGACGCTCAAGAAGCAGGCATGAATGTTATCAAGCCGGGGGTCAAAGCAAAAGAAGTGGACATCGCCTCATTTAAAGTATTTGAAAAGGCTGGTTACGGCAATTTTGTTCAGCATCGAATCGGACACGGTCTTGGACTAACTGAACACGAAGAACCTTACCTTCGTTTTGACAATGATCTAGTGCTGGAAGAGGGTATGGTTTACACGATCGAACCGGGAATCTATATACCGGGAGTCGGCGGTTTCCGCCATTCTGACACGGTGATCTTAACTAAGGACGGCTGCCGCAGTATCACGAAATATCCGCGCCATATCGAAGCATTAAGCTTTTAACTATATAACCTAAGGAGAGTTAAATGAATCATAAAATTAATCATTCCATTTTTTGGCCTTCTATTATATTGGTGGTTGCTGTGACCTTTTTACTTGTGATCTTCAGAGATTCCGCGGCACCCATTTTGTCGGATATGATGTCTTCTATTAATAATGGGTTAGACTGGGCGTTTGAATTTCTGACGATCGGTTTATTTATCATTTTACTTTGGTTAATTTTTGGACGGTTTGGAAAGGTAAAGCTAGGCGGGCCAGATGATCAGCCGGAATTTTCCCGCTTTAGTTGGGGTGGCATGCTGTTCTGTGCCAGCATGGGTACAAGCATCATGTTCTGGTCGATTGTTGAACCGCTTTATTATTATACAGGGCCGCCTTTTGGAATAGAAGCAAGTTCGAAATCGGCAGCTGACATCGCATTAAGTTATGGCTTGTTTCATTGGGGCATTTCGGCCTGGGCGCTTTATGCCTTGCCAGCTGTTGTCATCGCTTACAGCTTCTTTGTACGAAAGAATCCATCATTGAAAATTAGTACGTCCTGTCAAGGTGTATTGGGCAAACATGCTGATGGATGGATAGGCAAAACAATTGATATTCTCGTCATTTGGAGTATGATTGGCGGATTAGGCACATCATTGGGGTTAGGAGTGCCAATGATTTCCGCTGTGATTGGCGATGTCCTTAATATTGAACCTTCCCTTGGGTTAAGTATCATTATTATCGTCGTATGGACGGTCATCTTCAGCTCAAGTGCTTATCTTGGATTATATAAAGGGATTAAGATATTGAGTGACTGGAATGTCTATTTGGCCCTCGGCCTCGCGCTTTTTGTCATTTTGGCTGGACCGACATTATTCATTTTGTCCTACTTCACGAACAGCCTTGGGATTATGCTTGATAAATTCATGAGGATGAGTTTATATACTGATCCAATTTTTAAAAGCGGTTTTCCGCAAACATGGACAGTTTTCTACTGGGCATGGTTTTCTGCAACCGCCCCGTTTATCGGACTTTTTGTCGCACGGATCTCAAAAGGCAGAACCATTCGCGAGCTTATAACAAACGTCTTATTGTGGGGGACATTTGGCAGCTGGTTATATTTTGCAGTATTTGGCGGTTACGGGATGAATCTAGAGTTGACAGGTAAATTGCCTCTCACCAAAATACTGAGTGAAGAGGGCGGTCCGGCTGTCATTGTAGCAGTCTTGAATTCCCTGCCTTTTGCCCCGGTCGTTTTAATATTCTTTGCGATTTTAGGCTTTATCTTTCTGTCGACCTCGCTTGATTCGGCGACCTATGTCATTGCCAGTATTGCAACAGCGGAATTAAAGGGGGGTGAGGAACCTGCCCGCTGGCACCGCTTGTTATGGGGGATCGTTCTCGCAGCTATGGCCATAGGCTTAACAGTTGTTGGCGGTTTAGACGTTGTCCAAACGTCATCTGTACTCGTATCCGTCCCCGTCCTGATAATGTACCTTCTCTTATCCGTCTCTCTCATTAAGTGGCTGAAGCAGGACGAGCATAAGCTAGTCTTTGTCAGAACAAATGATACAGTTTACAATGATAATAACCGTCATTACGGTAATGGATGAGTCGGGAAGTGACATTCAATGAGGGCAGGACGAAAAGAAATACAAAGGGAACGGATGTGGCGTTACTTTGTAGATGCAACGGTTGATGTGATTGAAAAAGAAGGAATCGAAAATGTGACGATAAGAAAAGTCGCTGACCTCGCAGGCTACACAAGTTCTACAGTGTACAATTATTTTCAGGAATTGTCACATCTCGTTTTTTTCGCAGCCATGCGTTTCACGAAAAATTATATTGATGATTTGCCAAGATATATAGACAAAGGTTCTAATACGATCGAAAAATGGCTGTACACCTGGGAGTGTTTTTGTAAGCATTCATTCGACAAACCCGAGATCTATGCCGTCATTTTTGTCAACAATCTGGGATCTGTCCCGGAAGACCTCTTGGAGCACTATTATAAAACCTACCGCAGCGATCTTATTGGCCTGCCAGAGCCCATTCAGTCGATCATTCTTGAACATGCTTTTTCTAGACGAAGTGCATTATATGTGCAGCAGGCTGTTGACGAAGGGTTGATCGAAGGGAAAGACGTGGCATTCATCTCAGAAACAACGATGCTGATTTGGCAGGGAATGTTGACAACGGTCTTAAATCAAAGAAGAAATGTCACAACTAAGGAAGCTGCGCGGCAAACACTGGATTATGTTTATGAAAGTGTCATGAAGGTCATCCCCACGGATAAACGGAAAGAAATAAACGTTCAATTCAAGTGATTAACATATACAGTCCAGAGCTAAGATGAGCTCGGGCTGTATTTTTGTACTTTAAGAATGTTTAAGTTCGCTAAAGCGAAAAAGTGGAAAAAAGTATAAGTGCAACTACGCCTCTGTCTTCGCCAATCGGCGAGTTTTCTTTATCGCGCTATGACTTAATAAACGCAATAAATTCAGTGACCCCAATTTTATTAAATCTCTGTGGTTTTTTGACCATCCATAGATCCCTTTTTAAATCGACGCCGGCCATTTTTATTTCGCCCAGGTGTCCTTCTTTTAGCTCTCTGGCTACGGTTAGTCTCGACAAGATACTGACACCGAGTCCCGCTTCCACAGCACTTTTTATGGCTTGCGTACTTCCAAGTTCCATATAGCTTTCAATTTTATCCAGCCCTCCATGATCTTTTAAGGCGTTTTCGACGATCAATCGCGTGCCTGAAGTGGCTTCACGCCAAATCATGTGTTCGTGGGTCAATTCTTTAGTGGAAATTTCTGTTCGATCCTTCCAAGGATGATCCGGCGAATGGACAAGAACAAGCTCATCATCAGCAAAATTTTCTTTCGTAAAACCCTTGTTCTCTACAATGCCTTCTACTAAGGCTAAATCGATCACATCATGTGAGAGATCCTCTAGGACACTCGGCGTATTTCCAATTGTTAAGGTCACCTTTATTTTTGGAAATTGCTTTTTGAACCGGCCAAGCAAACTCGGCAACAAATACTCACCGATTGTTAATGAGGCGCCTACTCTGAGGATCGCGTTGTGTTCGCCTGTCGCCTGTTGTACGGTTTCTTTAGAGCGATTAAAGTCGTCAACAATGGCTTTTGCGAAAGGATAAAGTGTTTTCCCGATATCCGTGACCGCGAGCCTTCCATCCACTCTGTCAAATAACAGCGCCCCGTAGAAATCTTCCAACTGATGAATTTGCCTGGTTACGGCGGGCTGGGAGACGTAGGCTAACCGTGCTGCCTGGCTGATACTCCCCTCATCAACAACTAGACAAAACATTTTCAAGCTTTCTATGTTCAATAGAAACACCCCCAGTATTAAAGGTTTATATTCCGATTTTACCATAAACAAAATTTAGAAAGCCTCCGCTAATGTATAACAATCCGTTATATACCCATGCATTTTTTGTAATTTACCTTTGCCTTTTTTCTTGCTAGCTTGGTAAATAAGAGGACTAACGGAGGAGGGGGAAACAAATGCTGTCGGGTATATTATTGTTTATCATTGCCTTACTATCTGGTGCATATGGGGTCATTGTTGGCGCCGGAGGAGGATTTATTTTTGTACCGGTTCTTCTCATCTTTTTTCATATGTCCCCGGTTACCGCTGCAGGTACAGGCCTCGTCGTCGTTATGTTAAATGCATTATCAGGAATCACCGGCTATGTCAAACAAAGGCGAATCGACTATAAAATCGGCATTATCCTTGCACTAGGGGCGCTTCCAGGGACATTAATTGGGACATGGCTCGGGCGATCCAGTTCCTCACAGCTGTTTTATTTGATATTTTCTAGTGTCATTGTTTTATTAGGCCTTTTCCTATTGATCAAAAAAGCCCCATCCAACAAAAATGTTGAAGATAAACAGCGGGATGAGACTGCTGTTGCATTGCATAAGCAAAATTCAACGGAGGAGACCATCAGCCATAAACCTAGTCAAAATTATTATTCATTATTGGCGATAGGTTTATTATTGGGCGTTGTTTCCAGTTATTTAGGAATCGGCGGGGGATGGCTGCTTGTGCCCATTTTGATTTATATATACCGTGTTGCGCCTCATTACGCAACAGCCACGTCGATTTTTTCTTTATGCTTATATTCCGCAATTGGCGTTATTACTCAAATATATTACGGCCACATTGATTGGTCCGTTGTTCTCTGGGGAGGATTGGGTGTTTTAGTCGGAGGGCAAGCAGGCGCTTATATGTCAAATAAGCTTTCCGGCAGGCTTATTATCAAAATGCTTTCCATCTTGCTGATTGGTGTCGGGGTTAAATTGTTTTTTAGTTAGATTGTCAAATGGTGAGAAAGATTTGAACCTTATAACCAAAATGGATTTTAATTTTAAGTATGGCCTTTAATGGTCATACTTTTTTTGCCGTTTTTATTATTTTTAAAAATCATTTGACCATTTTGGTTGTAAGTTTTATAATTAGCACAAAACACAATAAATTCAGAACACTTAGCATCAGTTTGTTAAAAACGTCAAGGAGGAAAGGTTACGCCATAACAAAATGAAAGGGAGCGAATGGCATGTCTATAGCAAAAACGGTCGAAACATTCAAACTATACATTGATGGGGAATGGAATGATCCGGCTACGGGTGAATATTTCGATGTCGTCAGTCCTGCAACTGGTGAGGTCCTATTTAAAGCAGCAAATGGAAATAGGCAGGATGTAAAAAAAGCAATTGAAGCAAGTTGCAGTGCTTTTCAACACTGGTCAAAAAAATCGGGGAAAGAACGATCAACGATTCTCTTTCGTTTATACCAATTGATGCTTGAAAATACGGAAGAGTTAGCAAAAACCATTTCCTCCGAAATGGGAAAACCAATCAAACAAGCCCGTGGTGAAGTCGCCAATAGCGCGGAGTATGTGCTATGGAATGCAGAAGAAGGAAAACGCGTGTATGGGCAAACGATTCAAGGCTTTGAAGCCAACAAACGCCTGCAAATGACCAAGCAGCCGGTAGGTCCAGTAGCGGCGATTACACCGTGGAACTTTCCGCTTGCGATGATAACAAGAAAATTGTCCCCTGCACTTGCCGCTGGTTGCACGGTGATATTGAAGCCTGCTGAACAAACACCGGGGACAGCCGTTAAATTCTTTGAATTGGCGGAAGAGGCGGGAATACCAAAGGGTGTTATCAACTTAGTTACAGGGCAGCCCGCTGAAATTGGCGATGCGCTTCTGTCTGATAAGCGTATTCGGAAAATAACGTTTACCGGATCAACAAAGGTCGGCAAACTGTTGCTGGAAAAAGCGGCCCATCAAGTAAAACGGGTGTCGATGGAGCTTGGAGGACATGCCCCATTTATCGTTTTTGAAGATGCTGATCTAGATAAGGCTGTTTCAAGTGTCATGAAAAGCAAATATTTTAACTGCGGACAAACGTGCATTTCTCCGAACCGGCTTTATGTCCAAGAGTCAATTAAAGAAACGTTTCTGGACAAATTAAAGGCAGCGGTGGAGGGCTTGACGGTTGGAAATGGTCTGAATGAAGAAGTTGGATTGGGTCCAGTTGTAAGCAAGGCCGGATTAGATAAGGTCAAAAGTCATGTGAAGGATGCCCAGGAAAAGGGAGCCCGGCTTGTTTGCGGAGGGGAAGAATACCAAGTAAGAGACTGTGAAGAAGGGTTTTTCTATACCCCGACAATTTTATCCGACGTGAATGAGAAGATGCGCATCTCTTATGAAGAAACATTTGGGCCTGTTGCTCCTATTTTCACATTTAAAAATGAGGATGAAGTGGTTAATAAGGCTAATGATACGGATTACGGGTTAGCAGCTTATATGTTCACAAAAGATCTCGCGCGCTCTGTTCGTGTCTCGGAATCACTTGAATACGGCATGGTAGGCATTAATGATACCGTTCTTTCACAAGTTCAGGGACCTTTTGGCGGCATTAAAGAAAGCGGTATGGGGCGTGAGGGCGGTCCAAACGGATTAGACGATTTCCTCGAAACCAAATTCATTTCTACTGTCATTTAACGTAAGCTCATCGGAAATATCATACGGAGGAGAATGATTATGACAAAAAACATAGCTTTAGAGAATACAACGATCAACGAATTGAAGGAATCTGACAAAAAGTATTTTTTGCACCCGACGACATCGATTAAGCAGCACCAGGCAAACGGTCCTTCCTTTATTTTTAAGGAAGGAAAGGGCATTTATTTAACAGACATTAATGGTGACCAATATATTGATGCAATGAGCTCCTTATGGAATGTGAACATAGGCCATGGACGAGAAGAAATCGCGGAAGCAGCAAAGGAACAAATGTCTACACTCGCATACAGTTCATGCTTTCAGGGCTTTTCCCATGAACCCGTCATTCGTTTATCTGAGAAGCTGGCTTCCATTACTCCTGGAGACTTGAATGTATCCTTCTTCACCTCCGGAGGATCAGAATCAAACGATACAGCTTTCAAACTCATTCGCCATTATTGGAAGCTAAAAGGTGAGGCAAAACGCACCAAAATTATTGGCGTTAAGCGGGGCTATCACGGCATTACAGTTGGTGCTACAAGTGCAACAGGCATTGACCAATTTCAAAATATGGCTACAGCCAAAGCTCCGGATTTCGTCCATGCAACAACAAGGTTCAAGACTAATTGTGAATTAGGCGATAAATCCGATCCGGATTATGCAGGCAGTATCCGCGGAACGATCGAGAAGGAAGGGACAGAAACTGTAGCTGCCATTATCGTGGAACCTGTTATGGGGGCAGGAGGCCTTTTTATTCCTCCAGCCGGCTATTTGCAAGCCCTTCGCAAATTGTGTGATGAATATGGCATTTTGATGATTGCTGATGAAGTCATTTGCGGTTTTGGAAGGACAGGGAAAATGTTCGGTGTCGATAATTGGGATGTTGTTCCTGATGTCATGACTGTTGCGAAAGGAATTACAAGCGCTTACATTCAGTTAGGAGCAGTTATTATCACAGAACGTCTAAGAAATGAACTGGCAGAGATATCACCAAATGATGTATTCTTCCATGGTTTCACCTACAGCGGACACACAACGGCGTGCGCGATCGCATTGAAAAATATCGAAATTATTGAAAGGGAAGATTTGGTCGGTAATGCCAAACGTATGGAAGCAGAACTTATGAAAGGCTTTAAGTATCTAGAAAATAACCATTCTATTGTCACGAAATCGAGAGCTATTGGGCTGTTAGCCGGTTTTGAATTACTTAAGGACCGTGAAAAGGGCGTACCTTTTGACCAGGCGATAATGGCTGCCCCTAAGGTTGTCGGCGAATGCCATAAAAGAAAATTAATCGTCCGTCCTGTTGTTTTTGAGGGGTCCAATTCGATAGTATTTGCCCCCCCGCTTATTACGAACAAGGAGCAGGTTGAAACAATTATAAACAAACTGTCTGACGCTATATCTGCGTTTGAGAGACAAGGCCATTTATAAACCTATATGTTAAAAGAGGGATACTGAAGGGGGCTTGAATCATGCTGAAAAACAACACTGATTCAAAGAATGGCAAGCAGGAATTAAAAAAGGTGTTAAAGACGAGGGACTTAGTCATATTTGGAATTATTTTCATCTCGCCGAATTCAGCACAGTCTTTATTCGGTGGGCTTACCACCTTATCACATGGTCATGGTGTACTAGCGATTTTTGTAGGGCTTATTGCGATGATTTTTACAGCATTCAGTTATGGCAAAATGGCAAGCGTGATCCCAAAAGCAGGTTCAACATATAGTTATGCCACTCACACACTGCATCCGACACTTGGTTTTATGGCAGGCTGGGCCATTCTTTTGGATTATTTGATCTTTCCGATGTTGGTGTATAAATTAAGTTCGAGTTTTGCGATAGAAATGATGCCATTTATGCCATTATGGCTGATGTTAATCATTTTTATCCTGCCGATGACACTGTTTAATTATGTTGGGATGAGGGTGTCTTCACACCTTAATCTTATCATGTTGTTGTTGAAACTAATAAGTGTCTTTTTGTTCGTTGGCTTTGCTATTCATGCCCTGACAAACGGGGTGGGTACTGGGAAGATTATTGATTTGCAAGGGGTTTTTGATTCCACAACATTTTCTATGAATGCCCTTATTTCTGGTTCATCTATTGCTGTCCTCTCCTACATTGGTTTTGATGCGATTACAGCCTTGTCGGAGGATGCAAAAGTCCCCGGTAAAACAGTAGGGCGTGCTGTCATTATCACCTGCCTTGTTAGTTCTGCCTTAATAGGTATTCAAATCTATTTCGCAACGTTGATTCATCCGAACTTTGCCACATTCAAAAACACGGATACTGCTTTCTATGAGGTAGCTATTGCAGCCGGTGGAAGCGGTTTAGCTGCTGCGACGACCATCCTTCTTGTTGTCACAGGGGCCGCTTCTGCACTGGCGGGCCAAGCATCTGGTTCCAGGGTTCTTTTTAGCATGGGACGGGATCAAGTATTGCCGGGATTTTTAAGCTATTTACATCCAAAGTATAAGACGCCCGTATATAGTATTTTGATTTTAGCGGTGCTTGGCTACGTCGGTGCCTTGCTTATCCCTATAAGCGTCTTCTTTTTGATAGTTGTCTTTGGCGCATTAATTGGATTCATTTTTGTTAACTTGTCTGTGGTTATTGAATTTTTTATCAAACGAAAAGAGCGAAAAGGAGCAAACTTTCTCTCAAATTTAATATCACCAATACTAGGAATCGTTGTTTGTATTTACATCTTGATAGGCATGGATTTGGTCGGGAAAATTGTGGGCATATGCTGGCTGCTCGTTGGCTTTCTATATTTAACGTTAAAAACAAAAGGATTCAAACAACAGGTGAAAATGGACATGTAAAGGGTATAGGAGGTTAGTATGAAAACAACATATGAAGTAAATAAGAAGCGATTAGCGAAATTGCTTGCTATGGAAGAAGAGAGGTTTATTAAGGCAAACCCGAAATCTGAAGAAATTTATAAGCGGGCACAGCGATCCCTTGTACGCGGCGTCCCAATGCATTGGATGGATAATTGGCCATCCCCGTTTCCGCTTCATTTAAAAAAGGCTTTTGGAGCCAGTTTGGCGGACGTTGACGGGCATGAGTACATTGATTTCTGCCTGGGAGACACCGGAGCGATGTTTGGGCATGGTAACGAAGAGGTTGCTGCTGCTGTTCAGAATCAGATTACTCAAGGCAGTACAACGATGCTGCCGACCGAAGATGCCTTTTGGGCCGGTGAGAATCTTCAACAGCGTTTCGGCTTGCCTTATTGGCAGCTTGCTACATCTGCGACAGATGCGAACCGTTTTGCGATTCGGATGAGCCGAATCATGACCGGCCGGGATAAGATTCTAGTATTTAATGGAAAGTACCACGGTTCACTAGATGAGACCCAGGTTTCCATTGAGGACGGAAAGATGGTTCCACAGCCGCGCATTTCATCGAATGCCGTTGACTTTGAACGGACGACCAAAGTCATTGAATTTAACGATCTGGAAGCTTTGGAGAAAGCGCTTGCGCCGGGTGATGTAGCCTGTGTTCTGACGGAACCAATAATGACGAACGTAGGCATGGTCCCTCCTGAACCGGGGTTCCATAAGGTGCTTCGAGACATTACTAGGCGAACCGGGACGCTTTTAATTATGGATGAAACGCATACGATCTCGACTAGTCCATCAGGCTACACAGGTGCTTACGGCCTTGAACCAGATTTCTTCGTCCTAGGAAAAGCAATTGCCGGGGGTATTCCCGCCGCAGTCTATGGCATGACAGAAGAAGTTGCTAGGGCCATGCGCAAGTATACGAAAAAAGACGGCTATAGCATCAATCATTGCGGGTTCGGCGGGACACTGGCAGGCAATGCTCTTACGGTCCATGCTCTTCGTGCAACACTTGAGAAAGTAATGACTGAAGAAAACTATAATCATATGACCATGATGGCTGAAAAGTTTGAACAAGGTGTGACAGCCGTAATACAAGAGAAACAGCTTCCTTGGCATGTTACTAGAATTGGCGCACGAGTCGAGTACATGTTTAGCAAGTCGGCGCCAACAAACGGCGGAGAAGCTAAAGCCATTCGTGAGCCGGAGTTAGAAGCGGCTATTCACCTTTATCTTCTTAACAGGGGTGTCCTTCTGACACCGTTTCATAGTATGGCGCTTATGTGTCCTTATACAGAAGAAGAAGATGTTAAACGGCATACTCAAGTTTTCCGTAATTGTATCGAGGAAATAGTCTAAAGGAGGGATATTTTTGAGAGTCGCACTTATAACTGGTTGCAGCAGCGGTTTTGGCCTTCTTAGTGCACTTGCCTTTGCCCGCCGGGGCAACAAGGTTTATGCCACAATGCGGGACCTTTCGAAGGATGGGGATCTTCAAAGTATAACGAACAGCGAACAGCTTCCTATTATAATATTAAAGCTTGACGTAACGGATGACCATTCTGTCAAGCAGGCGGTATCAAAGGTACTTGATAAAGAGGGGCGCATAGACGTTTTAGTCAATAATGCAGGGATGGGGTGTCTTGGGTCTGTTGAGTTTTTGAGCGACACGATGTTACGGACTGCTTTCGAGACTAACTTTTTCGGAGTCATACGTATGCTGAGAGCGGTGTTGCCGGCGATGCGGGCACAAGGATCCGGTACGATCGTTAATGTTTCATCAATTGACGGCCGTATCCCCGGAAAACCTATCAATTGGGGGTATGCCGCCTCAAAACATTCACTAGGGGTTTTAAGTGATGCACTTGCTCTGGAAGTTGAGCCGTTCGGGATTAAAGTACGGCAAATAGAACCAGGATTTTTCGCTACGAAAATACTTACTAACAGAAAATTGCTAGAGAAAGAAAATGCCGCGGCTAATGATGAAAGATCGGATGTAGATTCTCCGTATCGCAAGTTTGAGGAAGCTGTAAGGGGATTTGCGGAAGGAAATATGCAGCATTCTGACGATCCTCAGATAGTGGCAGAAGCAATCATTGAAGCGGTGAACACAGAAGCCTTTTTTCCTGTCCATTACCCGGTTGGTGAGGAAGCTAATGCAACATTAAAAGAAATTGCTACACTCGATGAAGAACAGCAGGCACTCTCTTGGAAAAAGATGATGGGGTTATAAGAGGGAAATTATTTATACAAGGGGAGAATCTCTATGCGATTTATGGATAAAGTCGTATTTGTGACAGGTGGTGCACAAGGGATCGGCAGAGCGATAGCCGAGATGTTTTATGCTGAAGGTGCAGCTGTTGCGGTCAATGACATTAATAATGAAGAACTTAGTCACTTCGTTATTAATTTAAGTAATGCTGAGAACAACAAAGGCCAAATTATTGCAGTTCCAGGTGATATATCTGAGGAAAATGCGGTGGCAGACATGATACAGACAGTGACGGATCAGCTCGGTTCCGTAGATATTTTAGTGAATAACGCCGGCATTTCACCAAGGAACAATGGAAAAAAGAGTACGGTAGAAGAAATGACATTAGAAGAATGGGAGCGGGTTTTTGCGGTGAATCTCCGCAGCCAATTTCTAACAAGCCGAGCAGTCATATCTAAAATGAAGGAACGTGGATGGGGACGGATTATTAATGTTTCCTCTGAAGCCGCCAGAAAGCGGCCAAGTCCCATTGTCGGGGCTAATTATGTCGCCTCAAAAACAGGTGTATTAGGATTGACCCGCTGTTTAGCCATTGAGCTTGCGCCTTTTGGGGTTACAGTAAATGCAATATGCCCAGGATTAGTTGCGTCAGACATGTTAGCTGATGTAGAAAGCAATGAAACAAAACAGCATGTCGGGGACATCCCAGTCGGAAGATTAGGCGACCCTAAGGATCTGGCCAATGGGATTCGGTTTCTGGCCGATCCCTCTTCTGAGTACATTACTGGTGCTGTACTGGATGTTAATGGAGGGCATTTCATGCCTTAAATGAACACAATGGACATCAATTAATTGGTTAATGGGTCCGCAGACAAGTATAATGAATAAAAATGACACTCTTTTTCGTATTTGAGGGATAAACGTGATCAAACAATTTATTGGGCCATTGTCAGAAAAAGAAAAGCGGATAAAGCAATTATACCGTTTTATTCGGGAACAGGGACCCGTTTCCAAAGGGGAATTAATAGAGGAAATGGGATTGAGTCAAACGACATGCACCAGGTTGATTGATGAACTTCATCAAAAGAAGCTAATCATTGAAAGCGGATTAGGTGAATCGAGCGGCGGTCGCAAGCCTATCACCTACCAAATCACTCCTGATCTTTATTATCTTATTGGAATAGATATATCCCGTACCCATACAAAAGTAATATTAATGGATCTCTCTTTAAATGTTATGGAACAGGTCAAACTTACAATGAACAAAGAAACGACACCTGAGGTTACAATCCAGTTCATAGAGGCACAAATAGAAGATATGCTTAATAAGCGGCAGACTAATTTATCGAAAGTTTTAGGTATTGGTATAGGAGCAATAGGACCGTTAGACAGGGAAAAAGGTATGATCTTAAGTCCGATTGATTTTCTTGCTCCGGGTTGGGGAAATGTCCGAATATGTGATACTTTAAGTGAAAAATTCAACCTGCCGATTTTATTAGATATTGGCGTTAACACCGCATTGCTTGCCGAATACCAAAATGGCCTCTGGAAAAAATACAACGATATTGCTTATGTCATACAAGGGGTCGGAACACGGTTAGGCGTTATCACCGATGGCCATCTATCCCGGGGGGCTGCAGATCGGTTAGGCATGTTCGGGCAAGGGCATATGGTTGTTGAGGCACATGGCCGGAAATGTGTCTGCGGAGGCTATGGCTGTATTCAAGCTTATGCTTCCATTTCGGCAATAAAGAAGGAAGTCATTCAAAGCGTAAAGCGGGGGCATGATTCTATATTGCGTGATCAAGTTCATGATATCGAAAAAATAGAGTTCAACGACATTTGCCAAGCGGTGAACAATCATGATCCCCTCTGCAGTCATCTTGTGAAAGACGCTGCCTATTATGATGCCATCTCACTTTCTAATCTAATCAATGTCCTGTTACCCGAAATGATGATACTTGCCGGTCCGGTTTATACGGAAATGGATTTGTTTTATGAGACTGTGATAAAAGCTACAAAAGAAAGGTACAGCGTTATTTATCCGGGTCATAAGATTGAATTCAATAGGGGGATCCTCGGTGAAAATGCCGTTGCCATCGGTGCTGGAAGTATAGTGTTTGATTATTACCTTAAATAGCCGTTATTTCTGTTAACTTGCATGGGTGCTTCCCATGCAAGTTTGTTATACCCCATTAACAAAATCATATATGATTTTATATAGAATATTCATTGAAATCATATATGATTAGCTATATGATATGAGCATCATGAATAATAAAAACGAAAGTAAACAGCAGAAAGCTTATAATGTGATGAAATCGCGAATCATCAAAGGTGTCTACGCTCCAGGCCAGAGAATTATTATCAATCAACTGGCTAAAGAACTCCACACGAGTGCCATTCCGATTCGGGAGGCGATTCGCCAGCTCGAGGCGGAAGGTTTAATTGAGTATCATCAGCATATTGGGGCAGTTGTTACGCCGATTGATGAAAGCGAATACTTGGATACGCTTTCCGTGCTGGCAGTCATGGAGGGCTACGCCACGGCAATAAGCCGTGATTTTTTTCCTAAAGAAAAGATATTCTCACTGCAAGAATTGAATGAACACATGAAGGGGGCTTTGGAGGATTTCGATTTCGTTGAATTTGGCAGATTAAATCGTGAGTTTCATGAACTCACCTGTCATTATTGCACCAATGATTACCTTGTGGAGACTATTAGAAAAACGTGGAGGCGCCTTGACTCAATAAGGGTTGAAGGCTCAGCATTAACTCCCAAAAGAGTGCAAGAATCTATTCAGGAGCACGAAAAGATTATTGAATTAATGGGGAAAAGCGATGCCTCCTTCCAGGAAGTTGAAACAGCCGTAAGAACGCACAAATTAAATACGGTTATAGCCTTCGAAAAGCAAAAAGATAAGGGGCAAAGCAACCATTTTTTGAATCGATTTATCTGAATATTTACTAAAGGTTAAATAGTTAAAAGGAGTGGCTGTAAATGGATAAACTTTCTGTAACGATGTTAGGGACAGGCAGTCCCCGGCCTGATTTGGAACGCTCAGGATCAGCGCAAGTTTTAACGATAAATGACACGGCGATACTGATTGACTGCGGGGAAGGAACGACATCACAGCTTATGAAAGCGGGAATTGCTCCTGAGGATGTGAACCATCTTTGGCTGACACATCTTCATTCTGACCATGTCTTGGGATATGGGCAATTCCTACTGGGCGGTTGGGCAAGGGGCCGTCGCAAGCTGACCGTCGTAGGACCAGTCGGTACAAAGGCATTTCATGAAACGATTATTAACATGTTTAAAGAAGATATCGAATATCGCGTGTCGCTCGGCCGTCCTTCCAATGGCGTGTTAGACGTTGAGGTGATTGAGGTTGAAAAGGCGGGAGAGATAGAGACTGATATTCCGGCAAAGGTTACGGCAGATTTCGTTGTCCACAATGTCATAACGTTAGCCTACCGCTTCGATGTGAATGGAAAAGCCGTTGTCTTTTCTGGAGATACAGCACCGGTTGACCGTTTGGTAGAGTTATCACGCGGAGCTCATACATTGATACATGATGCCTGCCTTTCAACGAATGTGACTTATGATAACCCAACTGACCCCGAACTGCAGAAAATTTGGGCTGAATTGCAAAAAGAACATTCCACGCCGGCACAGGCAGCGGGTACAGCCAAGCAAGCAGGTGTCAAGCAGCTTATTTTAACCCACTTTTTGCCGAATACAAATGGTGAAAAAGCCCATCGCGAGGCCTCTGAGGAATTTTCGGGGAAAGTTATTGTCGGCAAAGATTTAGAAGTCATAGACATCGTTTGATTGTAATTAGATTGGGGCTTGTTTCACCTCAATCTATTCTTTCTCCATTTGACAGCGGTTACATCTGGCTTTTACAACAAAGGAGGCTATATAATGACAAATTTAACATTAACAATGCTTGGAACGGGAAGTCCAAAACCTAATCTTGAAAGGTCTGGTCCGGCACAAGTTATAACAATAGATAATACACCGATTTTAATCGATTGCGGTGAGGGGACGGTCAGACAATTAATGAAAATGGAAATTAATCCGGCTGATATCAACTATTTATGTTTTACACACTTGCATTCGGATCATGTCTTTGGTTATGAGCACTTCCTGCTGGGAGGGTGGTCATTGGGAAGACGTAAATTGACCATCATTGGTCCTAAAGGAACGAGACGTTTCCATGAAAGGGTCTTGGAAATGTTTGAGGAGGATATCGATTACCGGCTTTCGCTTGGTATCCCAGGGCAAGGATTAATGGATGTGACTATCATTGAGTTAGAAGATGAAGGCGGCCTTGTGGACACTGAAATGCCTGCGAAAATAACAACAACACCGGTCATTCATAATGTCAAAACGTTTGCTTTCCGCTTTGATATCGGTGCCAAAGCAATTACAATTTCCGGTGATACGGCTCCGGTTGATTCGCTTGTAAAGCTAGCAAAAGGCTCGGATATTCTTGTCCAAGATGCGGCGATTAACACCTCCTCAATTAACAGTCAAACGAGCGACGACGGCAACCTTAAGAACATCTGGAAGCGGCTCGAGAATGAACACTGTACGCCTGCTCAGGCTGGTGCTCTTGCCAAAGAGGCTGATGTAAAAAAACTCGTGATGACACACTTTTTGCCGAACGTTGATGCTGAACTAGCCAGCAAAGAGGCTTCAGAAGTTTTTGACGGCGAGGTGATAGCGGGCAGCGATTTTGACGTTTTTATATTAAATGATTGATTACCAGCTTCTTAGGAAGGGACCGGTTCAATGAAATATAGATGGTTTATCTTAGGGTTGTTGTTCGTTGTCTATTTTATTCAATTTATTGACCGCACTGTTATTTCATTAGCGACAGAACCAATTATGAAAGAATTTCATTTTAGCGCTTCCGAATGGGGAATGATTCTTAGCGCCTTTTTTTGGGGGGTTGTCCCTTTTTCTATTATAGCGGGGATTGCTTCAGATAAATGGGGGGCTAAAAGGATCCTTTTAGCCGGAGCTACCATTTGGTCTCTATTTACTGCATTAACGGCGCTATCATTTAATTATATTTCATTTCTTATCGCAAGAGCCATTTTTGGTGCCGGGGAATCACCTTCCGCATCAATGGGCATTCGAATTGCTACAACATGGTACAGTCCCAAAGAGTATTCCACAGCCTTAGGAGTTGCCTTTTCCGGTGTTTACATTGCACCAGCCATCGCTTCGCCGGTTGTTGTCTGGTTAATCGGTGAGTTTGGCTGGCGGATGCCGTTTTATGTCATGGGGATACTTGGTATCATTTGGGTGCTTTTTTGGTACAAGTACTTTACTGATCGACCCGAAAATAATCCATTTATGGGTCAAAAGGAGAAAGGTTGGCTCCTTGCAGAACAGGATCATATATTGCGAAAAAGCAAGGCAGGCAAGAAGAAGTCTATTAAAGAGCTGTTAGGTTTGCCCAGGCATATAAGAGGGACGATATTAGCGAATTTATGGAGTGTGTTTTGTGTAGGTTATGCCCTATATTTTCTATTAACTTGGCTCCCGGGGTATTTTAGCATTGCAAGAGGACTAAGTCTAAAATCAATGGGTTTTGCTTTGGTCATACCATTTTTGGCAGCTGCGTGCGGTGAAGCATTTGGCGGAAGACTAAGCGATAAAATTTATGTAAAAACAGGCAGTAAGCGTTTCGCGAGAGCCTATTGGATTGTCGGTTGCTTCTTTATTCTAGCTGTATGCTTATCCTTGACCGTTATTATTGATTCAACTATCCTAGCCATTATGATTCTAGCCATTGGCGCGTTTTGCCTCGCTTCAAGTTCAGTTGTCTGCCATACCATTGTGGCAGAAACCGTTCCGGAACAGGCTGGTTCACAGGGAGGGCTGCTTCAGCTTATCAAGACCATTCCCGGGATCATAGCACCGATCATTACCGGTTATATTGTTGATTCAACAGGCAGTTTCGCCGCTGCATTCTACCTGACGGCCCTTATTATATTCTCAGGGGTGTTAGCGACATTTATATTCCTTCGTCCCCCGGAGGATGCTTCAAGAAAGATTGTGTCAAAGGATGTGGTTGAAGAGGCAGAACTATAAATAAAAAATAAAAAGGAAAAATCCCGTGACATTGAACCACACGGGATTTTTTTAAGGTTAAATTTTTCCGAACAACCTTAACGAAAATTCAGATAAAATAGCTGCGAATAAAAATGTACCTGTGAAAACAACAAGTGAAACAACGACAATACGCCAGCTTAATTTTTTAAATACACCAATGTCTTTCCCAAAAGAGAGGCCGGCATAGGCAAGGATTGGCGTTGCTAAAGCAAGAATATTGACTTCATCAGTCAGCTTTGTGAAAAAAGCGTGACCGGGGAATATCGGTGAGCTTATTAAAATGGCCAGCAGTGCAACCCAGAAAACGGCCGGAAGCTTGATAGGAATGATTTTACTTAACAAATAACCGATGATTGCAATAAGAGCAATAACAACCATGCCTGGGAATGCTTTTATTGGCGAAACGCCATATCCGACCCAATTGCCGACAAGTGTAATCAACCCAACTACTGAAAAAACAATGATTTTGTCTTTCATAACCCGGTTTCCTCCTTTTTCACGGCGGCCTTTTTACGACCCAAAAGAGGCTCTAACCAGGTATACATGCGAGCGGTAAAAGGCAAAGAGAAGAAGATACAAACATAAATGCCAATGGCGCCGGCCATAAGGTTGGCCGCACCCGCATAAACAATTAAATCATCCTTTAAGTCTGGGTAAATAACGGATAAAGCGCCTGTAGCTGCCGCCATCATGCTGTTCGAACCAACACCTGCTGCCATCGCCAGTGAAATAGGATGGAAAATTCCCCAGCCGCCTATGATGCTTGCCAGGAAAGCTACGTAAATAGCACCGAAAACCGTGCCGCAAATATAAACGCCTAGGGCTCCTCTTCCTTCGGGTGAATCAGCACCATATTTTTCAGCAATTATAGCGAGATTCGGTTCGCGGTCAATCGAATAGGTGGCACCAATCGCTTCCCGCTTCATGCCGATCAGTAATGCTACGGGAAGCCCTATGATAATCGTCCCCAGCACATGACCTGCCTCTTGAATGAGCAAAGGGATGCCGACATCAAAAATTTTCGGCAAGGATGGCCCAATAGCCGTTGCCACCTTTATAACAAACAGCATAAAACAAATGCCGAGAAAATGTGCTGCTTTATTCATTTCTTTTGTGTTCAAAAATTTAATGGAAGGCAAGCTGATGATTCCGCCCAAAACCATCGCATAAAGCATTGGGAATAAGGCAATAACACCAATCCCTACATTCAACGTTTTCGTTCCGATGATTTCTGATATGATGACTATGATCAAGACAAGAAAATGTATTTTTGCATTCTTCAGTATATTATTCATGATGTCCTCCTCGCCTGTGTAAAAACCTAAGGTGTAAAAAGCCGAATATGTCAACCGGCATATTCGGCAAAGTATTTCCATTCCTTTTTCCAAGCGTTATTTTGTGCCATTTAAATAATTGATTGTTGCTGTTCCCAACACCTTAGCAGCAATCAACAATGCCTTTTCATCAATATCGAATTTCGGATGATGGTGGGGATAGCTTTGTTCCCAATTCGGATTTTCAGCTCCCGTATAGAATATCGTTCCTTTCACATGCTGCAAGTAATAGGCAAAATCTTCGCCGCCCATTATCGGCTCACATTCTTCCACACTTGCCACACCCGGAACTGACTTGGCGAGCTCCGCAACAAATTCTGTTTCCTCCTGATGATTAACAGTCGGCGGATAGCCTCTAGTATATTCGTAACTATAATCCGCACCGGAAACAAGGCAAGTGCCTTTGACTACCTGTTCAATTTCTTTTTCAATCGCTTGCCGCACATTCTCTTTAAATGTCCTTACCGTACCGGTTAATTTGGCGGTATCAGCGATAATATTGTAAGGGTTCTTTGCTTCAAAAGAACAAACCGATACGACAGCTAAATCAAGAGGATTTAACCTTCTGCTGACAATTTGCTGCAAGTTGCCGATCAGCTGCCCGCCAATCACAATGCTGTCCCTTGTCTCATGGGGCTGGGCGCCGTGTCCGCCTTTGCCTTGTATTTTAATATCGAAACGATCTGGAGCAGCTTGAATCGCACCTGAACGATATTGGATTTTGCCGACAGGGACGTTCGCCTGCAGGTGTGTCGCAAAGATAACATCCACACCTTCAAGGCAGCCATCTTCAATCATCGCCTTTGCTCCGCCGGGAGGGAGTTCCTCCGCGTGTTGATGAACAAAGACTACCGTCCCAGCCAAATCATCTTTTAGACGATTTAAAGCCTTTGCCAATCCCAACAATGTTGCCGTATGACCATCGTGGCCACAGGCGTGCATCACACCATCAACGCTTGATTTAAAAGGGACATTTGTCTCTTCTTGGAGAGGCAGTGCATCGAAATCAGCTCGAAGTGCCACTGTAGGCCCAGGCTTGTCCCCCTTTAGAAATGCCAGGACACCGTTCCCGCCGACACCCGTCTTGACGTCATGCCCCAATTCCCTATGGTAATTGGCAATATATTTTGCCGTTTCCACTTCTTCAAATGATAGTTCCGGATTTTGATGAAGATGACGCCTTATGCTTATGATTTCGTCGTTAAATTCATCTAATAATTCATACAATTTCTCCAACACGTGTCTCTCCTTTTTCTAAGCTGCAGCTAAAATAGTGATTAGTAAAACTAGCATTATATAGTCTGAATAAAATTAATTGTCACCATAATACTATTAATCTTTTAACTTGTAAATGTACAAAAAAAGGAATACCTTATGCATCTTTCCCTAGATTGGACTGGACGAGAATCTTATCATAGGCTTCATTTCTCGCTTTGCTGTCATCCTTCTTCCGTGATAAGACGGTGCCTAAATATCCGGCGATAAAGCCAAGCGGTATTGAGACAATTCCTGGAGATGAAAGCGGGAAGAGGGCTTTGCCGACAAATATGGCATGGCCTTCGGGGTCCCACACGTTAGGGCTTAAAAATACTAAAATAATCGTCCCAAACAAGCCGACGATCATACTTGTTACTGCCCCCGTGGTGTTAAACTTTCTCCAGTAAATCGTATACAGGATGACTGGCAAGTTGGCGCTTGCTGCCAGTGTCAGGGCGAGCGCACCAAGAAAGGCGACATTCAAATCCTTCACAAACAAGGCAATAATAATCGAAATAACCGAAACGGAAATGGCAGCGATCCTGGCAGCTCGAACTTGCTCTTTTTCCGTTGCTTTGCCGCCGCGCAGGATTTCATTGTAAAAGTCGTGGGCAAAGGCTGAAGCTCCCGAGAGAACGATACCGGCCACAACAGCTAAAATAGTGGCAAAGGCGACAGCGGAAATGAAGGCAAACATGAAATTCCCACCCAAAGTCTTTGCCAATAACGGCGCCGTCATGTTTCCGGCTGGATTAGCATCAATAATCGTTCCAGTACCGACTAAGACCGTCGCCCCCAGGCCCAAAAAGATGGCCATAACATAAAAAATACTAATGACCCATGTGGCTACTGTGACTGATTTTCGCGCCACTTTGGCATCTTGGACAGTAAAAAAACGGATGAGGACATGCGGCAAGCCGGCCGCACCAAGCAAAAGCCCTATATTTAAGGAGATGGCATCAAGCCCGGAATGTCTGAGCCCCGGATTCAAAAAGGCGTCCCCAAGCGGTGAAGCTTGTTTTGCTTGTTCAAATATCGTCATGATATTGAAATTAAATTTTGACAAGACAAGGATAAAAAGCACGAAAGTCCCGGCGATAAGCAAGCCGGCTTTAATAATCTGCACCCAGCTTGTTGCTGTCATGCCGCCAAACAGAACATATACCGTCATTAAAACACCGACAATGATTAAAGAGGTCGTAAATTCGAAACCAAGCAATAGCTTAATTAGGACACCGGCGCCTACCAATTGGGCAAGCATATAAAAAATGGAGATCGTAAGTGTGTTCAGCGCGGCGAATCCCCGGACCTTCTTCCGATCAAACCGTGCTGTGATCATATCTGCCAGCGTATATTTCCCGAGGTTTCTGAGCGGTTCAGCAACTAGATACATCACGACTAGATACGAGACAAGGGCGCCAAGCAGCAAATATAGCCCGTCAAAGCCAGTTAACGCCACACCGCCGACGATCCCCAAAAATGACGATGCTGACATAAAGTCGCCTGAAATAGCGAGGCCGTTTTGCCAGCCCGTCAACCCGCCGCCTGCGGTATAAAATTGATTGGCGTTCTTCGTTCGTTTGGCAGCGAAGTAGGTGATGAAAAGCGTAGCAATAACAATGAGTAAAAATAATGAGAAAGCAGTCCCATTCATAAATCATTCACTTCCTTAGCTCCATCATGTTTACCGGGCCGTTTCGTTTTGATTTGATCAGATAAATGATCAAATTTCGCCGCCTTATTTGAGTAAAGGCCGGCCATTGTCCAGGTCATAATGAATTGTAAAAATGCCAAGAACCAAGCCCAAGTAATCGGACCAATCAATGGTTTGTTAAGTACGGTTGAATAGGTTGTCATGATTGGAAGGAAAATGAAAAATGCAGCGATGAAAATAATGGCTGGAACAATGAACCTTTTTTTTGCTTTAAGAAGCTGTTGAAATTCTACCGTTTGCACAATTTGACTATACTTCTTATTGTCATCCATCTTTTTGCCCCTTTCTGTAATTAAGCGCTTTCAGATTTTGCTGCCTGAACGCATAAATAAATGGAATAATCTGATATATAGCGCTGTTATCAGCGTATCACTTTAAGCAGGAAAAGGGGAATATTCTTTTCGTTGGAAACCGATATGAAAAAAGTATGGTGAGAAGGTATGATAGGGGCCAGGCCCGGGCCTTTAGCCCTGTGCCTGGCCCTTGTTTATCAAATTGCCATTCGTCTTTTTCCTATGGTCTAGCCTCAAAAACTGAACAAGCAATAGAATTTCTGCAAGTGACAGGAAGCCGCCGATGAGAAAAGGGAGGTGGATATTGAAAGCAAAAACGGACGTTCCAAGTATGGGGCCGACGATTCGTCCCAAACTTCCCATCGAAGAGTTGAGGCCTGTGGTCATGCCTTGGCCAACCGAGGTTTTCTTAGTCAATAGCGACAGGACACATGGGCGGATTAAGGCGTTCCCGGCACTGAAAATCGCCAAGTAAAGCATCGCCGTTCCTATATTTTCGGATAAAAGGATCAAAAAGAATCCGGCTGATGAAGCCACGAGACCGATGGCGATCCCTTTGGTTTCACCGCCTTGCTTAGTGAACAGGCGAATGACGCCGCCTTGCATGATCGCTTCGACGACACCGACAACCGCGAACATGATGCCAATCTCAAATACTGTTGCCCCGATTTTTTCCATCTCAAAAAATTGAAAGGTGGACTCCAAACCGGCCAAAGCGAAGGCGACAGAAAAGGAAAGCACATAAAGGTATTTCGTGGAACCTGTGAAAGCTTTAAGCCTTGATGGTTTTCCATGAATGTTATGTGTCTCCCCAAGATTCTGCAGGGATTCCTTTAGTGTTCCGGCTGCGACAAACATCATAATTAGGGTCAGAACCGCTGCAGCGTAAAAAGGAACATACGGACCCCAAAAGTTGAATAGTCCGCCAATAGCCGGACCGAGAATAAATCCGATCCCGATCATCATACCAACAATGCCCATGCTTTTTGCACGTTCTTCCTCACCGGTAATATCAGCAACATAAGCCATCGCACAGGCGGAAAGTGCACCTGCCGAAAGGCCGCCTAAGATACGCGAGAGATACATTAACCAGAGTTGACCCCCGGAAATCGCAAAAAGGAAAAAGCTGATGCTGAAACCGAGTAATCCCCAAATAATAACGGGGCGCCTGCCGACGCGGTCAGAATATGAGCCCCAAATCGGTGCCGTGATAAAGGAAACAATTGAATAGACTGAAAGGAGCAGGCCGAGATGAACCGGCGGCGCGCCGATGCTTTTAATGATTTTCGGCAGAATAGGAATAATCATTCCAAATCCAGTGTAGACCGCGAGTTGTATGGCAGCGATCATCAATAGTGGCTTTTTCATAAAAAGCCCCCTTTCTTAACGTGTTTTACGTATAAAGAAAACTTGGCTTATCGCCAAGCTTTAATGGCGAAAGCCTTAGTTGCACTTATGTGCGTCAGAAAGTTATACTTTCTGGTTAACCAAAAAAGGCTGGAGCGCGTCTCCAACCTTGTCTCACCCATCATCTAGGCGATGACTTCACCTTCATAGTAGCTTGCTTGTGAGTTTTGCGTTTGGGATGTCTGTTTTTCCGCTTTGCGGGAGTGGGAATGATGCTGATGAAACATGTCACTGTTCACATATGCTTCGAAATCCTCTTTTGTTTCCCATCGAGAAATTGCTTCTATTTTATTGTCTGCTTTCCATAGCTCCATATTGACGAATCCGTTGCATTCTTTTAACTGAGGTGCGGACATACGAAATCGTTCAGCGATCTTTTCTGGATCTTCCGTGGTAATTGTATTGACAACAACGTACATGATTAAGGTCCTCCTTTAATTAGACTTATTTTGACACAAGTGTCGGTTAACGATAAAAAATCAATATTTAATTACTAAAGCCATCATCTCAAATCCCGACACATCTGTCAATAAGGCCGTTTTGAATCTCTATGACCTTTTTGTGCCGCTCATTCCTTCATATAGGACTTGAAAGATCAACTCACTCCAATCCCGATGGTTCATTGCGTCATCATTTGGAATCTCGATCGCTGTGAAATAGACACGGGCTAGAACTGAACTTGGGATGTCCGAGCGGATCTCGTCTGTCTGTTTTGCCTTTTCAATTAAATCCGTTATTGTTTGATAAAGCCTTGTATGTTCTTCGGAAAGCCTGTCAATCGACGATTTAACAGCGGGTGAGCTGTCACGGTTAATCAGCGGAATCATTTGTGTGATTTGATGAATCTGAGAATATTTTATGAAAATTTGCATCAGCTCTTTTAGATGCATCAGCGGGGAAGCCAGCGGTTTTAAAGCTTCACTTTCGGCCGTAAGCCTGTTCATAATATTTATCATATAGGCGGTGACAAGCTCCTCTTTGCTCGCATAATATTCATATATTGTGCTTCTCGCCACATTCAGCCGGTTTGCCAGCAATTTAAAGTGAAAGCCGTCATATCCTTTTTCCAGAAGCAGCCGCTCTGTCTCTGCCATAAGATCTTGAAAATCAATTTTCCGTTTCGCCATAATGTTCATCCTCATCATTGAAAATACCGAAGTCTAAATTGCTTCTAGCCTTTAATTTAATGTAAAATCGGCTAAAACTCAAGCTGCCCAAGCAAAAAACGCCTCAGCTTCCAAATAGGGAAGCCTGAGGCGTTCATTAAATACGTTATTTATTTATCATTGTGCCTGTTATGGTGATCATGGCGCGCGCCTTTAACATGGTCTATTCCTTGAGCGCGTCCTTGCCTGGTTGAGTCGGCGGCCCCTAGATAAAAGTTAGGGTAAATCCTGATCATTTGAACATTGCCGATATCTCTTGGCACCTTATCAAATTTATAACCTAACTGTTCTAATTGTCCCCGAACATTCTCCGGAACGCCTTGTTCCCAGCGGATATCAGGATAATCCGGGCTGTAAATCCGCTGTTCCTCGATCGCCTGTTTTGGCGCCATGCCGTAATCAATCACATTTATGATTGTCTGAGCAACGGATGTGATGATGGTCTTGCCGCCGGGAGATCCGACCGTCATGAAGGGATTGCCGTCTTTATCGAAGACAATCGTCGGACTCATGCTGCTCATCGGACGCTTGCCCGCTTTAACCTGGTTAGCGCCACCTGGGACCGCATCAAAGTCGGTCATTTCATTATTCAGCATGAACCCATACCCAGGAACCATAATGCCTGTTCCAAATTCCTGCTCAATCGTTGTCGTGTACGAAACAAGATTACCCCATTGGTCTGCCACAGTAAAATGGGTTGTTTCTCCAGTCTTTTTGTCATTTGGCTGCTCAACATAGCCGTGGTTTTCACCATCTTGATAGGCCCATGGATCACCAGGCTTGATACTTTTGTTTGCTTTTCCGAGCTCAATAAGCTGTCTTCGCTTAGCAATGTAATCATCATCGAGCATGCCTTTCATCGGCACATCGACGAATTTTGGGTCACCGATGTAGGCGCCGCGATCGGCGTAGGCGACATGCATCGCTTCGGCTAAAAGATTATATTTTTCAGGTGAGCGGGGGCCATATTGCTTCATATCATAGCCCTCAAGCAGCTTTAAGATTTGCAGCACTGTCAAACCGCCTGAGCTTGGCGGGGGCATCGTTGCCAGCTTATAACCGCGATAAGTGCCCATTAACGGCTTATCCACAGTGACATCATAATTGGACAAGTCTTTTTCTGTCATAGTACCGCCGAATTTTTGGACGGTGGAGGCCAGGGCTTTGGTAATCGGGCCGTGGTAAAGGGCAGCCGACCCGCGCTTTTCAATCATATTTAATGTCTTCGCCAGATCCTTTTGGACGAGTTTATCGCCTTTTTGCAGCGGTTCCCCATTAGGTAAAAAGATATTTTTGGCAGCGCTTCTTGACAGTTTTTCCTGGTTATCCTTAACTGCGTCAGCAAGCACCCAATTGACTTTTACGCCATGTTTGGCCAGCTTTTCGGCTGGCGTCACAAGTTTTTTCCAGTCTACCGTTCCCCATTTGTCATAGGCTGTCTCAAGTCCTTTTAATGTGCCGGGAACACCGACGGCATCACCCATCATGACCCGTTCGTCGAAGGGTATGGGTTTTCCATCTTTATCGAGGAACATATCAGGCTTTGACCCGGCTGACGCTTTTTCGCGGCTGTCGATTATGGTTGTCTTGTCCTTCTTAGCGTCATACACCATCATGAAACCGCCGCCGCCAATACCGGACATCATCGGTTCGCTGACATTTAAGGCAAATTGAATGGCGATGGCAGCATCGACCGCATTGCCGCCGTGCCTTAAGACATCAGCGCCTATTTTTGTCGCTTCTGGATGAGCTGTTGCAACCATGCCTTTTGTCCCAACATCAACCTGATATTTAGGCAAATCACCTTTTGGCGTCTTGCCATGCTCGTCCGCGTGAACGGCGGGCAGATTAATTCCGAGCAGCAAGCACAAGGTCAACAACACAGAAACGACTTTTACAACATTACGCATCACTAATCCCTCCCATTGTTTTCGACATATAATAACAGAATAGTATAAATTATTTAAGTGCCTTTTGATCTAAATGACAGTAAAACGAGTTTTGTTGAATCATGGTTTCCCGAACGATAAAATTAAGATGTGCAAAACTTTGGATTCAAAACAATTGAACATTGTTTGGGAGTGGAAAGTGATGGTCTTTAAAATCGGAGTGATCGGTCCGCAATTGTCAGTGGAACGTATTCTAGATATAGCGAAAGAATTTGAACTTGAGATGGCATTTAACTCTTATCCCTACACAAAACCAACTGAAACGGAAGAGCTTATAAAGCAGAATAAGCACGGAATAGATGCCTGGTTATTTTCAGGACCAATTCCTTATGAAATTGCAAAGAACTCCTTAGGTGAGGAAGAGGATTTGGATTTGGTGCTTATCTCCCCGACCGAAACAGGAATTTACAAAGGGCTGGTGGATCTTGCCTATCAAACTGGGAGTTTACTCGAATCAATAAGCATTGATATCCCATTTTCAGTTGACTTGGTCGATCATGCACTAAACCAATTGGAGAAACCGCCAAGTCATGTTTATATGAAAACCTTCGATGTTCATATTAACCCGGAAGAATTGTTTCAAACCCATCTAAAGTTATGGGAGGAAGGAAAGGTACAAGGTGTATTAACTACCTATTCATCGGTAAACGAGGATTTGAAAAAAATGGGCATTCCATCCCACTGGATTACGACAAGCCGTTTGGAAACGAGACAAACCTTACAAATTCTAGCGGAAAAAGTCCGCGCTTCGTACTTTAAGGATACGCAAATTGGTGTTGAAATCATTGAAGTCGAGCAATTTGACCGGATTATAGAAAAGGCAAAAAGCCCTTACCATTTACAATATCTTGAACTCCGTTTAAAGGAAATGCTGCTTCAATTCTGTGAAAGGATGGACGGGTCGTTATTAGAAAAGGGGAATGGGCGTTATGTGATCATTTGTTCTCGGGGGGCGGTTGAACGTGAAATGGGTGTCCTGCAAAGTACTGTGGATCAGTTGTCGTTAGAAACCGATAGTCCTGTTAGTGTAGGAATAGGATTCGGGGAAACTGTTTTTTCAGCTGAAAGCAATGCCCGCCGTGCCATACAACAATCAAAAGAAAAGCCGGAGCGTGGTACAGTTATCGTTGAAGATGACGGTAAGATTATCGAATCACTGGAACAAGGAAGAAGATTAGCCTATTCTCCACGGATAGATGACAGGAATTTGTTAAATAAATTGAAAAAGGGAAATATCAGCGTTAAAACCTATAACAAAATCAATGCCCTTATAACAAGAATGGGCTGGCAAGATTTTTCGACAAAAGATTTAGCTGTTCAACTTCATATGACTAATCGCAATGCCCAACGAATTATTGCGGATCTGTGTGAAGCAGGATTAGCAGAATCCATCGGGGAAGAAGCGCGTTACAGCCGTGGAAGACCAAATAAAATTTATCGATTAAAATAGACATCCAAAAATTGGATGTCTATTTTTTATAGTTTATTTCAAAAAACCATTGAATTCTAAAAATTGTTTACATAAAATAAATATATAACGAAATTATCGCTTTATATTCGCTAATTAAATATAAAGCGTTTTCCATTACACTTGTTTGCGGAAGGGGAGTGGATTTGGTGAAGCTAAAGCATATCGTGTCAATCCTGCCTGTCATTGGGCTGCTTGTCGGAATACCGTTTGTTAACCGGGCGGAACCTTATATTTTGGGAATGCCGCCCATGATGTTTTGGGTAGCATTATGGACCGTGTTGACTTCGGTCACCATGTTTATTGTTTACAAACTAGAAAAAAAACAAGAAAGCGGGTGAAATAAAAAATGAATATAGCGCTTATTATTATCTTTTTCTTTCTGCTTATCAGCATCTATCTAGGCATACGTTCCCGTAAAGGCAAGGATATGGAATTGGAACAATGGAGCGTTGGCGGACGCGGCTTTGGTACCGTATTTGTCTTCTTGTTAATGGCCGGGGAAACATTTACGACATTCACATTTCTTGGCGGAAGCGGCTGGGCTTATGGCAACGGCATTGCGGCACTTTACATTATTTGTTATGGCTGTCTAATGTTCATTCTATCTTACTGGATCCTTCCAGTTATATGGAAGTATGGAAAAGATAAAAGTCTTGTTTCTCAAGCAGATTTCTTTGCTCACAAATATAAAAGCACAGGGATAGGCGTCGTTGTTTCACTTGTCGGTATCATCGCGTTAATTCCTTATCTCACCCTCCAACTCAAAGGGTTAGGATTAATAGTCTCAGTTGCTTCCAATGGAAGTATTTCTTATAACACAGCGATATGGATTGGGTTAATTAGCGTCATTGTATATGTCACGCTATCGGGGGTTCATGGGTCGGCTTGGACATCCGTGATAAAAGATATTTTGATCCTTCTAGTGGTCGTTTTCCTGGGTGTGTATTTGCCAATTCATTATTACGGCGGCTTTGAGTCTATGTTTAAAGCGATTGAAACGGCAGACCCAGGGTTTTTAACGCTTAAAGGCAATGGGCTAAGTGTTTCTTGGTTCATTTCATCTGCTCTAGTATCAGCATTGGGGGCTTATATGTGGCCGCATTCATTTGGCGCTGCATATACGGCGAAGAACCCCGACGTATTCAAGAAAAATGCTATTGTATTGCCTCTGTATGAATTAATTTTGCTGTTTGCCTTTATGGTTGGCTTCGCGGCAATATTGCAAATTCCCAATCTAAAGGATACGGATATGGCCTTGCTAGCATTATCGAAAGCATCCTTTCCGCCTTGGTTTTTGGGAGTCATTGGCGGTGCAGGATTATTAACAGCCCTTGTCCCAGGTTCATTGATCCTTATGTCGACAGCAACATTGATTTCGAAAAATTTGTACAAACCTTTCAAAAAATCCGCTTCTGACCGTGAGATCAATATCGTAGCCAAGAGTCTGGTTCCGATTGTAGGGCTGATTGCTGCTTATTTTACATTTAACGGAGGCGGTGCCATCGTTCAATTGTTATTGATGGGATATGGGTTGATTACACAAGTCTTCCCATCATTTGTTTTCAGCCTAATGAAACGGAATCCAGTAACAAAGGTTGGTGCAGGAGCGGGGATCTTGGTTGGGGTGTTGATCATTGCTTATACAACAATTACTGGGATAACAATCGGACAGATTTTTCCTGCTATCCCCCAAGCTATAAAAGATATTAATGTTGGCATATATGCTTTATTGGCAAATGTGGTCGTTACGCTGATTGTTAGTGCATTAACCAAACGAGTAAACCAAAATGGTCTATCTCAAAAAACAGAAAGCACAGGAAAAACAGCAATTAAATAGTTGGGCGGGGACAATTCCCTAAGTTTATCGGAAAGGATGTATTTGAAATGACTGTAGAAGTACAATCTCAAGCAACTTTAATTGATAATGTAAAAGAAGATGTTATTAAATGGCGGCGATATTTGCATCAACATCCCGAATTATCCTTTCAAGAAATTGAAACGTCACAATTTGTTTATGATACACTGTCATCATTTGGCGGTCTTGAACTTTCACGGCCGACAAAAACAAGTGTCGTTGCACGCTTAACCGGGTCACAGCCTGGTAAAACGCTTGCCATCCGTGCAGATATGGATGCGCTGCCTATTACTGAAGAAACAGATTACGAATTTAAATCCCAAAATCCCGGGATCATGCATGCATGCGGCCATGATGGCCACACAGCAATCCTATTAGGAACAGCAAAAGTTTTAACTCGTTTGCGTGATAAAATTAACGGTGAAGTTCGATTTATTTTCCAACATGCTGAAGAACAACCTCCCGGCGGTGCCATTGAAATGGTTAGGGCAGGTGTCATGGACGGTGTTGACATGGTGATCGGTTTGCATCTGATGACAACCGTAGAATCCGGCCAAATTGGCATCACTTCGGGCCCGACATCGAGCAATTCGGACACTTTCGAGATAACCGTTCTCGGAAAGGGCGGACATGGCGCAATGCCCCAAGATGCAGTGGACAGCGTGGCGATTGCCGGTCAAGTTTTAACCAACTTGCAACATATTGTATCAAGAAACACAGACCCGCTTGATTCACTTGTTGTTTCCGCTACGAAAATCCATGGCGGCAGCGCGAATAATGTCATCCCCGACAAGGTTGAAATTGGAGGAACGGTACGCTCATTTAACCCAGAAACACGGGATAAGGCACCGAAATTAATGGAGCGCCTGATTAAAAACATAACCGAAGCCCATGGCGCAAACTACGAATTTAAATATAATAAGGGGTACAGTTCAGTTTATAATGATGAACTTGTAACAAGCAATGTTAGGGAAGCTTTGGTTGAGGCATTTGGTGAAGAGGTCGTCCAACATACTAAGCCATTCTCGGGAAGTGAAGACTTTTCAGGATTTCTTACAAAAGCACCCGGGACCTATTTTTGGGTAGGAACCGGGAATCAAGAAAAGAATTCGACTTACCCTCATCACCATCCAAAATTCGCTCTGGATGAAGACAGCATGGAAATGGGCGTAAAAGCGTTCGTCCATTCAGTATTCAAGTTATTAAACTAGTTCCTTTTCAAACAAAGGTGAGGATCCCTTATGGGGTTCTCATCTTTTTTCCTTCGCCAAGGGCGGAAGTGATACCTCATGGCTTCAAGTCTTCCGCTGATCTTTGTTATAATTGCCGTAGCTAGTAAATATGATTATCATTCAAGGCGAAAGGATGATCAGCATGTACGGTAGTTTGGAAGAATTAACACAGCATCCAGTCTTTCATTATTTTTCTGAGATCTCAAAGATTCCAAGAGGATCCGGCAATGAGAAAGCGATCAGTGATTTTTTGGTTCGTTTCGGCAAAGAGCGCGATTTAGTGACGATACAAGATGAGGCTTTAAATGTCATCATCAAAAAGCCTGCCACGCCTGGATATGAGCAGGCGCCTACTATCATTATCCAAGGTCATATGGATATGGTTTGTGAAAAGAATGAAGGGACGGTCCATGATTTCCAAAAGGATCCGATTCGGCTAAAAATTAAGGGGGACATGCTGTATGCGTCAGGAACGACACTTGGGGCCGACAATGGCGTTGCGGTTGCTTACGCCTTGGCATTGCTCGCTGCGGACGATATTCCGCATCCTGCGCTTGAAGTGGTAATTACAACGGAAGAAGAGACAAGCATGGGCGGCGCCTTAGCGGTGGACCCGGGGCACTTTGACGGCAGGATTTTTATTAATCTTGACTCAGAAGAGGATGGCAAGCTGTTAGTCAGCAGTGCCGGAGGGTCAAAGGCCGTTCATCGCGTGCCGATTGTCCGGGAAGAGGCTCCTGAGGATACGGCAGATTACAGGATCAGTATTCGCGGGCTAAAGGGAGGGCATTCAGGCATGTCGATCCAGGAAGGACGCGGCAATGCCAATAAACTTATGGGCCGGTTGTTATACGGACTAGCGGCCGGTTTACCGTATGGTATTCAACAACTTAATGGCGGATTAGCATCCAATGCTATCCCGCGCGAAGCGGATGCTGTTATTTTGCTGCATGGGGATGACGCCAAGGAATGTGAAGTAAAAGTTGAAGAATGGCGTAACATTTTAAAAAATGAGCTGCGGGCGTCCGACCCGGATGTCACTATTAAATTTGAAAAAGTGACCGCTGCTTCTGCGGGCATTTTTTCCGAAGGATCCAAGCATAAAGCTATTTCATCTCTAATGATGATTCCGAACGGTATTCAAAGCATGAGCATGGAGATCGAAGGGCTGGTTGAGAGCTCGACCAATTTAGGTGTCGCCAGAACATTAGATACGGAATTGGTGCTTGAAAGCGATGTAAGAAGTTCAGTGAAAAGCCTAAAGGATGATATAGTGAACAGGTCCAAGCTTGTGGCGGATGTATTAGGGTGCGAATTTACCGCAGACTTCGATTATCCAGAATGGCCATACAATCCGGACTCTGAGATTCGACAGCTATTTGAAAAGGTATACACAAAGGAGCATGGGACGGATATAGAAGTCATCGCCGTCCATGCCGGGATTGAATGCGGCATTTTTGCAGAAAAGCTTCCGGGGTTAGATGCGATCTCACTCGGTCCCGATATGTACAATGTCCACACACCTGATGAACATCTGAATATCCCTTCTACAATAAAGACATGGGAGTTTTTCCTTGCCGCATTAAAAGAAATGAAAACACTGGATGATTAAAAGATGAGATAGAACCTAGAACTGGGTTAAATAGACCTAAGGAAGATATAGAGGAATTAATACATAAAGGTGTCCTGAAGGTTTGACTTCCTTGGGGCACCTTTTTGAATGGTGAAAATTGGGAAGGGGGGCGGGTAGGCACCAATGGGAGTGATTCGTGCCCGTGGAGCGGGAAAAATGGCCCGGACGGTCATCCCCAAGCATGGCCTCCCTTAATACGTATTTAAACCCCATTAGCTATTTTGTTTATTGCATCGGCATAAAAGTTCCAGGGATGGATATTATGATAGAAAAAGATATCCGATTTTCAGAAATGGGTGAATGAAAATGAAAAAGGGCTTGTTTGCATTAACTTCAATTGTAATGTCAAGTGCTGTGCTAGCGGGCTGCAGTATGGAGCAAACGTCGGAGATAAAAGCCAATAAATTCTTCGATGGCAAAATAGCGCTGGCTGCAGAGGGGAAAATTACAGATAATAAAAAGCAGCCGAAAAAGGACGAGCAGCTGGTACTGAAGTTCTCCAAAGAATACAATAGTAAAGACAAAGAGACCCAGAAAAAGGCTGCGAACGTTCTGCTTGCGACTGGGGCGCCGGCAAATGATAAGCTGTCAGATTTTAAGGTGGTTGGGTCGATTCACAAGGAAAAGGATGGCAGGCAAGGCACGCTTGTTTTACTGCAAAGCAGGGATGAAAACAATCAGCTTCATGAATCTATTTTTGCCGTGTTGAACCACCATGTGTTCTTTGCCTATTCACCTGATTCCAGTGACCCGGAAATTAGAAAGCAATACAAGACGATTAGATCCCACTTTAAAGCACCTGTTCCAAAGTCGATAAAAAAAGAGATGAAATAGTCAGTTCTGATGGAGGTGTAAGTCACTTTCTGCCTTTTATTGCGATAAATCAGGAAGGTACTGCGTCCTCAAAAGCGATGACTGCGTCTAGTTCGCCAACTATTGCGTCGTTATTGCAAGATATTGCGTCCTGACCATAGGTACTGCGTCCTCAAGAGCGATGACTGCGTCTAGTTCACCGAGTTTTGCGTCGTTTTCACGGGATATTGCGTCCTGACCATAGGTACTGCGTCCTCAAGAGCGATGACTGCGTCTAGTTCGCCAACTATTGCGTCGTTATTGCAAGATATTGCGTCCTGACCATAGGTACTGCGTCCTCAAAAGCGATGACTGCATCGATTTCGCCATGCATTGAAAGTCTATTATGTCTATTGAAACATGTTTATACTTATATCCGTATTCAATATAGTGAATAGCCAGCTCCTTTAAAATCAGGATATTTTTTACATCTTGCCTTGCACAGGTTTGCTAGTGGAATTGAACAGTGAGGTGGTATAATTGTTAAAAAGTGCGGGGGTTAGGAAATGGAAGAAAAATTAAATGCCATTCTGGAATCTCTGGAAACCCTAAAAAATGGCCAGATTCGTTTAGATGAGAAAATCGGGAATTTTTCTACCGAGACAAGAAGTAGCTTTAAGCATGTTGAATCAATTTTTGGGGAGCACCAAGAATTTTTCAGAACAGTGTCTGACCAAATGAAGAAGGTATAAATTGACGTTGATTACCTAAGTGAAAAAACGGGAAAGCACGATACAAAGATAAATAGTATAGAGAGGAGGATGCAGTCTTAATGACTGTGTCTTTTTTTGTATGCCCCTGAATCGAAATCTAAAGCTAAGACAAGACCCGCCGAATCGGTATCGGCGGGTTGGTTTCTATTTAAAGAATGACATCATCGATCCCATTTGTTTTAGCGTGTTATAGCCTTTCATTACATTTCCCATAGTGTTTGTCAAATTGTCAAAGCCGAAGCTGCCATCTTTGTTTGTGAAAAATGGCGGGAACTGACCTTGCGGGTATTGCCCCTGAGGAAATTGCTGCTGCGGGTATTGCTGTTGATGATAAAATGGAGACGGTTGCTGGTAAAAGGGTGGAAACCCCTGCTGCGGACCTTGATATGGCGGGTAAAATGGCGGCTGGCCTTGGGGCGGATAGCCGCCGTGCATATTATATGGGAACTGTCTGTTATATGGGTTCGGTTGGTTATAATACATGATTGCTACGCTCCTTTATCGTTCATTTTCAGGATCTGTTAATAGGGTATGTAACCTATTTAAAAAAGGGCAGGGCACATGCCTTAATTTCCAATATGGGCAAAGGCAAAGTCTTGCCAACAGGCAAGCTTTCTATATAAAATAACGGAGAGTGCAAAAGAAATTGGAACGAAAAAAGGTGTTTGTTATGCAAAGATACATAATAGTCGGTGCAGGTATTCTTGGTGCCTCTGCAGCTTTTCATCTTGCAAAGGAGGGAGCCAAAGTCACATTAGTTGATCGTTTGGATCCTGGGCAGGCAACGGATGCCGCGGCGGGGATTGTGTGCCCTTGGCTGTCGCAACGGCGCAACAAGGCCTGGTACAAATTAGCAAAAGGCGGGGCAAGATACTATCCCGCTTTGATAAAGGAACTTGAAGCAAACGGTGAAACTGACACAGGCTATGACCGGGTTGGGGCAATCAGTCTTCATACAGATGAGGAAAAGTTAGAAAAAGTGGCCGAGCGGGCGCGAAAACGCCGCGAGGATGCACCAGAAATTGGTGACATCACTCGCTTATCGTCCGCTGAAACTCGTGGGATATTTCCTCTATTAGCTGAAGGGTATGGTTCTGTTCATGTCAGCGGAGCGGCTCGTGTCAACGGAAGGGCGTTGCGACAATCCTTGGTTAATGCCGCCAAAAAGCATGGCGCCACCCTTGTTCATGGGGATGCAGCTATTGTCCATCATAATAAAAAGGTGACAGGCGTCACGGTGAATGGAGAAGTTCTTCCTGCGGATCAGGTCATTGTCACGACGGGTGCCTGGGCGAAGGAAGTTCTACAGCCACTGGGAATTACTTTCCTCGTAACGACACAAAAAGCACAAATCATTCATCTCGAGATGCCTGGCGCAGACTCAAACAAGTGGCCTGTCGTCATGCCGCCGAACGACCAATACCTTCTTGCTTTTAATGGGGGCCATGTTGTTGTTGGCGCAACACATGAGAACGAGGCTGGGCTGGACAACCGAGTCACTGCCGGCGGAATGCATGAAATTTTTGAAAAGGCCTTTGCGATTGCTCCGGGTTTGGCCCATAGTACCGTGCTTGAAACAAGGGTTGGCTTTCGGCCGTTTACACCGGGCTTTCTGCCTGTTATCGGGGCAATTCCCGGCTTTGATGGACTGCTTGTTGCAAATGGCCTGGGAGCTTCGGGGCTTACTGTTGGCCCTTATTTGGGATCCGAGCTTGCGAAGCTTGCCCTCGGCCGGCAAATGGAGATAGATGTTCGGGACTATGATGTTGCTAAAGCTATTGGATAAGGTTATAAATTAAAAAGACGAAAAAACCGGAAAGGGGGCAGTCCCATGTGGATCATCAGGTTAATTATCCAAAAGGCGCTAGGGATCAGCAATTGGCTGATCATATTCGCAAGTTTTGTCGTGGTTTTCGGCGCAACAAGTGCCGCTTATTTGCTGGAACCGGAGACATTTAAGACACCTTTTGATGCCTTTTGGTGGGTGATGGTTACGGTGACGACGGTGGGTTACGGTGATGTTTATCCCCACAGCATCGCTGGCCGGATTGTCGGTATTTTCCTATTTGTATTCGGCATCGGTTTTGTCGGTGTGTTAATTGGGAAAATCGTAGATTCATTTAGTGCTTTTAATAGGAGAAGGGAGGAAGGGAAGTTGGCATATAAAGGAAGGGGTCATATCGTTATCATTGGCTGGTCGAAAAAGGCTGAACACGCGGCTGAAGAAATTTTGGCTTCAAATGCCAAAGTGGATGTCGTCATCATTGATACACTAGAGCGGGCGCCTATAGCAAAGGAAAGGATTCATTTTGTATCTGGGGAGGCTTCAGAAGACAACACCCTAGAACAGGCAAATTTGAAAAAAGCAAAATCAGTCCTTGTTTTTGCCGACGATAACATCAGCGAGCCGCAAATTTGTGATGGAAAGTCGCTGATTATTGTCACAACGGTAGAACAATTCGCTCCCGGTGTACATACCGTGGTTGAAATCATGGATGAAAGGCATATCAAAAACTTCCATTTTGTCCATGTTAATGAATTTATCCTTATGAATCAAACGATTTCCCGCCTTGCCGTCAGGTCCGCGTTCATGGCTGGAGTTTCTGAGGTATACCAGCAGCTGATTAGCCGAAAAAAAGGCGAAAATTTATACCGAATTCCAAAGCACCCGCACTGGAATACGTATGGGGAAGCCTTTCATGCTTTACTTGAGCAAGGAGCTACGCTTGTGGCTGATGGAAACGAATTGGACATCAACCGCCGTCTCCAGGAAGAGATTCCGGATAATGCCGAGCTTTATATGATTTGTGACCCCAAAACCTACCATAAGCTATTAGAGCAAGCAAAATAGCCAGCCAGCCATTTTGAAATTAGTAGATTTTAATGCAACCCGGGACATTTATGTTTCCGGGCTTTTCTTTATTAGGAAAGATAAAAGTTGTGAGGGCTTTGTCTAGCTTCAGCGAGGCCGCTGCATCAATATTCTTCTTTGCTGCCTTGCGACAAAGCATTAGCGGAGGAGCATTTCCAGTCCCCTCGAGTCACTTCGGTCCCCCTGCGGCGGCGACAGCCTCCTCGGAGGCCCTCCAGTGCTTTTCGGGTCTGACCAAGACGCTTACGCTTTTCTTTATGTAACAAAAAGTAATAGAAAGTAATTTGCCTATTATCCTATTGTTACATCAAACTTGTATACTGAATTTTGTCGGAAATTGTAGAGAGATAGAGATTAATAAAAATAGGGGGAAGCCATTTTGCTTAAACCAAAGAAAAATAACATTAAAAGATTTGTTGCCACAACCGCTGTTATTGGGTCGCTAACGATGTCATCATTCGCTTTTCATTCCGGGAAAGCATCCGCGCATGCACCATCACTTTCGGACCACAGTCAGCAGTCGGAGCAAACAGCATCTGGGCCAGTACATAGTGATAGCTCTAAATTATTGAAAGCCGGTGACAGGGGTGACGCTGTCAGTGACGTCCAATCAAAATTAGATGCTAAAGGTTATGGCCTTGCTGTAGATGGGATATTTGGTCCAAATACTGAAGATGCTGTCCGGCAGTTTCAAGGTGATAAGGGATTAGCCGTGGATGGGATTGTCGGCCCTGATACTAGAGAAGCGCTTGGAACGAGTGATCAGGGTTCAGGTCACACTACATCCGATGTTGTATCGATAGCTGAAGGCTTGGTAGGCTCACCTTATAAGTGGGGAGGCACGACGCCTAACGGCTTTGACTGCAGCGGATTCCTTGATTATGTTTATCAGAAGGTCGGTATTGATCTGCCGCGGACCACAAATGATATTTATAAAGCAGGCACCAAAGTTTCAAGCCCAAGTCCTGGCGATATAGTCTTTTTTGATAACACCTACGGAAATTATGGATCCGGCTATGCGACACATGCGGGCGTTTATGTCGGTAACGGAAAAATTGTCCATGCAGGCAGTGACGGCGTTGTCGAAAGCGATTTGAGTATTGACTACTGGCAAAACCATTTGCTGGGTTATCGTTCATACCAAAAATAAATACAGAATTTAACCGCCAGGGATTCCCGGCGGTTTTTTTAGTTAATAAGAAAGTATAAACTTTCTTACGCACATAAGGGCAACTAAGGCTTCGCCATTAAAGGCGCAGGCGTAAACCAAGTTTTCTTTAGTTAATCAGAAAGTATAACTTTCTGACGCACATAAGTGCAACTACGCCTCTGTCTTCGCCAAAGGCTCGCCAATCGGCGAGTTTTCTTTATACTCACTTATTGATGAGCATCTCATTGGTTGTGTTATCATAACAGTTAATAAGTCAGAACCACGAGAGAGGGAGTACGGTGCGCGGAAAAAGCATGGCATCCGATGGTGTTTTTCAATCTGTCTGTTCGCTTGATTGTCCTGATCAATGCGGATTGCTCGTACATAAAAAGAATGGGAAAATCGTAAAGGTTGAGGGTGACCCTGACCATCCGGTTACACAAGGAAACATTTGCAATAAAGTGCGGAAGATGGCTGGCCGAATCTATGACCCTAAGCGGTTAAAGTATCCGATGAGGCGGGTCGGCAAGAAGGGTGAAGGGAAGTTCGAACGGATCAGCTGGGAAGAGGCCATTCAGGAGATCACTGATAACTGGAAGACGCTTATAAAACAAGCCGGGCCTGAAAGTATCCTTCCGTACAGTTTTTACGGGAACATGGGGCGGCTTAATTCGGAGGGGATGGATCGCCGTTTTTTCAATCGTCTCGGTGCCAGCAGACTTGACCAAACCATTTGTAACTCTGCAGGGTCAGAAGGATACAAGTATACGATGGGAGGAAGCATTGGCACTGATCCCGAGGACACTGTACACACGAAGCTATTTATAATGTGGGGGATCAATGCTGCAAGCACCAATATGCACCAGGTTGTGTTGGCTCAGAAAGCCCGCAAAAATGGAGCGAAAATCGTTGTGATCGATGTCCACAAAAATCAGACAGGACGCTGGGCGGATTGGTACATTCCTGTTCTTCCTGGTACAGACAGCGCCCTTGCCCTTGGCATGATGCACATTTTATTTGCCGAAAATATGACAGATGAAGCCTTTCTTGAAGATTATACAGTTGGCCACAAAGCCCTCCGAGAACATGTTAAGCAATATGATCCGGCCACTGTGTCAGCGATTACCGGTGTACCCGTTCAGGATATCTATCGTTTGGCTAGAATGTATGGGGAGGCGTCCCCTGCCTTTATCCGTATTGGAAATGGCCCGCAGCATCATGATAATGGCGGGATGTGCATCCGAACCATTTCCTGTCTTCCGGCACTCACAGGCCAGTGGCTTGTCAGGGGAGGCGGAGCGATCAAAGGGAATTCTCACTATTTGCGTTTCAATAAGAACGCCCTGCAACGGCCTGATTTGCGAAAGGATAAAAAAAACCGTGTGATTAATATGAATCTACTTGGCCAAGCATTGCTTGAAAGCAACCCGCCGATTCGTGCTTTATACGTTTATAACAGTAATCCGGCCTTGGTTGCACCGGATAGTCATAAAGTAAGGCGAGGTCTGATGCGCGATGGTGTTTTCACGGTCGTTCATGATTTGTTTCTTACTGAAACAGCCAAGTACGCTGATATCGTTCTGCCGGCGGCATCATCCTTTGAAAACACAGACTTTTACACCTCGTACTGGCACCACTACATCCAGAAGCATAATCCGGTGACCCAGCCATATGAGGAAAGCAAGTCAAACATGGCTGTTTTCAAGTTGTTGGCCGAAGCGATGGGTTTCGATGAACAGGCCTTCAAAGATAATGAAGAAGAAATGATCCGCCAAGCCTTTGATCAGACTAATAATCCTAATTTAGAGGGCATCACCTCTGACTCTTTTAATGAGAAACTATATATTAAAGCGGATATTAAGCTGCCATTTCAAGGGGAACTGCCGACGCCGAGCGGTAAAATTGAGCTATATTCGGAAACCATGGAGAAGAAAGGCTATCCGCCGCTGCCGACTTATGCACCTCTAGTTAAAGATAGTAATTTACCATTTTTGTTCGTGCCAGGACCAAACCATAACTTTTTGAACAGCACCTTTTCACATAATGATGTCCATATCAAGCTGGAGAAAATGCCCCGGCTTTATATGAATAAGGCGGATGCCAGTGAATTGGGGATCGAAAATGGCGATCCCGTCCGGATATGGAATGACCGCGGCGAATGTAGGCTTACCGTCTCCGTTGGCGATAGTGTTTTGCCGGGGGTTGTCGTCAGCCAAGGCTTATGGGCTGATTCACCTGAATCAGGGATAAAACAGCTTGTCAACGCCTTAACGCCAGACCGAATTGCCGACATGGGCGGCGGTGCCACATTTTTTTCCGGCAGGGTGAACGTAGAAAAAATAGCCGATAGGTAAGCAAGCCACTCGTTGACATTCAGGCGGTTGTACGCAAAAATTGGTAATTGTGTCGTTAATTATAAAGGAGGCCGATTTCTTGGCTTGGATAAAATAATTTCCGTTGTGAAAATAAGGGGAAATGCCATTGAAAAGGAATTTTAAGGGCATTCTTGCCTAGAAAAAGCGGGATGAACGACAAAAAACAGTAAAATGAATGGAGAAATGTCTTTCATAAGCGGGATGAACGACAAAAGACAACAAAATGAGAGGTGAAATGTCTTTCATAAGCGGGATGAACGACAAAAGACAACAAAGTGAGAGGCGAAATGTCTTTCATAAGCGGGATGAACGACAAAAGACAGCAAAATGAGAGGTGAAATGTCTTTCATAAGCGGGATGAACGACAAAAGACAACAAAGTGATAGGCGAAATGTCTTTCATAAGCGGGATGAACGACAAAAGACAACAAAGTGATAGGCGAAATGTCTTTCATAGGCGGGATGAACGACAAAAGACAGTAAAATGAATGGAGAAATGTCTTTCATAAGCGGGATGAACGACAAAAGACAACAAAATGAGAGGTGAAATGTCTTTCATAGGCGGGATGAACGACAAAAGACAGCAAAATGAGAGGTGAAATGTCTTTCATAAGCGGGGTGAACGACAAAAACCGGAGAAAAAGAGGGAGAATTGTCTTTCATAAGCGGGATGAACGCCCGAAATCGATAAAAAGACCGGATAGAGGTTGTTCATCGGGACGACGAAGACACCAAAGTCGCCAGCGCCTTCTTTAGGAAACGGGCAGGCCAAGATATGTCATTTTATTCTTTTCATCATAACTGGTATGATAATATAACGATATAACAAAGTAAGGTGAGATTATGGAGGAACTCGAACGTAATGAACCCCTTCAAGAGGAAACGCTGAACACGGTATCCCAAATTTTTAAAGCGTTGTCAGAGCCGACTCGGATAAAGATTTTGCATTTACTTTTTCAAAAGGAATGCTCGGTTAATGAAATAGCAAACACTCTTGGTATGCTGCAATCAACAGTTTCCCATCAGCTTCGCTTTTTAAAAAGCATCCGTTTGGTCAAATCGCGGCGGGCGGGCACTTCGATTTACTATTCCCCAGATGATGATCATGTAATGAATATTTTGGAGCAAACGCTGAGACATGCCAAGCATGATTAATATTGGGTGAAACTGGTAGATGGAAAACGGACATTTGGTTATCACCGTGCCGGCGTCCTTGCTGCATTTATCAATGGTGTCACACTTATTGTTATTACATTTGTCATTTTATGGGGGGTTATCATACCAACAGTGACCAAGGTCGGGAACGCTGTACTTGGTAAGATTCAGTACAAACATCCCGAACCCCCTTCCCCAAGAAACCTTCATTTTTTTCTGAGGTCATTTCATAATTGCCTTTTGGATTAAAGGTTGGAACCCTCCATCTATGCTAAAGGCGAGAAGTTACGGAACAAAACCCGATTCTTACGGAAAAATTGAAATTCTTACGGACGATCACCAGAAACTTACGGATGCTTATGGAAATCATACATGATGGGCCCAAATAGCTTATGTATGACCTAATGATTGTGGTCGCTGGGATAGTTTTTGGTTATATCCTTTTAGATAGTATAAAAGAATGAAAGGGAACTGACCCTAAAAATCTCTCGATTAAAGAGAGATTTTTGTTTTCGTATACTTCCCCTGCCCATGTGGAAGAATGGATTCATATATTTAGATCGATCTTAATATATTTATCATAGTCATTGCAGGGTAGGTGAAAAGGATGATTAAAGCGGCCTTTAATGATGAAAGATGGGCTGAGATTCGACGTAAAGGAAAGTATCGTTTTATTTATGATTATGGCATGTTGTATTTTGGATTACTAACCTCTGTATGTTCAATACTTGTTATCAATTTACTTGACGGTGTATTTTTGGAAAAAGCAGTGTCTGATCTCTTATTTGTTATTCTATTTACAACTATCGGCGGTGTTATATGGGGAATCGGCATGTGGCGCTGGATGGAATATTACTATCATCGGAAAGGCTAATTTCCCGACCTGTTGTAGCAATTATCGTCATTATTTTCCGGGAAATAATGACGGGGTTCGACTTGAATAAAAAAAACGAAGCAGGGTCTATTCCTGCTCCGTTTGGTGTATTAAGATTAGTTAACTTCTACAAGTCCGTCTAATGCAACATCAGCTGGGACATAGGTATAGCCTAGGTCACGAGCAACAGCTTCAAAGGTGACTTCACCTTTAGCCGTATTAAGACCTGCTTTAAGTGCTGGGTTCTCAGCGATCGCTTTGGTTACCCCTTTATTGGCAATTTGCAGACCGTATGGCACTGTAACGTTTGTCAAGCCAATAGTGGATGTACGCGGAACGGCACCAGGCATGTTGGCAACAGCATAGTGAACGACACCGTGCTTTTCATATGTTGGGTTATCATGTGTTGTGATATGGTCGCTCGTTTCAACGATACCGCCTTGGTCAATCGCAACATCGACAATGACAGAACCAGGTTTCATTGTTTTGACCATGTCTTCAGTAACAAGCTTCGGTGCTTTAGCACCAGGAATTAGGACGGCACCGATTAGTAAGTCAGCTTCCGAAACAGCTTGCGCAATATTAAGCGGGCTGGACATGAGCGTCTTAATTTGATTGCCGAAAATGTCATCCAACTGGCGAAGACGTTCAGCGCTTAGGTCTAGAATTGTGACATCAGCACCTAAGCCAATCGCTAATTTTGCAGCATTGGTTCCAACGACACCGCCGCCGATGATCGTTACTTTACCGCGGTTAACCCCAGGAATACCAGATAGGAGAATACCTTGTCCGCCTGTTGGTTTTTGTAAGAATTGAGCACCGATTTGGGCTGCCATACGACCGGCAACCTCACTCATTGGTGTAAGAAGCGGCAATGTGCGGCCTTCAGTTACAGTTTCATAGGCAATGGCTGTAACACCTTTTTCTGTTAAAGCTTTAGTCAATGCAGGCTCTGCGGCAAGGTGAAGATAAGTGAAAAGCACAAGACCTTCGCGGAAATGACCGTATTCTTCGGCGATCGGTTCTTTCACCTTCATGACCATCTCTGCTTCCCAAATCTTAGCAGCACTCTCAATGATTTCTGCACCTGCAGCTTGATAATCTTCGTTCGTGAAGCCGCTTCCAATTCCAGCGTCTTTTTCAATTAATACGCGATGACCAGCACCAGCAAAAGATACGACGCCAGCAGGTGTTAAGGCAACACGGTTTTCATTATTTTTTAGTTCGCGAGGTACACCAATAATCATGGAAACATTCCTCCTTAATTTTTTTAAGTTTAATCTATATTAATCTCTTAATATTATTGTAAGATTTTCTGCAGACAAATTCTTCGTGAAAAAAGGAGAAAATAAAAAAATGAATTTGTGAAAAATCACAAATTCATCTCATCAATCTTTAAATCCAGATAGATGGTCATTTTCTGTTTGGCGTTGTGCAAGTCAATTTCCGCAATGTCAGCCATCCGCTTAAGCCTATAGCTAAGGGTATTGATGTGGACATTGAGGGCTTTTGCAGCGGTGTTTACATTGCTGTCCTTTTCCAAGAACACCTTTAATGATTCGGTCAAATTGGTATGATGCTTTTGGTCGTATTCTTTAAGCTTCCTTAGTGAATAATTCACAAAGCCATCTTTTTTGCGTTGCTCGCGGTAGATATCCAAATATTGATAAAGGCCGAGCTCTGAGATCGTGTCCAACTGGTTAGTCTCCTGTGGAAACCTCTTTTTTATCAAGAGAACCGATAGTGCTTGTCTGTAGCTCTTTTCTATATCAAGAAGATTGGTGTAAAGTCCACCGACGCCTGAGCGTGCGCTGTGTATATTAAACCTTTCGCTCAATTGGGCGAGAAGCCATCCCATGAACGTTTTGGCATCGTATAACGGCCTGTCACCTTTTGGTTCAATTAACATAATAAATTGATCATAATCAATGGTCGAAAGGACGATTTGGACATGATGTGATGTGTTAAGCAGGTATAGCAGTTGCTTTTCGGCTGCATCTGCAATTTCATCATTGAATTTTAAAATGGCGATAGCATATTGTGAAGGCGGTGTGAGATGCCTTTTTTGGAACCCTTCTTTCATTTCATGGCTCGATGAGAAATTATCTGTTAATATTTTCCAAAAAAACTCCTGATTCCTCTCTACCTTCTCGGATTCATGAACATGCATTTTTAACAGCTTGCTTTTGACGGCTTGTGCTGCCTTTTTCAAAAGCTCTAAATCCTGATCAGACAGTTTTTTATTAATTTCCAGTGCCCAGATAAAACCTAAGACCTCATTATTGCGCCATATGGAAATGGCTACCCGATCGCCTAAGCCGACCTCATCAATACTTTTCACCCGCACCGGTTCATCAGAGGCCAACAACTTTGGAATCGTGCCGTCTTTCCACAAATTATTAATCACTTTACCAGGTACGCGCCTGCCGATAATCGTGGAAATGCGGGCCGGGTCCGTGCAATTGTCATGGGTGCTGTATGCCAGAAGCCTGTGATTGACATCCTCGATTGTAATAGGGCACTCAAGGACTTCGCTGATCCGCTCCGCCATATCCTCAGCCCGATCAAAACCATATTTGAATGGGTCCTTCATAGGCATGATCCTCTCTTTTCGATTCAACATATATATGCTGATTATAGTACATTTTGTGATTCCTCACAAAAAGAGGAGAGTAGTGGAAAAATGGGGTAGCAATCTAGGTATTATATGGTAAAGTAGTTAAATGGCGGGGTGGTCTTTTTGAGAAAAGTGATGATGTGGAATTGCTTTTTGTTAATTCCGGATTTTTTATAGGATGGTATAACATATTTTCGGATGGATTACTCAATGCATAAATTAGTTGCATTATCTTTACAGCCGTTTACGTTGGGATAAGCTATAAAAAAGAGAAAAAGTCTTCTGTACATTAATTAGAAAACAGCTATGGCTAATTTGTGGAACTTTAAGCCCATGTCGTTCGTCATAATAAGGCATGTCATTTTACCGCTGTAATCGAATTTTAAAAGGAGTCAAAGACCCATGCCGCCGGATATTAAGAAAAAGCTGCTTATGGTTGGGAAGGTTCTCTTTCCAATATTATTGATCATCTTCATTTACATACAAGGGCGCCGTGAGCTTTCGGGTCTTTCCTTAAGGGATTCGATGAAAGCGATTCTAGCCCTGCCGACCGGCGGGTTTGTCGTAATCATCATATGCGGACTTCTCGCCATTTCATTCATGTTCTTTTATGATTTAGTCATGATCCGCTCAATAAAGTTGCCGGTTCCGTTTCTTAAAATTTTTCGTGTTTCTTGGATAGCCAACTCATTTAATGGGTTGATTGGCTTTGGGGGTTTGGCGGGGGCGGGTATGCGTGCCATTTTATATAAAGAACATACTGAGCAAAAAAAGAACCTTTTAAAAAGTATTGGCTGGATGACGCCAGCGATGCTCAATGGATTATCGATATTATCATTCCTTGCTATTATCGGTATCATTCCCATTCACGCTTTATTGGCTAGTGAAAAATGGCTGTGGCCAGTCATTATTGGCGTCATCCTTTTTGCACCTGCCTATGCGCTTTATCCTAAATTTAAACAGTCAGATACAGCTTCGCTAAAGCTGACCCTGAAGTATTCTGTCGTATCCCTGGCAGAGTGGCTTGCTGCGGCTGGTGTGTTATTTGTTATTCTGAAGCTGATCGGGCTGCCCTTAACACTCTCGCAGGTGCTCGGTGTTTTTGTTGTGGCTGCGGTCACCGGATTGATTAGCTTGGTGCCCGGGGGTTTTGGCTCTTTTGATCTCATGTTCCTTATTGGCATGCAAGCATATGATGTTGAAAAAGGCATGGTTTTAACGGCACTTCTAATGTACCGGATTGTCTACTATTTCATTCCGTTCGTCATAGGATTGGTCTTTGCGGCGACTGAAATGACCGGAACGGTAATGAAAAAAATTGAAGAAAACAGGGTGTTTACACCTGCGATTGAAACAACAAATGTGATGTGGTCGCTTCAACGTCAATTATTTCAAAGGCTTGGCTATCTGTTGTTTTCGCTAATAACGATTAGCATCAGTCTGTGGATTTTCCTGAATGTTACCCTGGAAATCGTCCTCTTTAAGGTAAATGATGAAGGGTTCATGATCCTTTCAAGGCCATTAATGTTTTTGTGTTATGCCTTGCTACTAGGGGTAAGTCTTACGCTTTTTTTCCGTGCAAAGGAAATGTATTTTCGAACCAAACGTGCGCTTTATATGGTTAATACCCTATTAATCATTTCCTTTGTCCTGGGGATTCTGGTTCTTTCACTATGGATTAGTGTTGTGTCATTCATTGCCTTTATCTTTCTTTTTGTGATGAGAAAACAATTTGTCAGAGTGAGCAGCCCTTTTACACTATATCATTTCATCAAGATCTTTATCTTGTCGATTCTTGCCATGTGGCTCTATTCTGTTTTAATCCATAGCTTTCTGTCGCTAGTGAATGGTGACCAGCATTTGCTTGTCTATTTTTATGAAATTGCCGCTGTTGCCTTGATCTTTGCTTTCTTTTTTACGCTATTATTCGTCTTTATATTTAATAAATCACAGCAAGGCATCCCAGGTGAGCCGCCTGACTTTGACAAGTTGAAGACATTCCTTGAGGAGCATGGCGGGCATGTATTAAGTCATCTTGGCTTTTTGGGGGATAAACGCTTTTTCTTCAGCAGTGACGGGAAGGCCTTATTGCAATTTGCCAAAATCGGAAACCGGCTGGTTGTTTTAGGTGACCCATCCGGTGACAGGAGATCGTTATCTAAAGTTGTTCAGGAATTTAACAGTGAAGCCGATCTTTACGGTTATCAGTGTATTTATTATCAAATTAACGGTGAGAATCTGGCGGTGTACCATGACCTGGGCTACCAATTTTTCAAGCTGGGGGAAGAAGCGCTTGTGTCGCTTGACGATTTTACTACAGCGGGAAAAAAGAATGCTGGCTTAAGGGCAACCTTAAATCGTTTTGCCAGGGAGGGCTACACATTCGACATCGTAACCCCGCCGTTTTCAGATGACTTTATCCATGGGGTGAAAAAGGTCTCAGATGAATGGCTCGGACGGAAAAGAGAAAAAGGGTTTTCACTTGGTTACTTTGATAAAACTTACTTATCACAGGCCCCAATTGCGACCCTTTCAGATAAGGATGGGAATATGATTGCCTTCATGAGTCTTATGCCGGTTTATCAAGCAGGTGAGCTGTCGATTGACCTGATGCGGTATGTTCCTCATGCGCCAAGCGGCATAATGGACGCCCTCTTCATCCAACTTTTTCAATGGGCTAAAGAAGAGGGGTACAACACCTTCAATATGGGCATGGCGCCATTATCAAATGTCGGGCAGCACCAATACTCCTTTGTATCTGAAAGGATAGCCGCCGCCATTTTCAATAATGTCAATTATATGTACAGCTTCAGCGGTCTGCGTCGTTTCAAGCAAAAATATCATCCGGTTTGGAAGGGCAAGTATTTGGCTTACCGCAGCACCCGGTCGCTCCCCGGGACGATGTGGTTTGTCACCCATTTGATTAGTAAAGAGAATAAAAAAGCGGTTGAAACCGAGCAAAAGGTAAATTAAAGTATGAATAGGTAAATCTCGTCTATTTGTGGCAAAATGCTGTATTTTATGAGCGGATCTGACTGTGGTTCCGTTATTCGGTCATTCAAGAGGCTATTTGAGTTAATTTTTCACAAATAACGGAACCTGAGTCCTATAAGAATGCGTGAAGCTTCTTTTCCAGTTTGTAAGTTTTTCCGCGCTCTTTCCATTTACTATGACTAGGATTTTCCTGCAGGCCGGTTTTAGAATGGCAATCACGCTCCTAGCTCTTTTAGCCGGGTCGGCTATTTTACTTGGTGAATGGGACAAAGGAAGAAAATCTTTAAAGAAGAAACGAAAAAAAGAATTAGAAAAAATAGAGCTGCATGATCTCAATTAAAAGCCAGGGAGGATTCAAATGATACATATATTAAAAAGGGAATTTACTGATTCGATAAAAAGCATTCGCGCAATCTTGATCATTCTGTTCATTACGTTTGTATCGTATAAATCGGCTCTGTTTTTAAAAGAAAATCCGTTTCTCATTAGCGAACTTGGTAAAGAGGGGATAAAAGCAGGTGATGTATACAGCGCAGGTCTAAGTCTGATCGTATTCATCTTCGGCTTTCTGTTTGTCTTTGCCATCTCACATGACATCGTCAACAGTGAAACGGAAATGAAAACCATGAGGCTGCTTGTCACCAAGACATCCCGGCCTCAAGTAATGTTTGGGAAATTGCTTGGAGCCACGTTATTTTGGGTGGTCACGATATCCGTATCCTATGCAATTATCAGCTTGATTTCCCAGGTCTGGAATGGTGAGGAGTACCTAAGGACACTCATTTTTCTGTTTTATATTATTTGTCTCGCAGTATTTATTTCAACGATTGTGCCGAAGACGAAGTTAACCATGTTTTTGGGCATTCTTCTTGGCATTGCCCTGCCGATACTAGGTTCTGTATCAATGATTATTGATAAATGGTACCTGGTGCCATTTAAATACATTTTGCCTTTTTATTATTTGGACCAGTCCTTTGGTTATGTCCTTATACCGCTCGCGATCGGGATCATTTTCTTCCTTATGTCTGTTTTAATCATGGAAAGAAGGGACTTATAAACATGAAAGCTATCGAAGTAGAAAATTTGATAAAGCGCTATGGTTCAGCAAATGTGCTAAATGGGATTAATTTGACGGTTGAAAAAGGCGAAGTGTTCGGTTTTGTCGGACATAATGGGGCTGGGAAATCAACTTTTATACATACGTTAACCGGAATTACCAGGAAAAGCTCGGGGTCATTCAGCATTCTCGGTACACCAGGTGGTGAGCTTGACAGGGTCAAGAAAAAGATCGGTGTCATGCCTGATATTGCTAATTTATATCAACATATGCGAGGCATCGATTTTCTAAGGTATATGGGGAACCTTGCAGGGGATATGCGGACAAAAAGAAGTTACGAGGAACTTTTGGAGGAAGTCGGTTTGAAGGGAGCGGGCGGTAAGAAGATCAAATCCTATTCCTTCGGGATGAAAAAGAAGATTAGTATTGCTCAAGCTCTGCTGGGCGATCCTGAACTGATTATTCTGGATGAACCGACGTCAGGGCTTGATCCTGAATCAGCGATTGTGGTCCGGAAGATGGTCACAAGACTGCAGGAGGAAGGAAAGACGATTTTCCTGACATCACACAACCTTGACGAAATAGAAAAGGTAAGTGACAGAGTGGGGATTCTAACGGACGGTGTCATAAAAAAACTAGGGACACCAAGGGAATTAAAGGCACAGGCTGAAGGCGGCGTGCAGTTAGCAGTTAGAACCAAGCCCGTACTTACAGCTGAGGTGGTCAACGAACTGAAGGAAAAAAGCGGCTTGAATTTGGCATTTGTTGAGACAAAAAGGGAGTTTACTCTATTACAATTACCCTCGGATGACGAGCTTCCTAGATTGACAAGAGCTTTGTTAGATGGGGGCGTAGATCTCTACGAAGTAAAGGTAGAGGAGCGGTCGCTCGAGGATGTGTTTATGAACGCGTGATGGCAAAAGGTAATCGGGGCGAGGGCCCCGATTTATTTTCAAGCGAAATGGTTTTCTCCAAATTAATCGTAAACAATACAAGAACCGCGGCAACGGATAACCCGCTCTTGATCGGGCGAAACTTCAAGATTCCCATAATGAACGGCTTTCCACCCTATACCAACAATGATAGAAAGAATCAAAAGTAAGATGAAAATGGCTCTGAGGTTATTTAACTAAAAGATATGGTGAAATGGGTCTTAAAAATGCCAAAATGGTTTAACATTTTCGAGTTTGTTGTATAATGAATACAGAGACATATTTAACCGTAAAATAAATTGACCGTAGGTGCTGTGAACATCCGCGGTCAGCAATAGACGTACCCTTCAAAGGGCAGCGTCGATGTAAAAATAGACCTCACCTAGCTGTCAAACTCAGGGGGTCTATTTTTGTCTTGGTTTATCTATGATAACAGGCCGATAATAAACAGTACGAATGTTAGCATTAAAGTAATGCCTTCAAATGTCGTCATAGGCGCCGCCTTCGTCTGCCCCTGGCTGGGGTTTGGGAACGACGCCGAACCCTTAAGTTGTACGCCACTGCATAGAAAGGAGCATTCCCATTAGTCATTATGAAAATATTGTATTGTTCGATGGTGTGTGCAACCTTTGCAACGGCAGTGTCCAATTTATTATAAAAAGGGACCCTAAAGGTTATTTTAAATTTGCATCATTGCAAGGTGAAGCGGGGAAGGAATTAATAAAAGGTTATGGTATCCCCGAAAATAGTGACAGTTTTATACTGATAAAAGATGGTGAGTGGTACAGCAAATCGAGTGCAGCCCTTCGTGTTTGCAGACACTTGAAAGGCTTTTGGAAGCTTCTGTATATTGTTCGATTTATCCCGCGGCAGATAAGGGACCACGTGTACGATATTGTGGCTAGGAATCGGTATAAATGGTTCGGAAAAAGTGAGAGTTGTATGATTCCTGATCCGAAGTTGAAAGATAGGTTTTTAGATTAAAGACATCTTTTAAATCATCAAAAAGGAGCTGTTTGATCATGACAATACGAATGACCCCCTATTTAATGATGAACGGAAACGCAAAAGAAGCGATCCAATTTTATGAAAAGGCATTGGACGCCAAAATTGTTTCTACTCAAACTTACGGTGAGATGGAAAGTCCTGAATTTCCTTGTCCTTTGGCGATAAGAGACCGGATTTCATTTGCGGAAATAAAAGTGGACGAAGCCGCTCTTATGTTTACCGATACACCCGGCCCGCCTGCTTTGAAAGGGAATCAAGTTATGATTTGTATATCAACAGGCGATGTGGAGAAATCCAAGCGAATTTTCGAAGCCCTACGGGAAGGCGGCCGGGTCAATTGTCCGCTTGAAAAAACGCCATTTAGCCCTGCCTTTGGTAATGTGACGGACAAGTTCGGTGTGACTTTCGAAATTGTGACAGAGAGCGAACCTAAATGATGGGCAAGTGTTCGAATCGTGCCCGTGGACCGGAAAAAGCGGCCTGGTCGGGCACGAAAGCGACCAAATCGTCCCCTCAGGTCGCGTCAATTTAAGTTGTTACCTTTTATTATCCGATTTAAGGTTTTTAACTTCTTCCTCCAGCAAGGCAACCTTCCGCTGAAGCTCCTCCTTTGGCTGCTTGACTTTTTTTGCAAAAATCATTATAAAACCGGCGATTGCAATAATGCCGCCGACCAAAGCAGCAGCCAAAATAAAGTAAATGTCAAAAAACATCAAAGCACCTCTTTCACGCTCGGTATCTTTCAAATTCACCTTAACATAAATATCCAAATATCGTTAGCCCTTCGTTTTGATTTCCCTTCCATCCCCATCATCCCTATTAATAATTTGGTCTGCGATCTCTAAAGCAAGTTCCGTCTGGCCGGTTTCAACGTAATATCGGTAAAGTTCTTTTTGATACTGTATGGTTATATGAATAAAGCCATGGGATTGGACATAAGGGAGAGCCTTTTCCTTCATATAAGTATGATACCGTTTCTTTTGCCCTTTAATTAAGTAGTCAAGCAGGTTGAAAAGAAGAATGTAGATGTCATCATTAAGTGCCGAAGCTGTAGATTTGCCATCATGGACCATCCCTAATAATTCTTCCTCCGATAATAGCCTCTCAAAGAAACAGCTGCGGACATACCCCTCCAAAGAAAGAAGATAGATATCTGTCCCTTTATCCTTTAGATCCATCGATTGTTTATAAAGTGATGCAGCCTTTTTGTAATTATTCCTGCTTAAGTGTTCATAAGCGAAGTTATGAAGAACTTTCCCTTTTTTATCGACAGAATGGCAAAGATCGCAGCTATGCAGCAGCCTATTATATTGTTCGACTGTTTCTTCAAATGGACGATGTTTGTCCACCTCCACCTGAATCAACATCAGCATTTCAGCATCGATAATATCAAGGAAATTGTTGTCCCGCTTGAAAAATTGCAAAGCCTTTTCTGCATAGTAGTAAGCTTTTACGGGTGAATGAATGTGGTGATAGGCGGCCGCTAAGTGATAGTAATATTTGGGATTTTGATAGAGTTCCGGCTGGATCGTCCTCAATATATCGATCGCTGTAAAATGTTCTCCTATAAACAAATGATAAATGCCGCGAACATGTTTAAATAAATTGTCCTCAAATTGGGGTAATTTTTTATAGTTCTTTTGTATGGCTTTAATCTGCTTGTTAGCGGCGGGGCTGTCACCAACCATCAAGAAATACCTCGCAATAAGCAATTGATAAAGCAGATGGTAATCGGAAATTGGGATTAAGTTATTTTGATCAAGTTCATTTTTTATCGCCTTTGCCTCATCAAGCCTTTGTGAACTAATGGCATCATGCCATTGGTCAAGTCTTTTCTTTAGGCTGGATAATTTGTTAAGTTTATCGGTCATATCGATCCCGAGACGCTCTGCCAGCATGTTTGTGATCTCAGGGGAATATTCGGTCAGTCCGCGTTCGATTTTGCTGATGTGTGTCACAGAACAAATGCCTTGCCCTAATTGATCCTGTGTTAAACGAGCTTTTTTGCGGTAGAACTTAATGATCTTCCCCTCATACATTCATTTTCCTCCTCTGATGGCATTTTTCTTAAGATGATAAAAAGCGGCGTACTAGATATTTTGGTATAGATCTTTAGATCTGTTTATAAAGAGCTCTATGAGGAAATGGGTGTCAGAAAACAACAAATTACCCCAATTTACAAACAAATGGCACTCTTGTAACATAAGCATCAATAATATGTCAATTTGTGCAGCACTGCCCCTGATGTAACTGCTTTATGGAGTTAGTTATTATTTTATCATTATTTTGCGGAAGGATTGATGCTTATAAGACATTAGTGTCATATTTGCTGTCAAAAAGATTAAGAGGAGGAAAACGCTTGAGGAAAAGAAAATGGTCGAAGCTGCTGATTGTTGTTCTATCTTTAATATTATTATTATTCTCAGCAACTCCAAGTCAATCGTCTTCTGCAAAAGAATCCCAATTAAAAGGGATCAAGAATGCGGATCAAATACTCAAATCGCTGACCGATAAACAGCGCAGGGCATTGAACGAACTCAAGGCGGGACCGGGATTTACCATCGATCCCAATATTGACATCACAAGTCCAAAGAAGATCAAGGTCATCGTCCAGTTCGAACAAAAACCTGCGAAGGTCGATGTGTTATCAAAAGCGGCAAAAGGCAAGAAAATGGGTCTTTCCGCTGCAAAAGCAAAAGTTGAAGACTCTCATAAAACGTTTAAAAGCCATCTGCAAAAACTTAAGAGCAAACGCAGCAAGGATAACAACCTGAAAGATGCCAAGATTACGAGAGAATACCGTCATGCGATTAACGGTGTAGCAATGGAACTACAGGCAAACGCCGTTCGTGACCTCTTGCAAACAGGTGTTGTGGCACGTGTCTGGAAGGATGACACGGTCAAGCTTGATCCGCCAAAAGTGAAAAAAGAAAAACAAATCCAGTCCAGAATGGTAGATAGTGAACGACAAATCGGCGTGGACAAGCTCCATGATGAAGGCATTACTGGTAAAGGGATTAAAGTCGGTGTTATTGATACGGGCATTGATTACAATCATCCAGATCTCACTGGCGCCTATGCTGGTTACCGCAGCAAAGATGGACAAGATCCCAAAAAAGTTGATCCGAACTCTGTCAAAGGATGGGATTTTGTTGACAATGATGCGGATCCGATGGAAACAACCTATAAGGACTGGAAAGCAACCGACTATCCGGAAATCTATCCAGGAACATCGGAAACTTACTATACGGAGCATGGCACACATGTTTCGGGGATTATCGCTGGTCAAAAAGCCGCTGATTTAGATTATGCTGTCCAAGGTGTGGCACCTGATGCCGATGTCTACGGTTACCGTGTCCTAGGACCATACGGCAGCGGCGCAATGAGTAACGTCATTGCAGGGATAGATAAGGCCGTCAAAGATGGCATGGATGTCATTAACTTATCATTAGGTGATACGCAAAATGATCCGCTTACTCCAACATCTGTAGCATTGAATAATGCGATGCTGTCGGGCGTTGTGGCTGTTGTTGCAGCTGGAAACGCCGGACCAAAAGATGGCACACTAGGTTCACCAGGAACGGCGGCCCTGCCGATTTCAGTCGGTGCAAGCGACGTGTCGATTACCATTCCGACATACACTGGGACTGCCGGAGATGAAACATTTGGCGCTATGAAACTATTAGCGAAAAATTTCACTGATCAGTTAAAAGAATTAAAGGGAAAGACACTTCCTGTAGCAGATATCGGACAAGGAACAGCAGACGATGTGAAGGGCAAAGATCTGAAAGGGAAAATCGCCCTCATCGAGCGCGGAAGCAATCCTTTGGCTGAAAAGGTCCAAAATGCGGCAAAAGCTGGGGCCGAAGCGGCTATTCTTTATAACAATGAAAAAGGGGATATCCCATATTACCTCGGTGAAGGAACCGGCTTTACCGCTACATTTACGATGTCGAAAGCTGATGGGGAACGCCTGAAAGCCCTTGTGGATAAAGGGGATGCGTCCTTTACATTTGGTGAACAAGGAAATGTTGAAACAGAAGGCGATCACTTAGCAGACTTCAGTTCAAGAGGACCTGTCGCGAAAAACTGGGATATCAAACCTGATGTTGTCGCTCCAGGTGTCGCTATTTTCTCAACTTTGCCTGAATATATCAATGCGCCCCAGGATGGCGATCAATACGATACAGCGTACGGCCGTCTTTCCGGAACATCGATGGCAACGCCTCATGTTGCCGGTGTCGCGGCGCTTATGCTGCAAGCGCATTCAAATGATAATCCTTTTGATGTGAAGACAGCTCTGATGAATACTGCAGATGATCTAAATGGTAACTATTCTGTCTATGAAGTTGGGGCAGGACGGGTTGATGCTTACGAGGCGGTTCACGCGAATGGGTCCGCAACAGTCATCGACCAGACAAAAAATGAAGATGAAAACGGACAGATTGTTAATATCGAAGAGAAAACAGGTTCGATCGCTTTTGGCAGCGAGTACTTTCCAGATAGCGATAAACCGATCGAAGACAAACGCAAAGTTGTCGTGAAAAATAACGGCAAACAGGCCAAAATCTATAACATAACAGCTGAATTTACGAAAGCTAACGATAATATAAAAGATGCCAAGAAGAATGGCGTAGAGATGCAAATGCCGGAATCGATCAATGTAGCTGCCGGAAAATCAAAAGATATCGAGTCAGCCATCCATATCCCTGCCTCCGCAGAAAAGGGCTGGTATGAAGGCTACATCCATATCGCTAATAAAAATGATGAAAAAGAAGCCTACCAAATTCCTTTTGCCATTCGGGTCACTGAAAAAGGCATTGGTTATATCAATCTTGCTCGCCCGGCTATTACCAACGACATGACCAATTATCATCAATATATGGTTCCGTTTACTGGATTTTCCTTTCAGCTTAACAGCCCAATGAAAACCATTGATGTTATCGTCACCGATGGGAAAACTGGCAAAGCGCTAGGATTTGTAGGCACCATGAATGCAGAAAACATGATACCAGGTGTGGAATATTACAATATACGAGGGTTCATGGGTATTGTTTATCCATTTACTGGAGATCCTGACAAACCGATAGCCGACGATCCTGTCAAGCTGCCAGAAGGGGATTATAATCTTGTTGCGACAGCTCACGATGAAAGTGGAGCGGATTATACCAATAGCAATGTGGCTGTCGTCGATAATACACCGCCTAAAATGACATTTAAAGATTACAAACCAGGTGTCTATGAACTTGATGAATCCATGTATACGGATGAGGATGGTCACCATGCCGCATGGGTCCACACTAATGTCTATGATTCAACGATTGATTTACTAAATTCAAGAGGACTCAAATATGATCAATCCGAGAATACGGTCATCTATTATCAAAATTCGCCTTTTCCAACCGGATTTCTTCCAGTTCAGGCAAATGGTGATATGAAGTTTGGGGTTGAACCAAAAGAAGTTGAAGATGGACCGCTGCAATTAGCTCTGTTACCGTTTGACATGGCAACAGCTGGTAACCCTGCAGGAAGGCCGATGTATACGTTTGTGAAGAAGGGCACGGCATATGCCAAATCTACCTATAACAAGGATAGCATCAAACTTGGCGATGAGATTACGCTGACATTGAGCTTAAATAATGTTAAAAAGCTGACTTCTGGTAATCTTGATATTGAATATCCTAAAGATCAATATAAGTTTAGGGATGTTAAGGTAAACAAGGCGTTTAAAGAATATGCTGAAGAAAATGGTCTTAACGTTAAATTAAAAAAGCCTACTATTAAGGAAGGAGACTGGAGCAATACAGTAAATGTCGGTGCCTCCCTTGAAGGTGATGAGGTTAAAGGGTTTGACGGGAGTGCTGCCTTCCTTGATGTCACGTTTAAATTGACAGATGACCAATATTACCACGGCTTTACCCAATTATCACTTAATAAACTCTCATATAACAAAGCAGGCAGCTCGGAGACTTCGACAATACCAGTTTTCGGCTCTGACTGGTTTAAAATCATATCGAAACACTCAAAAGTCCAAGGCTTTATTTTCCCTGAAGCCTTTATGCAGGATAGCGGGGAGTTGGATTATGATACGGACTTTACCAAAATCGGTGCCAAAGTCTATGCGAAAGCACCAAATGGCAAAGTATATGATGGCACGATAGATGATAACGGTCATTTTGTCATCCAAGGTCTTCCTGTAGCTAAGAATGAGTACAAAATTATTTTTGAAGTACCGGGACATCTGAAGAGGATTGAATCCGTTAAACTCAGTAAGGAACAAGACGGTGAGCTGGCCGGTATTTACTACTATATGCCGCCTAACCATTACAATTACGCAGGCGACATCAACCAGGACAAGATGATTGACATTAAGGACGTCATGCGGGTTGTTGCCCACTATGGCAAAAAGAACAAGAAGGCGGATATTAACCAAGATGGGATCGTCAACGAAACAGATATCCGTTATATCGAAAAGAACTTCTTAAAAGTTGGACCTGATGCTGGCAAAAACGCCAAACCGCAAGCAAAACTCGGCAAAAAAGGATTGAATGATTTCTTGGAAGCATTGGGGCTTGAACCGAATAATTAATAAAAAATATAAGGGGTGCCGGGAAGTGGCGCCCCTTTATCACCTTAGACAGAGAGTGGGATGCCGAAATGAAAAATATCATCAATAGAGGATTCAGACTGACTATGCAGCTTATTTTTTGTGTCATTATTTTGCTGTTGGTGATCACGGCCTATCAGTCTATCAAGCATCCGGGCTGGCCTGTCTCATTTCTCGGCTATATGCCATTGACTGTTTTATCCAATAGTATGAATCCCACTTTTGAAACTGGAGATTTGGTGATTTCCAAACAGGTGAATCCTGCAGATATTAAGAAAGGCGACGTGATCACTTTCAAAGGAGATCATGAAAGGTTAATTACCCACAGGGTGATTAAAATCAACCATGAACAGGGCGCCATTTCTTTTGTAACTAAAGGTGACAACAATAATGTTAAAGACCAAAAGAGTGTACCTGGCGAGCATTTAGTAGGAAAGCAGACTTTTCAGATTCCTAATGCAGGCTATGTTGTGAATTTTGCCCGCCGCCCTATTGGCGTGATTCTGCTTATTTTTCTGCCATTGGCGGGTTACGTATTACTGGAGCTGTATGAACGGTTCAAAATGAAAAGGGAGGAATTGACTTGAAGAAGACGAAAAGGTTTTTGTTAGGGACAACCTTGGCGGGTGCACTGATCGCATCGGCAGGATTTGGCACCTATTCATGGTTCACATCGGAAACACAAGCCAAAGGGGCCATGGAAAATGGCACATTGCAAATTAATGATGGAAAAGATATCACAACACCTATTTTCTCAGGTGAAAAGTTCGCGCCATCTCAGTTGCAATACGGGGAATGGCTCACTCTAAAGAATAGCGGGGATCTGGACACATATCTTAAAGCAACACTTTCCCAATCTGTTGATAAAGCATCATTAGACGGGTACAAAATTGGCTTTATTGCTATGAAGTATACAACAAAGCCAGATGAAGATGTCTTTGAGGCATCCAAAATTAACCTTGAAAAATTGTTTAAAGGTCCAACAAATGAAAGGTCTGTTGCTGTTCAAGGGCTGCCAAAAGGTGTTGAAGCTGTAAGCGGTATCCTGACAGATGATCAAGTGAAGGCAGCTGCTGATTCAGAAACCATTAAGATCGGCCAAGGCAATAATGAAGGAGCTTTCTGGGAACTAAAAGAGAATCAATATATGGATATTATGTTCGGCATCAAGCTTGATGCAAAAGCCGGTAATGAGTATCAAGGTGCAAAGTACAATGCAACGCTAAAGGTTAAAGCCAAACAAACCGAAGATGGATCAACATACGGTGGATAAAGGTAAGGCTTTTGTATAAAGGGGACAGGGAGCCAAATGAAAAAGAGATATATTTTTGTAGGTTTACTTGCGATCCTTTATCTATCAGCTTTTACTATAGGCGGGAGCAGGACCTATTCTTGGTTTACAAGCGAGACAGAGGCAAAGGGATCTGTGGTGAACGCGACAACAAAGGATTTACTGACGATTACCCCTAAGGTCATCTCTTATGATAAAAACTGCAGAGTCAAACTTCAGATTGCTGTAACAAATAAATCGGACATCAATATTCCGATAAAGCTAGGGCATTATCAAAAGAAGCTCTTGCCAAAGAAAACCATGACAGCAAAGTTTAATAAAAAAGTGCCTTGCGGGGCTGCAAAGACTGTATACCATTTAACGGGTTTAAACAATTATATAGACAAGGATATTATCATTCAGTTAAATAAAAGATAAGTTTTGAAGCCACAGTTCAGAAGCAGCTGTGGCTTGGTTTTTTTTTACGATTCTAAAGCCTTCTTGATCTTTCTAAGGATTCTATGGTATGCTTCTCGAATTCAGAAACGTTAATAGAGAAAGGATGGCAAACCATGAATTGGGTTCAATCCATAAAAAATTATCTAGCTTGGAATGAACAAGAAGAAAAAGATAAAGCAATAATACTTAAATGTATAGACATGTTTGATGACATACTGACAAGAGATAACGACATCGTACATATAACAAGTTCTGCATTTGTCGTTAATAAAAATAGAGATAAAGCTTTAATGGTACATCATAATATATATAATTCATGGTCTTGGACAGGAGGGCATGCCGACGGTGATGACGATTTATTGTATGTCGCAATAAAGGAGGTTAAGGAAGAAACAGGCATCCAGAATATCCGTCCTGTTATTGAGGATATGATATCTTTAGATATATTGCCTGTGTTAGGACATAAAAAAAGAGGAAATTACATAGCCCCGCACTTACATCTATCTGTCGCTTATTTACTAGAAGGTGATGAAGATGAACCGCTTTTTGTTAAGCCTGATGAGAACAGCAGTGTTCAATGGGTTCCGTTTGAGGAAATAGATGCATATTCGGACGAGCCTCACATGAAGGGAATATATAATAAAGTAATATCCAAAATACAAGGTTAATTGTGTATGGTTTAAGGAAGTGAAAACAGGTGGCAAGTATCTTAATAGCGGACAGGGATCAGACCGAACGGACGGGGATCCAGTGGTTCATCCAATCGAACCGCATCCAATTCGATCATATGGCCGAGGTAGCAGACGTTGAGGAAATGGCGCGGTTTATTGAAAATCAAAGGCCAGAAGTTGTCGTTATTGAACTAGAGATGATTCCAGCGAATCAAATGACGGAGATAAGTTTGCTTTTTCGCCGGCATGTCAAGAAAGTCATTTGTTTAACAGCAGAGGGTGTCTTTGAACGGGCACTGCAAGCCATTGAATTTCAAAGCATGGCTCTATTGATAAAGCCCTTGTCACAAGAGCAGCTGAAGCGAAGTTTGCTACAGGCCACGCAGCAGTCGCTTGCGGCGCCAAATAGCGATAAGGCGCTGGCGCCGGCTTCCGGCATCTCTTATGCAGCCTTATTCATGACCCAGCCGTTAGAACAAATTGAATACAGCTTAATCTTATTGCGTCCTGAGGAAAAGGATAGCATCCCAGCCCTATATCATTGGCTGGAGCAATACCCGCTCCCATATCCTGTACAATATTTTGCCTTAAGCAAAGATATCGTTTGTGTCCTTCAAGTGCCAAAGCAAAATGAGGAAGCGGTCTTGCAGCAAGAAGGCCAGCGGATCCTGCAGCGCTGGACCAGTGAGTATTCTAACCGGCGTTTAAGCTTAGCGATCCACCCGGCATCGATACCCGCGGAGAGCTTGCATGATATGTATATGATAACCAAGGACCTATTCAAATTAAGTTTTTTCAAGGGCTTGCAGCAGGTATTTCGGGTTAAGGAAGATGGCGCGTTTCATACGATTGATCCCTTCCTGACCCCGGAGGAGCAAAGGGTGTGGATGAGGGCTTTAGAGGAAGGGGATAAGCAAGGTGTTAAGAACTGGCTGTATCAGCATTTTACTGATTTCCAGCCGCCGTACCCTGAGCCTGAGCTATTGCGTGTCCGTTTTACAAGTATCCTTGCCCAGCTGCGCCGTTTTATGAAGACGTATCACTTAGATCAAATTAGTGAAATAGAAAAGCGGTACCATGGCATTTTTCAAACGGTTTTATCTGCACCGGTGTTGTTCAGCATCGTTCAAGAAGTGATTTTATTTATTTTTGATTTGATGGATGGGGCCGCAAAACAAAAAGAAAACTCTGCGACAGATGTGATTGAACGGGGCCTCCGTTTTATGGAACAGAATTATCATATCCAGGGTTTTGGTTTACAAGAGGTTGCGGATCACGTCGGGATGAGTCCAAGCTATTACAGCCATCTCATGACGCAAACAAAAGGCGAAACGTTCAGAGAAATCCTTACCGCCATACGTGTGAATAAAGCCCGGCGCTTGTTAGCAGAGACAACAATGACAGTCCAAGAAATTACAGAGCGGATCGGGTTCGCCGACCCAAACTATTTTAGCCGCGTTTTTAAAAAAGAGACAGGACAAACGCCGAGAGTGTATCGCCAACGTGAGAAAAGTAAAGAATCGAGGAAAAAGTAAGGTTTTGGCCTTGCTTTTTTTATTTTTGCATTTTAATGCTAACCTTTTTCGCTATATTCAAATATAAGGCATCTATTTATTAGGAGTTTTTCGAATTAAGATATATATAAAGCGATTACATTGGAGGTTATAACATGACAAATACAAAAGAAACGATTCGTGCACCAAGAGGTACAGAACTTCATACAAAGGGTTGGATTCAAGAAGCGGTTATGCGGATGCTGATGAACAATTTGGATCCTGAAGTGGCTGAGCGCCCTGAAGATCTTGTCGTTTATGGCGGCATCGGCAGAGCAGCAAGAAACTGGGAAGCCTATAACAATATCATTGCTACATTAAAAGAATTGGAAAACGACGAAACGATGTTAGTGCAATCTGGGAAACCTGTGGCAGTATTCAAGTCACATGCCAATGCGCCGCGTGTTCTCATTGCAAATTCAAACCTTGTCCCGGCATGGGCAAACTGGGAAACGTTCCGCGAGCTTGAGAAAAAAGGCTTGATCATGTACGGCCAAATGACTGCCGGCAGCTGGATTTACATTGGCAGCCAAGGCATCCTTCAAGGAACCTACGAAACATTTGCAGAAGCTGCAAGACAGCATTTTAACGGCAGCTTGAAAGGAACACTGACCGTGACTGCAGGTCTCGGCGGAATGGGCGGTGCTCAGCCACTTGCCGTAACAATGAATGATGGTGTTGTCATTGCGATCGAGTGTGACCGCAAAAGAATCGAACGCAGGATCGAAACGAGATATTGTGACAAGCTGGCTGAATCATTAGATGAAGCCCTTAGCATGGCCAAACTCGCAATGGAAAAAGGTGAGCCATTATCGATTGGATTACTTGGCAATGCTGCGGAGATTCTGCCTGAACTTCTTCGCCGCGGTGAGATTCCGGATCTTGTCACCGATCAAACGTCAGCTCATGATCCATTAACAGGCTATCTCCCTGTTGGTCTAAGTGTTGAGGAAGGCGAAAAATTACGGGAATCTAACCCGGAAGAATATCTAAAACAATCGAGAGCGAGCATCGTGAAGCACGTGCAGGCAATGGTTGATTTGCAAAAGGCTGGTGCTGTGACATTTGATTATGGGAATAACATTCGTCAAGAAGCCTTTAATGAAGGGGTAAAAGACGCCTTTGCTTTCCCTGGTTTTGTCCCTGCCTTTATCCGCCCGCAATTCTGCGAAGGAAAAGGACCGTTCCGTTGGGTAGCACTTTCAGGTGATCCTAAAGATATCCATAAAACGGATGAAGTGATTTTAAGAGAATTCGCTGATAACGAACACCTCTGCAAATGGATCAAAATGGCACAGGAAAAGGTAGATTTCCAAGGGCTGCCTTCAAGAATTTGCTGGCTTGGCTATGGCGAGCGGGCAAAATTCGGCCGAATTATCAACGAAATGGTCGCTTCAGGGGAAATTTCCGCACCGATTGTCATCGGACGGGACCATCTCGATTGCGGATCCGTTGCTTCACCAAACCGTGAAACAGAAGCAATGAAAGACGGCAGTGATGCCATTGCTGACTGGCCGCTTCTCAATGCGATGATTAACTCTGTGAACGGTGCAAGTTGGGTATCCCTTCATCACGGCGGCGGCGTTGGTATGGGTTACTCAATGCATGCAGGCATGGTCATCGTTGCAGACGGTACAAAAGAAGCTGGCGAACGTCTAGAGAGAGTATTGACTTCTGACCCAGGTATGGGTGTTGTCCGTCATGTTGATGCAGGCTACGATTTAGCGATTCAAACAGCCAAAGAAAAAGGCGTCAACATCCCAGGATTAAAATAAGTGATAAATAGGTTCGGCGCACTGCTCGGGTGATGCGCCGAATCACTATGTCAATAAGCTTGGGTTATATCATTGGAGGAGGGGACTATTTTGAAACAGGCAGATCTATTATTTTACAATATTGGTCAGTTATTAACGATGGACAGCGACGTGGACGGCCCGGTTAAAGGCAAGGACATGCAAAAGCTCACTGTAATTGAAAATGGGGCGGTCGCTGTTAAAGACGGCAAGGTCATCGCTGCCGGCAAAGAAGAAGAGCTAAAGGATATCGAGGCAGTTGAAAAAATCGACTGTGAGGGCAAGCTGGTGACACCTGGTCTAGTTGAGCCGCATACCCATTTGGTGTTCGGCGGATCGCGTGAACATGAGATGGCTTTGAAGCAGCAGGGGGCATCCTACCTGGAAATTTTGGAACAAGGCGGCGGGATTTTGTCGACAGTAAGAGCGACCCGTGAAACCTCTTATGAAGATTTGGTCGAAAAGGCGAAATTCCATCTTGAACGGATGATGTCGTACGGTGTGACGACGATGGAAGCGAAAAGCGGCTACGGGCTTGATGTCGATACCGAAATGAAGCAGCTGAAGGTTGTTCAGCAATTGCAAAAGGAATCTAAGATGGATATCGTTTCGACCTTCCTCGGTGCTCATGCTATCCCTGAAGAGCGGAAAGGTGAGCCAGAGAAGTTCTTAGACGAAATGGCTGCGATGTTCCCTGAAATCAAGGAAAAAGGTCTAGCCGAATTTGTTGATATTTTTTGTGAAACCGGTGTGTTTTCCGTTGAACAGTCTCGTGACTTTTTGAAAAAGGCGAAAGAGGCAGGCTTCAGGGTGAAAATCCATGCTGATGAAATTGATCCGCTTGGCGGCGCGGAGCTCGCGGCTGACCTTGGAGCTATTTCAGGCGATCATCTCGTTGGTGCATCCGACGAAGGAATCCGCCGTATGGCAGAAGAGGGTGTTATTGCCGATCTCTTGCCGGGAACGTCCTTCTATCTTGGCAAGAAAAGCCATGCTCGTGCCAGGGACATGATTAAGGCGGGCGGTGCTGTTGCCCTGTCAACTGACTTCAACCCAGGAAGTTCAGTCACGGAAAACTTGCAAATGATCATGAGTCTTGCTGCATTGAACCTGAAAATGACGCCGGAAGAAATTTGGCACGCTGTCACGGTAAATAGCGCCCATGCCATCGGCCGCGGGGAGACGGCTGGAAAGATTGCGCCGGGAAGAAAGGCAGATCTCGTCATTTGGGATGCGCCAAACTATTTATATATTCCTTATCATTACGGCGTAAACCACGTCAATACCGTGTATAAAGCAGGTGAAAAGTTGTATGAGAGGAGCGGGATCCGTGGCTAATCTCGAGCATTTATATCCAGCTGGGAAAGCCGGTTTTAAAGACAGCGAAGTGACCAAGTTCCATGAGTGCATCAAAGAGTGGAACGGTGAAGCCGCACGAGGCTACGGGATTCTCGGGGCGCCGCTTTCTAAGCCGTCGATCAGCCATTCCGGTGCGGCACAAGCACCGGCTGCGATTCGCCAGGCGTTCACATCCTACACGACTTATGCGATTGAAAGCGGTTTGGATTTAAAAGACATTGCCATTCATGATTTCGGTGATGTGGCGATGCATGTCACAGATCTTGCTTTATCACATGATAGAATTGAAGAAACCTTTTATGAGGTCTATAAAAGGAACCCAGATATGCTGCCGATCATTTTGGGCGGTGACCATTCGATCAGCTGCCCAAGCATTAAAGCCTTCGCCAAGGCTAAGGGATCCGTCGGTGTGATCCAATTTGACGCTCATCATGATTTGAGAAATCTTGAAGACGGCGGCCCGTCCAACGGGACACCATTTCGCGGTTTGCTTGAATCCGGTGCAATAAAGGGCGAACACCTTGTGCAAATCGGCATCCGCAGCTTTTCCAATAGCGACGAATACCGTCAATACGGGAAGGAAAAAGGTGTAACGATATATACGATGAAAGATGTCCGTGAAAGAAAGATCACAGATATTTTACAAGAGAGCATTGCTGCATTGAAAGACAAAGTCGATTGCCTGTATATATCCGTTGATATGGACGTCATGGATCAAGCCTTTGCGCCGGGCTGCCCGGCCATTGGCCCCGGGGGCATGGACAGCGCGACACTGCTTGAAGGCATCCGTTATCTTGGAGCCCAGCCGATCGTAAAAGGCATGGATATTGTCGAGATTGATCCAACCATCGATTTCCGCAACATGACGAGCCGCGTGGCTGCGCATGTGGTTATGAATTATATAGCTGGGAAAGAAGAATAGAATAGATATTTTCCACAGGCGTTACCTTCTTAGTCTCTATCCCAAATAGGGACAGGCGAAGGTGACGTCTTTGGCATTTTCATTCTTCTTTTCTTTACCCTAAAAAGGTAGTTCATTCAAATAAGTATCCAGTAACTTTCTAAATTTCTGACAAAAATCGTTTACATCGATTATGAAATGTAGTAGTATAAAAAACATAAAAGTTATGAATACGTATTCTGCGCCATAGCTTTTACCTTAATACGCCTTTTTAGCGAATATGCAAGAAGGAGGTTAACAATGGCAGATGATCGTTGTTTTGCGGGCCAGAAGGTTCTGGTAACCGGAGGAAGCAAAGGAATCGGGAAGGACATTGCGAAGACTTTTGCAGAGTACGGCGCCGAAGTCATTATTACCGGCAGGAAGGAAGAAGTGCTCGCCGAAACAGTCAAGGAGATAAAAGATATTCATAATGTTTGCTCCTACCTTCAAGCGGATGTTACCCAAGTTCAAGAAATCTATGGCATGGTTGACAATGCGGTTAAGCGTATGGGAAACTTGGATATTTTAGTGAACAACGCAGGAATAAATATTACTAAACCGGCGTTGGAAGTGACAGAAGAAGACTGGGATCAAGTGCTGGATACAAATTTAAAGGGGACTTTTTTTACAAGTCAAAGAGCGGCTTCATACATGGCGGATCAGGGGCTTGGAAAAATTATTAATATTGCTTCGCAGATGGCCTTTGTTGGCTTTTATGACCGTGCTGCCTATTGTTCCAGCAAGGGTGGTGTTGTTCAGCAAACGAAGGCGTTGGCAATTGAATGGGCACCGATGAATATTAACGTTAACGCCGTCGCCCCAACATTTATTGAAACCGAGTTAACAAAGAAAATGTTTGATGATGAAGCATTTTCGAAAGATATTATGAGCCGCATACCCCTTGGCAAACTAGCTCAGCCTAAGGATGTGACAGGGGCGGTCCTCTATCTTGCCTCACCTTGGGCAGATTTTGTAACAGGCGAGACCATTAAGGTGGATGGCGGCTGGACAGCTATTTAATTATTTATGTTTAATTATTTATGAATACGTATTCATGAAATTTTAATAAAAGGAGGAACGACTGTGGCAACTTTTTTGAAAAAGGGAAAAAGTGAAGCTGAACTTAAAGAAGCAGATACAAAGGTGCAGGAAGCTGTAAAACAAATTATTGCTGGTATCGAAGAAAGAGGAGATCAAGCGGTTCGTGAACTCTCGGAGAAATTTGATAAATGGTCCCCGGAAAGTTTTCGGCTGTCAGATGAAGAGATTCAAAGTATTGTAGATTCAGTGCCGGAACAAACTTTGGATGATATTAAATTTGCCCAACAACAAATTCGCTATTTCGCTGAACAGCAAAAAGCTGCTTTGAATGATATTGAAGTTGAAACAATACCCGGTGTTTTTCTAGGACATAAAAACGTTCCGGTTAACCGCGTGGGATGCTACATTCCTGGAGGCAGGTACCCAATGGTGGCATCCTCGCACATGAGTATTCTAACCGCCAAAGTAGCTGGGGTGAAAAGCGTTATAGCCTGTACGCCTCCAATTAACGGTGAGATTCCTGCAGCGACTGTTGCTGCGATGCATTTGGCAGGTGCAGATGAAATATATATTTTAGGCGGCGTCCAAGCTATGACTGCAATGGGTGTGGGTACAGAGTCCATTGCACCGGCGGATATGCTTGTAGGCCCGGGCAATGCTTTTGTCGCTGAATCCAAACGGCAGCTTTTTGGAAGAGTCGGGATCGACCTTTTGGCAGGACCTACTGAGATCCTTGTCATCGCTGATGAATCATCTGACGCAGAAATGGTTGCCTGTGATATTTTAGGTCAATCTGAGCACGGTCCAACTTCGCCTGGCGTACTCATTACAACCTCTGAAAAGCTTGCTCAAGAGACACTGAAAGAAATTGACCACCAACTTGAAACATTGCCAACGGCCGATATTGCACGTGTAGCTTGGGAAGAAAACGGCTCAATTATTTTGGTAGAAAATAAAGAAGAGGCTGTAGTGGAAGCTGACAAATTAGCTTATGAGCATGTGGAGATCTTAACTGAAGATCCAAGTTATTTTCTTGAAAATATGACTAATTACGGCGCGCTCTTTTTAGGCCCTGAAACCAATGTCGCTTATGGGGATAAAGTCATCGGTACCAACCACACCTTGCCGACAAAAAAAGCAGCCAGATATACCGGCGGTCTATGGGTTGGCAAGTTCTTGAAAACATGCACGTACCAACGCTGCACCCCCGAGGCAAGCGTTACAATCGGAAAGTATGCCGAACGCCTTTGCGATCTTGAAGGTTTTAAGGGACACAAAGCCCAAGCTACACTTCGGGTTAAACGCTATGAAAAGCAGAAGGTATAATAGGAAAAATCAGAATCCTCTTTCATTGACAACTAACCGTCCCTCATTTAGAATGAAAACGTATTCACTATATTTTCAGAGTACCTAGACTATTTTTGTGAGGGAATAATGATGAAGGTAACCGTCAATGACATTGCCAGAGTGGCTAAAGTTTCTCAAAGCACAGTCTCAAGAGTATTAAATAACTATCCTCAGGTAAAACAAGAGACAAGAAAAAAGGTGCTGGAGGCAATCGAAGAATTAAAATTTTCCCCTGATTTTGTTGCCAGAAGCATGGTAACGAACAAAACGAATACCCTAGGGTTAATAGTAGGGGATATTTCGAATCCATTTTTCGCCGAATCAGCGAAAATTATGATTTCGAGAGCGCAGGAAATGGGCTATGACGTGATTATAAGCAATACGAATCATATTGACAGCAATATGGACCATGCCGTACAAACCTTGCTGAGCAAACGCGTGGATGGGATTATCATTTCCTCTGCAAGCCGCGGCAGCAATAAAGTTAAAGAATTGCATGATGCCGGTTTCGCTGTCATCTTGCATAACAGCAGCGTTGAAGATGCTTCATCTAATTATGTTGTTTTAGATAACAAAAAAGGCGCCATTATGGCGATGGATCATCTGGTGCATTTAGGGCATGAGAAAATAGCCTTTATTTCAGGGCCTTCCAAATATTTAAACGTTTATCAGCGCTATGCCGGATATCAAGAAGCCCTGGAAAAACACGGCCTTCCATTTCGGAAAACATTTGTATACGAAGGTGAATTTTCATATGATGCTGTTTATTGGTTTGTGCAGAGAATGTTGGAGGAAAAAGAAAGGCCGACAGCCATTTTTGCAACTTCAGATCAAATGGCTCTGGCTGTGATGGATGCCGCTGCCGGCAAGGGATTGAAAATACCTGAAGATCTATCAGTCGTCGGTTTCGATGATATGACGATTTCTTCAAACCACTATATTGGCCTAACAACCATATCACAGCACAAAGAGAAAATGGCCTTGCTTGCTTTAGAACATTTAATTTCAATGGTTGAAAAAAAAGGAGAGTCTGCTGATTCGATTCACATGACGTTAGAACCTGAATTGATGATACGCAAAACGACTGGTCCACCGAAAAAGATAACATGACTAATAGTCTTATATAGATTTTTTTAATAGAAAATGAATACGTATTCTGAAAACGTATTTCCTAAAATATCTAACACCCAGGAGGAATAATACGATGCAAAAAGCTAGAACATCCTATACAAATGAAACAATAGAAAAAGATTGGATCGTCCGTTTCGATGATATTAAATCTAAGGCGATCCCGTTAATGTTCATCGACAGTATCGTTCCCGGCCATCAGCGTCTCAATTATGCTTTGATTGGCGATACCGCGAGTGAAAATCCGGACTATAACCCGGTTATCACGGAACCACATGACTTTCAAATCGGCATGGTTAAAGCCCCTAAAGGGAATGGACCTGCCTACCATACCCATGAATATATCGAAACCTTTTTTGTCTTAACAGGAGAATGGCGCTTCTACTGGGGAAACAGTGAAGATGAAATCGAAGGAGAGACTATTTTAAAACCATGGGACATGATTTCTTTGCCGCCATACCTCTATAGAGGATTTGAAAATGTAGCGGAAGAGGATGCTTGGCTCTTTTCGATCCTGGAACAGCATGAGGTCTTTGATCGTCCGGATCCTATTTGGGCGCCTAAAGTTGTCAAAAAGGGTGAAGAATATAATTTCCGTGTCGATGATAAAGGAAAAATGATCCCTCCAGAAAACTTTAAAGAACTCGAGAAAGAGATGGCGGAAAAGCTTCAGATGGGTAAGAAGTGATTTTAACGAAAGGACAATAAATATGGGGAAACAACCACTTGTTTTGTTACCGGGCACGCTTTGCAATGAAAAGTTATGGGCGCATCAAGCCCGTTGTCTTTCCGATATTGCCGATATCACAGTCGGTGATTTAAGTCAGAACGATACGATAGAGGAAATGGCGCAATCTGTCTTACAGCAGGCGCCCTCCTCTTTCGCATTAGCAGGATTGTCGATGGGCGGAATCGTCGCCTTGCAAATCATGCGCATGGCACCGAAGCGAGTGTCACATCTGGCATTGCTTGATACAAGTCCTTATCCACCCACATTAGACCAGATTAATACCTGGGAAAAGTTCATTGAGATGGCGGATACAGGACAATTTCTTGAAGTAACCACAAATTATCTGCTTCCTGGTTTGATAAGGTCTGAGAGTCGGAAAGACAAATCACTTGTTTCAACAATCGTAGAAATGGCGGAAGAGACAGGCAAGGAAGCTATGGTCCGGCAAATGAAGGCATTGATGAAGAAGCCGGATGGCAGGGCTATCTTGCCGAAAATTAACTGCCCAACACTCGTTTTGCACGGCAGGGAAGATACCATATGTTCAGCTGAAGCACATCAGGAAATGGCAGATGCCATTCCTAGCGCAGCCCTTGTGGCAGTGGAAGAAGCTGGTCACCTAAGTACGCTCGAACAGTCCCAGGCCGTAACTGCGTTATTGCGGTTTTGGTTGCAACAATGAATAAGTGTAAATAATGAAACCATCAATAAGCGGATGGTTCGTATTAAAATGAATTATAACCAAAATGATTTATAAGGAAGTGAACGAAAATGGAAAAGAGTACGGAGAACAATATAAAACCAAAGAAATCAGATAATAGGGAAAGTAAAAAGCCAGTTATGCACCCTAATAATATTGTCTTCTATGCTGATAGCAGTGAAGTGAATCGAATTGATTCCAAAGATGATTATGATTATGTAAATATTAGTGAGAATGAAAAAAAACGACAAAGTATGGACGGTTTTAATGATGAATACAACAATATTGTCGATTATATCGTTAAAATAACACGTCAAATCTGGAAGGAAAAAGATATCGGGTTAATCTATGATACTTATAGCACAGGTATAGCTGTCCATAAGGGGCTAATTAATAGTCACGGAATAAATGAGGTCATTTCTGGGACGTTACAGACTTTGCATGCTTTTCCCGATAGAAAAGGGCTAGGATGGAGTGTCATTTGGTCTGGTAATGATAAGGATGGGTTCTTTACTTCCCACCGTGGCAGATCAGTTGCAACTAATACTGGAGATAGCCTATATGGTCCGGCCACTGGGAAAAAGGTGATGTTTAGAACAACAGCAGATTGTCTCATCCATGCCAACAAAATTTATGAAGAGTGGCTTGTGATGGACACGTTTCATTTAGTTCAACAATTGGGACTTGACCCTATCGAAGTAGCCAAGAAAGTGGGTAAAAGTACCAAGAAATTAGCCCCTTCTCTAAAGTTTGGTTATCCAGAAACAGCAGAGACAGGACTTCCGCCAAAACTGTACGTTCCAACTTCTGAAGAGTTTGAAATAGGGGATTTTATTCTTGAAGCATTTAATAAAATCTGGGAACGACGTTCTTTTAATTATGTAAAAGAATTTTATGAAGAGAATGCTGTTGTACACTATGTTTGTAATAAGGACTTAGTGGGCCACAGCGAAATTCAGGGTATGTTTATAAGTCTATTTGCTTCAGTCCCTAATGCAAAAGTAGTCATTGAGCGAATCACGTGTAACAAAGGAGAGTCCGATCAAGAGTGGGATGTTGCTGTCCGCTGGAGAATACAAGGCATGCATGAAGGGACAGGTTATTTTGGTCAGCCAAGCGGAAAAGCAATTGATATTTTCGGTATTAACCACTTTAAGGTTAAGAACGGGAAAATTAAAGAAGAGTGGCTATTATTTGACGGAATAGAAGTGTTGCGACAAATACATCTGAGCACGGACGATGAAGAAACCTTAAGTGATGGGACGCAACAGGCAGATGACGGGAATTTTACAGGTGTATCATAAGAAAAATATAAATATTATCCTATCCTCTAGTTGTTAAAACACATCAAATTAAACTTAAGGAGGCAATGGTATGGAATATCTAAAAAAGGCGCAGCACCTTGAGCAAACAGTATCAAATGAAGTTGAGAAGACTGTAAAAGAGATTATTTCTACTGTAAAAACAGAGAGGGATGCCGGTGTAAAAAAATATGAAGAACGTTTTAGCAAATCAGTTCGAGCGCTTCGTGTAAGTGAAGAAGAAATCGAAAAAAGTGTAAGGTCACTTTCTTATGATGAAAAAGCCTTGATTGATCGCGTAGTGGAACGTATTTCTTCATTTGCGAAAGCTCAGCTTGAGTGTATTTCTCCCTTGGAAAAGGAGTTCGGGCCTGGCATTCATATGGGGCACAGAATTGTTCCGATTGAGAAGGTTGGAGCTTACATTCCTGGAGGGCGCTTCCCTCTTCTTTCATCTGGGCCAATGGTAGTTGCTCCGGCAAAAGTCGCAGGTGCCAAAGAAATCGTCGCCTGCAGCCCTGCCAACTACGAAGGGGGAATACACCCGGCAGTGCTTTATGGACTGGTTCGTTCAGGAGCAACTCATATTTATGCTATTGGCGGTGCCCAAGCAATTGCCGCAATGGCTTACGGGACAGAATCAGTGCCTGAAGTAGATGTTATCGCTGGACCCGGTAATCGTTTTGTTGCAGAGGCAAAGAAGCAAGTGTTTGGCAAGGTAGGCATTGATCTCATCGCTGGTCCAAGTGAAGTTCTCGTATTTACAGACGATACAGCTGATCCGAAGAAATGTGCTGCTGATCTCCTAGCCCAGGCGGAACACGATCCTTACGCTCGGCCAATTATGGTATCCACCTCACGCACCATCGCAGAACAAACTATTAAAGAAGTTGAGCAATTTCTTAAGGAATACTTTTCTTCTGATTCACCTGCTCATGAATCATGGGCACAGATGGGTGAGGTAATCTATGCCCGGTCATTAGAAGAAGGTCTAGACATATGCAACGACTATGCTATAGAGCATCTCCATGTTCATGTAAAAGACAGTCGAAAGCTCATGGATCGTCTTCACAACTATGGTTCACTCTTTCTCGACAGTGATAGTTCGGTAGTATTCTCAGATAAGGTATCGGGAACAAATCACACTTTGCCGACCCTAAAAGCTGCACGCTACACTGGAGGACTTTGGGTTGGAAATTATGTCAAGGTTATAACCCACCAAGAAATTACAGGGTCAGGTGTAGACTTTTTAGCTACTCATGCTACCGAACAATCTAATATTGAAGGTTTGGAAGGACACCGGTTATCCGCGGAACTTCGTTTATCAGATAAATATTTATACAATATCTAAAAGACTAACAATATAAACTATTTGAATACGTATTTAGGAATACGTATTCAAATAGTAAAAGGAGTGAATAATTTGCTAAGAAATATGGTAAAAGAAAAACTAAAAAAAGGTGAACCATCAATAGGCTGTATTTTGGGTCTTTATTCACCGGCACTTGTCGAAATGTTTGGCCATGCAGGATATGAGTTTATTGTCATCGATGATGAGCATGGTGCATTCAGTTGGACTGAACTGGAGGAGATGATTCGTACAGCGCTACTTGTTGATCTTGTTCCGATTGTAAGAACCAACTACGACCCATCTAGTATACAAAAAGCATTAGACCGGGGCGCTTTAGGCATACAAGTACCAATGGTAAATACAAAGGGAGATGCGGAAACGGTGGTTGATAGAGCAACGTTTCCTCCAAAAGGAAAAAGAGGGACCGCTTTCTCAATGCGGGCTGCGGGGTATGGTTACCATGGGGGAAAGAGGTTCATGGATGCATCAGACGAAAACATTTTAATATCGGTACACATTGAGACCAGTGAAGCTGTTGAAAACTTTGAGGAAATTATGAGTGTGCCTGGAATTGATATCGCTTTTATAGGACCTACTGATCTATCTGTTAATATGGGCCACAAGGCTGATGGAGATAATCACCCGGAGGTTCTGAAAAAAATTGATTTAGTGTATGAAAAGGCAAGAATACTAAATGCGTATGTTGGGACGATTGCAACAAATAAAGAAGAGGTTAAAAAAGCTTTTCAAAAGGGAGCATTATTTGTTCCTGTGGTGGCAACGTCTGTCATGAAGAATGCTTTTAATGGGGTTTTGTCCATATAGAACTTTTGATTAAAAAAGGGGCGAATAGTATCGTGATTAAAATGGCCATTAAAGAATTGGTTGACGGTTACAGAAGTAAAAGATTTTCGCCTGTTGAGATAACAAAAGATTATTTAAAACAAATAAAGGCTGCTGACCGTACATTCAATATATTTATTACAGTTACTGAGGAAATTGCTTTAAATCAAGCCGAAATTGCTGAAAGAAAAGTAATGGCAGGAGATGGTTTAGATATCCTTCAAGGTGTTCCGTTCTCTTACAAAGATTCAATTGATACGAAAGGAATAAGGACAACAAACGGCTCCTTGGTAGATAAAAACCGTATACCTTCAAAAGATGCCAAGGTAATAAAAATATTAAATGATGTGGGTGCTGTCAATCTTGGAAAGACCAATATGTATGAATATGCGTTTGGAATTACCTCAGACAATCCATTTTATGGACCTGTTAGAAACCCATGGGATACAAGATTAACTGCAGGAGGATCAAGCGGCGGTTCTGCTGCGGCCGTCGCCGCTAATCTTTGTATGGGGTCAATCGGCACGGATACGGCTGGATCAATTAGGGTTCCATCTTCATGTTGTGGTGTTGTCGGATTAAAGCCCACATACGGTCTGATTGATATGAAGGGAATTACGCCATTGTCATGGTCACTTGATCATGCCGGTCCGATTGCCCGGAATGTAACTGATTTAGCTTTAGTAATGGAGGCACTTACAAATAAACCTTTTGGAAAATCGTGTATACCTGATATCAAAGGGATGCGGGTTGGGATACCAAAACAGCATTTCAATGAGCGAATCGCTGTTGAAATTCGGCAAATATATCATAAAGCAGTTTTGGAATTTGAAAGGCTTGGGGCTGTTTTAGTCGAAATTGATCTTCCATTTGCAGCAGAAGCCCTGGGTGTCGCTTCTACAGTGGCGACCGCCGAAGTTGGATATGTGCATAAAGACCGAATGAAATCGTCGATAAATCTTTATAGTGATGGGGCCAAAAAAGTCTTTAAAACTAGTCAATCCATTTCATCCTTTTCTTACATTGAGGCCATGAATAAAAGGGAGAAAATGTCTCATCAGTTAACTGAACTTTACAATTATATAGATGTTATAGTGACACCTACATTACCAGCAATACCTACCGAAATCGGGGCGAATGAGGTTCAGTTTCCGGAAGAGAGAGAAGACGTTGAAGATTGTATGATCCGATTTACCTGTTTGTTTAATATAACCGGGCATCCGACACTATCTATTCCCTGCGGATTGACTGACAAATCTATACCAGTGGGTTTGCAAATTATTGCAAATCATCACAGGGAAGATCTTTTATTAAGAGCAGCATTTACTTATGAACAAACAGCATTATTGGATTTCTATTCTAAGCGAGATATGATATTTTCCAATGAAATAAAAGAAGGAGGAGATTAAATTAAAAGAGATCGGTTACGGAACTATTAGCGAGCGAGTTCAGAATCTTGGGATAATAATGTATCAATTACTCTGAAAATGCATTCAGAGGCTAGTAACATAGATTTGGCTTGGACGCTTTTGATAAAAAAAGACTAGGGGGAATGTGACGATGAAAGGAAAAGCCGCTGTTTTAGTAACCATTTTAATTTTGGTTATGTCAACCATGGTTTCCGGCTGCAGTAATTCAACAGACTCGGGAAATACCTCCGAAAGTGATAAATCTTTGAAAGGACAGACCGTTAAGGTGCTTCTTTCAGCGGGTGATGTCGGACAATTTAATGCTTGGAAAGCAAGGAGCAAGGAGTTTACTAAGAAGACTGGCATTAAAGTTAAATTTATAGAAACACCGTATGAAAACCTTTTAGAAAATATTACGGCAGATGGTGTTGCTTTGGGAGGGGCATATGATATTGTAGCTCACCCGGATACAATGGGATCATCTATAAAACAGTTTTTAGAACCACTTGATAATTATATAAAACGGGATGATTTTGATTTGAGCCGTTGGCCAGACGCTTATCTTGATTTGTCTACTTTTAATGGAAGTGTCTATAGTCTTCCGGTAAGAGCTCATGTTCAAATGTTATTTTATCGAAAAGATATTTTTGATCGGTTAGGTCTTAACCCCCCTAAAAATTGGAGTGAGCTTGAGAAGGTCAGTAAAAGGATTACAGAAAAGACAGATCTGTATGGCATTGTACCATATTACGGCGCAGGGAAAAATGGACAAAATCTCTACATGTGGACATCCTATTTATGGAGTAACGGCGGAGGTATCTTCGATAAGAATTATAAACCGATTTTTAATAATAATGAAGGTATAGAGGCTACAAAACGATACATTGATCTTCTAGTAAAGGATAAGGTTGCTCCGCCTGGATCGGTAACCTTTGGTGAACAAGATTCCAGGACTTACTTCAAACAAGGTAAGGCCGCAATGTGGTTAGGTTGGTGGTGGGTTTACTCTGAATTTAATGATAGTAAATCATCCGCAAAAGATGTGGTTGGAAATGTGGCATTTACCTCGGTTCCAGGATGGAAGGGCAAACAAAGCCGAACAAATGTTTCTACTTTTCCCTTGGGAATAATGAAAGGTTCAAAACATAAAGAAGCAGCGTGGGAATTTCTTAAATGGCTTTCTAAGCCCGATCTAGAGCTGAATATTGTCAAAGATTCTTTAACCGATAAAAGCCCTTCTGACCAACATTCACCGGTCATTACTCAAAAGGGGAATCTACGTAATAAGCAGCTTAATGAACTTTCGAATGGGTTTTATAACGTAGCCGCTGATAGTCTCGGAAATGCCAGAACTTTACCGAAAATAAAGGAGTGGCCAAAAATTGCAGATATACTAAGTTCCGCAATCTCAAAAATGGCAACAGGTAAACCCGTTAAACCCGTCTTGGATGATGCTGCTAAAGAGGTAGAACAACTTATGAAAAAGTCCGGTTACTATGATTAATTTTTATTGATTGAATGATCCCTTTATTGAACAGAGGTTTAGGTGGATCGACCTACTCCTCTGGCAGTGGGGATAATGAGCAAGTTTTAGGGGGGACATGATTTGAAAAATAAGCTTTTTAAATATATTTTATTAATACCTGCTCTTGTTCTCATAGCATCAACAACTATTTATCCTCTTATGAGATCATTTTGGATTAGTCTTCATGACTGGGATTTAAAGGAGTCTTTAACTATAGGGCCATTTGTGGGTATTGATAATTATGTACGCGCATTTAGTGACTCTCAATTTTGGAATAGTATTCTAGTTACACTGATATTTACTGTCAGCACAGTTTTGATAACGCTTGCACTCAGTATTGCTGTTGCATTGCTGCTTAGTAAAGAAAAACGGCATCTATCATTTCTGCGAGCTGTTTTGATCATTCCTTTTGCTATGAGTCCAGCTCTGGTCGGTTATTCATGGCGTTTTATGCTAAATCCTGACTATGGCTTATTTGATAAAATCATTGGTTTTTTCATTCCGCCTCTTGCAGACATAGTCTGGTTGGGAACTCCACAGACTGCAATGATAGCACTTGTATCAGTAGTTGTTTGGATTTGGCTGCCTTTTATGAGCCTTATGTTTATCAGTGGTTTAATGGGCGTGCCGAGGGAAGTTTTCGAAGCTGCTCAAGTAGATGGCGCCTCTTCTTTCCAAACCCTGTTCCGTATTACAATTCCAATGCTTCGGCCAATTATTCTAATTGCATCTATTTTAATGGTCATGTTTACACTTAAGGCATTTGACCCTATTGTAACGCTTACTCAAGGAGGACCGGGAGATTCAACAGAAGTCCTGAACTTCTTTATTTATAAAACGGGATTCCGATTCTTTGATATGGGCTATTCATCGGCACTTGGTTACATTCTAGCCATGATAACTGTGGGATTTGTAATTATATACATGAGAAGACTAGCTAAAGGAGATGATTGGAACTAATGAATAAAGTAGTGGATTTAGATAAAAGGGAAAAGGGATTCAATTTACGTATGTTATCTTCTACTATTGAGAGTTTAGCGGTAATCCTTGTTGTACTTTTTTTGTTTCTTCCAATCCTTTGGATAGTTATAACTGCATTTAAGCCAGCTCATGAGGTTTACACAACAAGTGTCTTCTTTCAAGCAACTTTAGATAATTTCAAAGCAATCTTTAGTCCCTCCTTCAATTTAGGTAAATATTATTCCAATAGTTTAATTGTAGTCTTCGTGACATTAGTAATCACAATACCGGTAAGTATATTAGCTTCATACAGTCTTTCACGCTTTCGTATACCTGGAAAGCAGGTTTTTATGTTTGCTATTCTTGCTACCCAATTCATTCCTTTAATAGTCAACGTCATTCCTTTCTTTATTATGTTTAGGAATTGGCGGCTTTTGGATACTACGATTGCCCTTATAATTGTTAATTTGGGCCATACCATTCCTTATGCTATTTGGCTTATTAAAGGATTTATCGACAGGATACCACCTGATATGGAGGAAGCCGCTACTATAGATGGTGCCAACCGAATAGAGGTTATATGGCATATTTTGTTGCCATTGGCTAGACCGGGAATAATAACAGCAACCGTGTTTTGTTTTGTTATTACATGGAATGAATTTATGTTTGCATTAATATTAACTAGTCAAAAAGCGGTTACTTTACCAGTGGCATTATCACATTTTATCGGAGAAAAAGGAGTAATATGGAACCAAATGGCAGCCGCAGGGATTATATTTGTGTTGCCAACCATTATTTTTATGCTTCTTGTTCGTAAACAATTTATTTTAGGTATGACTTCAGGAGGAATTAAATAGAAGTTGGCTATTAGCCGGTCCATGACAAATTGTTTCAAGTAAAGGTTATAGAAACGGATATGACTATAACATCCAATGAGGTGATCTAATGAACAACGTACAATTTCGGTCAAATATTATATTGTTTTTTATTATAACCATACTTTTCTTTGTCAGCATTTCAGCCTTTGATCCATTTATTTCTTCATATGCTACAACACTTGGGATTTCACCTGCAGTGATTGGTACCATTATGGGAGGTACAGGGTTAGCCTCTTTGATTTTCCGGTTCCCGCTTGGCGTCCTATCCGATGTACTGAACAAAAGGAAAGTTTTTATTCAAGTGGGGCTTTTAATTACAGTCGTGGGTTGGATAATTGCTTTTATTGAACCGAATGCCACCACACTATATCTCGGTAAATTCCTCGATGGTATAACAGGATCGACGTGGGTTATTTATACCGTGATGTTTGCTTCTTATTTTGGTCCAAAAAATGCAGCAAAAGCGGTGGCCTTGTTAACTTTAGCAGATTATGTAGGTGCTTTAATGGGTTCTGCTGTAGGGGGGATTGTCGCAGAAAATTTTAGTTATCCACATACTTTTCTTGTTGCAGTCTTTGCAGCCTCTATCGCTTTTATTTTGATTTTCTTTTTGAAAGAACAAAAGGCTCCGGTGAATAAAGAAAAATATGATAAAAAGATTATTATAGAACAAATTACCGATAAAAAATTATGGGTTATTTCTCTATTAGCAGTCATTGCGCAGATGGCCCTTTTTGGAATGAGAGATACATTTACTCCGCTTGTGGCAAGAGATTTAGGTGCTGATGCGATTGCGCTAAGTTGGCTTTCAAACACGTATAAAATTTCTGCGGGGGCAGCGGCAGCTTTATGTGGAGTATTTTTTTATAAAAAGATGGGATTAGTGAACACAGCTGTTTTAGGAGCATTCTTACAATTCGTCGCTGCTATTTTAATACCATTTGCACCTAGCTTAAGTTTGTTATTTACCCTGCAGGCGCTTTCCGGAGTTGCTTTTGCTTTAAATTTTACGGTTTTAATGTCGTTAAGCATTGTAAATGTGCCAGCACGAAAACAGTCTACCAGAATGGGGTTTTTTCAAAGCGTGTATTCGTTCGGAATCTTTTTCGGACCTGTCATGATGGGGATATTGACAGAGGCTTTTTCAAGAAATCTAAGTTTCCTAATAATAGGGATTCTCTCAGCTATTTCAGGTGTATTAATCAAACTTTATATTAAACCAAAACCAATTGAAAAACAAAATCCCAGATCAGAAATTGGTCATGATAATACGTGGGAAATAACTAAAAATTCACAAGTTGATTAGGGGAGGTGGTTCGGTACACGAATTGGTGAATGTAAGTGTATATATACTAGGAAATCAGGTGAGAGCTGTCAGCTTTTATTCATTGTATCATGGAAACGGAAGCTGACGGCTCTTTCTTTTGATTTAGTCTGATAGGAAAGGGTAAAAGGGAGCCATACCGTGACATTGAAGCAAGTGCCCGACACCATCTTATTTTTATAAATTTGTGTCTTGAGAATAGGGTCCAATTTATCAACTGTGGCTAGACAGTAGGCAAAGGAGCAATAGCTGTAACTATTGCTCCTTTTGCTGCCTTTTTTCTATCTATATTTTAATCGTCACAACATGCTTTTATCCATTGTAAAACAACTTGGTTTTGCCCCCCATGAAGTAGCAAAAAAATTGGCGAAAGCCTCAAGGAATAAAACACCAGCATTACAGTCCCATTTTGGCATCGGAGAAACGATGCAAGGACAGTTAGAGCCTAGAGTTTATTCTAGGAAGTCTGGGGATTTTGAAATCGGTGATTTCATTTTGGATATGTACAATAAAGTTTGGGAATGGCGGTTGTTCAATGAAGTCCCGAACTTCTATGCCGACAATGCAGTCCTTCATTATATTTGCGATAAAGACCTTGTTGGATTTCAACAAATTCAGAGCATGCTAGTTAGTCTATTTGCCTCTTTTCCAAGTGCCAATTTCCTTGTTGAACGGGTAACATGCAATCAAGGGGAGTCGGAAAATAGTTGGGATGTGGCAGTAAGATGGCGGCTGCAAGGGTTGCATGAAGGCATCGGTTATTTCGGGGACCCAAGCGGCAAACCAGTCGAAATAATGGGAATCAGCCATCTTCGTATTCAAAATGAAAAAGTGGTTGAAGAATGGTTCACCTTTGACGGGCTCGATGTTCTGAGACAGATTTATCTAAATGAAGATGATGACAATTATCGGATGGAGAATGAAGAACACAGTGATTAAACATATAATTACTACGTTGATCATGCTGCCATTAATTTCATTGGTGGAAAGACACTGATAGGATTAAATGAAATTCAAGGAATGTTTATCAGCTTATTCGCCTCCTTCCCCACAGCCAAATTCATCGTGGAAAGGGTTACATGTAACCAAAGAAAAGATGCTGATGAATGGGATGTGGCGGTGCGCTGGAGGCTGCAGGGTATCCATGAAGGTATAGGGTACTTTGGGCGGCCGAGTAATAAACCGATTAAGATCCTTGGCATCAATCATGTAAGGGTTAGGAATGAAAAGATTGTAGAAGAGTGGATGGCATTTGATGGGATGGATGTTTTGAAACAAATACACACAAATGCGGAAAATACATCTTCAGATTGAGTGAAATAAGACTATGCCCGATCAATAAGGTTATTAGATCAAAGGTGAAGCAATGCAAAAAATATTAAAAAACCTGCATATCCAGCAGGTTTTTTTGCTTTGGATCGTTACGTGCATGATTTTAGCAGGAGGGGAGAGTTACTATGTTTAGAAGTTTCAAGTTAACGGTAATTATTCCTAAATTCAGAAGGGGATAATCCAATTCCTTTTGTGAACGTTTTAGAAAAAAAGGATAGACTATTAAAGCCGCACTTAAATGCAACTTTTTCTATAGAATCATTTTTTGAACTTAATAAATTTTTCGCATGATTAATGCGTAGTTTCAGTAAATATTTTTTCATAGAAATACCATATACTTGTTTCATACAACGCGAAATATAAGAAGGATGAAAGTTCATGACATTTCCTAATTCAACCATAGATATATTTCTTTGAAAGTTGTTATTTAACCAAGTAGCAGAGGATTCCGCTATTTGAATAACCTTTGCTGAGACCGCCTGCGTGTTATTTTGGATTAACCGTTGAATTAATTGAAGAAATATAATTTGTTGATTAAATCTATTGTCTAGGTGATTGATTTGTAAGAAGCTATTTAATTCCTTTAGTATTTGGAATACAGGATCCGTATGCTTAAGTGAAAAAAAGTTAGGTAAATAAAGGGAATCATTTGCATGCTTTTTTTCAATAGAATCTTTGATCGTCCATTGTCCAGTTGTTTGAAAATGGATCCAATAAAAATGCGTGTCTTCCGTACAAGGTTTAAAACTATAATGATGGGCATAGGGAGCTAAAATCAGACCTTGATTACTGCCTATTGTATAATTAACCCCTTCTTCCCCGAGATATAAAGTGCCTTTCTCCACAATAATTAAGTCAAACCATTCAAAGTTGCTTCTAGAAATATGTTTATCACCCATTCTAAATACGTCTTCATTTGAATCATCATAATATAAATATGGAGGCAGTTTAAAGGTATAATATTTCATAATATTTTTCTCCTTTAGTCAAAAAAGTACAAAAATCGGTTTGATAACTATCTAGATTTTAAACTGCAATCGTTTACAATACAAGTATGGGATCGAAAAATTTGAATTATTAAACAATAATATTGTGGGGTTTTTGCTTTGCTTTAATTGATTCATTCAAAGTCTATTTAGGAGGAATAACAGTGGCAAATGTTTCTTTATTTAACCCGGCAAAAAGGATTACTAATACGACAAAGATTGCAAAGAAAACAAGGAGTAAAGGACAACTTGCATCTTTTCTCTTTATCCTTCCATTTTTACTAGGGTTCACATTGTTTTGTATTATACCTATCGTTTATGGAATAATTATTAGTCTCTTTCAGTGGAATTTATTAGACAAAGGTCATATTTTTTTGGGTCTTGAAAATTACAAACAATTATTTATATCTGGAAGTTATGTAAATGGAGTATTTTTTAGCACGTTAAAAAACACAGCATTATATGCTGTTATTTCAGTGCCGCTTTTTACCATTTGCTCATTGGTGTTGGCGATTTTAGTGAATAATGTTTCGAAGAGGTTTACTGGAATATTCAGGGCTATTTTTTTCTTTCCATATGTTCTGTCCCTTTCGGTTGTAGGAGCGGCCTGGGCTTTAATTTTTAACCCGGGTGCCGGATTTTTAAATGCACTATTAAATGCAATAGGCATTGATTCTATTCAATGGAACGCTACACCGGCGGGGGCATGGACGATGATTATAGTTACTTCTTTATGGTGGGGAGTAGGTTTTAATATGATTTTATTTATTAATGCATTAAATAATGTTTCTGAAGAATTGTATGAAGCTGCGAATGTGGACGGAGCATCCGCTTGGTTCAAATTTAAGGACATCACATTGCCGTCAATCCAACCTATTATGCTTTATGTTGTCATTATGTCTACGATCGGAGCGTTTAACTTATATGGACAACCACTTTTACTTACAGCAGGGGGACCAGGCACATCAACAAAAGTGACCATGATGTCTATTCTAGACGAAGCTTTCATTCGGCATCAGCTAGGTTCAGCATCAGCTATGGCTATTGTATTAGGTGGGATCATTGGCATTTTTATTTTGTTGCAATATCTATTTATAAAACGAAAAGAGGGTTAAGGTATGTCCTACTATAAGAGGAAGAGATTTTATGCAACAATTTTTGCAACAATTATTGCCCTGTTTTTTGTAGTTCCGGCAATATGGATTATACTGACTGCATTCAAGACAGATGCCGAGGCACTTAGAGGTGGAGTTAACTTTTGGCCAGACCACTTTACATTTAAAAATTTTATGTATTTATTTTCCTCTGAAAACTATGAAGTCGCTGTCTTTAGATGGTTAGGCAATTCCTTATTCGTTTCCGTAGTTGGGACTGTTTTAGTAATCATTATTGATACAATGGCTGCTTTTGCGTTAGCACGCTTGAATGTTCCGTTCAAAAAAATAATTTTGGGGCTTATTCTTATTAGCATGTTAATTCCTAATGTCATTACGCTTTTACCTCAGTTTTTAAATTTTGCCAATGCGGGCCTATTAAACACATATGGAGTTATGATTCTTCCGGTAACGTCCAGTACATTTGGTGTGTTTTTGCTTTACCAATTTTTGAAAAAATTTCCGGTAGAAATTGAAGAATCAGCCGTTTTAGATGGAGCATCTACATGGAAAATTTTCCTCCATATCGTAGTCCCAAATTCAAAACCAATGATTGTTACACTTGGTATAATTACATTTATTGGCTTATATAACGATTTTTTATGGCCTTTGATCACGATTAATCAGAATAGCATGAAAACAATAACGGTTGGTGTAGCTAACATGATGACCGGTTCGCTTTCAATAAGCTATGGGAGATTAATGGCATTATCACTTCTTTCATCGATTCCGATGATCATTGTTTTTATCATTTCTCAAAAACAAATAGTAAAATCGATTACTCATACAGGAATTAAATAGGGGAAGGAGAGAGGAATAATGAATGCAAAGGTAAAAGTGATCAAGATTCTATTACTTTGTGCCTCAATATGCGCATTTTTCATGATGTCTGCATGTTCTAATAAAAGTACGGGAAAGCAAAATGGCAAAATCAAAATTACCTATTGGGCATCAATGGGCGGTGCTGATTCAGAAACAATGCAGAAAATGGTTTATGCCTTCAATACTAGCCAGGACAAATATGTTTTGGATGCACAATTTATAACAAGTGATTACTATAAAAAAGTAGATTTAACGATAGCTAATAATATGAAAGGAATGCCGGATGTTATGATTTGTCATTCCGATAGATTAGCTACCTACGCTGGAAGAGATATACTTGCTCCCATATCGGAACTTGGGCAATCTAAACTGCTTGTTAAAGATGCTTATAGCTCAACTGCCTGGAAAGCAGGCAATTATAAGGGCGTTCAATATGGCATACCATTAGATATTCATGGTCCTGTACTGTATTGGAATAAAGATCTTTTTAAGAATGCTGGTTTAAATCCAAATCGACCACCAAAAACAATGCGGGAATTTTTAGAATTTGCCCAAAAAACGACAAGAGGAAAATCGTACGGATTTGTAATGAATACAGATTTCATTAACGAATTCATTTTAGAATCACTAGTGGAACAAGAGGGATCTTCTTTCTTTAAAGAAAACGGGAGACCGAATTTTAATTCAAAAGAAATGAAAAGGGCGGTTCAATTCGAATTTGATCTCATCCATAAATATAACATTACTCCTAAAAAAGACTATGATGAAGTAGGAAATTTTTTAAGAGGAAATGTCGCTATGATTTTTAATGGACCTTGGACTTCTCCAACATTTAGAGATACAAAGTTACATTGGGGAATGGCCGAGTTTCCACAGTTTTACGATAAAAAACAGGCAGTTACCAGCAAATCCCACCAATTTGTCATTCCAAAAACTCTGCAAAAAAGTAAGAGAGAAGGAGTTAAAGCGTTTTTGGAGTTTATGAATAAAAATTCTATGGATTGGGCGGATTCAGGACAAGCACCTGCTTCTAAGAAAGTATATGAAAGTCCTGAATTTCAAAAAAAGCCGCAAGTTGCTATGGCAAATCAGTTTGATAGAGCAGTCTTTACACCTCAAATTGATAGCGTGAGTTTGTACACTCAAATGCTTTATGCTCAAGTAACTGACATTTTATACGGAAGAAAATCAATTGATAAAGCCTTAGCTCGAGCTCAAAAAGATGCAATGGGTATGTATAAAGCTGAACATGTTAAAAAATAAAAAATGAATGTAGAGGTATATCGAAATGAGTATGAAAAATGCAACTGTAGGAACACGAAAATTTAAACCTTTGAAATTAGGCTCAATTAAACCAAAGGGTTGGCTGAAAAATCAGTTAACTATTCAAGCAAATGGAATGACAGGCCGATTGGAAGAACATTGGCCAGATCTAGGCAGTGACAGCGCTTGGCTGGGAGGTGAAGGTGAAGGGTGGGAACGCGGGCCATATTATTTAGATGGCTTAGTTCCATTAGCTTACCTACTCGATAATGAAAAATTGATAATAAAAGCACAAAAATGGATTGAATGGACTCTAAGCAGCCAAACAGAATCAGGATGGTTTGGACCAAAGAATAATAATGATTGGTGGAGCCGGATGGTGATGGTAAAAGCGCTTATTCAGTATCAACAATTTACTGAAGATAATAGAGTTATTCCGTTCCTTTTGAACTATTACCGTCACCAACTAAAAAATCTACCTACTCGGCCTCTTGCCGAATGGGGAAAAGCACGTGGCGGAGAAAACGTGTTAAGCCTGCTATGGTTATATGAAAAAACAGGTGAAGAATTTTTATTAGAATTGATTGATTTAACGAGAAGACAGACAACTGATTGGCAACAATTATATCGTGATTTTCCTTTTAAACGATACGTTGAAGAATTTGATCATACGAGCCATGTAGTGAATGTAGCAATGTCATTGAAATACTTAGCTCAAGATTATTTAATTACCGGTCATCAAAGTTACAAAGAGAGCGTATATAGTGCCATTGACCAGCTAATGACTTATCATGGACAATTACACGGCATGTTTTCTGGGGATGAATGGTTAGCCGGAACCCATCCGAGTCAAGGAACAGAATTATGTTCGGTAGTAGAATATATGTTTACTTTAGAGAATCTTTTATCCATTTTGGGTGATAGCAGATTCGGAGATATATTGGAAAGAGTTGCGTTCAATGCTTTACCTGCTGCAATCGGACGAGATTGGATGTCGCATCAATATGATCAACAAATTAACCAGATAGCATGCACATATGAAAAACGGGATTGGACGGAAAATGACAATGATGCAAATTTGTTTGGGTTAGAGCCGCACTTTGGTTGCTGTACGGCTAACATGCATCAAGGCTGGCCTAAATTTGTCAGTCATTTGTGGATGAAAGAAAATGACACGACTCTGGTTTGCCAATCTTGCGCGCCGTGTATTGTAAGTGACCTTATACATGACGAACCCGTTACAATCAACGTTACTAGTGATTACCCATTTAAAGAACTCATGAAATTAGAAATCGTTTCTGCAACTGATCAAAATTTTAGTATTAAATTGAGAATTCCCGAATGGTGCAATGACATTGAATTAAAAGTAAATCAAGAAAATTATCATAGTGTCATTACTGATAATTATATAGAAATCAATCGAGTCTGGCATAAGGGGGATACCGTTGAATTCTCTCTATTGATGGAAGTCCGATTCCAGTCAAGAGCACAAAGTGCTATAGGCATTACTCGAGGCCCGTTATTGTTTGCTTTGCCAATTGATGAAGAATGGACAATTATGAAGGGCAAATACCCATTTTTTGATTGGGAAGTTAAACCGCAAAGCGAATGGAATTATGGGTTAACGAGAAAAGATGACGTTTGCGTAATTGAAAAAAATAATGTTTCACATCAACAATTTGATTCTAAAAATTCCCCAGTGGCTCTTAAGGTTTTAGGGAAAAAAATTGATAACTGGGGTAAAAAGAACAATTCAGCGGATACCCCGCCATATCATGTAGAAGCAGCGCGGGAATTTGAAGAGTTAACATTAGTTCCTTATGGAGGAGCAAAATTGCGTATTGCTGAATTCCCAAACGTGGACGAAAGGCCTTAACTAACGAAAAAACGAAAAGCAATTAAGTAGTATAGACTAGGCTTAATTGCTTTCCTTCATTTAATATCATATTATAATAGAAAGTAGTTTTTTCTATTTAGCTACTTCGTTTTGTGGTAGTTCTTGCATTTCTTTTTCTATCTCCGTGGGTTTGTCTTCTAGTTTTTTTATACCGAACTTCATGTATTTGTATGTTGCCGCATACAAAAGTGAAAATATGATGCCTAGCCAGTTAAAGATAGCCCATGGAGCATAATCGAAACATGAAACCCCAACTGTCGTCGCCATGTATACCCCTGAAACGGTCCATGGCAGCAACCCTTCTATTATCGTTACGGAATCCTCCATACTTCGAGAAAGGTTGGCCGGATGCAATCCTTTTGACATATATGGGTCTTTAAATAAACTTGACATTAGAAAATAGGTTACATAAGCGCTCCCTGTACATGAGATGATGACAAGTCCGGAAGCAAGTGAAGCCGCAACTAGGCTGAAAACAGAATGCAAGAAATTTAAAAGCTTACGGATAATCACTTGTAGAACACCTGATATTTCTAATGCCGAAGCAAATAAAAACGCACAAAATACAAACAATAAACCATTCAACATCGAGTAGATTCCTCCACGGTTTAACAAGGTAGCAATATCTCCGGGAAGATTTTTAGGATGAAAGCCGGCTGTTTTAATCATCGAAACATTAAATCCTTCTACAGCTGCCTTTGCCACATCGGATATTGAAAAACCTTGAAAGATTAATGCCAGAATCATGGCAGCCGCAGAAGATATGAACATCACAACAACCGGAGACTTGCCTCTTATCGATCCGTACAAAATAATAACCGGTGGAATCAACAATAGAAGATTAAAGTGAAAGATTGAATGCAACGCATTCAAAACTTCGTTTACGTCTTTAATGGTTGCGTCACTATTGGCATCAAGCCCTAAACCAACCGTAAAATATACAATACAAGCAATAATACATGCAGGAATAGACGTGTACATGAGGTGCCGGATATGTGTAAATAAATCGACACTTACAGATAACGAGCTCATATTGGTTGAATCAGAAAGGGGAGAAAGTTTATCTCCGAAGTAGCCGCCTGCAATAACAGCCCCTGCAGTGATCGGAAGAGAAACATCCAATGTTGCTCCAATTCCCATTAAGGCAACACCGATTGTTCCGACAGATCCCCAAGAGGTGCCTGTGCACAAGGAAATGATTGCGGTAACTACGAAAGCTGTAATATATAAATATTTCGGGTTAATCAGCTCTAACCCGTAATTAACGAGAAGTGGTATCGTTCCTGCAGCGATCCAAGTGCCAACTAACATTCCTACTGATAATAGAATCAAGGCACCTGGTAAGGCCGTTTTGAACTTCTTTGCCATTAGTTCTTGTATATCATTCCAGTGGTATCCATGAAAATATGCAAAGACAGTAGCGAAAAGCGTTGCGGAAATTAAGACGAACTCCGCTTTAATTTCATAAATCGCTATTCCGAATATAAATAAAATCATGCAAAGTATTATTAGAACAAGCGCTGCACCAAACGTAGGGCTTTTCTTTTGAGTTGTTGAACTTTCCATCCTATTACCTCCATTCTAATTAAATGGCATTAAATGCTTGTGCTAAATCCTGTATTAGATCACGATAATTCTCTAAGCCAATGGAGAGACGAATCAATCCTTTTGAGATATTTTCGGCTTCTAAATCTTTCTCATTTATTCCATGGTTAGGAGACAATACAAGACTTTCATAACCGCCCCAACTTACACCAATGCTAAATAGTTGTAGTTGATCGATAAATGTTCGTACTTTTTCAAAACTAGGATTTTTCAATTCAAAGCTTAATAATCCCGAAAAGCCTGATAAATGTTTGTCCACTAATTCTTTGTCTTTTCCAGTGAAAAGGCTTGGATGATTGATGCTTTCAACCTTGTCACAAGTTGATAGAAAATCAATGACATATTGGGTGTTTTCTTGATGTTGCTTCATACGAACAGGCAACGAGCGAAGTCCGCGAATTAATAACCAGCCTTCAAATGGACCTAATACCGAACCATTAAACTGATGAGCATATTCAAAAATTTGGTCAATCAGTTCATCACTCGAAATAACTGCACCAGCTAAAACGTCACTATGTCCACCAATATATTTGGTACATGAATGGATAGAGATATCAATTCCGAAATCCAAGGGCTTCTGGAAGAGTGGCGTAGCCCATGTGTTATCAATAGCCGTTATTATGTTATTTCTTTTTGCAAGAGCAGCAAACTTTTCAAGGTCTAACATTTTGAAATTCATTGTACCCGGACTTTCCAAATACATTAATTTCGTATTCGGTTGAATGGCCTTTTCAATGACCGAAAGATCATTCTCATTAACGGTTGTGACACTTATATTGAATTTTTCTAGATACGACAATAAATTTCTTGCGGGTCCGTAGATATTGTTAACAACTAATACATGATCACCGCTTTTCAAAAAGGTAAAGAAAATGGAACTAATCGCCCCCATACCGGAACTAAAACATTTGCACCGCTCGCCATGCTCTAATGCAGCCAGTTTCTTTTCGAATATTTCAACAGTTGGGTTTACACCTCTTGTGTATAGATGATGTTGTCGTTCATTCATACTGGCCCGAATAAATGCATCAAAATTTTCGTATGCAAATAAACTTGTTTGAATAATTGGAGGAGCCATTGCACCAAAATACTTTTGACTGTCTTCCCCAAAATGAGCGATAATCGTTTCATCTGATTGGTAAGTTTTTTTTGTTTTTATTAATGACTTTTCTGTAGTAGTGTTCATTAGGTTTTCGTTCCTTTCACAAGATTTAATATCAGAATGTTGCTCCCTCTTTTACCTCCTTCACTGTGAAATGGAAACACTTTATTTTGTCTAAAAGCCTACCACGATTTCATTTTTTCTGTAAGCGATTCCAGTTGGTTTATTAAAAAAAGTACAAAAACATTATCATTTTTTACACTTCCTCACTATATGTTAACCCACATTTTTCTATTTACTTTCAATCGTTGCTGAATGTTTATTCCGATATTTTAGCGGTGTTATTCCTACTTGTTTACAAAAAAAACGTGTGAAATGGCCGGTGGAGGAAAAAGCTAAATTAACGGCAATTCTTTCAACAGGTAGATCCGTTTCTAATAAATATTGTTTTGCTTTTTGTAAGCGTAATTGTGAAAGATATGCTTTCGGTGTCATACCATATACCTTTTTAAAGCAATTCGTAATATGCGATCGATGTACGTTTAATTTCGTGGAAAGTTCTCCAATATGGAAATTTTCCTCAGCCTTACTTTGAAGTAAATACGCGATTTCATGGGCAATAAACGTATGGGAGGGCTGCACTAGAACATGTTGATCTTCCCGTTGTACTTCAAAATAAAACTCCGCAAGTCTGCTGATAAAGGCTACGACATTTGAATGCATCTGCAATATTTGAATCGATGTTTCTATATTGTTTTTTCTATCTTTTTTTGTTTCCTCATCATCAATTTCAATTAATAGCGTACTGTATTTTTGAATAAATTTATCTACCCAATCTTGTATTTCTGTACCTAGGCTTGACGAATCACGTTCAATGACAGGATTCACGGTTATTTGGAAAATTTCATGAATTTCCGGCAACTCCACATCAAAGTGAAAATCAAAGAACATGCATTCGCTTAATATCTTTGTTTCGTGGTACATATTGGATGGGATGATCATTGCATCACCCTCGTTCAATATATAATGTTGGCCGTTTACTGTCTGTTGGAGTTCTCCTTTTACACAATATAAAAACTCAAAATAAGGATGTCGGTGTTTCGGATACATCCACCCTTTTTGAGCACTTGAATATTGAATAGCTGTAAGATGGATAGCACTATAAACTCTTGGTAAATGAAATAAATACTTCATTCAATTATCCCCCTTAATTTATATAATGAAAAATTATAAATTTTAACTCCATTATAACGAATTTACTATGTTTCCAACTACAAATATACAATTTTTTTAAACAATTTTTTATTGTTCGTATTTAAAATGGTTGATACGCTGAATGTACGCAAAAATTTTTAACATGGATCGGAGGAGGCAACATTGAAACTATGTAACCAGGTGGCGCTAATTACGGGTGCAGGGAACGGTATCGGAAGGGGGATCGCCCAAATTTTAGCAAAAGAAGGCGCGACAGTAATCATAGCCACAATTGTTAAAGAGGAAGGGGAACAAACTGTTAGTGACATTTGTAAAGAAGGTGGAAATGCTTACTTCATTCAAACGGATGTTTCTTCAGAAAAAAGCATAATTGATATGACCAAGAAGGTTAATGAACAATTTGGCACAATTCATACACTAGTAAACAATGCCGGTATAACGGTTTTTAAATCAATTGAAGAGGCGACAATTGAAGATTGGAACAAGGTGATCAACACCAATCTTCGCGGTATGTATTTTGTGACTAAACATGCTTTGCCCTTGCTGAAACAAAATAAAAAGAGTTCCATTATTAATATTTCATCAAATCATTCTAAATGTACGATAGCCGATAGTGAGATGTATACAGCTACAAAAACAGGTATAAATGGGATGACACGTGCCATGGCAATCAGTCTAGGGAAATATGGCATCCGTGTAAATGCGATTTGCCCTGGTTTTACGAATACCTCTCATCATCAACAGTGGATACGCGAACAAGGTGCTCCTGAAGAAATTGAGAAAAAAGTGTTGGATCTTCATGCTGCGGACAGGATTTGTACACCTGCCGACATTGGGAAACTTGCTCTTTATTTGGCGTCTGACGATTCAGAAATGATGACAGGATCAGAGCTCTTAATCGATGGTGGTGCTACTTCATATTTATTTCATACAACATTTGAGTCAGATGAAATTTTAACAAAAACAACCGATTTCTAGAGAAGAAAAGCAGTCCTTTTGGAGGTATAAGATGAGAAAAAATAACCCATTTCCTTCTAAGGATGTCACGATCCAAACATCCGAAAGGGAAGGCTTTCTTTATGTATCCATTGAAAACAAGAATGTCAAGGCAGAAATTTTGCCCGAAATCGGTGGAAAAGTAACTTCCCTTTATAACAAAGTAACAGATCGGGAATGGCTTCTTGATTCGGGTAAGAGAGAACTTCAAAGCCCAGAATACGGATCAATGTTTACAGAGTGGGATATGAGTGGGCTTGATGACATGTTCCCAACCATTGATGCCTGCATGTATCCTGCAGATGGGAATTTTAAGGACATACCTCTCCAGGATCATGGTGAGGTTTGGTCACTTCCATGGGCATTTGAACGAACAAATGACTCCGTTTCATTAGTCGTAAAAGGAAAGGCACTTCCTTATGTATTGCAAAAAACCTATTACTTTCTGAATAAACATACGATTCGCTGCGAATATAAAGTGGAGAATTTGAGTGATGAAACGCTCGTTTATCTTTGGGCATCCCATCCGCAGTTCAAAGTCGATGAAACGATCGAAATTCTTCTGCCAGAAAAGGTTCAAACGATACTTTCGGTTCAGGGCGGTAAGAAGCTAGGTACTACCAACCAATTGTTCAATTGGCCCACAGTTGTTACAGAAGATGGTCAAAAAATATCATTAAACCAAATTGGCCCCTACACAAATCGGGATTCACGCAAGTTGTATGTTCCGGAGAAATTATGTGTAAGCTGGTCAGCTCTTTATGCATCAGACACAGACGACTTCCTATTGTACAAAACCTCGCCTAACCAGGTTCCATATTTAGGAGTTTGGGTGGATGAAGGAGAATTTAACAGCCGGGCGACATGTGCGCTGGAACCGAGCACAGGTTTTTATGACAATCTTGAAAATGCTTTTTATAACGGGACGTATTCCTCTGTAAAAGGCAAGGGGTCAAGTTCATGGTTTTTAGACATCGTCATCGATTCCGGGCCAAAAGAAAAAATGAGTATTATAAGCAAGAGGATGAATGAATATGAAGGCAAACGCTGAACTTTTTCTCGAAACAAAATGTGTACTGGGTGAAGGACCTTGCTGGGACGAACGGAGAAACGTGTTGCTTTGGGTTGATATCCTAAAAAACAAATTATATATGTACGATTTTTTTACAAAAAAGGTGGCTTTCACCGTTCTCCCCGAATGTGTAACATCGGTTGTCTGCCATCCGTTCGGCGATTATGTCATTACAATGGGCCGTGGATTTTATTTTTTTAACAGCGACACAGGGGTTCTGCGGCCCATTCAACATCTCGAATCTCACTTGCCGAATAATCGCTTCAATGATGGGAAATGTGATCCGCTTGGGCGGTATTGGGCCGGCACGATGGATCAAAATGGAGCAAAGTTTGCGGGTTCTCTATATGTGCTTGATAAAGACTTACAAACACATAAAATGCTGGAGAACGTATCGATCTCAAACGGTTTAGCCTGGAGCCCTGATGGTGCAATAATGTATTACATTGACACACTGACGAATGAAATTGTTTCCTTCAAATCTAATTTCGAAACCGGCCTTATTTCAGACAAACGGACAGTCATCCATATTGACAAAGAAGACGGATGCCCAGATGGCATGACCATTGACCAGGAAGGAATGCTTTGGATCTCTCATTGGGGAGGAGGCAAGGTGACCCGTTGGAACCCTGATACAGGTGATCTACTGCAAACTGTAAATGTTCCCGCCCCATATGTAACGTCCTGTACTTTCGGAGGTAAACGTCTGGACGAGCTGTACATTACAACTGCCTGTGTCGATTTAACGGAAGAAGAAGTTCATACCTATCCTTTGTCCGGAAGTGTTTTTCGTATAAAAACAACGGTAAAAGGTTTACCATCACATAAATTTATTGCTGCTCGCAAAAGAATGAAAAAATAAAAAAATGGAGGTATTATCATGAAAATTACAGACGTTAAAGCTTGGTTAGTTGAAGGAGTTAAATACAATTGGACACTTATCAAAGTTTATACAGATGAAGGATATACGGGAGTTGGTGAAGCAACAAACTGGCCTGGAAGTCCGATTGTAGAAGCCGCTGCAAAACATGCGGGAGAAAGAATTATCGGGTTAGACCCAATGAAAACCGATTTTATTTGGACGAAGCTCTACCGGGATTTGAACTGGGTTGGACCATATGGTGCAAGTTTATGTGCAATTAGCGGTATTGATATGGCATTGCTCGATTTAAAAGGAAAAGTGTTAGGTGTTCCTTGTTATGAACTATTAGGAGGGGCATTCCGTACGGAAATCCCGTTATACGCAAACTATTGGTTCACTGGCGGCGGTCATAATTCCGAAGATTATGCTGCTCAAGCAAAGAAAGTAAAAGAAGCGGGCTTTGGAGGACTTAAATTCGACCCGTTCGCACATACAAATTATTTATACGGTGAAGATTTATCTGCTAATTTATCTTTAACTCCAGAACTTCAGCAGAAAGCCTATGATGTTAGTAAAGCCGTTCGTGAAGCCGTTGGCTATGATAAGGATATGATGATTGAAACACATGCGATGTTAAATTTTAAGACAGCTGTCACTATGGCTGATAGATTAGCAGAATTAGATATTACTTGGTATGAGGAGCCCGTCGGACCGGAAAGTGCAGAGACGTTAAAAGCGGTTCGTGATCGACTAAATCCAGGTGTATCGATTTGTGTAGGGGAAAGGCATTATACGAGATATGGCATTCGTCCAATTCTCGAAAAACAATTAGTGGATATTATTATGCCTGATATTACTCGTTGCGGCGGTCCTTCTGAGATGAAACGCATGGCGACGATGGCGGAAGCATACAACGTTTTACTAGCACCTCATAACCCTAATGGGCCACTTTCAACGCTATCGAGTGCACATGTCTGCGCTTCAGTGCCTAACTTCTTTAGACAAGAGTTTATCTTTAATGATGTTCCTTGGAGAGATGAAGTGATTGATCATCCGTTAGAAATTAAAGAAGGGCACTTGGTATTATCGAGACGTCCCGGTTTGGGTGTGGATCTCGTAGAGGAGGCAATGGAGGCGCATCCGGGTATTAGAGAAGCTAGAGAGGGTTTTTACGTGTAAGCTCAAGCTTAGGCAATAAGAAAACAATATAATATAATTAGCTTTTACGGTGATGTGGTTTTAAATTCTTAAGACCACATCATTGTATTCTTCAATCATTACTTTTTTCGATAGCATTAATCCTAGCAAAGGAATGGTGGCAGCTCATGAAATCAATGGACATGGTTACGTTTGGTGAGACAATGGTTCTGTTTACTCCTGCCAGAATGTTACCGCTAGAATACGAGCATCAATATTACAAACAAATGGCCGGTGCTGAATCAAATGTTGCGATTGGTGTTAGCCGATTAGGACATTCGGCCGGATGGTTCAGCAAGTTGGGCGATGATCCTTTTGGAGGTTTTATTTTTAAATCACTAAAAGGAGAAGGGGTCGATAATTCCCGTTGTACATTTACTGAAGAAGCACCAACCGGCTTATATTTTAAAGAAAAGCGTAATGCAAGTGATGTGAGAATTTATTATTATCGAAAACATTCTGCTGCAAGCTTATTAAACCTGGAAGATCTTGATGAAGACTATATTAAAAAAGCTAGAATTCTACATTTAACAGGAATTACGCCTGCATTAAGCAAGGACTGCAGAGAAGCTGTATTTACTGCAATTGAGATTGCCAAGCAACATTCAGTGAAAATTGTATTTGACCCAAACATTCGCTTAAAACTATGGAAAGAGGGTGAGGCGAAAAAGGTATTATGTGATATCGCCGAAAAATCAGATGTCATACTCCCTGGTTTGAATGAAGGTACATTCTTGACAGGTGAGGATAAACCCGAAAAAGTTGCAGATAAGTTAGGCAAAAACGGAAAAACAATCATTATTAAGTTAGGAAAAGAAGGTGCTTTTTATCAAAATTCTGAGGAAAGCGGCTTCGTCCCCGGATTTTCCGTAGCGGAGGTTGTTGACCCTGTTGGAGCTGGAGACGGCTTTGCTGCTGGGGTAATTAGTGGACTTCTCCGCAATGAACCATTATCGATGATTGTGAAGCGGGCAAATGTAGTTGGAGCTTTAGTTGTCGGTGTAAATGGAGATTCGGAAGGGTTACCGACTAATGAAGAAGTTGACCATTTCTTATCAAGAAGTTCAACGGATGAAGATGTGATTCGGTAGGAGGAAAGCTAATGAATAAATGGGATAAGCTACAACAGTTAAAGGATTCAGGGCTTGTTGCCGTTATACGCCGTCCAAAACAAGACCACATTTATAATCTCGCGCAAGCATTGGTTGATGGCGGTGTTGGTGCACTGGAGATTACAGTAGACACACCTGATGTTTTTGATATGATTGTGAATCTAAAAGGAATCTTTGGTGACCAAGTTTTAGTTGGGGCAGGCACTGTCTTGGATGCCGAAACAGCTAAACAGGCAATTACTGTAGGCTCAGATTTTATCTTCTCACCAATCGTAGATATTGAAACGATTCAATTAACCAATTCGTATGGAAAGATTTCGATTCCAGGCGTTATGACACCAACAGAAATTGTAACAGCTTATAAAGCCGGAGCTGATTTACTAAAAGTTTTCCCTGGAAATTCGTTGGGTGTCAACTATATTAAAGAACTTCAAGGTCCATTAGGCCATATTCCAATGATGCCGACAGGCGGGGTGACGTTAGAAAATGTAGCGCAGTTTATTAAAAATGGAGCAGTTGCGGTCGGTGTAGGCGGTTCGTTAGTAAATAAAGAAGTGATTGAAGCAGGTCGATATGAAGAACTAACGGAAATTGCCGGGAAATTCATACACCTCATTAAAGAGTCAAGAAGTATAGTTCATTATTAATAAAAGACAGTATAAAACCGTTCGAATGAGATGGAAAGGAGTATTTACTAAATGGATATAAAAGGTGTTTATCCGATTATGGCGCCCCCGTTTAATAAGGATGGGGAAATTGATTGGGAGGACTTCTGCTCCCTCATTCATCATTTATCAACGACAGGAATTAATGGCTTAACAATGTTTGGCATCGCTAGTGAGTTTTATAAATTTACAGATTTTGAACGCGTGGAATTAGCAAAGGTTTTTGTCCAAGAGTTAAGAGGTACGGGAGTTCAAAGTGTATTGTCAGTTACCGATCATAGTACTGAAATCGCTGTAAAACGTGCAATGGATTATGAAGCCCTTGGAGCAAATGCATTAATGCTGCTCCCGCCTTTTTTCCTGAATCCAAGTATGGATGCGATTAAAGAACATATCCGAGCCGTAGTAAAGTCAGTGAAAATCCCCGTCCTTGTTCAGTATGCTCCAACTGAAACAAAGATGGAGATTGCTGCAGATGAACTAGTGGAAATTTATGATTCATTTCCGAATGTTGTATTTAAAATTGAATCTAATCCACCGATGGAATGCATGAAGGGAATCCTAGAAAAGCGTCCACAAGCCGTCATCTTGAACGGTTATGCCGGCTTATATATGCTCGATGTTTTAGATGAAGGCGGAAAAGGTGTAATGCCTGGCTGTTCTTTTTCTGAAATCTATGTAGAAATTTATCGTTTGTATCAAAAAGGGTTACTTAATGAAGCAAAACAGATTCACAAGAAATTGTTGCATTATATTTCGCAATGGATGAAAGATTGCGAGTATATTATTCAAGTAGAAAAAGCCATTCTTCATTTAAGAGGATTAATTAAAACAGATTACTGTAGAAAACCGTCCTATCCATTAAAGAAGGAGGACATGGATACCGTACATCAGTTTTTAACAGAGTTTCCTCATTTATTGCAAAAGATACCATCCCCTAAATGTGCAAATTCAGGGGATGACGAGCCGGGTATAAAAATATTATAACCCGAATATTAGGGGATAGTTTGTGAATGCATCTAATGGGACTGTTGAAAACAGAATACTACAGTGGTCAGTAACAAACTTTATTGATTTTAAAAGAAAAGGACGCTGTAAACTTATAATAGTTTTTCAGCGTCTTTTTCTTACTATTTCCCCCTTATAACAAATTATTATTTTGATAGTGCCTCTTTAAGGTGAATTTTGTTCGATCACCACGGATAATATCTTGTGCGTACTCAATAGGAACGTTCGCAGTTGAATAGATCACCGCATCCAATAAGAAGGCAGGGGAGCCAACAGTTACATTTAAGAATCTGCTGACCTCTTCATCCGTAAGAATTGGTTCAAGGGTTTCGATATCATGTCCAATTTGAATCTTATATTTTTCAGTTAAAACCTTATATAACGAATTTGAACAATCTTCATTTATAAGACCGGGCGCAATGCTCCACGGGATAAAGGAGATGATGTAGCTATGTGGTTCTTTATTTGCGTACCTTAATCGTACCAGTTTAACGACAGGTTCTTTTTCTTTAAGCTGCAATTTCTCCGCAACGGTTTCATCGGCTGGTATAAGCGTCAATTCCAAAACTTTAGAGTAGGGTTCCAGCCCCAAATGAGTCATTTGCTCAACAAATGATTGAAAACCTTGAGATAAATTTTCTTCTATTTTTGGCTTCGTCACAAAAGTTCCTTTTCCTTGTTTCTTAAGGATGAATCCTTCTATTTCCAATTGTTGAAGAGCAAGACGGACAGTTGTTCTGCTGACCTGATATTTTTTACTAAGTTCGGATTCTGTAGGCAATTGGTCACCTTCTTTATATGTTCCATTTTTGATCGAATTTAGAAGTTTCTCTTTAAGGGACGAATAAAGAGCGATACCTTTTTGAGTAACCATTTATAATAAACCCTCCAATTCACTAATTACTGATTAATTATAGAATAATCAGAAATATATTGACAATGGACCATTGCTTATTTTATATTATTTGTAGTAATGTTACAACAAATTTCACAGAGGAGGTTTTGCATGTTTCGAAAGCGAAAGTTCGTTTGTTTTCTGCTGTTGGTGTTTTTTCTAATCGCTGGTTGCAGTGCTGTGCCTGAATCAAAGTCCATACAAAATGAAGAAACAAAACCATTGAACTGGGACCAATCAGTTTCATCTTTAAAAGGTGAAACCATTACTGTTCTTTGGACGGGTGATCCCCAGAGAAAGAAATCATTGAGACTCTTTTCGAAGAAAACAGGCATTAAAGTAAAGGAAATTTCAGTAGACTATAATTCCCTTTATAACAAAATAACTGTCGCCGCTTTATCAAATTCCTCCGATATTGATGTGATAGAAATGGATAACATCTGGGGAGGCCAGTTCTATGAGGGGAACATAGTCACGGATTTAACAAATGTCATACCAAAGGATTACCTGGATAAATTCACAAAATCATCGGTAGAGTCTATGTCGTACGACAACCATGTATTAGGGATACCGTTATACTCCAGTACCAAACATTTTTACTGGAACAAAGAACTTTTAAGAAAAGCGAATATCACCTCTGCGCCTAAGACATGGAAAGAGTTTAAAGAGGATTCTAAAAAGCTCAAGGAAAAAGGGATTTATGCATCGGGTTGGTCATGGAAGCAAGCAGAAAGTCTTGTAAGTGATTATGTTACTCTTCTTTATGCTTTTGATGGCCGATTTTTCGATAAAGCAGGGAAACCCGTTTTTAATCAGGGTGGAGGGTTAAAAGCTCTTCAATACATGGTTGATCTTTTAAACAAAGACAAAACAGTATCACCGGCAAGTCTTCAATGGACGGAGAGCGATGTAGAAAATGCATTTTCTTCTGGAAAGATCGCCATGATGACAAACTGGGAAGGCATTTACCCCGAAGTGAATGATCCGAAAAAGTCATCAGTAGTTGGGAAGACAGATGTAGGACTAATACCGGGACAAGGAAAGGTTAAATCTGCGGCTGTCACGGGTACAGCGGGTGTTGCTATAGCAAAAAACAGTAAAAACAAAGCAGCAGCCCTAGCATTTTTAAAGTTTATAGGGAGTAAAGAATTTCAGGTCCCTTATTATCTAAAAGCAGGGTGGTATCCTTCTCTTGAAACTGCATATAAAGATTCGGAATTGTTGAAAGCGGATACAATTGGTAAGCTGAATAAAATTAAAGAACAGTATAAATATGGAGTAGACCGTCCGAATGCGCCTGGATATGTTAACTGGTCAGATATCTTGGCTGCGGAATTGCATGCAGCATTAAGGCAGCAGAAAACTCCAAAAGAGGCGTTGAATTCTGCCGTTAAAAAAATTGAAGAAGCAATTAAGGGAAATTCCTAAAAAAGCATAGCCTTGTATTTTTGGAGGTGAAAAATGTTTTCTAATCCGCTCCACAAACAAAAAAGAATAAGTTCAAGAGCTTTTCTTAATCGGCAAAGAAAAGATTATATACTGGCGCTGTTCTTTTTATTACCGACATTTTACGTATTATTTAAGACTTATATATTTCCCATCTATCAATCCTTTATCTGGAGCTTTTTTAAATACAATTTGATGGAAAATACTGATACGTCGTTTGTCGGGATAAGAAATTATTCCGACATCCTGCAATCCACAGAATTCTGGGTTTCCATGAAAAGAACTATTTATTTCACCGGTGTTTCTGTTTTTCTGGAATTAATCTTTGGCTTCTTTTGTGCTTTGCTGCTAAATGAGATATTTAAAGGCCGCATTATCTTTAGAGTGATAATTATTATCCCTTGGGCATTGCTAACATTAGTTAATGGTCTTTTGTGGAAATATATTTATCAACCGGGTTACGGGGCTTTTACCCAACTTCTCCGTTTCTTGCACATTATAGACCCTAACAGTAATCCAGTATGGTTATCTAATTCTGATAATATTATAAATTTTGTTATCTTATCGGATGTGTGGAAATGCACGCCATTTATTACGCTAATTCTTTTGGCTGGGATGCAATCCATTTCCGGAAACTTGTATGAAGCGGCAATGATCGATGGAGCAGGGTTTTGGGCAAAAATCCGCCTCATTACAATTCCTCAGTTATTGCCATCTATCATTATTGCCATTGTGTTAAGGACGATGGGGGCGTTTAAAGTTTACGATATATTGACTGTGTTTACAGGAGATCCTACAACTTCAGTTTCTTATTTAACGTTTAATAATGCATTCCGTTACTTTTACTTAGGCAATGCATCAGCAATGGCCTGGATATCAACACTTTTTATGCTTCTATTAATTATTATTTATATCCGAATCTTAAAGAGAAACACAGAATAAATAAGAGGGAGATGGACTAATGAACCATATAAAAACTGAAGTTCACAATTCCCCTAATGTAAATGGAACAATTGATGTAAAGGAAAGGATCAAGAAGGCTTTATTTCAACCTAAAGGAAACAACATCATACCACCGATTTATTTATGGATCGGGTTATGTGCACTTACCGTCTTTACACTTACACCTTTCATTTATCTTGTACTATCTTCAGTAACAATGAAAAGTGAGTTGATTAATGGGGTGATCTTTACCAAAAATCCAACATTCGAAAATTATATTAATATTTTTAAAGGTGGTGGCGGATCAGGCTTCGTTAAAGCTATTAAGAATAGTGTCTATGTTTCTGTTTTGACTACCTTTTTTAGTCTGGGCATTGGTGTTTTTGCCGCGTATGCTCTGGCTAGAATTAAATTTCCTTTTCGAATGACATCTTTATTTTGTATTTTGGCCATGCAGTTATTGCCGTCCATTAGCATCGTCGTTCCATTTTATATGATGATGAGAGATGGTATACAAATCAAATTGCCGTTTACAGATCTTATTCTTTATCACTCGCCTCCTTTATTGGATACGATCTGGGCTCTCATATTGGCTTATACTACCTTTTCATTGCCTTTTGTGATTTGGCTTTTGGCTGGATATTTTCAAACTATACCTAAAGAATTGGAAGAAGCTGCGTTCATTGATGGCTGTTCAAGATTTACTTCTATTATAAAGGTGATTCTTCCGATTGCTGCACCAGGGATAGCCGCAACAGCTCTATTCACGTTTTTAGGTTCATGGGATGAATTTATGTTTGCGAACGCTTTTACCCAAACTTATGAATCAAAAACATTGCCAGTCGTTATAAGGGAGTTTATGGGAAAACATAGTATTGATTGGGGATTTATGACAGCTGGGGGTATTATCGCATCCCTTCCGCCATTAATTATTTCTATTCTCTTATATCGCTATATCATTGGAGGAATGGTGGCCGGGAGCATCAAAGAATAGGGGAAGTCTCAGTTTTTTGCAAACTACTATCATGTGCTTATTTGTAGTAACAACATAACAAATAGACTTTAATTTTAAAATTTAATGGAGGGGAAAATAATGGCGCGTATTAAATTAGCTTATATTGGCGGTGGGAGCACAAGAGCTCCTGGAACGATGGCAAGCTTTATTCATCAAGGTGAAAACTTTAATGGTTCTGAGGTCGTTCTTATAGATTTAACAGAGGATCGGCTGCAGCTCGTAAAGGAATTGTCGGAAAAAATGGCTCGGAACAAAGGGATCGAATTGAAAATTACGACGACAACCAATCAAAGAGAGGGTTTAAGGGATTGTGATGCTGTGCTTACAAGTTTTCGTCCAGGTGGATTTGAAGCTCGGTATATAGATGAAAGCATTCCTTTAAAACATGGGATTATTGGACAGGAAACACAAGGACCTGGCGGCTTTTTCATGGCTTTACGCTCCATTCACGTCATGAAAAGCATTATTAAAGATATGGAGGAAGTTTGTCCAAAGGCCAAGCTTTTTAACTATACGAATCCAATAAATATTGTTTCGGAAGCTGTTTCACATCATACTGACATTCCAATCGTCTCACTTTGCGAAGGACCGATTATTTTCCCAAAAATGATTGCAAAAACAGCAGGTTTAGATCCTGATTACTTGGAAGTAGAAATGATTGGACTTAATCACAATTGCTGGAGCACCCATCATTTATATAAGGGGCAAGACATCGTGCCGATTTTAAAAGAAGCATATGAAGAGAAAAAGAACGATCAAAATGTAAAACACGAGGATTTAAGAATGCTTAAGCTGGCTGTAACAATGAATGCAATCCCGTCCGATTACTTTAAGTATTATTACTTTAAAGATGAGGTGATTGAAGAGCTGAGAGCAAAACCAATGACACGTTCACAAGAAATTATGTCTCGCGTCCCCAATTACTGGAAACATTATCGGGAAGAAGCGTTAAGTGATAATCCACAATTGGATCCCGCTCGTTCCAGAGGAGGCATTCATGAATTAGAGCTTGCATTTGATGTAATGGACGCCGTCTTTAATGATCGTAAGGAAGTATGGATGTGCAATGTTTCAAACAGAGGAGCAATTCCTGATTTCGCCGATGATTTAATTGTAGAGGTACCGTGTTTCGTAGATAAAAATGGAGTCACTCCATTGGCACAAAATCCGTTGCCCGGGCATGTTGCCGGATTGTTGAAAATGCTGGGAGAATATCAGTCTTTGACTGCAAAAGCTGCATGGAATGGGACACGTATTGACGCGATAAGGGCTTTAGCAACAAATCCATTAGTATCTTCTTTGAATAAAGCTGAAATCATTTATGACAAGATGGCCCATGCCTTACAAGATTATTTACCAGATCGGCTTCTGAAAAATACAACATCGAACACGGTTTCTTAGGAGGGTCTGAATGGAACTTATAACTGTAAGTGATTATGCGGAATTAAGCAATCAATGCGCCTTAATGATAAAAAAATTTGTAGATGAAAAACCCGATGCATCCATTGTACTCGCAATGGGGAATACCCCTTTGGGAACGTACGAGGTTTTAACAGAAATGAAGAAAAGGGGGGAGTTCGATCCTTCTCAATTAACCATTTATCAATTAGACGGATACTTAGGCTTAGAGCCTTCAGATCCTCGTTCATTAGAAGGATGGTTGAGGAAAACTGTTATTGAACCGTGGGGGATATTAGAAAGCCAATTTGTAAAGCTGCCTGAAAATTCGGATCACCCAGAGGCTGTTTGCTTAGATTACGAAACGAAAGTTAAAGAAGCTGGCGGATTTGATTTGGCGGTGCTCGGTTTAGGGCCTAATGGACATTTAGGGTTTAATGAACCGCCGTCTTCGGCTTTCGCACCAACAAGAGTCGTTCCTCTCACGAAAGAAAGCTTAATCAGTAACGCCATCTATTGGGGAGGAATGGAACATGTTCCGACGATGAGTATGACAGCGGGAATGAACCTTCTTTTAAGTTCGTGTCAGATCATTTTATTGGTTAATGGAGGGCACAAAAAAGAAATATTTGAACAGACCCTTCGCGGAAAAATTGATGATTCAATTCCTTCTTCCCATCTTCAATCACACGGAAATGTAAAGATTATTGCGGATAAACTTGCATTACCAGGAGAAGTTGCTAAATAACCTTGGAGAGGGGAAAATAACATGCCATTTTTTCTCGGGGTCGATGCAGGTAATACCAAAACGATTGCAGTTATTGCCGATGAAAACGGAACGATACATGGGATTGGCAGAAGCGGTTGCGGAGACATCTATGGTGCTGAATCACCTGACACTGCCATTGCAATAGCAAATGAGGCAATCACAAGTGCCCTTCAGATGGCTAATGTACGAAAAGAAGAGCTGGAAGCAAGCGGTTTCAGTATGGCTGGTGCTGATTGGCCTGAGGATTTTACATTTTTAGAAGAACAGTTTAAAAACCTGCAATATAACAATATTTCTATTGTTAACGACGCTATCGGAGGGTTAAGATCCGGAACAAATTCGGGAAAAGGGGTCTCGGTCATATTAGGTACAGGAGTTGCCATTGGAGCGTGTGGTATTGAAAATAAAATATGGCATGGAAGCTTCTGGATACAATCTATAGGAAGTCGTGAGCTAGTCAAGGAGACAATTAAAGCTGTTGTTAATGCCGATTTAGGAATATCAGAACCGACCAACCTAACGACTAGAGTGTTAGACATCTATCAGAAGGAAAAAGTAGATGAATTCTTATATGCCATTACTTGCAGAGATGGAAGAATGGAAATGAAAAACAGCAAAATCATAAGTGCATTAATATACGAAGCCGGAAATAACGATTCTGTCGCACGCCATATTTTACAGAACTTTGCGGTGTCATGTGCCGAATATGCGATAATTGCGGCGAAGAAAGTTGACTTTTCAATTACTTCATCATTTGATGTTGTATATTCGGGAGGATTATTCCACCATCCATCAACTCTTCTATTCGACTTAATCAAACAACCGATCGATAAGGAGTTTAAGAATGTTAACCATATACTTAGCAAGGTTGAACCGATAATAGGTGCATTATACCAAGCATACAATTCCGAAAATATAACGGTGTCAGAGCAAATGACAAACAGGTTGATTCAAACCATGCCAGACGTCTCATTCTTTACAACAGCATAGTTAAATTGATGCTTTTTGAAAGGAATACGAACTAAAACAGCCATTCATCAGTCAGAAACTGATAAATGGCTGTTTTTAAAAACCAAAACTTCTACTCCTATACTTCAAGCTTCCTCTATTCCATTAATTCCTTTATTCGAAATGCTACTTTTATTAAGAGCTAGGGTTGCAATAATACTGATTATCATCGCTATGATTAGAAACCAAAATGCACTAATGTAACTGCCCCCGGACGCGCTGATAAGAAATCCCATTATCATAGGGGAGAAAACCCCTGCTAAGTTTCCACCAAAGTTCATGATTCCGGATGCGGTTCCAACCGTTTTCGTGGGGAAAATCTTAACTACAAAAACCCATATAAGTGTAAGATTAAAATATAGAGGGATTGAAGCTAAAATTTGATATAGAATGGATAGTTGCAGTGAGTCAGTATTAAACATTAAATAGAAAAATATAACACTTAGTACACCCGCAGCAACCATAGCTATTTTCTCGTGTCCAGCAAGAAATTTATCTAACCACCATCCGCTTACCATTTGGGTTAAGGCCGCAGCCACGAAAGGTAATGATGCATATATCCCTGTTTGGACAAGATCGACATGCCGGACATTCATGAGATAAGATGGCAACCACGAGGAAAACCCCCATGAAGCACACGATAAGCCAAAGTCAAGAATAGCTAATTTCCAAATATCGATATTACAGAGAACATCTTTAACGCTTGGTCCCACTTCATCATTGGTTACCTTATTACCTTTATTCCTCACTTTTGAGGATGGATGGAAATAGATAAAGAGGGTGGTCAAAATAATTCCGATGACACCCATAACAATGAATAAGGGCCTCCATCCGAAGGTAGCCATAATTGATGCAGATACCAGGGGGGCTATAGCAAGACCAATAGGATTTGCAGACATGGCTATCCCTTGTGCTTTCCCTCTTTCTTTATGAGGAATGTTTTCTGCAATTGACTTTGCAGCTGAAGCTGGATATGATCCTTGGCCAATCCCAAATAAAAAACGTATGATTAAAAGTGATACTAATGACCATGCTAATCCTGTTAAGACAGTGAATAAAGACCACATAACAATAGAGATGACTATAAGTTTCTTAGAGCCAAATTTATCAGCCAACCAGCCACCAGGAATTTGCATAAAAGCATATCCAACAAAAAAGCTGCTTAAAACAATTCCCACTTCGGAGGGGGCTAGATGAAAATCCTTAGCAATCCCTGTAACACCAAGGCTCATGACCATTCGATCGAGATAGTCACAAAACCATCCTGCAAATAATAAGGCAATAAGAGTTAACTTTTTACTTTTATTAGAAATAGAGTAGTTATGCATGTCTTCCTCTCCTTAAAAGTTTTTAGAGTCTTAAATAAACTGTAGAATGCGCTTACAAAGGGCAAAGTGATAGATCTAAATTTTCAAAATAATGAGTCCAACTCTGCAAGATGTTTGTTCTTGCAGAGTTGATGAAAGTTTAGTAATCAACTTTTACAGCTTTCCCTTTGTTAGCCGACTCTAAGATTGCGATAAGCGCCAAACAACTATTGGCGGCCTCTTCAACACTGACTAAGAAAGGCTTACCATCGATAAGGCGGTCGACAAAGCTTCTAATGCTGTTACTTGAGAACCCAGCCATTTTATTTTCCACAATTGGTTTAGCAAGAATATCTGGTGACATAGTTTTCTTCTCGGTAGATATCTGGATAAGATCATGGCTAGAAGTATTAATATTTATCATGCCTTCTGATCCTAGGACGTTACACTTAAAGTCAATAATCGCTGTATTGCCATTTGGTGTGATCCAGCCATTTTCCATTTGAACGATGCATCCGTTTTCATATTCAAGTGTCGTTTGATACATATCAATCGTATCTACACCTAATTTCTTTAGAACGCCATCTCTTGCAACACTGTAAACTTTTTCAACACGGGAGTTGACTAACCAAGATATTGCATCGAGGCTATGACTGCCTAAGAACCACAATATAGATGAATTAGCTGACCATGATAACATATCGGTGGCAACGGATTTATTGTCATTTAATCTGATATAACCGCTGCGAATATCGCCAATCTCACCATTTTCGATTGCCCTTTTCGCAGTGCTAAAAGGCGGGCTCCATCGATTATGCAAATCAACCATTGCTCTTACTTTGTTTCGCTCAATGGCCTCTAACATGGCATGAATATCTTCTCTTGTTGTAGCAAATGGCTTTTCGATCAGGATGTGTTTCTTAGCATTTGTACAATCAATTGTCACTTGAGCATGCAAATGATCAGGCGTTACTATGGCGACAAAATCGCAATCGCTTTTATTTAACATTTCCTTATGATCCGTATATACTTCTTTAATATTATATTTTTGGGCCATTTCTCCAGCCCTTGTTTCATTTAAATCACAAATTGCTACAATATCGACATAAGGAATTTCATTTAGTGTTCTTGCGTGTACTTCACCCTGTTTTCCGGCACCTATAATAGCTGCTTTCATTTTATCCATAACGTTCCATCTCTTTTCCGGAGATGGATACACCACCTTTCTGAAATTAATGGTCTGATTTATCGTATTAACAGATTATTTAATTAAAGCTTAAAATCAGTAAAGTCTCACTAGTCATTTAATGATGTTAATCATTTATCATTAATGAACTAATCCTTATATTTTCTAGGTGTAATCACTTCTCTTGACCTGTCCAGATATTCTTCGATGGCGGGATATTCAATGCTTGCGACCCCTGAAAAAAGAATATCAACAATAGTTAACTGAGCGATCAATGAACCCATGGCCCCGCTTCTAATTGTTGTTTCGGGGGAAGAGAGAAATAGTTTGATATCCGATAATCCACTTAACGTGTTTTTCCCAAACCTTGTTATAGAAATGACAATCGCTTTTCTATCTTTGGCAATATTCGCTATATCAACTGTTTCTTTTGTTTCACCTGAGTTTGATATAACCACTGCGACGTCTCCTTCTGATAAAGTGGCAGTGGTTATGGCTTGTAAATGATAATCAGGGTAAGAAAAAACGGTCCTATTGATCCTTAAAAACTTTTGCTGTGCATCCATTGCCACTATTCCAGATGCACCGACACCATAAAAAACGATCTTTTTAGCTTTGTGAATTGCTGAAATAGCGGCTTCAATATCTTTATCATTCAAAACACGCTGGGTATCATCGATAGACTTTATATTGTTGTAACAGACATTTTTTATGATTGTGTTAAGGGTATCTCCGGGCTTAATATCAGTATATTTATGCTCCTGTTGTTCTTGAGAGGCGAAATCCGATGCCAAATCAATTCTAAAGTCGCGAAATCCTTTATAATTCAAACGTTGACACATTCTAGTGATGGCGGTCTTGCTGGCATGACATTTAAGTGCAAGTTCCCCTATAGGGAGGTGTACTGCCTCTTCAGTATTATTAAGAATATAATGCGCTACTTTTCTTTCAGATTCACTAAGATGATGTAATTCTTCTTTAATTTTTAATAAACAACCTGCCATTTGTTATATCCCTCTCTCGTTTATGGAAGATGAGTTAAATTTCCTCTTTTGCCATTATAACAGCACCCCATGCAGCATCTCTTTTCATAGGGATAACCTGTATCAGTGGATGAGATCGGTTAACAAGTTGCGTAAAGGCTTGTCTTAGATATAGATTTTTATTAAGTGCTCCGCCGCCTGTAGATAATATCCCTTCAGATATTTCTAAATGGTTAAGAACAGTAACTGCACTCAAATATAATTCGTGGGCGGCGTATTTAATAATAGAATGAGCCGCCTCATCATGGTCTGAGCATGCCTCACTAGCTATTTCCGCTAAACTGGCTATCTCCTTTTTTCCAATATCATTTCTGTAAATATACTGGATTAACTCCTCTGGATGATGCACTTTTAATTTATTAAGAAGTAAGTTCTTCATTTCTGTTTTTGGGCCACGCCCATCAAAGCTTTTCATCACAGCAGTGACAACGCGTTTTCCTATATCATAGCCGCTTCCCTCATCACCTATGACATGTCCCCATCCGCCACATCTATAGGTTTGGCCTTTTTTGTTCCTGCCAAAGCAAATAGAACCTGTACCAGAAATAACCACAACACCTTCATTACCATCCACTCCGCCGTACAAAGCAGTTTCTACATCGTTGGTTACTATGATCTTTTTAGAAAAACCAATTTCTTTGAGAATAGCCCGTACTATTTCTTTCTCGGCAGGCCTACCAGCTCCAGCTGTTCCAATACATACGGAGATACACTGTGAAAGCTTTAATCCTGTCTTATTTAGAGATTCATAAACCAATTCTTGTAAAACAGATTTGATCTGATCAGCAGAAGTAGCATTAATATTTGATGGTCCACCTTCACAAACAGCTAAAAGGTTATCTTTTGAATCCACTAGTAAAAGACGGGATTTAGTGCCTCCACCATCAATACCTATAATGTACTCCATTGGTCTACTCCTTGCTTTTGGGATAGTCTTCAGGGGACTTTTCAAGATGGCCTTCAATTGCTTTTGAAATAGAACCTTCCGCGCTGGCTAGCAGCTTCTCAGCAATAACCTTTTCAGTCTTTGTTTTTGCCATCACAATAGCCGCCTTGGCGTTAAATTCAGCCATCTTTAGATAGTTCATTGCATCTTTTTGATCCAAATCTGTAGCATGCATAATAATACGCACTGAACGATCAGCCAATTTTGAATTGGAAGACTGCATATCAACCATTAAATTGCCATAAACTTTGCCCAATTTAATCATGACAGCAGTTGTAAGCATATTGAGTACTAATTTTTGTGACGTGCCTGACTTCATCCGCGTTGAACCCAAGATGACTTCTGGTCCCACAAGTGGTGTAATGTCTAAATCTGCTTCTTTTTTTAGTTCAGACAGACTATTGTTACTTAATCCAATTGTTAATGCCCCAACTTTTTTTGCCTCATTTACAGCAGCTAAAACAAAGGGTGTTCTGCCGCTTGCTGCTATACCTACAACAACATCTTTTTCCGTAATGTTATTTTCATAAATGGCGTTTCGACCCAAAGTTTCACTATCCTCAGCACCTTCTACTGCGGATTGGATCGCCTCAGTTCCACCAGCGATAATTCCTTGAACAAGTGAAGGGTCCACGCCAAAAGTCGGAGGGCATTCTGATGCATCAAGGATGCCCAAACGTCCACTCGTCCCTGCACCTATATAAAATATACGGCCTCCAGATTTTATCCGGTCTACAGTAGCATCAACAACTTGGGAAATATTATCCAACTGCTTTTGAACAGCTAAGGGGACTAAGCAATCCTCAGTGTTGATGATTTCAAGAATTTCTTTGGTGCTGGCAGTATCAATATTAATTGATTTTTGATTGACTTGTTCGGTTTCTAAGGTAAGAAAATTGTTACTCATTTTGGGTATCAACTCCAATTTTTGTCCTAGCTAGAATGTGTTACAAATCATATTTTAGATGCGCTTGCCACCATGGCTTATTAGTATAATAACATCAATCGGTCAAAAGTTTCAATATATTTTTAAATTGTAGAAACTTATTCCCGGATTTAGTATAATGGAGTCTAAGGAAGAATCGATAGAAAATTTGATTATCAGGTTGAAGGAAGGGTATGGTTTGTAATTCGGTGCTTGATTTCGTGATCAAAATATTAATTTAAAGGATGACGCGATGTGCGGCTGTTTCCAAAGCTTGCAGGGAAAATTGTGAATGAGGTGCAAAAAGTGATAAAAGAAGAAATTATCGTCGTCGATATAGATGGTTTCATAATCGCTTCCACCGAACAGAAAAGAATCGGGTCACCGCATGAAGGGGCACAAATAGTTCTCAGGACAAAAAAGAAACTCTATATTGACGAAACAATGACAGCACGACTTAAAGGCGTGAAAATGGGCATCAATATGCCAATAACGTTTGAGGGCCGTGTAGCGGGGGTGATTGGCTTAACCGGTGATCCGAAAGAAGTTGAGCCTTATGCAGAGCTAATCCGCCGGATGACCGAGCTAATCATTAGTGAAGCTAGCTTCGCCGAACAATTGGAATGGAGAACAAGGGGACTCGAATCATATTTTTACGAATGGGTAAATTTGACGAAGGTCGACCAAGACTTTATTGATAGAGGGCTCATGTTGGGAATTCCTCTTTATCAAAAACATTTATGCGGTCTTATTCAACTTCACAGTGAAAATCATGAACCATTGAAGTTTATCCATAGGGAAATGTTTGAATGGTTTCAGCGTTATTTTACAAGTGAAAACGACTACCTTGTACATTGGGGACAAGGACTTTTTTTCATACTGAAAAATATGGAAGGTTCTTTTTCTGAAGACTTTTTCCGAACTCAACTCGAGAAACTGAAACGGTTTGGTGAGCAAAAGTATGGTATACATTTGGCGGTTGGCGTAGGAAAGACTGTTGGAACGTCCCATATCCATCAATCTTATCGAGAAGCAAAAAAAGCGTTGAGGGTGGCAGAAAAAAGCAGGGCCATTATTTTTTACCGGGAACTCTCCATAGAGATTATTTTAGAAGAAGTCCCGATGGAAACACGAAATGAATTTTTAAATAGGACGATTGAGAAACTTGGCATTTATCCAGAACTAATCAAAACATTACAAACGTATTTCTCAAATAACCAGTCAGCGAAAAGTACAGCTGACGAAATGCATATCCACATTAATACGCTACATTATCGGCTAAAGCAAATTAAAGAATTAACAGGTATTGACCCAAAGGAATCGGAAGGGGGTGTCATCTTTTATTTAGCACTCCATTTTCTGCCCGGGAATAATCTTATATAGGGTTTGGAAGAACAATACGAATTTTTGTTTAACTATACAAAAGTTTAATCCAAAATTGGCTCATATTTGGTGACTCGCACATAGAAATCAGTGGGGTCCCCTTTTTACAATAGTAACAAGAGGAGGGGTCTCAGTGTTAGACTCAAATGTTAAAGAACTATTAATCGGCATTGTAGGTGAAGGAAATGTCAATGACTCCTCGGAGAGCAGGTTGGCTTATTCCTATGATGCGACGCCAAATTTTCAAAGTCTGCCTGATGCGGTCGTGATGCCAAACAGTACAGAGGAAGTCCGGAAAATTCTAAAAGTGTGTAACGATTGTCAAATTCCTGTTGTCCCACGAGGGTCAGGGACCAATCTTTGTGCAGGCACCTGTCCGACAGAAGGAGGGGTTGTTCTCGTTTTCAATAAGATGAACAGGATTTTGGAAATTGATGAAGAAAATCTCACAGTTACCGTTCAACCAGGTACGATCACTCAAGAAATGATTAAGGCGGTTGAAGAGAAAGGGTTATTTTATCCACCTGATCCAAGTTCGATGAAGATTTCGACGATTGGAGGAAATCTGAACGAAAACTCAGGTGGTTTAAGAGGGCTCAAATATGGTGTAACACGTGATTATGTATTAGGGATTCAAGTTGTGTTGCCAAACGGAAATGTCTTTCGAACAGGAGGGAAATTGGCAAAGGATGTTGCTGGTTATGATTTGACAAGGCTTTTTGTCGGTTCGGAAGGGACGCTCGGAGTTATAACGGAAGCAACATTAAAACTTGTTCCTATGCCAGAAACAAAAAAAACGATGCTTGCCATCTATGACGATATTGACGCTGCCGCTAAAACGGTTTCGAAAATTATTGCGAACAAAGTCATACCTGCCACTCTGGAATTTTTAGATCATCCGACACTTGAAGTTGTAGAAGATTTCGCAAAGATTGGACTGCCAACCTATGCAGAAGCTGTTTTATTAATCGAGCAAGATGGTGCCCTTGAAGTGGTCGAACGTGATATGGAAAAAATAATGCGCATTTGTGAAGAAGAACATGCGATATCGGTGGATGTGGCAAAATCGGATGAAGAAGCGGCCGCGCTGTGTACTGCAAGACGGTCAGCGTTATCGGCACTTGCCAGAATGAAGCCGACAACGATATTAGAAGATGCAACTGTCCCACGTTCGAAAGTTGCACAAATGGTCAAGGCCGTTAATGAAATTGCCGGGAAGTACGATGTGAAAATATGTACATTCGGTCATGCGGGTGATGGGAATTTACATCCTACTTGTATGACTGATGTCCGTGACAAAGATGAATTAAAACGAGTCGAAAAAGCGTTTGAAGAAATTTTTGCCAAAGCAATTGAATTGGGCGGAACGATAACAGGTGAACATGGAGTCGGAGAAATGAAATCCCCTTATCTTGAATGGAAGCTTGGCCGGGAAGGGATCGAAGCGATGCGAGGGCTTAAAGCTGCATTTGATCCGAACGGCATTATGAACCCCGGCAAAATGTTTGCAAAAGACAGCAGAAAAAGAGTGGTGGTCGGAGTATGAGTAAAACAACAATGCAGCAAGAGTTGAAAGAACGATTAGACTACGATGAATTAATGAACTGCATGCGCTGCGGCTTTTGTCTCCCTTCATGCCCGACCTATACACAAACAGATCTCAACGAACCCGCTTCACCTAGGGGACGAATAGCTTTAATGAAAGGGGTCGTCGATGGGTTAATTGAGCCAGATGAAGACTTTGAAAAGCAGCTTAACCTTTGCCTTGGCTGCAGAGCATGTGAACCTGTGTGTCCTTCAGGGGTTAAATACGGCCACCTTTTAGAAGAAGCAAGAGACGTTTTAGCCCAAAGGAAAAAGTATTCCTTACCGGTGAAAGTATTGCGGCGAGTTGTGTTTGATGAACTTTTTCCGAAAAAGGACCGGATGCGTCGCTTGAACGGTTTAATTTGGGCTTATCAGAAAAGCGGATTGCAGGGAGTGACGCAAAAAACGGGAGTATTAAAGGTTATATCCAGAAACTTAGCCGAAATGGAAAGCATTTTGCCCGACATCCCGTCGCCAAAACAAATGAAGAATCGCCCGATAGAAGTAAGAGCAAACGGAGAAGTGAAAAAGAAAGTCGCTTTTTTTTCTGGCTGTCTCATGGATACAATGTTCATGAAAACAAATGATGCGTCAATAGAACTTTTGCAATTGGCGGGATGTGATGTATGGATTCCCGAAACACAGAACTGCTGTGGAGCGTTGCATGCTCACAGTGGAGAAAAAGAGCAGGCAAAAAGGCTTGCGAAACGAAATATTGAAGCCTTTGAGATGGAGGGTGTCGATTATATTATTTCAAATGCCGGCGGGTGCGGGGCACTCCTAGTGGAATACGATCATTTGTTAAAAGATGAGCCAGAATGGAAGGAACGTTCCAGGAAGTTTGTTGAAAAAATGAAAGACATTTCAGAAGTTCTTGTTGAACTCGAATTCCATAAGAAAGATCTTTCCTTGCTACCACAAACTATTACTTACCAGGATTCGTGTCATTTACGAAATGTGATGGGTACGTCAGGTGCACCGCGTCAACTACTGAAGGCGATCAAAGGTGTTACCTATAAAGAAATGAAAGGTGCCGATCAATGCTGCGGCTCAGCAGGCGTTTATAACCTTGTTCAGCAAGACATGTCGATGCAAATTCTCGATGATAAGATGAGGCATGCAAAAGAAACTGAAGCACAAACCATTGTCACGGCAAATCCAGGTTGTCTCTTGCAGATGAAGTTAGGGGTTAAAAGAAAAGGCCTTGACCATAAAGTTAAAGCAGTGCACATTGTTGATGTGTTACTGGAAGCTGTTCATTGATTCCGGAGGCAGTACAACCGTTTTAGCGTAGTCAAGTAATCTCCTTTTCAAACCCATAGATTTTAGCGAAGAAGCTAGTTTTTTTAAATCTTTAATAGGCCCAGAAGAACCAACGTTGCTGGTTCTTCTGGGCCTAAAAGTTTTCTTAAGTTAAATGCCACTAAATTAAAGAAGCATAGTGAAATCCGTGTATAATGGATTCACTCTTTAGATGAACTGTTTTTCTTAAGATATGAAAATATAACTTGAATTATTATTAAAGTTTAACAGATACAGACTCGAATTTAAATTCATCATATCTATGACGGGATTTTGAATATTCAAAGATGCGGCCGTCATCAAGAAAGACAATTTGCTCAACCTCAGCAACAGGTTCAATGTCAGTTAATAATAGATACTCTTTATCAAGTTTTTTCGGCTTGTCCGCTCGTATTGTTTTATGAGCACTTTGAATCGTTAACCCAAGCTCTTCTTCAATATAATGATAAATGGATCCCTCCACATGTGAACGTTTAATCCCTGGTATAACATGGATTGGCATATACGTTTCTTCTAAAACATGTGGTCTTTCATTCACGTATCGGGCGCGAATAATTTTATAAACAAATTCATCATCTTCTAATTTTAATTTTTCGGTAATGATTTTATCCGCTTGAACAACCAAGAACTCGATAACTTTTGATGAAACCTTTTTGCCTGCTTGGCTTCTGCTGAAGCCGAACAAATGTCTGCTGGTAGATGTGAAATTACTGGAAGTGGGTTCTTTTACATAGGTGCCAGAACCTCGGCGTTTATGCAGAAGGCCTTCAAGTACGAGCATATCTACCGCCCTTTTTATCGTCATTTTACTGCATGAATAGTTTTGGGATAGTGTCTTCTCATCGGGTATTCTTTCATTTGGTTCGTATTCTTTAGAAAAAATTTTATTTCGTATATCTTCGTAAATGATTTTATACTTTTCTTTCAATTTAATTACCCTCCACTTTTACAAATTTAAATCTTCTATCTCTAATAACCGCATTCTATTTTTGCACATTCTTAAAATCCAGTATACCAAATAACCACTTAGATATATATATATTATTAAATTTGATATATATGTTTTATTTAAAGGTATAGACTTTTGTTTTAAAAATATATATAATATTTACAAAGCTTTTTGTAAGGGGTTTCTTAACAAAAGTCTATTGTTGCTGAATGATGGAAAAATATTTCGAGCAAAATCTTAACCGATAATTTTCTTATATTTTGAAAATGGAGGCGGGAATATTGCTTCATGAAAAATTAGATGATTTTCCTAAAAACTTCTTATGGGGATCTGCTTCAGCAGCCTACCAAGTGGAAGGTGCGCGGAATGAAGATGGTAAGGGTCCCTCGATCTGGGACGTGTTTTCTAAAATTCCAGGGAACACATTTCAGGGTACAAATGGTGATGTTGCAGTAGATCATTACCACCGTTTTAAAGAGGATGTAGCTCTAATGGCAGAAATGGGATTAAAGGCTTATCGTTTCTCAACTTCATGGACTCGGATTTATCCGGAAGGAAAAGGCACTGTAAATGAAATAGGTTTACAATTTTATGATGATTTAATTAATGAGTTGTTAAAATACAATATCAAACCAATTATTACACTTTATCATTGGGACATCCCGCAAGCGTTACAGGAATTATACGGCGGTTGGGAATCTAGGGAAATCATAGAGGATTTCAATAACTACTGCATAACGCTCTACAAGAGGTTCGGGGATCGAGTGAAATATTGGGTCACATTAAATGAACAAAATATTTTTATTGGCTCGGGGTATGCACTTGGTACACATCCACCAGGAGTGAAGGATCATAAGCGGATGTATGAGGCGAATCACAATGCTAATTTAGCAAATGCCATGGCGATCCAATCGTTTAGATTATATGTACCAGATGGAAATATCGGGCCAAGTTTTGCTTATAATCCCGCCTATTCGTTTACTTGTCATCCCGAAAATACTTTATCCTCCGAAAATGCTGAAGAGTTTGAAAGTCATTGGTGGCTCGATGTCTATTGTTTAGGAAAGTATCCTAGCATTGCTTGGAAGTATTTGAGCAAGCACAATTTAGCCCCAACGATCCTTGATGGTGATATGGAATTATTAGCTGATGGTACACCGGATTTTGTAGGATTTAATTATTATCGAACAAATACGTATGAGATAAATCCTTTAGATGGAGTTGGCGCTGCCCAAAAGAATACAACAGGAAAGAAAGGCCAGTCTAGAGAAGGCGGGATCCCAGGGTTATTTAAAACAAAACGGAATCCGCAATTAGAAACAACAAACTGGGATTGGGAAATAGACCCGATTGGACTAAGGGTTGGTCTCCGCAGAATTACTAGTCGTTATGGGTTACCTATATTAATTACGGAAAACGGTTTGGGAGAATACGACAAAATAGAAGAAAATGATGTCATAAATGATGACTATCGTATCGACTATTTACGCTCACATTTAGAACAATGCCAAGAGGCAATCACGGATGGTGTCAATTTATTAGGTTATTGTACTTGGTCCTTCACCGATCTATTAAGTTGGAAAAATGGATACCAAAAACGTTATGGTTTTGTCTATGTTAACCGTGATGAAACGGATGAAAAAGATCTACGCCGAATAAAGAAAAAAAGTTTTTATTGGTATAAAAATGTGATTCATACAAATGGACAAAAACTATAGAAAATGATTCATGGGATTCATTGTTTCCATTTTGGCGATAAATTGAGAAATAAAAAGTAGTTGGAGATGATTAAATGGCAAAGTTTTATAGATTTCCGAAAGATTTCTGGTGGGGAAGTGCAACATCGGCTGAGCAAACCGAAGGGAAAGGTAATACAGGTAAAGGTGTAACGAATTGGGAACATTGGTATGCCATTGAACCGAATCGCTTTTTTAATGGGGTAGGTCCTGAGATAACATCAGACTTTTTCAATCAATATAAAGAGGATATTAGGCTACTAAAGGAAACAGGGCATAATTCATTTCGTATGTCGATTTCGTGGAGTAGATTAATCCCTGACGGTTTCGGTGAAGTTAATGAGGCGGCAGTTGAATTTTACAACAATGTGATCAATGAATTAATTCAAAACAATATCAAACCATTTGTCGGGCTATTCCACTTTGATATGCCTTATATTATGCAAGAAAGAGGCGGTTGGGAAAGTCGGGAAGTGATCGATGCTTATGTTCATTATGCGAAGGTATGTTTTGAATTGTTTGGTGACAGAGTTGCCAATTGGTTTACCTTTAATGAACCGATCGTACCAGTTGAAGGCGGTTATTTATACGATTTTCATTATCCGAATATCGTTGATTTCAAACGAGCGGCCCAGGTTGCATTCGGAACAGTGTTAGCACATGCAAAAACGGTGAAAGCGTTTAAAAGGTTGAATTTACAATCAAAGATCGGTATTGTCTTAAACCTTACCCCTTCTTATCCAAGAGGTAATAATGAACATGATTTGAAGGCAGCCAATTATGCGGATCTATTTTTTAATCGCAGTTTTTTAGATCCTTGCGTGAAAGGGGCATATCCGCAAGAGTTGATTGAATTGTTAAAGGAGTATGATCAATTACCGGTATACACCGAAGAAGACCTGCAAATCATTAAAGAAAATACGGTTCAATTATTAGGGGTCAATTATTATCAACCACGAAGAGTAAAAGCGAAAATGTATAAGGCGAATGAGGAATCACCGTTTTTACCTGAATGGTTCTTTGATCCTTATGAAATGCCTGGGCGCAAAATTAATCCGCACAGAGGTTGGGAAATATACGAAAAAGGGATCTATGACATTTTAATTAATTTACGTGACAATTACAGAAACATCGAATGTTTCATTTCGGAGAACGGAATGGGTGTCGAAAACGAACAGCGTTTTATCGAAAATGGACAAGTCAATGACCATTACAGAATCCAATTTATTAAAGGGCATTTAAAGTATGTCCACCAAGCTTTAAAAGAAGGAAGCAATGTCAAGGGCTATCACTTATGGACAGCAATGGACAATTGGTCTTGGATGAATGGTTATAAAAATCGTTACGGTTTGATCAGAGTAGATCTGGATTCCATGGAAAGAAGCATTAAGAAAAGCGGGGAGTTCTTTCAAGAGCTTAATGACAATAATGGGTTTGAAATGATAAAGCGAAAATAAAAAATAGAGGAGGGATTATGTGAACAATCGGCAGCGACCTTATAAAATAAAATTAATTCAACACTCTCATTTAGACATTGGTTTTACCGATAGACAGGAAAAAATTAAGCAATTAAGTATAGATTTTCTAAAACAAGTCATTAGAATTAATGAAAAAATTGAATCAGGTGAAAGAAGAGATTGGAACGGCTTTAAATGGACATGTGAAGCATATTGGTCTGTAGAATCATTTTTGAAATCAGAGAGTAAAGAATGGATTGTACGACTGGAGCAGGCGATAAAAAAGGGCACAATTGAATTAACAGGTGATTATCTACATTTATCAGAGCTAATAGATGAGCAAGTATTAGTGTCTAAATTAAAGGCCTCAAGAGAGTACGCTGATTCAATGGGTGTAAAGGTAAACTCTTCAATGAACGTGGATATTAATGGGTGTAGTCAAGGTTATGGAAATGCTCTAGTGGATACGGGCATTGAAAACTTATTTACCTGTGTTCATACTCACCACGGCATGTACCCATTGAAGAGGCAAGAACCTTTTTGGTGGGAGATGCCAAATGGTAAACGTTTATTAGTTTGGAATGGTGATCATTATCATTTGGGCAATGATTTGGGAATCGAACCATTAGTCATGATTGAAAAGGAAGAGCAGGGAAATTTCGTCACAACGCCAGTATTACATGAGGACGTGCTAAAGGATGTATATAAACGAATAACTTCTTACGTTCAAGAATTGGAGAATCAAGAATATAAGTACAACTTTATACCTATCACTGTTTCAGGATTATACGGGGATAATTGTCCTCCCAATGGTCACATCATGGATTTTATCGAAGCTTGGAACGGCATGTATGGTGACGAAGTTTTCATTGAAATGACTACAGTTCATGATTTATTCGAAGAATTAAAAAATACAGACAAAGAAATTCCGACTTATAGTGGGGATTGGCCGGATTGGTGGTCTGATGGAGTTGGTTCTACACCAAAGAGTACAAAATTGTTCCGCGAAGCGCAGAGAAAGTTACGGGCAATAAACGGACTCAATACAGAAAATCAATATATTGAACAAAGCGAAATTGAAGAACTTGAAAACAACTTAATACTCTTTTCAGAACATACCTGGGGATCGGCATTGGCTAATGGTAAACCATGGTCATCTCTAGCTCAATCTCTACGTTTTCGAAAAGATATGTATGCGACTCAAGCACATGTAAGAGCGTGGAAGGCGTTAGATAAGATCCTTTATAAAAAAGGGGAAGTGCTTTTAAGTGTAAATCGTCCTCTAACATTTAAATTGATTAATCCAAACCCATTATCAGTAAAAGAAGTAGTAAAGCTGCCTGTCCTTAGAAAATGGCAAACAATCCTACTAAAGGATGGATTTAAAGTAGTAGAAAAAGGAAACGGAAATGATTTAGTTTATCAAACTGAAAATCTAGATTCTTCAGGGAAGAAGATTGAATTGTATGTAGAGCTAGAGTTCGCTCCTTATGAAGAAAAGATTATCGAACTAATGCCATGCAAACAAGAAAAATTAATTGCTTCTTTATCTCCTGTACCTAGGGACAAAGTGAATGACGTAGCAAAATTAAATACGAATAATCCAGTAGAAGCCAATATGTTCCGATTAGAAACACCTTTTGTAAAAATAGTATGGAAACAAGGCGATGGCATCGTTTCCTGGATCGACAAACAAGAAAAAAAGGAGTTATTACGTGGAGATCGTCTTTATAACGCGTTTACACCGATTTATGAAATAACGAAGAAGCGAGAAGGAGAAGATATCGGATCTGTCCGAAGGCATCTTGGCAGGAATAGAAAGGGATTTCATGTGGAGAGAGATCGCGGGAAGTTAACAAATGTGAAAGTGCTTTCTATCGGTCCACTATATGCTAAAGTAGAACTCCAGTATGAAATGGAAGGTGTTAGCTACTTTTCTTTAGTTTTAAAAGCATATGCAAATTCACCGCGTGTAGATGCTTCTATTCGAGTAAATAAGGATAGTGTGTGGGAACCGGAAAACGTATACATTTCACTCCCTTTTGCTGTAAATCAAGCAGTAGAAACGGAAACATGGTTTGAGAAAACGGGTGGATTGATTCGACCGAGAATCGATCAGTTGCCAGGGACTTGTGTAGATTTCTATTGTATCCAAGAAGGGTTAGCAATGACTTCAAATGACCAAGGATTAGTCATTTGTACACCTGATACACCACTTATTCAAATGGGGTCTTTAGATGCTAAGGAAGTGGTATTACACGGTGATACAGAACATATAAAGAATTCAGATTTGTTGTATTCATGGGCAATGAATAACATTTGGGAAACAAATTTCGGTATTGAGTTAGGCGGGTTTCATGAATTTTCCTATTCCGTTTTTTGGGGGGGAGAATATTGTTCTCCACAACATTCCATTGAAACTTGCCGCGGCTTGAATACAGGAATCGTCTCTTTTTATTACGAAGAAAATTAGTTTTTATTGCTTACAAAATTCATTAAAGTGGAGGGAGTGTGAGTAATGAAAGAAAATAACTATAAAAATGTGACATTCAAAGACAAAATGATGAATGTTGTTACAAAACTATCTGAGAATATTTATTTGACAACACTAAGAGATGCGTTTATTTCAACAGCACCGCTAACTATTTTGGCATCAATGTTTATCTTTTTCAACAATGTTATTTTAGATCCTGAAAATGGTTTGTTTAGCCTGTGGGATACTACAAAGACTATAATGGGAAAATATAGTGGGATAATGCGGCTTGGCGATATTATCACTAATGCGACATTAAACTTTTTGGCAGTATTTATCGCCTTTTTAATCGGTTATTATTTAGCGCAGAAAAAGGGGAAAGATGCCATTACAACTGCTATTGTCAGTGTTACATCATTAATTGTTTTTATGCCTTTAACTGTAGACATCGTTCCGGTTGGAATGAAGTCATCAGTAACGGTTAATGGGGTGTACACGACAACCTATACATCTGTTAGTGGCATGTTTGTGGCTATCATAGTAGCTATTTTGTCTGCAAATTTATTTATGTACTTCTCTAAATTTGGAAAGTTACAAGTAAAATTGCCGGATTCAGTCCCTGAAGTAGTATCAAGATCATTTATGTCCCTTATTCCTTATGCTATAACAGTGACAGCCGTTGGGCTTGTCGCATTTGGAATAAGTTTGTTAGATCAGGGAACATTGCTTGATATGATAAATGCGGTTATTGGAACACCATTAAGAGCACTTGTTTCAAATATATATGGAATCACAATATATCAAGTGCTTGTCAATTCCATGTTTATTTTCTTAGGTATTCACGGAGGTTTTATTACAGGCCCCGTGGATGCAATATTGCAACTTAACATTCTTGATAATATGCAAGCTATTCAAAAGGGTTTAGAACCAGTAAATATTATTTCTAATGATTTTATTTACGTAGTGACACAAATAGGGGGGTCAGGTAATTTACTTGGATTAATCATTGCCTTCTTTATTGTGGGAAGGATGAAATCCCATAAGATCATAGCAAAGATTGCCCTTGTACCGGCTCTTTTTAATATAAGCGAACCTTTGGTATTTGGCATCCCTTTAATATTAAACCCATTGTATTTAATTCCGTTTGCTCTCAATATTGTAGTTGGTCTATCAGTAGGGTATATTGCCACATTAATTGGCCTGGTAGACAAAATCTCGTATTTAACGCCGTGGACGACACCACAATTAATTAGGCCGATATTAGGATCAGGTGGAGATTTTAAATGGCTTATTGTTTCTATAGCGCTGTTAGTCATTTCGATACTCATTTATATCCCATTTGTTAGGTTAGATGAAAAAATTAAGCTAGCAAATCAAGAAAAGGATATAGAAAACAGGCATACGGAGTTGCTTTCTACAGCGGATGAACTTTAAATTTTTTATATATTAAAAAATGGAGTTGATATGTGATGATAAAAGTATTATTAGTTTGTAATGCCGGGGCATCTACAAGTATTGTAGCAAAAAAAATGAAAGATCAATTTAAAAGGATTGGTAAGGAAGCTGAGGTATGGGCCGTTCCGGTTGATCAAGCACAAACAGAACATCAAAAAGCAGACATTATTTTATTAGGGCCCCAAGTTCGTTATCAACTGGATAATATAAAAGAGATGGTTAATAACCAAATTCCAGTAAAAGTATTTAATCAACAGGACTATGCAACAGCAAATGCTGAGTCTATTGTAAACAAACTAATAACATTATTTGGAATCGAAAAATAAGGGTCAATAATGAACATGACTGTCTTTATAGAAGTCAGTCGTGTTTTTTTAAAGATACCCTATTTAAGGTTACGTAATTTGCACTCTTTATGGGAGTGAGGATTTAATGGGAATTTTCTGTGGTGCTAGCAAAAGTATTATTACCCCAAAAAATAAAGATAAACTAGTAATATATGATGATTTGTTCATACATTCTTTGATTGTGAAGAAGGGTAAGATAGGATTTTTATTTCTGACATTTGATTTATTAGGGGTAGATAGTGAATTTGTATCTAAAGTGAAAAAGGAAATTTTTGAAACATACGGGATTGAAGGTTCTAACGTCTTAATAAATGCCGTTCACGTGCATTCGTCTCCTGAGGGTTTTCCACAGCATATGAATAACGGTATTTTAACAGACCATTTATATAGAAATAAGGAGTATGAATTATTTCTAATACAAAAAGTATTAAAGATCATACAAGCAAGTTTTAATTCTTTAGAAAAAGTTCGCCTATATGTATCAAAAGGTGTATCAAAAAATTTGTATGGGAACCGCATTTGCAAAGAAGATTTATATGATAACGATTTATATGTTCTTCGTTTTGTTACAAAGCTAGGGAGAACAAAAGCAATACTAATTAATCTTGCATGTCACCCTACAGTAATAAATGATCAATCTTGCATTACAGCAGATTTAATAGGTTATATGCGTGACTATCTTTCTATTCAACTAGATGGCTGTTTTATAAGTGTTTTAAACGGGGCAGCTGGAGACATAAGTACAAGATTTAATAGAAAGGAAAGAAGCATAAAAGAAGCGAAAAGAATTGGTGAAAAGCTTGCACAACAAATTATATATATATTAAAAAAAAGGTCAGAAGAGGTATTTATAGACGAAATAAAACGTTATGACATATTTTTTTCTTTCCAAAGAAGAGATGACTTGAAAGACATGTTAGAAAAGAAAATAACTGATATCAGTACTTTTATTCCTATATCTAATAAAAATGAATCTCAGGAATTAAAAGAGTACTTGAGATTATTAGAAAGAATAAAAAAGCCAAGTATCAGTCCTTATTTCCGTACAATAAAAATGGTGTGTAGTGTAATAAATTTTGGTGATGTGCAGTTGATTGCTATTCCGGGAGAGATATTTTCAAAAACGGGAATGTTGTTAAAAAGTATAAACAAAAACAAGTTAACATTCATTATTGGATATGCAGAAGATTACCAAGGATATATCTTACCAAAAGATAAACATAAAGATGATATATATGAAAACTTTGTTTCTTTGTTTCCTAAAGAAGCGGAGGGAATCCTTATTAAAAAATTAAGTGATTATTTGTTTTGACGAAAAGTTTGAAAGTATCTTGTTTGTTAAAAAACTACTTTATGGGGGGAGAATATGAAAGGTTTAGAATTGGCTTCATTTCAAATAATTAGTTCTGTCGGTACTGCTAAATCACTTATAATGGAAGCTTTATGTCTAGCTAATGAAAAAAAATATGATGAAGCGGAAACGAAGATTACTGAAGCAAATAAGCAACTTTTAGAAGGTCACCATGGGCATGTGGATCTTATACAAAAAGAAGCAAACGGAGAGGAAGTACCTTTTTCTTTATTATTTATGCATGCAGAAGATCAGTTAATGACGGCCATGACCTTACGAGATTTGGCAAAGGAAATGATAAAAATGTATAAATTGATTCATCTAAAGGGCGAAAATCTATAAAAAGCCTACCTCAATAAATAAACGGGTCACGTTTTTAAAAACGTGGCTTTCTATTTATGGCTTAATAATAGTGTTAATAAAGAAAGGTGACAGCATGTTAATAGGAGCGATAGAAGCAGGTGGAACAAAGTTTGTTTGTGGAATTGGTGATGAGAATGGGTGTATATATGACAAAATTATATTTCCCACAACAACTCCTGACGAGGTATTAGACAAGATTGTTACCTATTTTTCTGAAGAGAACATAAAAGCTATTGGTGTTGGTACATTTGGGCCATTAGACCTTAATGTAAATAGTCCAACTTATGGGTACATCACTTCAACCCCAAAATATTTTTGGCAAGATACAAATATTGTTGGGATGTTAAAGGAACATTTTTCAATGCCTATAGGATTTGATACAGATGTAAATGCAGCAGCGTTAGGTGAACAAACCTGGGGAGCAGCAACAGGGATTGATAGTTGTATCTACATGACAGTAGGAACAGGTATAGGCGTAGGTGCGATTGTAAATGGAGAACTGCTGCATGGACTCATTCATCCTGATATGGGACATGTCTTTATAAAACGCCATCCAGATGACCTCTTTCCAGGTGTTTGTCCTTTTCATAAGGATTGTCTAGAAGGATTGGCATCCGGGCAAGCGATAGAGCAAAGATGGATGAAAAAGGGACAAGAGTTGACGGCAAAAGAAGAGGTATGGGAACTAGAGGCTTATTATCTTGCACAGGGGATTGCTAACTTTATTTTAACGCTTTCTCCCAAAAAGGTGATTGTTGGAGGCGGGGTAGCCTCTCAGCAGAAATTGCTTCCACTCATTAGGAAGAATGTACAGAATTTATTAAATGGTTATGTTAAGCATGAATTAATACTTAAAAATATTAGAGAGTACATTGCCACGCCTAAGTTAGGAAGCGATGCAGGAATTTGTGGTTCATTGGTACTTGCCAGAACAGCTTTTTTTCATGCTGAAAAATGAGCTATGGATCTTGTTGTTCCGATTCTTAGGTTGCTTTTTGCTAAATTATAGCAGAGGAGAATGATGAAATGGCCACATATAATAAATTTCCTGAAATAGAAGTAAGCGACTATGATCAATGTGCTTTGCAAGGATACAAAGATATCGTTAGAGCGTTAAAAAGAAAAGCCTCTTCGCTTTACGATAAAAGAATTTTGGTGATTGACTGCTATCCGGGTGTTCGTTACGAGGAGATTAAGAAAGATTTAATCAATCCTCTTAATCCTAAGACCGTCATTTTTTCAGACGATATTTTTTATTCTGGTGATAAAATCACTGAGATGATTCAACGGAATTTAACAGATGACAGGGTATTTGGAGTGTTGTCTTGTCACCAGCTTACTGAGTTTATTGATCATAACAAGCTTGTACAAGTAAAGAACTTAATTGACAACCAAAAGGAAGGGTTAATTGTTGTCTATGGCGTGGGAGCTTCTTTGATTTCAGAAGGTGATATCCTGATTTATGCCGATTTAGCCCGGTGGGAAATTCAACAAAGGTTTCGTTCAGGAGAGTTACCGAACTGGAAAATGAACAATTACAATGAAGATATTTTGCGAAAGTATAAAAGAGGCTTCTTCTTTGAATGGAGAATCGCTGACCGGCATAAAAAACAGCTGTATAAAAAATTAGACTTTTTATTGGATACGAATGAAAAAGAAAACCCGAAATTTATCACGAAGGAAGCCTATCTTGAAGGTCTTAAACAAGTGTCACAGCGACCTTTCAGACTCGTTCCGTATTTTGATCCGGGAGTATGGGGAGGTCAATGGATGAAGGAAGTATGTGGTTTAGACCCGAATGTCGAGAATTATGCTTGGAGCTTTGATGGGGTGCCCGAAGAAAACAGTATCTATTTGCGATACGGGAAAGTTCGTGTTGAAATACCTTCTATTAATGTTGTGTTTAAGCATCCTATAGAATTACTTGGCAATAAAGTTCATGCAAGATTTGGAGATGAATTTCCAATACGCTTTGATTTTTTAGATACAATGGGAGGACAAAATTTAAGCTTGCAAGTTCACCCTTTAACAGAATATATACAAGAGCATTTTGGAATGCAGTATACACAAGATGAAAGCTACTATTTATTAGACTCGAAAGAAGATGCTGTTGTATATCTTGGTGTAAAGAAAGATATTGATCCGTTTGAAATGATGAATGACTTACGAGAAGCAGAAAAAGGTGAACTTCCTTTCCCAGATGATAAATATATTAATAAGGTTCAAGCTGAAAAGCATGATCATTTCTTAATTCCAGCTGGTACGATTCATTGTTCTGGAAAAAATGTAATGGTATTAGAAATAAGTGCAACACCTTATATTTTTACCTTTAAATTATGGGATTGGGGAAGAGTGGGAATGGATGGATTGCCAAGACCCGTTCATATTGACCATGGAGAAAGGGTGATTCAATGGGATCGTGATGCAAAATGGGTCGAGGAAAACTTAATCAATCGAGTAGAAGGCATTGCTGAGGGTGATGGTTGGAGAGAAGAACTAACAGGACTGCATGAAAGGGAATTTATTGAAACACGGCGTCACTGGTTCTTTAAACCCGTTCTTCATTCTACCCATAACAGCGTAAATGTCTTGAATTTAGTAGAAGGAGAAGAAGCAATTGTTGAAAGCCCGACAGGGGATTTTTCTCCATTTGTTATTCGATATGCCGAAACGTTCATTATTCCAGAATGTGTAAAAGAGTATACAATTAGACCTTATGGAAATTCCGAAGGAAAGGAAATTGCCACAATTAAGGCCTTTGTTAGGGTGTAATAAACGATATTGGTATAAAGATTTTATTACGGGTATTGAAGATAAATAGGAAAAGGAAGGTACGGATCATGAACTACATGGCGTTTGATATTGGTGGAACCAATGTCAAATATGGGGTTGTGGATAACAGTGGAAATATTGTTAAAAAAGGAAGCTTCCCAACCCCAAAAGCAGGTATAGATGTACTAGTTGTATCAATTGCGGCTATAACAAAGAAATTACAACAACTATATAACATTGATGGAATCGCTCTTAGCGCTCCGGGGGCAGTTAATAATGAAACGGGTTTTATAGAAGGAACGAGTGCCTTGCCTTATTTACATGGTCCAAACATTCGTGAACATATTGAAAAGACTACAAGGTTTAACGTAATTATGGAAAATGACGCAAACTGCGCGGCATTGGCGGAAGTATGGAACGGTGTGGCAAAGCATGCGAAGGATGTCTTATTTATTGTTTGTGGAACTGGAATCGGTGGAGCCGTAATAAAAGATCGAGTTCTGCATACGGGAAGTCATCTTCACGGCGGGGAGTTCGGATACATGTTGGTCGAGCAAGATTATCAGACAAAACGCTTTGTTAGATGGTCAAAGAAAGGGTCGACGAAAAGTCTCGTAAGTAAGGTTGTATCTTTGAAGAAAAGTAAGGAAGAGAATTGGAATGGGGAAAAAGTCTTCCAATATGCAGAAAATGGGGATGCGGATTGCCAAGTTGCGATTGATGAATTTTTTGAAACTATGGCAACAGGCATCTATAACCTACAGTATATGTATGACCCTGATATGATTGTCATTGGCGGAGCAATTAGTTTCCGTGATGATATTGTATCTCGTATTTATGAAAAGTTAGATATTTTAATAGAAAACGTTGATGTTTCACCGGTTTATCCAAATGTACAAAAATGCAAATATTCAAACGACGCAAACTTATTAGGTGCTGTATATAATTATTTAACGATTAAAGAGTTTTTACTCTAGCGAATTACAATCGCAGGATACCAGTATGATTAGTATCAATGGTAGAATCGTAAATGTTTCTGCTGCAGAAATGGTCTTAGAAGAACTTAAAGAAGAAAAAACAATGTTCGAGCTTTATCGGAAAATGGGATTCAAACAATTCCAGTGAAATAAAATGGCAGAGAAACCTTAAAGGGTTCAGAAAAGGCTGCACAAGGAGCAATAGCTATGGGCTATTGCTCCTTGCTGTTGCTTACATACTTCTTTTCAACATGCAGTTAACTTAAATGCTATTTAACTGGACTATTCTAACTCCTTTTTAATGCTTTGTAATGTCTTGCCCCTGAATTTCTTCCTTGGTTTCGGAGTGTTGTTTGCTTCTGGATTGCTGAACAAGAAGTTCTGTTCCACAAATGCGAAATCCTTCATGTCGACTTTTCCATCAAAATTAATATCTGCGTTTCGGTCATTCTTACCCCAGTATTTTTCGATGGCAATAGCGTCCCGGATATCAATGACCTCGTCGCCATTTACATCGCCAGCATAGGATGGTCTAACATCAACAGTCCTGAAAGAAGTACCAATCCATTTACCATGAAATTCGCGCCCAATTTTGACTGTCTTAGCAGCAGAGGTATGCCCCGGGATTTTTGCTTCAATTGTTAAGGTTTTACTTGTTAACGGCACATGATCGACAACAAAACTATTTTGTGTATTTGATCCAGTTAGAGCCGCACGGAAATAGCCTTTAAATTCCTTGCCTGACTGATCTGTTACTTTTATATCCGTGCCTGATTTACCCATGTCCCGTGTGTTCGCCTTAATTGCTTGCGGGTTTAAATTGAATGTTTCTGTTGAGTAACTAGGAACAATATTAACGATCTGCCCTGCATCAGAGGGTACATTTATCTCTTTCTTATTTTTTGTAACGGCCGTTGCATCAAGTACTCGTACACCTGCTAGAAATGAACCGATTGGTGCTTTTTCGCCCGCCTTTAGGGATACATCAAGCAGCGGTACATCTCCATTGATTTTTTTGCCTTTTACTTTTAAGGACACGGTAATAAAAGAATATAAAGCATCCTTTCCGCTATCCTCAGTTGTAATCGTTACTTTCCCTAACTTTTTAAGCTTTTTAGTAGGCTTGATATCTACTAAGCCTAAGTATCTTGTAGGGTACGAAATTCTGAATGTCCCACCGGTCCACTTTCTTGCATGCTTAACGGACACGGTGTTGTGGTAGGTCTCATTATAGTTGATCGTTTTTTTATTTGCAGTTGTTTGCAGATATGTTGTCCCTCGTTCTACAAAGGTAATGATTGGTGCCTCACTATATAACCCATTGCCTGCGCGGTCTTGACCAAGAATTCTCACTTGTTTGACCGGTTGGTCCAGTGGAATATCCCAGCTGAAATGTCCATTTTTCTCTACTCCTATATAGGCTAGCGGGAATAATTCTGGCTGATTTGGAACAATCGAATTCCTATAACGATAGACCGTCATATCGTTTTTGGATGAATCCATTTCGATTCCAGCTTCTTGAATAGCCTTCATTTCGGGATCCAGAATGGTGCCTGAAAGGGGATATGTTTTTTGTCCCTTTTTGTATTCAATGACTTTAGACTGCTGCATATCTAAATTCAGCTTAGGCTTGTTATTATCAATATAAATATCCACGGACTTAGAAAATGTTTTTCCTGACTTTCCTGTAGCTACTAATTTAATTTTATAGTGCCCAGGAGGTGCCGTCACTGTATCATCGGAAATTGGCATCTTAGAATTGCCCGTAAACGGGTAGTATTTTCCATATCCAAAGATAGGCGCCATTTGCATATAATACCCTTCGAAGTTATTGGATACATCCGCTCCTGCAATATAGCCAAGCTCATGGCCATCATTACCATCGGCTAAAAACGCATCAACTCTTTGCATAGGGGCACTTAGTTTAAATACAACATTCGTACCTTTAACTTGGATTGGTGCATACTGCTCAAATCTTTCACTGTCACTCATTACAGGCAACGTTGTTTGTAATTCCTTAATTCCTTCTGCTTGATAACGGAAGGCAAATGGCACCTGGTACGAGTCTTTTGGGTCTTTATGATTGGTAAAGGTGATGTACCCTTCATAAACCCCTTTTTGGGCTTTGCGTGGGATAATAAGGGATACCTTAGTTTCTGTTTCATTTGATGCACCGATTTTTACTGTGGCGTTAGTAGTTAACTTAACACCATTTTTCTTAGCGTTTCGTGATTCTTTTAAGCTTTGTTTATAATTGACCTTCACATCATAAGTTTGTGTTGTTTTTGATTTATTTTTAAGAGTCAGCAGTTCAGTCTCCCTGTACTTTTTGCCGTAGTCAACAAATGATCCCAGGCTTAGTGCGCCTGTAAGATTCACGATATCAATGGGTTGATCTTGGTTGTCAAACATTGCTGTGGTATCATGAACTTCGATCTCTAATTTAGAATGGATGGCTTCAACGGGGTCAACACGGCCCGCTCCTACCTCATAGACACTATAATCCTCTTGTAATGGATCTGCTGTATTCATGATCGTTGCCTTTATATCAGCCGGTGTGAGTGTTGGATCAGCCTGCTTCAATAAAGCAGCAATACCTGCCACATGAGGTGTTGCCATAGATGTGCCGTTTAGACGTTCATAAGCATTTTTGTAATTTCCTATATTGTCTTCCCCTTGCATGTAAGACGGCACAGTGGACATGATTGATACGCCAGGTGCTGTGACTTCCGGCTTAATATCATACGTGCCGGCAACAGGCCCGCGGGAGGAGAATGACGCGAGGTGATCACCTTCTGTTTTGGTTTGTCCCATGTCATCAAATGAGAAGGTTGCTGCATCTTCTGCTGCTTTTTCCACAAGCTCTTTCCCCTGTTCATTTGTAACACTAAATGTTGGGATAAAATCTTTTCCTTCCCCCAAATAAGCTTGGATGAAACCTTCTTCCGCATTATTGTTCCAAATAATAACCGCTGCTGCACCTTGTTTTTTGGCATTTTCAATCTTTTCATTAAGTGTGATGTTACCCCGCTCAATAAGAGCGATTTTGCCTTTTACATCTTTCCCCTTATAATCCGATACATCTCCATGACCGATATCTACAATGGGAAGATCCTTACCTTTCAAAGCGTTAATATCATCATCGTAGCCCTTTGCTAGTAATTGTAAATCAGCAGCTGCACTGTCTTTACCAGCATGTAGTGTTCCTTTAGAAGTTATGATTGTAATAGGTACATCACTTGCGCCTACTGTAAGGGCCAATGCAGCACCCCCAGGATTCCCTACAGTGTATGGATTGCTCCCTGAGTTTCCTGCCGCCACTACTGCAGTCACGCCACTTAGTACCGCATTATTGATCGCTATACCTGATGGTGAGAGAGGATCATTTACACTCGCTCCTAGAGAAAGGTTTATCACGTCCATTTTATCCGCTACTGCCTTGTCAATTCCGGCGATTATTTGGCTGAATGGTGCTGTTCCGTATGGACCGAGAACACGATAGACATACAAATCTGCATCAGGTGCAATGCCCATTGTTTTATATTTAGAATCATTCTTATGTTGGCCAACGATGGTTCCGGAAACGTGGGTGCCGTGATACGTATAGTATGTGTTACCTCCGCTTTTTTCTGGACGTCCGGACTTTCTCCAATCTTCATAAGTTGTTTCCATTGGGTCATTATCGTTATCTACAAAATCATAGCCTCCTTTATAAGCCCCTTTGATATCTGGATGATTATAGTCGACACCCGTATCAAGAACGCCAACTTTTACCCCTTTGCCAGTAAACCCTTCTTCGTGCAGCTTATCTATACCCAAAAAGGAATTGCTTTCTGACATGCCTTCTGATGAAGATACGCTTGAATCCATTGCTTTATCATTTGGTTTTGGGTCATCTAATTTAACAGTGCCGTTACTCCAAACTGCTTGTACAACATCTGACTTAAGAAGCTTTTTTACCTTATTTGCAGGAAGCGTCATGGCCACGCCATTAAAGGCATGTTTATATTCATTTTTAATCTTAAAGGTTGTTGTTCGACGTTTTCTATCTTCTTTAAATATGGCCGCTAGATCTTTCTTGAAACTCTCGTGAGATTGGGCTACTTTGTCTTTTGCCTGACTGGCAGATAAGCTTTTTCCCTTTAATTTTGCATGTACAACTGCGACGCTTTGTGGCTGTTGTTTAAATTGCACAATAACCGAAATTTCCTTTTCACTTGAGGTGTCCACATCGGGATCAAGTTGCAGGCCACTTGCCTGTTTCACATCCAGCTTATGAAGGGAGTTAAGTTGCTTGGGTGTCAGGGAAGCTAAAATGGATTCAGCGGATGGATGGGTTTTCGCTTTTGCTTGTTGTAAACTAGTTTGAAAGCTATCAGACCCATTGAATAGTAACCCTAAAAGAAGGACGATGATTGTAAATCCAATGGTATTCCTTACAAACTTCTTTTTCATTCGATTACCTCTCTTTCCTTGTTAAAATAATAAAACGATTAAATGCTGTTTCTGAGTCCTACATTACCCCTCCTTAACAAGAAATTTAATAAACTATGTTGAATTATATCAGACTAGTTCGAAATTTTTACATTTTTAACTGTTTTCCCAAATGTATTAGAATGTAATAGGAGATTGGAAGGCTATAAATGGTCAAAATTATCATTTGATAGTAATTAATACCCATGTATTTTTTGTGGTGCGTTTTTTTTCTTAGACGGCACAACTAGCACAATAGACTAGTTGTGCCCGTTCCATTTGCTTTCAATGTTGCTCAAATATGTACCTGGGTCTTGTTTAAATCTTC
>NZ_SLXK01000005.1:0-7162 GCF_004341035.1 Scopulibacillus darangshiensis
TCTTTTTTCATTTATTTGATGCGTAATAGTATGACGAAATCGCTTGATGGGTAAGCATTTCTGTCTTATTGAGGATTTTCTATGAATAATCTAGGCCTATATCTTTTTTCAGTTTTCCATATATAACTTGTCTTCTACACTTTGGTGCAAAAACAATATGATACTTACAATTCCATTTTGTATGTGCTAAACTGTTAACGTCAGATGACATAAAAAGGTCCCTCCTAGTTCGATAAATTTGGTTGGCGAACCAAAGTTTATTTTAGCACTAAGAGGGGCTTTTTTTGATACATCGCTGAAAGCTTTCCTGAACCCTAGGCCTAGCCTAGGGTTTTCATTTAACAATAAAAAAACCGACCGCCGATAAAATCGGCGGTCAATCCTCCTCATTAAACAGGATATACAGGGTGTTTTCTTTCGCTAAAGACAAGTTCCTTTGACTCGTACATACCGTAACGGTCAATTAATACACTGCGAAGCTCGTCGCCGGATACGATATCGTCAACAATCAATTCCGATGCTAACTTATAAATATCAATCGTTTCTTTATATTCACGCTGTTTTTCCTGCACATATTTGATCCGTTCTTTCGGATCTTCAATAGCTTGGATTTTGTTGGAATAAACAGCGTTAACCGCTGCTTCTGGACCCATTACTGCGATTTGTGCTGTCGGAAGCGCGATGCAGCAATCAGGTTCGAAAGCAGGTCCTGCCATAGCGTATAATCCCGCACCATAAGCCTTCCGAACAATGACTGAGATCTTTGGCACCGTTGCCTCACTTACAGCGGCAATCAGCTTTGCGCCATGGCGTATGATGCCGGCCTGCTCCACTTTAGTTCCGATCATAAATCCCGGAACATCTGATAGGAAGAGAAGCGGAATTGAAAAAGCATCACAAAGCTGAATGAATTTTGCACCTTTATCAGCCGAATCTACGAATAATACGCCGCCTTTTACCTTTGCCTGATTCGCGATGATGCCGACCGCTTTCCCATTTAATCTGGCAAACCCCGTGATTAACTCTTGAGCGAACAGTTTTTTTATTTCATAGAAGCTATCCTTATCAATCAATGAATCAATCAGCTCATACATGTCAAAGGGCGCATTTTGATTTTCCGGGACGATTTCAGATATATTCCTGCCTTCACGCGGCACAACAGCTTCTGTTACCGGAGGCTTTTGCTTATAATTGCCCGGCATATAACCCAAATAGGATTTGACTGACGTGATGGCCTCTTCTTCATTTTTTGCTAAGATGTCGCCGCATCCGCTTTTGCTGCAATGCATTCTTGCTCCGCCCATTTCCTCCAATGTTACTTTTTCGCCAATGACTTTTTCGGCCATCCGCGGTGATCCCAAATACATTGATGCGTTTTTGTCTACCATAATGACAATATCGCAAAATGCCGGTATGTAGGCACCTCCAGCGGCAGACGGGCCAAATAACAAGCAAATTTGCGGGATCATGCCGGACATTTTAACCTGATTATAAAAAATTTTACCTGCTCCTCGGCGGTTTGGAAACATGTCTAATTGGTCTGTAATTCTGGCTCCGGCCGAATCTACAAGATAAAGGAGCGGAAGTTTTAATTTTTGAGCAGTTTCCTGAATCCGAATGATTTTTTCAACCGTCCGCGCTCCCCAGGAACCAGCTTTTACTGTTGAATCATTTGCCATAACGCAAACCTTGCGGCCATTTAACTTACCTATGGCAGTTACCACACCATCTGCTGGCAGGTCACCCGCTTCAAAATTGGCAAACCGGCCATCTTCAACCGAATACTCTCCATTATCAAAAAGCATATTCAAACGGTCTCTGACAAACATTTTACCCGTTTGTTCGAGCTTCTCGTGGTATTTTGGCGCGCCGCCTGAATGAATTTTTTCAAGCTTTTCTTGAAGCCATGTTTCTTGGTTTGGCATGATATTCCCTCCCATAAAGATTTGTTCACGCATCAAGGTATAGAGTGAGCGCTCGCTCGGATTTAATCCATAACAATTAAAGTGTCACCTTCGTTAATAAAGTCCCCCATATCGACTTTAACATCGCTGACGACACCATCTTCCACGGCTTCCACTGGGATTTCCATTTTCATTGATTCAAGCATGGCAACTTGATCACCCGCTTTGACCTCATCACCCTTTTTTACCAATACGCTTAATACTGTGCCCGCCATTGCTGCATCGATTTGTTTCATGATAATCTCTCCTTCTTCTTGTTTAAAATTTGGGTTGTGTAATTTCCGTCCTTAAATTCGCCGCTTTCTAATAATCTTTGAAATAAAGGAATGTTGGTTTTAATACCTTCAACCTTAAATGTGTTAAAAAACGCATCAGCTTTTTCTATAACCCTCGCCCTATTGGAATCGCTTACAATAATCTTCGCAATCATAGGGTCATAAAATGGTGTCACGCTGTTTCCTTCAGAGTATCCCTTATCAATACGAACCCCTTCCATCTCACGATACGTAAATGTTGACAACGGACCCGGTGAGGGAAGATAGGTTTCCGGATCTTCAGCATATAGCCGAAATTCCATACTATGGCCATTATAATTAATATCAGATTGTGACAAAGGCAGCGCTTCACCATCCGCGACGCGGATTTGCCATTCGACAAGATCCAGACCTGTTTGGTGCTCCGTGACAGGATGCTCTACCTGAAGGCGTGTGTTCATTTCCAAAAAGTAAAATTGCTCATTTTCATCGACGATAAATTCAATCGTGCCGGCATTTTTATAATTGACATATTCCGCGGCTTTAACTGCAGCTTCAGTCATTGCTTTTCTTGTCTTATCCGATAAGAACGGGGACGGCGATTCTTCGATGACTTTCTGATTTCGCCGTTGAACAGAGCAATCACGCTCAAACAAATGAACGATATTGCCTTTTGAGTCGCCGAAAATCTGAATTTCAATATGGCGGCCGTTATCAATGGCCTTCTCAATAAACATCTCTGAGCTGCCAAAGTAAGCCTTGGCTCTTGCCTGATTCGAAGCAAATGCTTTAACAAGCTGCTGTTCGTTAGAACACCGCTGCATCCCGATGCCTCCTCCGCCAGCACTTGCCTTAAGCATGACGGGATAACCGATCGAAGCAGCGATAACACAGGCATCATCCGCATTTTTTACAGCTCCATCACTGCCGGGCACAACCGGAACCCCGGCGGCACTCATAGTCTGTCTAGCCTTCACCTTATCGCCCATTAAAGCAATCGTTTTGGCATCAGGACCAATGAACGTTAATCCGCGGTTTTCAACCTCATTAACAAAGCCGGCATTCTCTGATAAAAAGCCATAGCCGGGATGAATAGCATCGGCTCCTGCATCCTTGGCCGCCTTCAGAACAGCTTCATGGTTCATATAGGACTTTTGCGCCGGGGGGGCGCCAATATATACCGATTCTGTCGCTTTATTAACGTAAGGCAAATCTTTATCTGCTTCAGAATAAATCACAACTGTTTGGATGCCTAACCGTTCACATGTCCGCAAGATTCTATCTGCAATTTCTCCTCGGTTGGCAATTAATACCTTCTTCAATGTATCTCCCCTCTCGTCTTTTTTATTTAATTTTAGCGCATCATATAATATATTCGGCAAATTAATTAATAATCCCTTTATTTTATTTTGCCTGTAAGCAGAAATTTTTGTCGCTTTATATTATAATATAATTAGAATGTAAGAGGTAATTATACAGAAGGGGGCAATACGATGAATCAAGTGGAAATGGTCCAGCATTTGAATGTTAATTTCAAAACGCTTGAGGAATTCAAGAAGTTTCGGGAATTTGGCGCTCAGGAATTATCAATGTTGGAAGATCTTGAGGCTAACATGGTGGAAAACGATATTGAATCACCTTTTTATGGGATCTATTATGGTGATAAGCTCGTCGGAAGAATGAGTTTGTATAGAATAAGTCAGAAGTTTGACCGATATTTTGAACCACCTCAAGATTATTTAGAGCTTTGGAAGCTGGAGGTTCTCCCTAATTATCGGGGGCGAGGTTACGGAAGAGCACTTGTTGAATTTGCCAAGTCTTTCAACTTGCCGGTAAAAACGAATGGAAGAAACCAATCCAGTGATTTCTGGACAAAAATGGCCTTTGAACCTATTCAGTACAATACGGAACGAGACCGCGGCGAAAGCCCCTTCGTATGGTTTCCACAAGGGGTCAGTGAACAGGAATTGGATTAAAGCGTGCAAATAAAAAAGTTCCCTATAAAAATAGGGACTTTTTTTATTTTAAAATAAGCGTCCTCATTTATTCAATCTTTCGAGCTCCTGCTCACCGTCTAGTTGGAAGCTGATTCGGGAATTTGAATCTCCCTCATTTGTCCCCGCCATTTTTCTTGCCCTATCCATTATTTGCATTAGTGCTTTGTAATCGTCTTTCATCAAAAGATAATCCCGGTTAAGTTTATCAAACGATTTTTTTAACTCGGCATTTTCCCCCTGAGCTACATTAAGCTGGTAGGTCAGTTCATTAACCTTATTCTGTAAACGGGGTTGCTGAACTGTTTGATCATTTAGTTGTTTTAAATAAGCTATAACGCCTTCCAGATTTAATTTTTCGCTAGTCATGTCAAAACGATCATATTCCGCCTCTGCCCTTGGTTCAACATTTGCAGTGTCAGCATCCTTTTGCTTCGACACAGCCGCCGCCTTATTTTTTGCCTGAGCTGTCTTCCGTTGTTTTTTTGCCAATGCGATTGCAGAATCATATTGCTTTCTTACAAGTGAATTCCATCTAAATCCGCAAGCTGCAGAGGTTCTGGATAATTGTTGACCAACCTCCTCAAATGCGGCAAGCTGTGTACTGCCCTCCCTTATATGTCTCAGAACAGTTTCCGCTAGTAAAAGATCTTCATCGTGTGACCATGCGTCTTGCCGAATGGTTGACATGGCATTCTATCCCCCAATCTTAACTTTTTCTTATCATATGCAATTGATAGGATAGATAGACTCTTTTCTATTACTTTGTTAATGACTGGGTGAAATTGGCTTTATTTTAAATCAAACAAAAAAAGCAAGGAGGTTTTCCTCCCTGCTCTTCTCGGTGTTCAATTCTTACTTCTCAACAACTTCTTCACCTTTGTATGAGCCACATTCAGGACATACACGGTGTGCTAATTTATACTCACCGCATGATTCACACTTGACCATTCCCGGTACTTGAAGCTTGAAGTGTGTGCGACGCTTGTTTTTGCGAGTAGTAGATGTTCTTCTTTTTGGTACTGCCACGGTTCACACCCCCTTGGAACAAATTATTCGTTAAAAAACTTTTTTAGTTTTTCCAACCTGGGATCAATTTGATTTTTCCGCTCTTCTTCAGTTACAAGCTCCCAACCTTCACCTTCAGGCTTCGGTTGTTGCTTCGCTTTGTCGCTGACAACACGCATCGGCTTTTCAACTATAATCGCTTCCGCAATGTATGGCTTTAAATCAATGATATTATCTTCAACATCATGGACAACTTCATGATCAGCTTCATCAATCTCAGCCGATGAATCAAGAAGAAAGGTTTCTGATGTATGAATATGGAACGGATGTTCTACATCCTCCAGTGTAATGGCACAAGGCAGAATCATTTGACCAACTAAAGTTAAATGAAAGGTTATCGATTGTTTCGCATATTCAACGACACCCTGCACGTCAACTGGTGTGATGCTTCTTACCTCCGGATCGATTTCCTTCATATCCGGCAAGGAGACTTTTTCTTGAAAGGTCAGTCCTTCATGCTTATACTGGAGTAATTCAGGTACTGTCCATTTAAGAGTCATTACAATACCACCTTTTAAACAACAAATGTAATTATAATCTTAGTCTGATTAATTGTCAAGGCAATGTCTTTACAACAGAAATCGCTGACACATAAAGTATAGCCATGGCTTGTTTTAAAATCCGAAAACCGAGGTGTTAAAGATGAATGTTACCGGTGTGATTGTCGAATACAATCCTTTTCATAATGGCCATTTTTATCATTTGCAAAAGTCTATTGATCAAACCAAAGCTGACCTTGTTATTGCTGTGATGAGCGGGAATTTTTTGCAAAGGGGTGAACCCGCGCTCCTTTCGAAATGGGAACGAACAAAGATGGCTCTTGAGGCGGGGATTGACCTTGTTGTCGAACTTCCTTACGCATTTGCAACCCAGAAAGCCGAAATTTTTGCGAATGGGGCGGTATCAATTCTTGATGCCCTTGGAACGACACATCTTTGCTTTGGCAGCGAACAGGGTGACATTCAACCATTTATTAATACTCTTTCCTTTACATGCGAGCATCAAACAGAATATGACTTGGAAATAAAAAAATATTTAAAACAGGGGCATAGCTATCCTAAATCACAAGCCCTCGCTTTTCGCTCACTTAATCTGCCGGACATGCCGATCGTCGATCTCTCAAAACCAAATAATATTCTTGGCTACCACTACCTAAAGGCTGTAAAAGACCAAGGTAGCGCAATCAGTGTGGATACAATTAAAAGGGTGGCAGCCGAATACCACGATGCCAATTTAACTGACAACAGTATTGCCAGTGCTACAAGCATTCGGCAAACAATTTTCGCAGAAGGTGGTCAATTACATAAGATACAAAGCAAAGTTCCAGACTTTACTTACCGTCGGCTTGATGCTGCACAAAAGTCCGGCAGTTTGCATCATTGGGAGCATTATTATCCTTATTTATTCTATAAACTCATTACTGTACAGCTCGAAGAACTCGTTGATATATACGAAGCTGAAGAAGGTCTTGAACATAGGATGCTCCGCATCGTTGAGAGGACTGACAGCTTTAAAGCCTTTATGGAAGAACTAAAAACAAAAAGATACACATGGACAAGGCTGCAAAGGCTTTGTGTCCACACCTTAACAAACACGAAAAAAAGGGATATGAAGGGCACATTAACAAATAAGTTGGCCCCATATATCAGGTTATTGGGCATGAACCAAAAAGGTCAGTCCTATCTGAATAAGCGAAAAGCTGATCTTTCACTGCCGCTCATAACCAATATCAGAAAAAATACCCCGCCGCTGTTGGATCTTGATATCAAAGCTGCGAAAGTATATGCGTTGCCAGATCATTCCACAAATAAATATAATGAAATTTCCCGATCACCGCTTCGTTATGATGAGACAGAAAAAACTTGGCTTTAAAGCCAAGTCT
>NZ_SLXK01000005.1:7257-164815 GCF_004341035.1 Scopulibacillus darangshiensis
AGTCTTCTTTATACTTTAATATGTTTTATGTTCGCTAAAGCGAATAGGCGGAATAAAGTATAAGTGCGACTAAGGCTTTCACCATTATGTGCTTGGTGAAAGCCAAGTCTTCTTTATACTTTAATATGTTTTATGTTCGCTAAAGCGAATAGGCGGAATAAAGTATAAGTGCGACTAAGGCTTTCACCATTATGTGCTTGGTGGAAGCCAAGTCTTCTTTATTTCAATGTGTTCAAATACTTTACCGCATCGTCGAACGTGCTGACAGGGACGATTTTCATGTCTGTACCAATGTCCTTTGCTGCTTCCTTGGCGTCTTTCGCTTCGTGATCAGCTGTCGGCGCGAAGAAAATCTGTGCGCCTGATTTATCTGCGCCAACGACCTTTTCTTTAATTCCGCCGATCGGACCCACCTTGCCGTCCATTTGGATGGTTCCGGTACCCGCTATTTTAAAGCCTTTTGCTAAATCATTATTAGTCAGCTGATCATAAATTTCTAACGTCATCATCAGACCAGCTGACGGACCGCCAATATTTTTAATATCAAAGGAGATTTTCGGTTTCACCTCAATATCACGTTCATTGCTTTGGATAATCCCAATGCCGTACTTCGTTTTTCCTTGTGTCAATTTACCTGGGAATTTCCCGACATCAACATTAACCGTCTTCACTTTCCCGTCCCGTTTGATTTTCAATGAGAGACTGTCATCTGGTTTTAATCCTTTTACAAATGGCTGGAGGTCCTTTATCGTTTCGACTTTTTTACCGTTCGCTCCTACTATAATATCCCCCTCTTCTAATTCCTTAGCGGCAGGCATATCGGAAATAACATTTAAAATTAAAATCCCTTTATTATTAATCTTAGGTTTCTTCCCAGCAGCTTTATAGGCGACATATGTTGCTGTTTCCTGTGCATCCACCATATAATTTTGCTGTCTTAAGGCATATTCTTTCTGATTTTCATCAGGAAGTTTGACGTTCTGTGCCTTAAGAAGATTCGTATAGTCATTGCCATCATATTTTGCCCATAGATATTGGTAGACATTTGCTGCACCGACATATATGTATACAAGCATGAACTGACCGTTAACTTTGTGGCCGTCCTTTACTTTGATAATCCCATTAACCGATTCTGCAGCCCCAGGTTTTTCTACATAATAAGGGAGCTTATAGAAATTTAGTGCAACAGCAATAATTAAGATAATGATTAGCCCATAAAAAGTGATCGTACGACGCTTAGATTTCAAATCGATTGCTCCTTCCAGTTCTTTATTGCATTAAGGATTTCAGGAAGCTGTTCCCTGGCAGTATCTTCCCCTATTTTAATGATTTCATCGATGCTTGTGAATGCTTTTGAATGGAATTGTCCCACGTTTGGCCTAATCACAACATCTGCATTCAACTCCTGTGACTTCACCATTTCCTCTTGCATAATGTCGATGCTCTGCATAATCACGTCGTAAATCGAGGATATTTCAGGCTGCCTTTTAAATCTTGCTACATCCACACCAATAACGATGTCGGCACCCATATCCTTTACAACGGTGACTGGAACCCGGTCAATGACACCGCCATCCACAAGCAATCGCCCGTTTTTTTTAACTGGCGTAAATATTCCCGGTATCGATATGCTTGCTCTTACGGCCTCATAAAGATAGCCTTCATCAAAGACAACACGCTCACCAGCCAGTAAATCAGTTGCGACGATCTTTAATGGCGTCTGGCAATCCTTAAAAGTTTTATTGTGGGTTATGGCTTTTATAAGCGATGTTACCTTTTTCCCGGACACAAATCCCATTCTTGGGAAAATAAAATCGAGATAGTGCTCTCTTTTAAAAGTCATCGCCATTTTATACATACTATCATATCGGTGTCCCACGCTGTATAAAGCGCAGACAAGCGCTCCTATGCTAGAACCGGCGAGATAATCAATAGCTATTCCTTCTGCTTCAAGAACCCTTAGCACTCCCGCATGGGCAAAACCTTTGGCCCCGCCTGAACCTAGTGCGATCCCAATTGTTGGTTTCATTATGATCTACTCCCCTTCGGCAGGTCTAAAATATAAGTCTCCTTCGTATATTTAATTTAGGGACAGGTTCGTTCCTTGCTCCTTATTATATGCCTATGTAAAGAAAACTTGGCTTATCGCCAAGGTTAAAAATGGCGAAAGCCTTAGCCTGCACCATGTACGCCAGAAAGGAGTATCCATCGTTGAATGCTTCCAAAGTCAAAACATATGTATTAGCACTTAGTGCTTTATTTATTGCTGCAGCAATCGTTGCCTTTCCAAAAGTTTCGGTTGATGCATCATTGAAAGGGCTGACATTGTGGTGGAATGTTGTTTTCCCATCTTTGCTCCCCTTCTTCATTGTAGCAGAACTATTGATCGGTTTCGGTATCGTGACATTTATCGGTGTATTATTTGAACCGATCATGCGTCCTATTTTTAAGGTTCCGGGTGTCGGCGGATTTGTTTTTGTTATGGGACTCGTATCAGGATTCCCTGCGGGCGCCAAGTTTTCAGCCAGACTTTATGAAGAAAAAAAGTTGACCAAAACCGAAGCTGAAAGGCTCGCAAGTTTCACCAACTTTTCGAATCCTTTATTTTTATTCGGGGTTGTGGCATACGAATTTTTTCACCACCCCGCTTTGGGCATTGTCTTCGCCTTAGCCCATTACTTGGGCAATATTTGTGTTGGTTTGATCATGCGTTTTTATAAACCGCATGAAGCCGATGAAAGCAACGGAAAGGATACTAAACGCCTGTTTTACGGCAAGGTCATTATCGATGCTTTAAGGAAAATGCATGAAGAACGGCTAAAAAACAGAAAACCCGTGGGTAAAATGCTTGGCGATGCTGTCCAGTCATCCGTGTCGACCTTGCTTATGGTAGGCGGTTTTATTATTCTCTTTTCAGTACTAAATCAATTGCTTGCATCATTAAATGGGACTGAAATAATCGGTTTTCTGATTCAATACATCTTTGCCTTTGTCCATTTTACTCCGGAACTTAGTCAAGCGATCGTGCCAGGATTATTTGAAATTACCGTGGGGGCTGATAAAATCAGTTCCGTATCCGCTCCTCTTATTGAACAAGTTATTTTGACAAGCTTTATTTTGGGGTTCAGCGGACTGTCAATTCAAGCCCAGGTGACAAGCATTTTGTCCGAATCAAATTTAAGCGCCAAGCCATTTTTTATCGGACGCTTTTTCCACGGCACCTTTGCGGCTATTTTTGCCTATTTCCTCTTCCAGCTTGTTGATATCGATACCATTGGCAGCCGCAACGCTATTCCGGTTTTTGGATTTTTCGAGCACCATCAAACACTCATGTCATTCGTGCCTTATTTGCAGGCCGGATCAATCATTACCCTCACGACCCTTATTATTTATATTTTATCCAAAGCCGTCGTCATTTCAAAGCAAAACCCCCGCTAGGACTTTTTAGGCCTGCGGGGTCCGGAATTTTTCTTTCAGGGCAGCTTCAACATGGTCCGGAACAAGGTCCGTGACAGAGGAATGGTATTTAGCGACTTCCTTTACCATGCTTGAACTCAAAAATGAGTACTTATTGTTTGTCATCATAAAACATGTCTCGATATTATCATCAAGGTTCTTATTAAGCGATGCGATCTGAAGTTCATATTCATAATCCGATATCGCCCGTAATCCCCTCAAAACCACACCGACATTTTTCTTTCTGACGTAGTCAATAAGCAGCCCTTCAAAAAAATCAACTGTGACATTTGGAATGTCTTTGGTTGTTTCTTTTAACAGTTCAACACGCTCCTCAACTGTAAATAACGGTTGTTTTCCCGAATTATGTAATACCGCAACAATAACATGATCAAATATTTTAGCACCGCGCTTAATAATATCAAGATGGCCATATGTTACCGGGTCGAAACTCCCCGGGCAAATTGCTATTCCTGTCACTCATAATCCCCCTCATTCTCTTCTCTTAGATATCTATAAATAGAGACGGCTGTTTTCCCGTGGTATGTTTGATGTTTCCATTGTTTAAGTGATGTGGAAAAATACTCAGGCAAGCAAATGGCATCATCATGTTCGACAACGACAATCGCCTCTTCTTTTAGAAGGTTCCCTTTTAATAATAAATTTATTTCTTTGGAAATTTGCTGTTTCGCATAAGGCGGGTCCATAAAGACTAAATCGAATTGCGCTTCTCTTTTGGTCAATATGGCAAGCGCTCTATTAACAGTATTGCGGTAAATATCCGCTTTTTCCTTAAAGTGGCAGCGGCTGACATTTTCTTTAATAGCAGCAATCGCAGGACCGAATTTATCGATAAAAACAGCTTGGTCAATCCCCCTGCTGAGTGCTTCAATCCCTAACCCGCCGCTGCCGCTATACAAATCAAGCGCTTGTCCCCCGGAAAAAAAGGGACCGATCATATTAAAGATCGTTTCTTTGACTTTATCAGTTGTCGGCCTGGTGTTATTCCCGCCAACCGCTTTAAGTGGCCTGCCTTTGCATACACCTGCAATGACTCTCATCGTGATCATTCCTTAAACAAAAATTAAAGTTACAGTTATGTAAAGTGTCGCTCTTATCCTACCACAAAATGTTTGAGAAGCCCAAGCGCCTTAGTCACATTCTTATATACAAAAAATGTATAGGACGTTTCACGCCTGTCAATAATAGGTGTTGACAACATCCATACAGATGTTGTCAAAGACCGCGGAGACTTACGTTTCCCCATAAGTTTTTCCGCCGGTTTCTCCTCTCCCATTGTCTTGGCATACAATCGTATGCGTGAGGCAACCCGCAGTTTTCACTGCGGGTTTTTTTATACCTTAATAAAGTTTAAGCTCGCTAACACGAAAATTTATAAGACAGTTTCTATAACTGGATCCTTTTCACCGAAGCTCTTTTTCTTTTCGTACGTCGTCTTTACTTCTTGTAAATATGATCGCTCTACATCTCTAATATATTTTATTGATGCCAGTTCGGAAATAATTTTGTCTAGCTGGCTGCTGTCACAGTAGAGCACAGCATATTTCATTTTCTTTGAAACATAATGAACATGTCCAAATTTCCGCAGCGTCCTAACATGCTTTAAGTTATTCAGCCAAACGATTAAGCCTGATCGATGTCCTAATATCATTTTTTTTGCTCCTTGCTTAGATTGCATTCTTTATCCGGCTAATGACAGCCGCACGCACCGCCGCTGCCGCATCCCCCGCCGCAGGCTTTGTCAAAAAAGGGATCGCCGGTTGGTACTTTAACTGATTCTGATACAGCTCTGGCAATATGAAGACTGATCTCGTTCAGCAATTGTTCCATTTGTTCCTCAGCTTTCTTGTAAGTCGATATCGCGTCATTTAGATCGACATCTCTTTTTATATCCATCATCTGTTTGATGACTGTTTTATAATCTGGATGATACTTACCGAAGCGCTGCACTTCATCGTATTTTTCTCTTATTATAAGAAATTCGCTGATCAAAGATTGGGCATCTTCATCGCTCTCCAGTTTATCCTTTAATCTGCGATAAGTTAAATACACATCAGAGTGTTTCAACATGTCAACCAGTCCATCAGTTTCATCTAATACAGAAACATGGTCCATGGTGGCAATCATCCTATCACCTCCACCTTTATTTTATCATGTGTCCACAAAAATGCCATACTTTCGACACTTCCGCTTGTAAAAGAAAAAAACTGATTACCGCTAATCAGCAATCAGCCTTTCATTCTAATCTTTACTTTCCTTCTTGCCTTCCTCTTCACTGCCCATTACCGCGGCCATGTCAAAAAGCATGGAAAGGAAATCGACTCTTTCATTAAAACGATCTATTTTTTTGGAAAAGGTTCTGCCAAAGAAATCATCTGCCTCTTGTTTAAAATTGGGGAAATCACCAGGCGCACGGCTTAATTGGCGGTACCATTCCGGGTGCATTCTGAGAAAATACTTAAGCTCCGACTGCTGATCAAGATAATATTGAATATCATTCCTCATGAGTTTATCACTCTAATCCCTCTTATACATATAAGGTTGGTTTTCATAGGTTTGACTTTGAGTTTGGTACCCTTGTGTCGGTTGAGAGATGTACGACTGTCTCATCAACCCTGTATCTTTTTTCGGCTGAAATTGTACGATTAAATCCTGTATATTATTGAGCGCACCATTAAGAAGTTCAAGTCTTTCTTGCAAATTATTCGTATCAATATCATTTATAAAGGACAGAATTTTTTTAAAGCCGTCTCCAGATGAACTTTTTTCACTCTTCGTTTCTATGCCATACGTTTCCCATATCTCATGGTCCTCTCCAAAAAGCACCCATTCCTCAAAGATGTCATTCCATGTTTTATCTTGTTCTTTTACACCTTTAACTAATTCGGGATGCTCCTGAACAAAGCGTTTGAAGGCTTTTATCGACTCAGCTGTTTTCTCCCTAGCCACGACCACCCCTCCTTCTGCTGGCACAAAACTAACCTATTACATCATAAGATTAGAAAAGGCTCTGGGTGAGCCCATTTTCTTAATTTACAAAGATTGATAAAATGAGAACAGTGATTAAAACTATCTTTACAAAAAAAGAGGGATTAACATGAGGGCAGATGAAAAGTCAGCGGTCAATGACCTATTAAAAAAAGTTTTAGAAGAGGCAAATAGGGAGGAATTAGATGTCCTTGAACAGCTTCTTAACGGTATCAGAGCAAAACAAACCAAACAATCCCGTACATACATTAACGGGGTTCTAGAATATAAGGGCGGATTAACCGGGGAGGGCACCTATGAAGCCGAAATCAAGCTGAACCCCTTCATTATGAATCCGTTAAATATCGTTCACGGAGGAATGACCGCAACGTTCGCTGATACCGCCATGGGAACTTTAGTTAACGATATCCTTGGCCAGGACATGACAAGTGTTACTTCCGAGATTAAGGTGAATTATTTGAAGCCTGCGGCAGGTGATACATTAAAATGCAAGGCAATAGTTGTCCATAAGGGAAAGAATCTTTGCTTCGTCACCGCCGATATTTTATCCGACCGAGGCAAACTTGTGGCCCATGCCAGCGGATCTTTTTTTATCGTTCCTGTCCCAAAAGGGTTAACTAAAAATAGTTCTATGTAAAAGAAGAGACCGTCGGCGTACGGTCTCTTCCAGCCATTTATATGACCTCATCACTTTTCCTCCCCGTAAGATAAGAAATGATGCGCTGCCCTGACAAAGATATTGATCCCCTTTTCCAAAGCCGCCTCGTCAATATTAAAGCGTGCATGGTGATGCGGATATATCGCATCCTTTTCCTTATTCCCAGCACCAACATAAAAGAATGCTCCAGGAACTTTATTTTGGTAAGCAGAAAAGTCTTCTCCAGCCATGTTTTTCTGATCATAATCCAGAGCACCATCGCCGTAAACTTCCCGAACGGTGTCCTCTACCATCTTCGTGACCTCTTGATCATTAATGACAGGGCGGTAGCCTCTTTCATACTTGAATGTGTATGCCGCACCATGAGCCTCAGTGACGCCCTTAATAACACGTTCCATTAATTCGGGAACCATTTCCCGTAATTCAGGATTCAAACTTCTTACGGTACCGCAAATGTCAACAGAACCAGGTATGACATTGTGAGTTGTCCCGGCTATAAATTTGGTAACCGAAATAACAAGATTTTCTAAAGGATCAATATTCCTCGCAACAATATGTTGAAGATTAGTTATCGTTTGCGAAGCTACTGCAATGCTGTCTATTGTTTGATGCGGCATAGCAGCATGGCCGCCTTTACCTTCAATGGTCAAATAGAAGGTGTCTGGCGATGCCATCATCGGACCATAAACGATGCCAATTTTCCCGTATTCAAGAGGAGACCATAGGTGGGTGCCAATTACCCAGTCGACATTGTCCATTACGCCTGTCTCGACTAATTCTTCCGCACCGCCGGGGAAAAGCTCTTCGGCGTGCTGAAAAATCAATTTCACGTTGCCGTGGCATTCATCTTTCATTTGAGACAGGATCTTAGCTGTCCCAAGCAACATGGCGGTATGACCGTCATGACCGCAGGCATGCATGACACCATCATTTTTTGACGCGTAGTCAAGTGTATTCTCCTCTTTTATTGGGAGGGCATCAATATCCGCACGTATTGCTAATGTTTTTCCAGGATAACGTCCATTTATCACACCAACCACACTCGTTCTGGCAGGCCGTGACAGCTCGATATTTCCAAAGGATTGCAGGGTTTCGTAGACAAACTGGGCGGTTTCAACTTCATGATAAGATAATTCTGGGTGTTCATGGAGATAACGCCGCCATTTAACCACCTCAGGTAAGATGTCTTTAATCTTGTCGCTTAATTGATGTGTTTGTTCAATCATCACTCACCCCTCCATTCCCACATGACTATTGAATGTTCTGATAATATTATAGTTGAAATAATCATTATTTACCAACCCGATGGGTAAGTGAAAAACCAACCCCCGAATGAGAGAGTTGGTTATTATTGTTGAAAAGGGTGGACAAAATCTTGTGTATAATAGTCGTGGTATACACCGACACCTAATTCTGTAAACATATCACTTAACATGTTTTTACGGTGCTCTTCACTATTAAGCCATCCCAAAACCACGGCACTGGCGTCTGTGTACTGTGCAGCAATATTCTCTCCTGCGGCTTCAAATGAAACACCCGCTTTTTCCAAACGTTTGCTTAGGTCACCTTGCCATTTCGAATCGTGAGAGAAGTAATTTTTGACACTCATTTCTTTACTATGCTGGAATGCTGCCCCAGAAGCGGACGCGCTCCAGTCTAATTGATTGACATTGTAGCGGTGGCGAAGGATATTTGTCATGTCAAAAATTTCTTTTGCCGTTGCCTGATCAATTGCCTGCCATTTCTCATCGGAAAGTTTCGGTTCCTCCGGTATTTTCCCCCGAAAAGTCAAAGTATAAGGCTTTTGTTTAATTAGAACCTCAGGTGTCATATAACGGACACCCATTAGCCGGTCAGTAATATGATCAAAATTGAGCTGCACCCAAGAATCGCCAAATTTTATAAGAGGACGGACCATGAGATCGTCCTCGGTGAACTCAAATTCAATTTTTGCTTGATCGTACTTAAATGATACCGTATCGGATAACGGCACTTTCTTGTAGATATCATCTGAATGCTTTCCTATACCAAAAGGCTCAGTCATTAGTTCTTTTCCTAATGCATAGATGGTTGTGACTTTACCGCTATCATTATCCAACCCTATTTGTACATAAGATTCTGTACCGATGCCATACACCCACCATTTGTAACCATAAGGTGTCGGGTCAATCCTCTCAGGCTTTCCGAATTTCTTTTGTATGTCGTTTTTCGTTTTTCCCATAAAAGTGTAAAGCCCTTTGTCAGGTACTTTAAAACCAGTTTGGGTCGGCCCGTCCGCTAAGTTGTCTGTTTTCTTCGGGTCCATGTCTTTTGAAGGTGTTCCGGATAAATTGAATAAAAACGTAAATGCAAACACAAACACCGCTATAATTAGAATTAGAACATTCGTTTTACGCGAGACGGCTCACTCCCTTTCTTACTTGATTAGTTATATTATATCAACGATTCATATGAAAAAGACACCAAAACGTTGTCATTAACAATAGTTTAACAACTAAACAACGAATTTAACGAAGCCCACACGACAAGAATGGAACTTCCCCTGGGCTCTAGACTTAGTTTTACCACTTTCTTCCCATTCAAAACGATTGATTCCCTAGTGCTCCATCCGAAATACGCGCTTAAAACATTGCAATTCGCCTTTTTTCGTACTATTATAAAAATGGAGACTAAACTGATTGTAAGGAGGTCAAGATATGAAATTTGAAGAATTCGATTTAGAAGGCATTGTTTTACCCTTCCCGGAGCTCGAGCATATCATGTCCAAAGCTGGTTTCCTTCGAGGCGGTCCATGGGATTGGGAACGGGTGACCTACGATTTTAAGTTTGAAAACAAGAATGATGGAAGCATCTATTATCTGCGCTTTCCTGTTGTCGCTGTGGAAAGTGAAATTGAACGGAATGATGCTCACGTGAAGCTTTTTACACCTTATTTAGGTAAACATTATTACCCGCATGGCATAGAGTATGATGAAGAATTCCCTGAATATGTCGTGAACATTTGCAAGGATCGCTTGAGTAAGATAAAAGAATCCATAAATGAATTCAGGAGCTAAGGCCTATTACATAATTATATAAATAAAAAAGTGACCAAGCGCCATAGGCAATGGTCATTTTTCTTTATCTGCTTTCAATATTTTGCCCATATAAAATTCATCGATTGTCCTATCCTCTAGGACGATGGCCGATTTCCGCATACCTTCCACCCTATAGCCCATTTTATTATATAAATACATTGCATGACGGTTATGTTCCATCACCGTTAGTTCAAGTCTGTGAATCCCCTTTTCTTTTGCCCATTGATGTGTCACACCAAGCAGCTTGGTGCCAAGTCCCCTACCTTGAAATGGCGGCAGAATCCCTATTACGATCGAAGCCCTGTGACGGACCCTTTTCAATGCGCTTCCAAATATGCCTGCATACCCAACAAGCTGTTCTTCATCCTCAGCAACAAAGATGGTTGAGAAACCCTTATTATGAATTTTTTCTATCCGCGCTCGTTGTTCCTCTAAGGTTGTTGATCTCTCCCCGGGTTCATAAAGCATATACTGAGTTTCTTTATCTAACCCGCGACTTAACCGCAAAAAAGCTTCAGCGTCACTGACTGAAATCTCCCTAATGATCATATTATCACCCTTTATTTATTACAGGTTAGAAAATAACTATTCCTAAAAGGACACAGTCATGCCTATAAATAATAAAAACCACCAATAAAGTGGTTTTTATGTCCCGAATATTGCTTTTAGCATACTGATTTCCATTTCCCCCGGCCATAACACAATCAGAAGAACGTAAACAACGATCCCTGTTACAGCTGTTCCAAACCAAATGACAGCAGTATAAGGGCTAATCTTCCTGTGAAGGGCAAATTTCTTTTTGATTGCGAGAGTAATGCTGATCACTCCCATAATCCCGCCTGTCGTTGCCAAAATAATGTGAAACACCAGGAAGATGGTATATGGCAGCTGCCATTCTTTTGGACCGCCGAATGAGACATTGCCAATAAAGATCGTCCTTGACATATAGATAATAAAAAATGTTAAGGCAAAGCACGAGGCGGTAACCATAAGTTTCTGGTGTCTTTCTTTATTTCCTTTTCTTATGGCATACCAGCCAAATGCAATGAGAATCGCACTAATTTGTATACATGCTGAGCTGATGGTTGAGAGTACGTAAGTTATCATATCGTCATTCCTTTTGCTTAACTAAGCGGATCGCGCGTCACTTCTAAATAACCGTATCCGCTTACTTCATTGTTTTCTTCCTCTTTATCTTGTTTTTTCTGCTTCTTCACCCATTGGTAGAATACAAATCCAAGGGCACATCCATAAACAATTTCCTGCATGATCTTCATGATAACACCGCCTAGTTGCTGGTCGGCCACAGTAGGCAGCACAGCAAATAATTGAGGCGCATCAATATAAGCGCTGTAAATAACCCTTTCACTAAATATAATCAGCGCACACGCAGGTGTTAATAATACCCCATTGGCAAAGATATATCCCATTTTTTGCAGTTCTGAAAGTCCGTCCTTTTCCGGAACGGGGCAAAACACTGGCCACCACATAAAAAAGGCAAACATGATTAAGGCATAATGATAGATCATATGAAGCCCCATGTTTGACGTCATTTGATTAAATATGATGGGGACATGATATATTGAGAAAAAAATATTAAAAAACAATATAGCTATCAAGGGTCTAGTCATAAATGAAACGATGGGGCCAATGATCGGCAATGATATCACTTTTCTTGCCAGCCATGCCGGTGTCCCGACAAGTAATAGCGGCGGCATAGCCAGATATATTAATGCCATTGAAGTCATATGGGCACTGAACAAATAAGTATGCCCAAGTTCCGAAATCGGGCTTCCATAAGCTAAAAACAATAAAAATAATCCTGAAAAAAAGCTCCACATTCGAATGCGTGATAATTGCTCACCTTTATCGCCAAACTTCCTCGTCAATGGACCTATTAGGATCAAATAGATGACCGCCAATATAATAACATATATTATCCATTCATAGTTCCACATTGACAATATTGACACATTTGAAGTTGATGAATTCATCACGGACGACTCCTTTCTATTCCTTCAGCCAAGTCTTTTAGAAATGCTATCTACAACTCATTTTATAGGAACCACCTTTTTCTTCAACACCCTTTTGAAACATTAAAAATAATGACACAAATACAGTTAAAACCCCTCTTCTTCGCAGATCACTTGCGGGTGAGAGGGGTTTTTTGCATAACCTAAGAAATCCATACGATAGAGACAAAAGTTAAAACCGTGATGAAGGCAACTAATGCCCCGCTAAAGATGAACAACGTCGGAAAACCGTGGTCCTTATCCTTCAAATGCATGAAATAATAAAGCTGGAACAACACCTGAACAATTGCAAGGGTAACGATAAAAAATGATGTAAAATGCTTTGGAATGCCATCGATCATAACCGTTCCAAAAGCGAGTAGTGTAAAGATGATCATTAATCCAAAGGAAACAAGATAATGCTGCATTTCACGCTTCCGCTGTTGTTTTTGAATATACATTGTCGTTTCCGATTGTTTTGTAGCCACTTTTTACCCCCCTAATATGCCAAGAAGATAGACAACCGTAAAGATAAATACCCAAACGACATCAATAAAATGCCAATATAAACTAGCGACATAATATTTTGGCGCCGTTACAGTCGTAATGCCCTTTTTAAAACTTTGGATCATCAGAGTTGAAATCCACACCACTCCAAAAAGCACGTGACAGCCGTGAAAACCGACCAGAGTATAAAAGGCTGAAGAAAATGCACTGGTTGTATAACCTAGATCCTCATGCATATACTCTGTAAATTCCGTGATTTCAAGACCTAAGAAAGCAAGACCGAGAATAACCGTAATCCAAAACCACAGCTGCATTCTCCCTAAACTGTTGTCTCTCATCGCCATTATGGCAAAAACGCTGGTTAAACTGCTTGTTAAAAGAATAATTGTGGACAAAAAGGTCAGCGGCATACCGAATATATCTTCAGCCGCAGGACCGCCGCTCGTTTGGTGGCGCAGGGCAACGAAGGTTGCAAACAAGGTACCAAACAAAACCGTTTCTCCACCAAGGAAAAACCAAAAACCAAGGAATTTATTTTTTCCTTCCAAGGTTGATTTTTCTGGATGAAGGGGTAGCGCTGTGACGTTATCTTTTACACTGCTCATCCTCTACCGAACCCCCTTTTCGGTTTCAATAACCTCTTCTTTATGAATATGGAAGCCTGGGTCATCCTTAATAGAACGCGCTAGCATGCATAGGAAGAAGAGAACAACACCGGCACCGGCAACAAATAATGCCGGTTTGCGAACGCCATCATGGGCGCTGAAAATGAAACCCAAACTCGCTATCGTTAAACTGATTGACATCAAGAATGGAACAATTGATGATGACGGCATATGAATGTCACCAACCGGTTCGGCAGCAGTCATTTTGTCTTTACCATCCATTTTTTCCTTCCAAAATGCATCAATTCCTTTAACTAGGGGTGTTTGTGCAAAGTTATATTCCGGCGGCGGTGATGCGATTGACCATTCAAGTGTCCGGCCCTGTTCCCATGCGTCACCTTTTGCTTTTTCACCCTTTACTGCTGAATAAGCAATATTAATCAGCATAACAATCACAGCGAAGAACATTAGGAAAGCGCCGATCGTACTGACCATATTAAAGGCGTCGAACCCTTCACCCTTAAGATAGGTGAAATAGCGGCGCGGCATCCCCATGAGTCCAAGAAAATGCTGGAAGAAAAATGTTAAATGGAAACCAATAAAGAATAACCAGAAGTTTATTTTACCAAGGGTTTCATTTAGATGCCGGCCAAACATTTTTGGCCACCAATAATAAAATCCCGAGAATAAACCGAAAATTAAACCGCCTACAATAACGTAATGAAAGTGTGCTACAACAAAATAACTGTCATGGTATTGAAAGTCAGCAGTTGGAACCGCTAACATAACACCGGTGACACCGCCCATGACGAAGGTTGGAATAAAACCGACGGCGTATAGGTTGGCTGTATTAAAGGTGATTTGGCCGCCCCAAAGGGTGAAAATCCAGTTGAAAATCTTGATACCCGTCGGAACAGCAATTGCCATTGTCGCAATAGCGAATATAGTGTTGGCAGACGGGCCGAGACCTACAGTGAACATATGGTGAACCCACACCATAAAGGCTAAGAATCCAATCAATATTGTCGCGAACACCATCGATGAATAACCAAAAAGGCGCTTTTTCGAAAATGTGGCAATGACTTCAGAAATGACCCCAAATGCCGGAAGGATCAAAATATAAACTTCTGGGTGTCCAAAAATCCAAAATATATGCTCCCAGATAATAGAGTTCCCGCCGTTTGCTTCATTAAAGAAATTGGCGTCAAAGAGTCTGTCGAAGAAAATAAGAAATAATCCGACAGTTAATGCCGGAAAGGCAAATAAAATCAGAACGGCTGTAATGAAAACAGTCCATGTGAATAATGGCAGTCTCATAAATGTCATTCCAGGTGCCCTCATATTAACGATTGTGACGAGGAAGTTGATTGCTCCCATTAGCGTTCCGGCACCGGCAACTTGTAATCCCAATACATAAAAATCCATGCCGTTGCCTAAAAATTCGGATGATAAAGGGGCGTAGGCTGTCCAGCCGCCCGCAGGAGCACCTCCCAAGAACCAGCTGAGATTTAAAATAATCCCCCCCATGAAAAACAACCAAAAACCTAATGCGTTAACAAACGGGAATGCCACATCCCTTGCACCAATTTGCAGCGGGATGACAGCATTCATCAAGGCGAAAATGAACGGCATAGCTGCCAGAAATATCATTGTCGTACCATGCATGGTAATCACTTCATTGTAATTATGACCTACAAGGAAGGTGTTTTCAGGAACAGCCAGCTGAATACGGATCAACATGGCTTCAATACCGCCTATGAGGAAAAACAGCCCGCCGCCAAATAAATATAAAATAGCAATTTTTTTATGATCTACGGTTGAAAGCCATTCCCAAAGCCAGGAAAAAAAACCGCTGTTCTGTTTAGGCTGGGATAGACTATGAGCATTAACAGACACGATGGTTACCTCCTTTTAATCAATATTCAGTCTATTTTTTCACGGATAAGGAAAACAAATAATCCGCCAATGCGTTGATTTGATCGTCTGATAGTTCATCCTCGAATGAAGGCATTTCTGCGCCCGGCTTAATCTTACCAGGATTTTTTATCCATGCTTTTAAATTCTTTTTATTATGCTCTTTAAACCCTGCAATGTTCTCACGGTCGGCAAAATTCGATAGATTAGGAGCGGTTTGCCCGCCTTTTTCGCCTACGGCGTGACAGCTCATACAATTGTTTTTAAAGATCTGCTCCCCTTTTTTGGCTGAAGCGGTCGTTGGCGCTGAAGGACCGTCCTTCATGTCTTTTGACCATTGCTTAAACTCATCCGGGCTAACCGCTTTCACATTAAAATACATGAGTGCGTGTGAAGATCCACAAAGCTCGGCACAGCGGCCTTTATATGTACCCTCTTTATCAGCATCAAGCCATAACGAAGTCGTTTGGCCTGGGTTGGCATCTATTTTACCTGCCAATGCCGGTACCCAAAAAGCGTGAATCACGTCTTTAGATGTCAGCTCAACAACAACTTTTTTGCCTGTCGGGATGACAAGATCTTGAGCTGTCTTAATTTTTTGATCAGGGTATTCGAACTCCCACCAATATTGATGGCCGGTGACCTTTACCTTAATAACATCGTCACCTTTGGCAACATGCGTATCCGAATGTGCGAATGTTTTTGAAATTGTAGGGACAGCTAGGATGATTAATAGAATGATCGGTATGATCGTCCATAATAATTCTAGCTTGGCATTCCCTTCAACTTGCTTCGGAATAAAATCTTCCTGACCGCGCTTCTTACGAAACTTAATAATCGCGTAGGTAAAAAGGACAATAACTACAACCATGACCAGAACCATGATCAGCAAACTGAAGAGCATTAGATCTGCCTGCTCTTTTGCAACAGTTCCCATCGGGATGAGCGTTGATAAACCTTCTTTTCCACATCCGGACAGCAATAATGCTATTGCGAACAATGGAAAGAGGCGAAGCGATAGTCGCCATTTCTTCATGACTTTAAACCTCTCTTTCCCTAAGATAGTTGAATAAATAAAAAATTATAAATAAATTGACCGCAGTTGACTGCAAATTTCCGATTGAATATATAAGTTCCTAATAAATGCGAAGCTTATACCATCTTACAACTTGCAGGCTGCGGCCAATTATACACATAGGTTGTTGATTCTAAATAGCTGCGATAACCATAATAATAAATAAAATCGTCATATAATTCAGTGAAAAGACAAACATGATTCTTGCCCACTTCATAATATCCTTCATATAAAGTCCCGCGATTGCAAATCCCAGCCAACCAAAGCCGAGAACAACAGCAGCAATCATATAGATAGGCCCTAATGTATAAAGGAAGAATGACACAGGCACCAGAAAGGCAACGTAAATAATCATTTGCCTTTTTGTCATTTCAAAACCGGCTACAACCGGCAGCATTGGAATGCCCGCTCTTCGGTATTCCTCAACACGTTTCATTGCCAAAGCCAAAAAATGCGGCGGCTGCCATAAAAACATGATTAAAAATAAAATCCAAGGTTCACCAGAGCTGAATGCCGGGTCAATTGCAGCCCAGCCGATCACGGGCGGCACTGCACCGGATATCCCGCCGATCACTGTGTTGATTGAATGGGTTCTCTTCAACCACCAGGTATAAACAACAACATAAACAAATAACCCTATTAAGCCAAAAACAGCTGCAACATACGAAGCTTGTAACAAAACCAAGATACCTAGGGCGGACATAATAATCCCTGACCAAAGCACTTGTTTGCCGCTTAAGCGCCCTGTTGCAGACGGCCTTTCTTTGGTTCTCTCCATTAATTGATCAATATCACGATCAATGTAGTTGTTCAAGGCGCAGCCCCCGGCCATAACTAGTGCTGAACCTAATAAACCAAAAACAACATGCCAGATGTTATCAAAAAATGACTGCCCCGTAATTTCAAGCGCGAGCCATATGCCAGTAAAGGTTGTTATTAAATTTGAAATCACGATACCCATCTTGAATATTGTTAAAAAATCCTTCCAAGTTCCCGCCGATTTGGCTTCTGATAGGGTACCCGCTTCCATCACTTGTGATGTCTCATAGGATGTCACAGGTTTATTCATAAATCAAAACGCCTTCTTTCCATTATTTATACAGCATCATGTGCACAAAATCCATAGTATTATTTGTAGATAAATGTCTAATCCTGTTCACAAATGAATGATTTACCTCGTATGATATATGTTACGATAAGAAGGAATTAAAAACCATACCATTAATTATTATATACGAACATAAAAGGTTTGTATACTTTGTGAGCAATTGACATAAAATCGACAAATTTACGAATTGTTTAGACTTGAATATTAATGTAGAAGATTAAGAAGGTGTTACTATGGATCGAATATTACGTTGGCTCAGTGTCCTAACCTCTTTTGTTGTGTTACTTGTCGTTTTAATGGGCGCACTTGTAACGAATACTGGTTCAGCTGACGGCTGCGGGGCGACCTGGCCGTTATGTTATGGAGAAGTGATCCCTACCGGTGCACACAAGGAAACCATGATTGAATTCAGTCACAGGGCCGTTGCGGGATTGGCGGGTATCCTCGTTGTTGTGCAAGCTGTATGGGCTTGTATAAAGTTTCCCAAAAGAAAAGAAATTAAGTTTATGACCATTTCATCCGTGTTTTTTATCGTCTTGCAAGCCCTTATGGGAGCGGCTGCCGTCATTTGGAGCCAGTCGTCGATCGTTCTGGCATTACATTTTGGTATTTCATTACTTTCATTTGCCAGCACTCTGCTCTTAACAATACTTATTTTCGAAGAGCTTAGCTTTAGAAAACGAATGATTCCGGACATTAGCAAAGGGATGACATGGAACTATATTCTTTTAAGCCTTTACTCTTACATTGTTATTTACTCAGGCGCTTTTGTCAGACACACTGATTCAAGTCTTGGATGTCTTGATTTTCCAAGGTGTAATGGCGAATGGGTTCCGGATCTTTACAGCCGAGCGGGGATTCAATATATCCATAGAACGCTTGCCGGACTCATTGTGATTTGGCTGCTCATTACAATTATTATTGTCCTTTTACGCTACAAACGGGAAGGTTATGTGTTAAACGGCACTTTAATCGCATTCCTTTGTGTTGTCCTTCAGGCTATATCCGGTGTCATTGTTATCTATTCACGGATGGAACTGCCATTTGTCCTTATGCACTCCTTATTCGTAACCTGCTTTTTCGCTACCCTCACTTTTGTTGTGATGATTGCTTTGCGAAGAAAGGAAAAAAGGTATTGATCAGCAGACGATCAATACCTTTTTTATACCATTTTTAATTCAACTCAATGAGTAAATCACCTGATTGAATCGCATCGTTTTCCTGTACATGAACTTGTTTGACAGTGCCGGCAAACGGCGCCTGGACGGTAGTCTCCATTTTCATGGCTTCCGTTATAATTAGGTGATCCCCTTTTTGCACTTTTTTGCCTTTTTCAACAAGGACCTTAATAACAGTCCCTGGCATTGAAGCCCCCAGTTGATTAGGGTTAGCTGGATCCACTTTTGGTTTTAGCACTTCTGTTGTTTCAATATTTTTATCAATGATAACGACTTCACGCGGCTGTCCATTAAGTTCGAAATACACAGTGCGTTTTCCATCTCTTTGTGCTTCGCCAAGCGAGACTAGTTTTACAATAAGGGTTTTTCCTTCCTCAATTTCAACTGCAACCTCTTCTCCCAGCCTTAGGCCATAGAAGAATATCGGCGTATCAAGCACTGACACATCACCATACGTTTCCGTTGATTGATGATAGTCCAAAAAGACTTTTGGATAGAGTGCGTAAGAGAGCAGCTCTTCAACCTTCGCCTTACGGTTTAGCTTCTGTTCTAACGTTTCCCTTACATCCCTGAAATCAATAGGATCCAGAAACTTTCCAGCACGGTCTGTCAAAGGTTCTCTTCCTTTTAAAACAATTTGCTGCAGCTCTCTTGGAAACCCTTGATAAGGCTGACCCAGCACTCCTTCAAAAAATGAAATGACTGAATCTGGAAAATCGAGCTTTTCACCTTTTTCAAAGATATCGTCTTCGGAAAAGTCATTTTGCACCATATAAAGCGCCATATCGCCGACCACTTTGGAGGATGGCGTTACCTTAACGATATCGCCGAACATTTGGTTAACCTTGCGGTACATTTCTTTAACCTCTCCCCAACGGTCACCCAAACCAACCGCCTGAGCCTGCTGCTGAAGATTGCTGTATTGTCCGCCCGGCATTTCATATTTATAAATTTCTGAATTAGGCGCCTTCATCCCGCTTTCAAACGGTTGATAGTAATCTCTGACACCTTCCCAATAGTGACTTAGACTATCGAGAGCTTCTATACTGACCTTCGGCTGGCGCTCATGATAGGCAAGAGCGTAATGAAGGGCGTTCGCACTTGGCTGTGAGGTCATGCCAGACATTGACTCAATTGCCACGTCAACAATATCCACTCCGGCATCGATCGCCTTGGCGTAGGTATAAATCCCATTCCCGCTAGTATCATGCGTATGCAAATGAATTGGCAAATCAACAGCTTCCTTAAGTTCTGATATTAGCTGATAGGCTGCCTCTGGTTTTAGAAGGCCCGCCATATCTTTAATGGCAAGGATATGTGCGCCTGATGCTTCAAGCTCTTTTGCAAGGTTTTTGTAGTAGTTTAAATCGTATTTCGTTCTTTGAGAATCAAGGATATCCCCGGTATAGCATATTGTGGCTTCAGCCAGTTTGCCAGTTTCCCGGACCGCATTAATAGCAAGTGTCATCCCTTTAAGCCAGTTCAAACTATCGAACACCCGGAAGACATCCACACCGCCTTCAGCTGCTTCTTTAACGAACAACTTAATTAAATTATCGGGATAGTTCTTGTATCCTACGGCATTTGAGCCTCTTAAAAGCATTTGGAACATGACATTCGGCATTTTTTGACGAAGAATGTTAAGCCTGTCCCAAGGATCTTCTCTCAAGAAACGGAGTGCTGTATCATATGTTGCCCCGCCCCACACCTCAGCTGAAAACAGGTTTGGCACAAGCCTTGCTGCATGTTCTGCGACCCGCGTTATGTCCCGTGTCCTCATCCGTGTCGCCAATAAGCTTTGGTGGGCATCACGATAGGTGGTATCAGTTAAAAGCACCTCTTTTTGGGCTTTAATCCAGTCGACCACGCCTTCTGGACCTTGCTCATCAAGCACTTGTTTTGTGCCGCTCGGCACCTTTTCCGACAGTTTAACGTGCGGGAGTTTTGGTTTATCAAATAAAGGTTTCTTGCTTTGTTTGATGCCCGGAAAGCCATTCACTGTCGTGTTGGCAATATATGTGAGCATTTTTGTACCACGGTCAAGGCGCCTTGGAAACACGAACAATTCAGGCGTCGTATCAATAAATGATGTATTTATATCACCGGCTAGAAATGTCGGGTGTTTGACGACATTTTCGAGGAAGGAAATGTTTGTTTTAATCCCTCGGATTCTGAACTCTTGTAAGTTTCTTAACATTTTAAATGCAGCATTTTCAAAGCTTAATGCCCAAGTCGACACCTTCACAAGCAATGAATCGTAATGAGGAGTTATGACGGCGCCCTGGAATCCGTTGCCTGCATCAAGCCTTACACCAAAGCCTCCGCCAGTCCGATAAGCCATAATCTTACCGGTATCAGGCATGAATTGGTTACTTGGATCCTCCGTCGTGACCCTGCATTGGATTGCATAGCCATTTGGAAGGATTGCATCTTGTTCAGGTATGGCCAAAGGTTTCTCGTTAAGCTTGTACCCTTCGGCAATCCGGATTTGTGATTGAACAATGTCAATACCCGTGATCATTTCTGTTATGGTATGTTCGACCTGTACCCGAGGATTGACTTCAATAAAATAAAATTCGCCATTTTCGGTAACCAAATATTCAACAGTGCCGGCATTTTTGTAACCGACGCTTTTCATCAACTGCACAGCTGAATCACATATGTCGTGTCTGAGTTTATCCGATAGTGTCAGACTGGGCGCTATTTCCACGACCTTTTGATGGCGGCGCTGCACAGAACAATCTCTCTCAAACAAGTGAACCGTCTTGCCATCCGCGTCAGCTAAAATCTGAACTTCGATGTGCTTTGGGTTTTCAATAAATTTCTCAACATACACAGCATCTTCTCCGAATGCCGCTTTTGCCTCGGATTTGGCTCTTGCGTATGCATCATCTAATCCCTGCTCACTTCGGACGATTCGCATGCCCCGTCCGCCCCCGCCTGAAACGGCTTTAATCATGATAGGGTAGCCATGAGTTCCTGCGAAATCTCTAATGGCGTCAATGCCTTGGACGGGACCATCACTGCCGGGAACTACCGGTATTCCTGCCCGTACAGCGGCATCACGTGCCTTAGATTTATCACCAAAAGTCAAAAGCTGTTCAACATCAGGGCCAATAAATACTATGCCCTCTTCCTTACATCGTCTGGCGAACGTGGCATTTTCCGATAAGAAACCATAACCCGGATGGATCGCATCCACCTGATGGGCTTTGGCGATCTCGATAATACCCTCTATGTCCAGATAAGCATCAATCGGCTTTTTGTCCTCTCCAACAAGATAAGCTTCATCAGCTTTATAGCGGTGAAAGGAACCTGAGTCCTCTTTTGAATACACGGCGACAGTCCGAATGTTCAATTCGGTGCACGCCCGAAAGACTCGGATGGCGATTTCTCCGCGGTTTGCAACTAATACTTTTTCAATTTGTTGTGTTGACACGCTCCATCTCCTCCTGTGTACTTTGGTTCTTTCTTCTCATATTTACGAAGGCTGATATATTTATAAGCACCCCAATGGTAAATGTCATGATGACCAAAGAGGAGCCTCCATAACTAATAAAAGGCAATGTCACACCAGTTAGTGGCATAAGGCCTGATGCAACCCCAAGATTAACAAATGTCTGGATTGCTACAAAGCTTGAAATGCCTATTGCCAGCAAACTGCCAAAAACATCCTTACATCGGATGGCGATAACGATCGCTTTAAAAACAAGATAGCCCAGGCAAAGAATAACAAATAAAATGCCAAGGACCCCAAGCTCCTCTCCAATAATCGCAATGATAAAGTCGGTATGAGCTTCGGGCAAGTAGCCCGCCTTTTCTATGCTTTGACCGAGGCCTTTCCCTATCAGTCCCCCAGAAGCTATCGCAATGTAGGAATTGATCAACTGCCACCCATCCCCCTGCATATTAGAGAAAGGGTCGTATGCTGACGATATACGGCTTGCCTGCTCGTTTGTCATAACAAATAAAAACAGAATTAGAATAGCAGACGCAGCGAGGCCAAGCAGTGACATTAAATGCTTAAACCTCATCCCAGAGCACAATATTATCGCTCCAGCAATGCCTGCGATGATCATGGCACTGCCAAGGTCCGGCTGTAAGGCAACGAGCAGGAATAGGATGCTGATCATCACCAAAGGCGGCATGACACCTGTTTTGAAATCTGAAATAAAAGCTTGTTTGTTCGAAAAAACGGAAGCTAAATAAATGATGACTGTCAATTTGACAATTTCAGCAGGTTGAATGTTAAATGGACCAAGCGCTATCCAGGATTGTGCACCGCCATGGGCTTGACCAAAAACAAAAACCAATATTAACAGCAAAATAGAAACCAGAGTAATCGGTTTAACTATGGCCTTATACATTTTATAAGGTATGATCATACCGATAAAACCGCATATGACAGCGACTACACACCATACTAATTGTTTGATGAAAATGTAATCCCCAGATTTCTGAAGTTTCATGATCGCATAGATCTCACTTGCACTGAAAACCATAATCAGGCCAAAACCTATCAGTAAAAGTGTCGTTACAAGCAATGAATAATCATAGTGACGAAATAATTTTTTTAACATGCATTTCACCCGTTATTATAGCGTTGAATTCTATCTTTCTATCAATCTATCGTCTTTAAGTATATCTGATTTTGGCATGCATTTCACTATACAAACAGATGATTCATCAAAATGCAATAATAGAAAGTTATAGTAATTTATCTAAATAACGCGACAACGTGATGAAACTAAATGGTATGAAAAAACTCAGAACTATCCGCTTATAGTGATGATAGTCTGAGTCTTGATTATTTATCGCGGGTCGATGCATCATGAAGTGCTGATAGCTGTCTCTCAAGTGATTCCAGCAGCTTTTTGCCATCCTGTTCATTCACAAGACCTAATCTCACTGCAAAATCAATCTCCCGTGACAGACCAAACATTTGCGTATCCAACACTTCCTCATAAAGAGGGCATTGAGGCATCGTTAAATTCTCCATTTGTACTTCAATTAATTTAAGGATCTTATGAGCATCAGCTTTAAGTAACTCATAGGCTTTCTCGCGATGACCTGCTGCAATCTCAGTAGACAAATTGATCCCCTCCGTCTCAATCACCATCCTGTCTTTCATCTTAACGGTTACGGGACAAAATTGCAAGAAATTATTCCTTGTATGTTACTCAGGATGACAAATCATGTCATACAATTTATACTTTATTAAGAACGTTATGTTTTAAGAAATGAGGGATCTGCATTGCACCAAATATTATCCTTATCCGGACAAGTTAAGTACACGATTACACTTGATCCAAGCGTTTGGATTTTCGATGATCGTAAAATGGAAATCGGGGATTACTTTTCTAAGGCCGAAAACCCAACAAATGAAGAAGATTATACTAATCAAACCGAACTTGGCAAGCAAATGGCCAAACCACCTATAAAACAGAGTGTGAAAAAGTATCGAAAAAACCAATGGTTGACTGACTCATTCGTCATCCCCGCCAAACCTTTTATCGAGAACGCTGAACCGCTTGAATCAGCCGGGAAGATTATTTTCGAATTAAAAAACGATGAACGTTATGAATTGCCGCTTGAGGATGCAAAGGAAGGTGTTTTCGCTTTTTCCAGTAACGGCAAGGCTCTTAAGGAGGATGGGCCCATCCATTTTTACTACGGGGACGGCTCTAACCGAAGCCATCCCGTAAAGGGCATAATCGAGATCATTGTTGGGTAGTCTGCGAGCTCCGCTTTTGTCAAGCGGAGCCTGTTTTATAACAGATCAGCTGCGATTTGCGCTAAATTGGAACGCTCGCCTTTAGCGAGCTTGACATGGCCGCTGAACGGCTGCTCCTTCATTTTCTCAACAACATATGTTAACCCATTATTATATTCGTCCAAATAAGGGTGGTCGACTTGCTGTGGGTCACCCATTAACACAATCTTGGTTTTCTCTCCCACTCGCGTTAGAATTGTTTTCACTTCGTGTTTCGTCAGATTCTGCGCTTCATCAATGATCATGAATTGTTCAGGGATGCTCCTGCCCCTAATATAAGTGATCGCTTCCACCTGAATAGAGCTGATGCCGGCAAGAATTTTCTCAATCTCTCCCGAGCGCTTTGTATTAAAAAGAAATTCAAGATTATCATAAATCGGCTGGAGCCAAGGTCTCAGCTTCTCTTCCTTTTCGCCAGGCAGATAACCAATATCTTTCCCAAGCGGTACGACCGGTCTTGCAATCAAAAGCTTCTTATAAATTTTCTGATCCTCAGTCTGCATAAGACCCGCAGCAAGAGCGAGCAGGGTCTTCCCTGTCCCCGCCTTACCGACAAGTGTTACAAGGTCAACATCTGAGCGCAAGAGAAGCTCCAAGGACATCACTTGTTGAACATTGCGCGCCTTAATGCCCCAGGTCACATCATGTCCAAAAAGACAGGGCAGGAGCAGTTCCCCGCCTTTATCAACCATGCCAATAGCCGACCCTTGGTTTGTCATGCTTTTTAACAGTATAAATTGATTGGGGTGATATTCCCTTGGTGTGACTTCCTTTATTTGCAAACTCTTGTCTAAATAAAATTGGTTGATGCTTTCTTCAGAGACGTATAATTCTTCATAGCCAGAATAAATATCATCAAAATTAATGACCCTGTCATTCAAGAAATCCTCTGCGATCAGCCCTAGAGCATCGGCTTTAATTCTTACCAGTGCATCTTTGCTGACCAGAATGACCGGCCTCGGTTCTTCCTTTTCCTCCTCTTCCTTCATTAAGTTTAATGCCACAGCAATAATACGGTTATCATTCGTCATTTCTAAAAAGGTGTCTTGCAGACATTTAAATGAGCGGTGGTTAAGTTCAACTTTAATCGACCCGCCGTTTTCAAGAGCAATCTTCTGATGCAGCTTGCCTTTTCCTCTTAAATTATCCATAATACGGGCAACTTGTCTTGCGTGGCGCCCGATTTCATCCATATTTCTTTTTTTTGAATCAATTTCTTCCAGCACAACTGCCGGGATGACAATTTCATTATCATCAAAGGCGTAAATCGCGTAAGGATCTTGTAATAACACATTTGTGTCCAGAACATATATTTTTGCCAATATGTCGCCTCCTGTGATAACAGTCTCTTTTCTTTTTTATCAATGTATGTGCAAAAGAATAAAGATAGACGGCGTTACAAAAAATAGCTACAAATAAGCTTAAGGAGGATTATAATGAAAAATCGGATAAGCCTTTTAGGTATCAGTGTTTTAATATTGTCTGGTTGTACCGCGAATAACAATGAATCGGATCAACAGCAATCCATGGAAAATAACGTTCACGAGGTAAAACAAAGCGTGAATGAATCAAATAAAAATCTAAGCGGCGGACAAATTGCTAAAAGGCTTGTATCATTGGCTAATAGCACGCCCGATGTGAAGGATGCCACAGCTGTTGTATTTGGGGATTATGCCGTGGTCGGTCTTGATCTCGACAAAGATCTTGACCGCAACAGGGTTGGCACAATTAAATACTCGGTGACACAAGCATTAAAAAATGATCCATATGGAGCCAATGCTGTCGTGACGAGTGACCCGGACACAGTCCAACGGCTAAGAGAGATGGGAAAGGCTATCCGGAGCGGTAATGCAGGACCTGGTATTGCCAATGAATTAGCCGCTATCGTCGAACGATTGGTCCCTGACTTACCGCAAAATGCAAATGAACCAAGCCAAAACAAAAATAATCCAAATAATACCCGTTCAAATATCAATAATAAACCTCGCCAACAGAAGAACAAACCATTGCCGAAACAGCAGCCTTCCATTAATAACAACAACCAAAAAAAGGAACTTAAAAATCAGCAAAACAACGAGGTAAAAGAATGAAGCATAAACTCCCCTCTATGAGGGGCATTTATGCTTTAGCAAAGCTGCGGATTTTGATATACTTAACGCATAAGGTGGTGGCACTTACATGCGTGTAAAATGCGTTTTATGTGATAAGATTGAGAAAATTGACGATGAAACATTGATGGCAAAACGGTTAAGAAACCGTCCCGTCCATACTTATATGTGTGACGTTTGCACAGAACGGATTGGCGAGCGCACCAAAGACCGCTGGGCCACCGGCCAATTCAAGGTGCATCACCGCAAACCCAAGGAAAATGAGAGCTAAAGAAAACTCGCCGATTGGCGAGCCTTTGGCGAAGACAGAGGCGTAGTTGCGACGCACAGGACGTGCTAGTACTGGTGTTGTAACAGGATGTTACGTCTTTAGCCAGTGCACTTATGTGCGTCAGAAAGTTATACTTTCTGATTAACTAATAAAAAAAAGCAACCGCAAAGCGGGTGCTTTTTTAGTTACGCTTCTTTATTATTGGATCGCTTTTTTGAAGCATTGAGCCTGATTTTATAAATAACAAGAACGAGAGCTGCAAAAAACAAGGAACCGACGATCGGCAGCTGCAGGGCTAGTATTGCCAAAATAAGACAGCCTACCAACAACAAAATGTATATGACAGCGGATTTGAGGATCGGTAACTTTTTCGCAAATCCCAATTTGTACACAACAATTGATAAAACGACAATCGTCGCATATAAAATCACAAACATATAATCAGAGGTAATCGGATTGTCCAACAGCCATTGCGGATAAGGTGAAAAATCAAATGCCGTTTTCCCATTCACCAGCGGCGCCTCCCGTCACTCCTTAATTATCTTGCTACTTTCTTTTTCTTATCCGACCGTTCTCTTTCGGATTTATTTAAGATTTTCTTTCTCATCCTGATGTTTTCCGGTGTAATTTCGCAATACTCATCATCATCCAGATAAGCTAGTGAATCTTCAAGCGACATTTTTCTAGGTGTTTTTAACGTCACTGTTTGATCCTTTGTTGCCGAACGGACGTTTGTCGCGTGCTTTGTTTTGGTTACATTGACAGTCAAATCATTTTCGCGATTATGTTCGCCGACGATCATGCCCTCATAAACCTGTACACCAGGCTCTAAGAACATAACGCCGCGGTCTTCAAGCTGTCCCATGGCATACGTCGTGGTTTGCCCTGTTTCCATCGCTACCAGCACACCTTGCCTTCTTCCGCCAATCGTTTCATTAATGATTGGGCTGAAATGGTCAAAGGTATGGTTCATAATACCATAGCCGCGAGTTTCTGATAAGAAATCACGGCGATAACCGATAAGACCTCTAGAAGGTATCATAAATTCAAGCTTGCTTTGGCCGCCTTCCTGTTGTTCCATATTCAACAATTCGGCTTTTCTTTTTCCTAATGATTCAATAACAGAACCGACGTATTCTTCAGGAACATCGATTTGAACACGTTCGTATGGTTCACATTGTTTTCCGTCAATGTCTTTAATAATAACAGACGGCCTTGAAACAGCCAGTTCATAGCCTTCCCTTCTCATATTTTCAATGAGAATAGAAAGATGAAGCTCACCTCGTCCGGAAACCACCCATGCATCAGGGGTATCCGTGTTTTCAACCCTTAAGCTGACATCTCTTTCCGTTTCAGCACTCAAACGTTCTTCAAGCTTGCGGCTTGTCACGTATTGACCTTCTCTTCCAGCAAATGGGCTTGTGTTAACCACAAATGTCATTTGCAATGTCGGTTCATCAATCGTTAAAACTGGAAGCGGGTCGATATGATCAACATTATTAATCGTCTCGCCGATATTAATGTCCTCAACACCTGTAATGGCGATTAAATCTCCGGCAACAGCTTCTTCAATTTCGACTTTTTTCAAAGCGAAAAATCCGAATAATTTTGTTACGCGGAATTGTTTGACGCTGCCGTCGGTTTTCACGAGTGCAGCCTGCTGCCCAACTTTAATTGATCCGCGGTAAATACGGCCGATACCAATTCGCCCAACGTAATCATTATAATCAAGCATTGTGACTTGAAATTGCAGACTTTCATCACGATTATCAACCGGTGCAGGGACATGTTCGATAATCGTATCAAATAAAACATCCATACTTTGATCCACTTGATCGGGTTCAGTGCCGGCGACACCGTTAACAGCTGATGTGTACACAACTGGAAATTCAAGCTGTTCTTCATCTGCACCCAAATCAATAAACAAATCCAGTACTTCATCAATAACAGCTTCAGGTCTTGCCATTGGTTTGTCGATTTTATTTACGACAACAATAGGTTTAAGCTTTTGCTCCAATGCCTTTTTCAGTACAAAGCGAGTCTGAGGCATACAACCTTCATATGCATCAACAAGGAGCAGTACACCGTCAACCATTTTCATGATTCGCTCAACCTCACCGCCAAAATCAGCGTGTCCCGGTGTATCAACAATATTTATCTTAAAGTCCTTATATGACAGGCTTGTGTTTTTTGCTAAAATGGTGATGCCGCGTTCTCTTTCAATATCATTTGAGTCCATAGCCCTTTCATTGACATGCTCATTTTTCCGAAAGGTTCCCGATTGAAGCAACAGTTGGTCGACTAATGTCGTTTTACCATGGTCAACGTGAGCAATAATTGCTACGTTTCTTAGTTCTTCTCTGCGATTTGTCATTTTGTTTTAACTCTCCTCATAATTGCAATAAACCATATAATTATAACACAAAAAATTGTTTATTTGACTTTTTCTTTTATTATTATTACGCTACACTATAAATGGAGGCGGAAATCATGAACATTATCTTGTTATTTATGGCTGTACTTGTCATCGCATGCTTGGTGGCTATTGGTGGAGCTGTTGCCTATGGCAGCGCAATTGGTGTTATATTAGCCATCATTGGCGCATGTGTTTTTATGGGACTTGGTTTCGTAATCAGAAGCAAAATGTCCTCTTAACTTAAAAGGAAAAAGCGGGATGCATCCCGCTTTTTTTAATGTGCTTAGCTTCTCCAAATAAAATTTTTTTAATCAGCCTTTTGAATAAATTTCCCTTTGCTAACCTCGTTCTTGATGTGTTGAACAATTTCTTCTTGCAAACCTTTTTTCCCGACAAGGAGGGAATTTTGATTAAGCAAATCAATTGGCGAGCCGTCAACTCTGGTCGCTTTTCCCCCGACTTCCTCAATCAGTATAAGACCCGCACCATAATCCCATGGGGCAAGCCTCATGGTGAAATAGGCATCTAATGTCCCTGAAGCGACATAAGCTAGTTCAATCGCTGCCGAACCGTAAGAACGGGTCCCGCGGCAGGACTTTGCGATGGGCTGCATGATCTCGGGATCAATTCTGCGGTTTTTGTTCACCCATGTCGCATTTATTGAAAATAAGGATTCATTAAGTTTGACATCCTTCAGCATCGGAAGCTTAGCCTGGTTAAGGAATGCCCCCTGCCCTTTTATACAATGATATAAATCATCCGCTATAACATCATAGATAAATCCGGCACGTCCGACACCATCTTCATAAATACCGACCGAAATAGCGAAATGCCTGCGCTGGTGAACAAAATTCATCGTCCCGTCTATAGGGTCAATCAGCCACAAAATGCCTTCAGACGACGTCACATCGTCCCCAAATCCTTCCTCGGAGATGATCCTGTGATCAGGATAATGCTGATGAATGCGCTGAATAAAAAATTGTTCTATCTGCTTGTCCATGTTTGTAACCAAATCATCATATGAGGTCTTATATTGAACATCGAGTTGATCAGTAAATGATTGCTCTAGAATCCCCCCCGCTTCTTTCATCCATTCTGTTACATTACAATGCAGTGCTTTCCAGAATTCATTTTTCATAACATACTCCTTTATCCTCTAATACATTACTTTAATCTTATTCTTTTGCAAACATCTGTTAAAAATTCCCGACCTGAATTTGTTCTATTATAGAGTATGACATAAAATAGCGATACAAAAAACTTAAAAAGCTTACTTTTCACTTATTAGGAAAAGTAAGCAAAATACTGGGGTATATTTATAACTGCATAATTCGGACCCTCGCAATCATAAATCGGGAGGGTCCCCCTTTCAAGCCTCTAAACGCAACATTTCCTGTCTTAGTTTTTCTAATCGTACTTTGCATGCCTTAATTTCTGCGGCATTATCTTCAATCATTGCATCGTGTAGTGTTGCCAATTCATAATCGATTTCCATTCTCACAACAGGGATACGTTTTTCAGCGTCCGTTCTTTTTAGCGTTTGAATGACCTGTTTCATGGTAACCTACACTTCCTTCCAATGTTTTTTCATAGTCTGGAGTTCAGAGCCGATAACTTAATTTTCTGATTTATTAAGTTATTAATATCTTATGATTTTTATCAATTCTATGCAACACATTCAGATTCTTGATTAATAAATTCCTCAATTGTCACGCCTTTAAACCTGTTAAAAATTATTAGGTGTGCTAACTGGACATCCAATATTCTTCTCATTAAACTATTGTTAAGTGATCTGACAAGGGAGGAGCATGTTATATGATATTCAAAGGATTCACAAAAAGCGACTTTAATGTTTTTTCGATAAATGGACTTGACGAGAGGATGGCCGCGATCCAAAATACCATACAACCCAAATTTCAGGCTATTGGAAATGAACTAACTGATACACTGTCCTCATTGACTGGCAATGAGATGTATTTACATATTGCAAAACATGCAAGACGCACAGTCAATCCGCCAAAGGATACTTGGCTTGCCATTTGTTCTGACAAACGCGGCTACAAAAAGCATCCCCATTTCCAAATTGGTTTGTTCGGGGATCATGTGTTCATTTGGTTAGCCTATATTAATGAACTAGCGGAAAAACAAGAAGTTGCCAAACGCTTTCTTAACCATAGGGATGATGTCAGGTCGATGATTCCTCGTGATTATGTCATTTCTGTCGACCATACAAAGAATGAGGCCGAAGCAGCGGAACAGGCTGATTTTACTCGCGTGCTGCAGCGTTTCCATGATGTAAAAAAAGCGGAATTTCTTGTTGGACGGCATATTCCTGCTGATGATCCTGTTTTAAAAAATGGGGAAGCAATTATAAAACTCGCAGAAGCCACTTTTGACACACTCATGCCAATATATAAATTAAGTTATAAATAGAAAAACCTTTGGAAGGGTTAACCCTTCCAAAGGTTTTTCTAATTCCATTTATTACTGATCGTCTCGGCTTCCGCGACGATCCTGTTTATCAGGTCAGCGACCGACGGTATATCATTGATGCGGCCCGCTATTTGCCCGGCCCAGCCAAAGCCGTTGTCGGTCTCACCTTGCCAAACAAAACGTTGGTTTGTTTTACCGCTTATATATGATTTAAGTGCTTCATAGGTTCCTTCCGTCTTTTCAATATCAAGGATTTTTTGAGCCCATGAATTATTTATTGCCCGGGCTGGTGCTCCCAAACTTTTCTTTATAACAAGTGTATCTGTCTCCTGCATATCAACAAGCATTTGCTTATAGATACTATGGGCATGTGTGCATTCTTCTGTCGCTATAAACCGTGTCCCCATCTCAATCCCTTCAGCACCAAGAGCAAGGGCAGCCATCAAACCGCGGCCATCGCCAATTCCTCCAGAAGCGACAACAGGTATCGATATGCTGTCGGCTACAGACGGTGTCAGAACCATAGTGCCTATATCTTCTTTTCCAAGGTGGCCGCCGCCTTCTTGTCCGACAACCATGACCGCATCAGCACCCAATGATTCCGCTTTTTGCGCTTGTCTTTTTGATGAAACAAGGACAAGCTTCTTTGCTTTTGATGCTTTCAGGGCATCAAAGACAGGCGCCGGATTCCCGCCTGTTATCGTAATGACAGGGACCTCCTCTTCCACAGCAATATGTAGAAAATCAAGATATGGTCTGCCATGCTGGCCAATCGCATAATTTACGCCGAAAGGCATGTCCGTTAATTCACGAATACGATGGATTTCCTTTCGAAGCATGTCGGGACTGTCACATGACATCGCTGTCAGCTGACCAAGTCCTCCTGCATTTGACACAGCAGCACCAAGATCCGAGTAGGCCAAGTAAGCCAATCCTCCTTGAATAATCGGATATTTAATACCTAAGAGCTTCGTTAAGCGTGTTTCCCAATTCATAAATGTCTCTCCCCTTCTATAGATTATTAAAATTCCGCTTGAATAAGGATGATGAATTAGACTATGATAGATCTAGTTTGAATAAAATGAGGTGCAGCTATTGTCTCAACATGAAACACCACTTTTTACTGGTTTGCTAAAATTTATCGAATCCAATCCGATTCAATTTCATATCCCGGGCCACAAAAAGGGACAAGGCATGGATCCTGAATTCCGAGATTTCATAGGTGAAAATGCCTTAGCCATTGATTTAATTAACATTGCGCCGCTTGACGATTTGCATCAGCCTCATGGGATGATCCAAAAGGCACAAGAACTTGCTGCAGAGGCTTTCTCGGCAGATGCAACCTTTTTCTCTGTCCAGGGAACAAGCGGAGCGATCATGACAATGGTGCTGTCTGTTTGCTCGCCGGGTGATAAAATCATCGTACCACGAAACGTTCACAAATCGGTATTGTCAGCCATTATTTTTTCCGGTGCCACACCGATTTTCGTCTATCCGGAAATTGACCGTGAATTAGGTATTTCACATGGCATCTCATCTGATGCGGTCCAAAATGCTTTAAATCAGCACCCTGATGCCAAAGCACTGTTAATTATAAACCCAACCTATTTTGGCATTGCGGGTAACCTCAAATCAATTGTTAACCTGGCACACGACTATAACATCCCCGTCTTGGTTGATGAGGCCCATGGGGTTCATATCCACTTCCATGAGCAACTGCCGGTTTCTGCGATGCAGGCAGGCGCAGATATGGCTGCTACAAGCGTCCATAAGCTCGGCGGTTCATTGACCCAGAGTTCAGTATTGAATGTCAGAGAGGGGCTTGTATCGGCTAACAGGGTCCAATCAGTGATCAGCATGCTGACAACGACATCAACATCATATATTTTACTTGCGTCACTCGATGCCGCCAGGCGTTATTTGGCGACAGAAGGACATGAACAAATAACCATTGCCATTAAGCTTGCTGAATATGCCAGGGTTAAAATAAATGAAATTAAAGGCCTCTATTGTGTCGGTAAGGAAATCCTTGGTTCCAAAGCCACTTATGATTTTGATCCGACGAAACTTTTAATATCGGTAAAAAGTTTGGGGATCACCGGGTATGATGCAGAGGTTTGGCTCAGGGAACATCATCACATTGAAGTCGAACTTTCTGACTTATATAATATACTCTGTCTTGTCACACCTGGCGACTCGCAAACGACAGTTGATAAGTTAATTACTGCTTTGGAACATATGGCGGCATTTTTTGAAGCTGAAGGACAGGTCCTAAAACATAAAGCCTTGCCGGTGCACGTCCCGCAAATGCCAAAGTTATCTTTATCCCCTAGGTCGGCTTTCTATGCTGAATCAGAATCGGTCCCTTTTTGGGAATCCGAAGGGCGAATTATAGCGGAATTTGTCATGGTCTATCCGCCGGGCATTCCAATCTTCACACCAGGTGAAATTATTACCCGGGAAAATCTGGATTACATTATTGAAAATATTGAAGCCGGTTTGCCTGTACAAGGACCTGAAGACTTAGAGCTAAAGTTTTTAAAAGTTGTTAAGGAAGCAGCACCAATAAAATGAATATAAAAATGGCAGCTGTCACACCATCACTGTGACAGCTGCCATTATTTATTTTCAAAGCTCGTTATAGATTACTTTTTGTTTTCCTTCTTATTTTTACAGTCCGGGCATTTACTATACAGTGTTCTTACTTTTGAATCCTCCACATGGTCGATGGTGCAGTTGCACTTTTGACAAATGATGATTCCCATTTACCCAGCTCCTTTTTTGTAAGCGCTTTATGATACTCATATAATATGACACATTATTGCCGATGTCAACCCCAATAGTATGTCATATTTATTTCGTATCTGTCATAAAAGGATGTCCTTATTGTGTTTTTATTAGCCTAGGATCAAGCATCGTATAGCCTTTCTTTTTTAAGCCTTTGATAATACCTTTAAGTGCAATATTCGTCCAGTCACGGTCATGCATCAACAAAATTGATCCATTAACCAGATATGGGTTATCGGTCATTATTTTAGTCAAGGCATCTGGATTTTCATACTCTTTATTCCAGTCATAACCAAACGCCCAATTCATAAGTGTCATATTGTTATCCTTTGCCAGCTCTTTTGTATAATCCGTGTTCTTTCCATAAGGGGCTCTAAAGAAGTGCGGCGGATTACCCGTTATATCTTTTATTTGACTGTAGACAGACATCATCTCTTTTTTCTGCTCAGGTTTTGATAAAGTTGTAAGATCCGCATGAGAATAAGTGTGGTCACCTAAAAAGAAACCCATATCACTAATTTTCTTCACAACCTGCTTTTTCTCATCTGTATTTAAGAAATGGCCATTGAGGAAAAAAATGGCCCCGACATGCATGGCTTTAAGTTTCTTCGCCATTTCCAAAGCATGTTCATCAGGAGCATCGTCAATTGTAATTAAGACAACCTTTTTATTGCCATTAGGGTCGATTGGCTTAACCGTCCATGTCTTGGGATCAACCTCATATTGCGCCGTTTGCACACCCTCTTTTTTAATGACTTTATCAGGCTGCTTTGCATTTGCTTGGCCACTTGCTTCCTTAGTCGCTTCTTTACGATGCTCCTTTTTTTCCTTCGGCCCATCGCCCTGTTCATGCTTTTGATTTTTTGTGCTTGCTGAACCGGTTTCGTTAGATGCACACCCTGCTAATACGATTAATAAGGTCATTGCTAGAAAGATAACTTTTTTCACTTATAATCCTCACCCGTCTATATGTAATCTGACATTAACTTGGGGACTTCTGCCAATTGTTTTATGACCCCCATAAATCATTGTAACGGAAAAGTGTGTTTTTTAACACTCTATTAGAGGAGCGTTGCAATTTCATAACAAATCGCTACCACGCGGGGATTTGGCATTAAATCATGATAGAATATGGCTAGCTCATCGAGAACGACAGTAATGGAGGAATATCATGCATTTAATAAAAATAGCAAAAATCCTTCCTTTTGTATTGTTGCTTTTTGTATCCAGCGGTGAGGCCAAATCAAATGATCATACGTCCGATCTATTGCGGCAGCTAAAAGGTGGCGGGCTGCATACGATCGTTCTTACCAATGAAAACACAAGTATGGTTGGAGAATATTATTATGCCTTATTAATGATGAAAGACCGGCTACCCAATCATTCTTATGACATTCATATTTATCAGGCTGAAAGGCAAGCAAGCCTCGCCAGAGTTCTGCATATAAAAAAATATCCTGCTCTGGTCCTCATATCAAATAAAAAGCAGGTTGTCACGATCCAAGGCGACAAGAAGTGGGATTATATTTACAATAAGCTTGCAGCTTACGTCAAAAGACCATCATCTAAAATAAGATGATGGTCTTTTGGTTTAATAACACTATATTTATTTTGCGATATGGATCGGCATGCCAAGGGCAACTTCTGCAGTTTCCATTGCAATTTCACCCAAAGTAGGGTGTGCATGGATAGTGAGCGCGATATCCTCAGCAGTCATACCCGCTTCAATCGCCAAACCTAATTCAGAAATCATGTCACTTGCACCTGTTCCGGCAATTTGTGCACCGATAACAAGTCCGTCTTCTTTGCGAGTGACAAGCTTCATGAAGCCATCAGTATCATTAAGTGATAGGGCACGGCCACTTGCTGCAAATGGGAATTGTGCGACTTTCACATCGTAGCCCTGTTCCTTAGCTTCACTCTCGGTTAGGCCAACCGAAGCAAGTTCGGGGTCAGAGAAGACAACCGCCGGCATGGCTAAGTAATCCACTTCAGCATGTTCACCGCTGATCGTTTCAGCTGCAACCTTACCTTCATAAGAGGCTTTATGAGCAAGTGCAGGACCCGCTACGATATCACCAATCGCGTAGATGCCGTCAACATTTGTTTTGCACTGTTTGTCAACTTTAATCAAACCGCGGTCAGTCGTTTCGATACCAGCCATATCCAGTCCAAGTTCTTCAGTATTCGGACGGCGGCCGACTGTAACTAACACGTAATCTGCCTCAAAGGTTTCTTCCTTACCTTTAATTTCGGCTTTGACTTTTACGCCGTCTTTCGTTTCTTCAACACCTTGTGCCATCGCTTCAGTGTGCATGACAACACCTTTTTTCTTAAGGCGTTTTTTCACAATGGCACTCATTTTCTTTTCAAACCCTGGAAGAATAGATTTAGACCCTTCAAGGATAACGACTTCAGTTCCGAAACCGGCATAAGCGCTGCCAAGCTCAACGCCGATATAACCGCCGCCAATAACAACCATTTTCTTAGGCGCTTCTTTCAAAGCAAGGGCACCGGTTGAAGAAATAACGCGGTCACTCCATTTGAAAGTCGGCAATTCAATCGGGCTTGAACCTGTAGCAATGATACAGTTATTGAACTTATAACGTGTTGACTCATAGCCGCTGTTAACACGAACTTCATCTTTTTCGACAAACAGAGCTTCACCTTTAACGATTTCAACTTTATTTGCTTTCAAAAGACCTTCAACACCGCCTGTTAATTTGTTAACGACGGAGCCTTTCCAATCCTGAAGCTTGGCAAAGTCCAGGGTTACCTTCTCAGTTGAAATCCCCATGTCATCAGAATCTTGGGCATGCTCATAACGGTGGCTGGCACTAATAAGCGCTTTAGATGGAATACATCCCACATTCAAACAAACACCGCCAAGTTCACCTTTCTCAATAATGATTACTTTTTGTCCTAGTTGTGCCGCTCTTATTGCCGCGACATATCCTCCCGGACCAGCACCAACGACAACTGTATCGACCTCTGTAGTAAATTCACCTACTACCATTCGCTTACCCCTCCATTATTAGTCGTTGTGGATCATTCAACAACCTTTTTATTTTATTTAACGCGTTCTGTGCGGTAGCACCATCAATAAGACGGTGGTCAAAGCTTAATGATAACGCAAGAACAGGCGCTACAACAACTTCACCATCGTGAACAACAGCTTTTTCGGCAATCCGGCCGATGCCAAGAATAGCTACTTCCGGGTGATTGATAACCGGTGTAAACCATTGTCCTCCTGCTGAACCAATGTTCGTGATTGTGCAAGAGCCGCCTTTCATATCGTCACCGGAGAGCTTGCCATCACGGGCCTTTTCAGCATATCCGCTGATTTCATTTGCCATTTGGTACATGGATTTGCGATCAGCGTCTTTAATTACAGGTACAAGAAGACCATTATCAGTATCTGTGGCAATGCCGATATTGTAATAATGCTTGTACACGATTTCTTCATTTTCATCATCGATTGATGCATTAAGCACTGGATAGTCTTTCAATGTTGACACAAGAGCTTTTACAACATACGGCAAGTAGGTCAGTTTAACACCTTGATCCGCCGCTTCAGCTTTGAATGCTTTGCGATGTGCCACAGTCTTCGTGACATCGACTTCATCCATAAGGGTCACGTGAGGTGCGGTATGCTTGGAATTAACCATTGCTTTAGAAATCGCTTTACGCATGCCGCGAATTTTTTCACGGGTTTCTTGACCAACTTGGACAGTTTCGCTTTGAGCAGCTTTTTCTTCCGTTTTTGCCTCGGCTTTTTCATGTGTTCCTTCTTGTTCAGGTGTTTCTTGATCACCAGACAGATATTTTTCAATATCATCTTTAAGCACGCGGCCATTATCTCCTGAACCTGTAACCTTACTAATATTAACGCCTTTTTCTCTAGCGTATTTTCTTACAGAAGGCATAGCAATGACACGCTTTTCGCTTACTTCTTCTTCATCTTCATTTACTTTAGCTTCAGGTTTGTCCTCTTTGGACTCCTCTTTCTTCTCGTCGGACACAGGTGCTTCGTTCTTATCCTCTTCTTCTGCTTCACTATCATCTTCGCCTTCAGCGTCGAAGGTAACGATGGTTGTTCCCACTTCAACCGTGGCTCCTTCGTCGACCTTTACTTCCAACACCTTGCCATCAACAGGGGATGGAATTTCGACAACAGCTTTATCGTTTTGCACTTCCGCCAGAACATCATCTTCTTTTACTTCGTCACCGGCTTTGATGAACCACTTAACGATTTCACCTTCGTGAATACCTTCACCAATATCCGGCATTTTAAAATTATATGCCATGAACGGGTTGCCTCCTTTTTGTGCCAATTAGAAATTCAAAATATCTTTAACTTTTGCGACGACATCCTTCTCATCCGGCAGCCAGACATTTTCCGCTGAAGCAAATGGGAAGACGGTATCCGGTGCAGTAACACGGCCTACTGGAGCTTCCAAATGCAGGATAGCACGCTCATTTATTTCTGCTATAACATTTGCCGCGATACCTGCTTGTTTTTGTGCTTCCTGAACAACGACAACGCGATTCGTTTTTTCAACGGATTTTATGATTGTATCAACGTCAATCGGACTGACCGTTCTTAAATCAATGATTTCAACACTGATATCTTCTTTTTCGAGAAGCTCGGCGGCTTTTGAAGATGTCTGAACCATTGCACCATAAGTGACGATCGTCACATCGCTTCCCTCGCGTACAACATTAGCCTTGCCAAGCTCGACAGTATACTCTTCCTCAGGAACTTCCCCTCTGAAAGAACGATAGAGTTTCATGTGTTCAAGGAAAATGACTGGATCGTTATCGCGAATAGCGGAAATCAGCAACCCCTTGGCATCATATGGATTAGAAGGGATAACAACCTTCAATCCCGCTGTTTGGGCAAAAAGGCCTTCTAAGTTATCAGCATGCAATTCAGGCGTTTTTACACCGCCCCCAAATGGTGCACGAATTGTCACAGGTGCATGATATTGGCCTCCTGACCGATAGCGCAGGCGGGCCATTTGGGAAGCGACGCTGTCCATTGCTTCGAAAACGAACCCAAAAAATTGAATTTCCATAACAGGGCGATAATCTTGCATAGCAAGACCAAGCGCCAAACCGCCGATTCCAGACTCTGCAAGCGGTGTATCAAAAACGCGGTCTTCGCCGAATTCATCCTGTAATCCTTCTGTGGCTCTAAATACACCGCCATTTTTACCTACGTCTTCACCAAAAACAAGGACGTTCTCATCGTTCTTGAGTTCAGTGCGAAGCGCATCAGTTATTGCTTGAATCATTGTCATTTGCGCCATAGGTTATTTCGACTCCTTTTTACGATATTCTTCCAGTTGTTCAGCCAAATTGTGAGGAAGTGTTTCAAACATAATGCCAATGAGATCAGTTACTTTTTGTTTTGGCGTTTTATCCGCTTCTTTAATTGACTTTTTGATATCCTCTTTCGCCTGATCAACAATTTTGTCTTCTTCTTCTTTTGACCATAGATTTTTGCCTTCAAGGAACTTACGGAAACGGACAAGCGGATCCTTCTTTTCCCACTCGTTATCAAGATCTTCGGTACGGTAACGAGTCGGGTCATCACCAGCCATTGTATGCGGACCATAACGGTAAGTAATCGTTTCGATTAATGTAGGATTACCTTTGATGGCATGTTCACGCGCTTCTTTGGCAACAGCATAAACAGCTAATGGGTCCATGCCGTCAACTTGAACACCGCGAATACCAGCTGCAACTGCCTTCTGTGCCAATGTTTTTGCAGCAGTTTGTTTCTCAACAGGAACCGAAATCGCAAAATGGTTATTTTGGGATATAAAGACCGCTGGAGCATTATACGCGCCCGCAAAGTTTATACCTTCATAAAAGTCCCCCTGTGATGTTGCACCGTCACCGAAATATGTAAAGGCGACATTTTTCTTCCCGCGTTTTTTAAGCCCTAATGCAATCCCTGCTGTTTGTGTACATTGCGCTGCAATAATAATTTGCGGCATTAACGCATTGACACCATCCGGAATTCTTCCGCCTTCAAAATGTCCTCTGGAATATAGAAAGGCTTTTGTTAAAGGCAAACCGTGCCAAATCAATTGTGGGATGTCACGGTATGACGGCAGCAGCCAATCCTCCTTATCCATTGCAAATTGGCTTGCAAGCATCGATGCCTCTTGCCCGGCAACAGGAGCGTAAAATCCCAGACGCCCTTGTCTGTTAAGTGAAATAGCACGTTGATCCAACACTCTAGTGTAAACCATTTGTTTCATCAATTCTTTTAATTCATCATCAGAGAGATCAGGCATCGCCTTTTCATTTACAATTTCTCCATCTTCATTGAGAATTTGAACCATTTCAAATTGCTTCTCAACTTTTTCAAGCTTTTTTGTAGCCAATCCTTTCACCTCTTCCTTATTGATTAAAAATTAAGCCTTATGACCTAATAGCAGTATGGGTAAAATGAGATTCTTTTATTTTAATGAATGTGGTAATAAATCTTATAAAATGGGACAATCATTCCTCATTGTTTTTCCCGAATTCCCTTTGAATTAATCACCATGTTTTATTTGAACCAACGCTTCCATTATGCTGCTATTAGAAAAGTGTTATTTATAGTCTTTCAAAAATGACACCTTAAAACTGTCTTAATGAAAAATAATATAAGGACTAATACAACGACCGCCCTACATAAGTGTATAATAACTGCTTAAAATAAGTCAATAATAAGCGTTTAGATATCATTCCATAAACTGTTACAGTACAAAAGAGCAGACTGTATCATATCTGTTTTAATCTATGTAACCGATAACTTCCGTATTTATTTCTTTATATCCGCATGTTTATAAAAGGATAACTTGGCCTGGTTGAATGTTTTTGTCGCCTTATTAAAGTCATCTTGATTTGCTTTTATTTCCTTATAATAATTGTCCGTTTTTTCCAGCTGATTCTGCAATGTTTCAAACGTCACATTCTTTTCTTTTAATAAATCATAGAGCTTGCGATCGCATTCAATTGCAGCCATATAGTTTTTGTAAAGTTTACTGAATGCACCGTAACGCTTATCCATGGTTTTTACGAGAAACACTGCATCCTCTTTTGCCCTAGGATCATTCAATTCTTTAATGTCATCCTTTATCTGAATGAATGTTTCGTACGCATGATCGATGATTTCTTTTTCTTTTCTCATCAACTGTTCCCGTTTATTTGCCGATTTTGTTGCTTGTTCACTTAAGCTTGCAATCTCTTTTTCGTTTTTGGATAAATCGAGGTCAAGGATGTTATTGTAAAGTTTTTGTTCACGATTTTCTGCCCTGACAAGTGACTGCTGCAGCTCTTTAAAATCACCTTCAATTGAAGCCGATTTATCAAGTCCATGTTGAATTTTTTCACCTGGACCTTGAGTGAAACTACAGCCGGCAAAAAGCAAACAAACCGCAACTAATGTTGCGATTGACTTAACTCTGTTCAAGCATGTCCCCCCTTTTGGCAACACGTCATTCGCCAATGTAAATTAGTATAGCATAACTTATATAGGCGTACATACAAACTCATCAGGGCAAAAAACATATGTTATAAATGTACCAGTTATATTTTAATGGGAGGTATTGGCATGGAGAACATGAGCAACATGGGGAATATGGCGAATATGGGGAATATGGGAAATTGGGAACCAAATATGATGCCTCAACATCCAGTCAGCCCGGCACATATGGCTAATGCGCCAATGGCGCCGATAGGACCAATGGGCTGCGGTTGTCACCAAATGGGACCTGCAAATATGGCAAATCATGGTCCAATGGTGTCACCGGCTGGATGGGGTTGTCAGCCGGCATGCGGTGACAATCGCAACTTTATATTAATTGTCGTTCTTTTCATCTTGCTGATTATTGTCGGCGCTTCAGTAGGAATCTAAACTTTAATAATAAAGGCTTGTATCCCGCAAGATACAGGCCTTCAATAAATAATCAATTATTTTTATGTTAATAGTCATTATGGTAAAATGTACATAGTGAATGGCTGATCGATAAGACCAGATAGGAGTGTTTGGAAACATGCTAACTATGGATGACATCATTAGGGAAGGTAATCCAATATTAAGGGAGACGGCTGTGCCTGTTGAATTACCTCCGACGAAGGAAGAAAGCAATACATTAAAACAAATGCTTGAATTTCTTATAAACAGTCAAGATGAAGAGATAGCAAATAAATATCAGTTAAGACCGGGAATTGGTCTTGCTGCACCGCAAATCGGCATCAGCAAGAGAATGATTGCATTATATTTAGATGACGATAAAGGTAAACTCCATAAATACGCATTGTTTAATCCCAAGATAGTGAGTCATTCAGTAGAGAAAACTTATCTAGAAAGCGGTGAAGGCTGCTTGTCCGTTGACCGCGACGTCCCAGGCATTGTCCCACGGTTTGCGCGTGTTAAGGTCCGCGCTTTCGACTTGGACAATAAAGAGGTTACGCTAAAGCTTAAAGGAATGCCGGCGATTGCCATCCAACATGAAATAGACCACCTTGACGGCATTATGTTTTATGATCATATAAATCATAACGATCCTTTCAAGATTCCTGACGGTGTTCCTACTGATAGATAAAAAACTTGGCGATAAGCCAAGTTTTCTTTATACTTTATGATAATTTAAATTCCCTTTTGCGGGAAAGGCGGAATAAAGTATAAGCGCAACTAAGGCTTTCGCCATTAAGGCCTTGGCGATAAGCCAAGTTTTCTTTATTTATACACCTGTGAGTAACCCGACTTCTTGCAAGCCATGGTAAATGCCATCTTGGTCAACATGTTTTGTAATAAACCGCGCGGCATTTTTGGTTTCATCCAAAGCATTCCCCATTGCAATCCCGTAATTTACAAATGATAGCATCTGGATATCATTAAGTGCATCGCCAAAGGCATACGTGTGTCTTACATCTATTTTAAGACTATCTAATAACTGTTTGATCCCCAATGCTTTAGAGCCCCCGGCGGGAATAACATCTGTTGAATATTGGTGCCACCTAATATATTCAAAATCAGATTTCAATTTAAGATATTCAGCCTCATCGTTTGCCTCACAGAATAAAAGGGCTTGATAAATCTCATTGTTATTATGGAACGACATATCAAATAACGGCGGGTTCATTTTCAAATCATTGAAGCTTGTTTTTATAAAGGGGTCGCCATCCCGATTTGATGCCATTGATTCCGAGGAAAAAAACGCCATCGGGTGACCAGCAGCTGTCGCCTTTTCTTCTAACAACACGAGAGCTTCAGCCGAAAGTGGATTTTTAAATACGACATTATTGTCATGGACAACGTATTGCCCGTTGAAGCTTACAAATGTATTAATATTAAGCTCTTTGCGGATCTCCTCAAACATGAACGGAGCCCTTCCAGTTGCAATTGCCGTAATAACACCATTTTCTTGCAAATGTTTTATAGCCTGCCTTGTAGAATCCGGGATCTGTTTTTCATGATCTAATAATGTGCCATCAATATCAAAAAAGACAATTTTTTGTTTGGTCACGGGCTGAATCCTCCTAGCTTTTCATTGATGGGCATTTCTTTGATGCGCCAATAATAATTATAACAGTTTACTAAAAAAACTTATGCATCTCAAGTCTTTTGTCCAAACTAACATTGGTGTTTTATATCAAACATACATGGTTCACAGTATTTTTGCGCAAAATAAAATAAGCCATGTGTCTATTGTGTGGTCAAGCTTTCCTCATTTCACCTGGTAAGACATCAAGGAGGGATGACCATGTTACGAAAAGTGAAACAAAGATGGCTGAGACGGATGAGAGATCTGCTAAACAATAAAAACCGTTTAGCACAGGGTTAATCACACGGCCGGCGTTTCTAAAGGCGCCGGCCAAATATTACTTTGAATCAAGGGAACATGAATATTAATGAAAAACATTTGTGTTTCCTATATAATAGAGGAAGATTAGTTCTACAGGACATATAAGGAGAGGTTGACATGATTTACAAAGTGTTATATCAGGAATCAAAACAAGAAGTACCGATTAGGGAAAATACAAAAACGTTATATATGGAAGCAGACAGTGAGCGTGTTGTTCGAAAGAACCTGGCTGACCGCCAATATAACATTGAATTTATCCAAGGACTAGAAGGGGATTTTCTAAATTACGAAAAATCCTCGGAGAATTTTAAAATGGAGAAGATATAAAATATGAAATTTGTAAAAAACCATCAAACAGCAGTTTTTGCATTAGGAGGCTTAGGTGAGATCGGTAAAAACACCTATGCTGTCCAATTCCAGGATGAAATTATCCTAATTGATGCTGGCATTAAATTCCCTGAAGATGAGCTTCTTGGTATTGATTATGTCATTCCTGATTATACTTACCTGGTGAAAAATGAAGAAAAAATAAAAGGTCTGTTTATCACACACGGCCATGAGGACCATATCGGCGGCGTTCCTTATCTGTTAAGACAAGTGAACATACCTATTTACGCCGGGAAGCTTGCTGCCGGGCTAATTAGAAACAAACTTGAGGAGCATGGGTTGTTAAGACGGACGAAGCTCCACATCATTGGTGAAGATGATGTAATTAAATTCCAAAAAACTTCTGTAGCCTTTTTCAGAACAACGCACAGTATCCCTGATTCATATGGGATCGTTGTCAAAACACCTCCGGGCAATATCGTTCATACCGGAGACTTTAAATTTGACTTCACTCCCGTTGGGATGCCGGCTAACTTGACCAAAATGGCCGAAATCGGCAAAGAAGGCGTGTTATGTCTGCTTTCAGACAGCACAAATGCTGAGGTACCTAATTTCACCATGTCAGAACGTCAAGTTGGAGAAAATATTACTGATATTTTCCGCAAAGTAAAAGGAAGAATTATCTTTGCAACCTTTGCATCCAATATTCACAGACTTCAGCAAGTCGTAGAAGCTGCCGTTAGCACGGGCAGAAAGGTTGCTGTTTTTGGCAGAAGCATGGAAGCTTCAATTACAATTGGACAAGAATTAGGTTACATTCGAGCTCCCAAAGAAACTTTCATCGACCATCAGCAAATTAATCGCCTGCCGGAAAACAAAGTAACGATCCTTTGTACCGGGAGCCAAGGGGAACCAATGGCTGCTTTGTCCCGGATCGCAAACGGCACACACCGGCAAATCCAAATCATACCTGGCGATACCGTTGTGTTCTCATCATCCCCAATACCAGGGAACACAGTGAGCGTTAATAAAACAATTAACCAATTGTATCGCGCTGGTGCAGAAGTCATTCATGGACCATTAAGCGATATTCATACATCAGGCCATGGCGGTCAGCAAGAACAGAAGTTAATGCTTCGCTTAATTAATCCAAAGTTCTTCATGCCTATCCATGGGGAATACCGCATGCTAAAAAAACATATGGAGCTTGCCAGAGATTGCGGTGTACCGCTTGACCACTCCTTTATAATGGACAATGGCGATGTGCTCGCCCTTGAAAGCAATGAAGCCAGTGTTGCCGGGAAAATCCCTTCCGGCTCAGTATATATTGACGGCAACGGAATAGGTGATATCGGCAACATCGTATTGAGAGACAGAAAAATCCTTTCCGAAGAAGGCCTTGTCATTGTCGTCGTCAGCATTAACATGAAGGAGCACAAAGTGCTTGCCGGACCTGATATCATATCAAGAGGTTTTGTCTATATGAGAGAATCCGGAGATCTGATTAATGACGCTCAAGTTCTGTTAAGCAGGCATTTGCAAACTGTAATGGAGAGAAAAACAAGACAGTGGTCTGAAATTAAAAATGAAATCACCGATACTTTGGCGCCATTCCTTTATGATAAGACCCGCCGTAAACCAATGATCCTTCCGATTATTATGGAAATTGATTGAAAATAAAGCTCCCTATCCATTTGGAAGGGAGCTTTACATTTATATTAACAAGTTATTCGTTTTCCAATAGTTGTTTTTTAAAACGGTCGATATCTGAGTCTGAGCCAATGACGATCAAAATATCCCCGCTGTGAACCGTTTGGTCGGCTCTTGGCGACACATTAATCTTCCCGCCCACTTTAATTGCAACGATGTTGACGCCATAGTTGGCCCGGACATCCAGCTCAATAAGTGTCTTCCCGTCCATCTTTCGCCCGGCAATAACCTCTACTATGCTATGTTCATGGGATAGTTCCAGATAATCGAGCACACTTGAGGATGTTATATTATGGGCAACTCTAACGCCCATATCCCTCTCAGGATGTGCCACCCTGTCAGCCCCAATTTTATTCAAAACCTTCTCATGATAATCATTTTGCGCTTTAGCTGTAACTTTTTTGACTCCTAATTCCTTCAACATTAACGTTGTTAAAATGCTCGCTTGAAGATTATCGCCAATCGCTACAATCACATGGTCAAAATTTCGGAGCCCTAAGCTTTTCAGCACACTTTCATCAGTTGAATCAGCGATAACCGCATGAGTTGCGATGGGTGTGAATTCATTGACGCGATCTTCGTCCATGTCAATAGCCAGGACCTCCGCGCCCTCTTCGCTTAGAGTCCGGCAAATACTGCCGCCAAACCGGCCAAGGCCAATCACTGCGAATTGTTTTTTCACGATCATTCCTCCATATCATATAAAGCCCTTATATCTAATCTAGCTAACCGGGTCAATAAAATCAACATTGGTATGGCGAGAGCCGCTGCCATTGATCCAATGAAGACAATGACATAAGCACTCCCTGATAAATTAGAAAGACCTGTATTTACTCTAATTAATGGATAAAGAATATAAGGTAAATGGGAGATCCCATAGCCGAAAAAGGCAAAGAAAAATTGAAGCAATACAAAGAAAAACGCTGTGCCATATGCCATTTTGCGAAATACCAAAGTAACCGCAATAAAAAAACTGACGAGCGACAGTAAAAACATCCAAGCCAGATTCAGCATATTATTAAAGTGCTCAGGGTTATGAATTTGCAGCGCCGCAAATACGAGACCGCTTGCTAAAACCGTCGGCACGCTCATTGCTAAGGCATAGGTCCTTAATTTTTCCATAGCAGGCTGATTGCCCACTTTTGACGCTAAAAAGATCAGGAACATCGCGCTTATATAAAGGACACTGATCACGGCAAGTATAATAACCGCCCACGTATAAAAGCTCGTCATTAAGCGGCCAAAAATAGAAATGATATGTCCCCCGCCCTCATGGATATAGCCGCCTTCACTAAGGGTTAAAGCTGTGGAAAGCACTGCAGGAATCATGAGGCCTGTTAATCCATACAAGAATAAATGAATATTACTCCTTGTCATCCCGTTATGATTGTAGGCATAGAAGGAACACCTAATGACAATTAAAACTAACACGATCATCCCCGGGATAAGCAGTGCCGGACGGAAATATTCAGCTGTCTTAGGGTAAAAATCGAGCACAACAGCAAAGAAAAGAATAGTCAAAGCGCCCGCTGCTTCCCAAAATGGGGATAAGTATTGGCGGAGAAAATCATTCAGCACAAGCTTTCCGCCCGCTAATCTTTCGTAAAGGGAAAAAAGCCCTGCACCGAAATCAATTGAAGCAACGATAAGATAACCGTAAAACAAAATCCATAATACAATGATACCTGCCCATTCTGCCAAAGGTGCCACCTCCTATTCCCTAATGTGTTATATTTTCAAATTTGTGATTCATTTCACATAACAATATACAAATTTAATCCTTTTACCGTTATAATATACTAAATCCATTGTCTTTTAAAGTCTGAACAAAATAGAAAATAAAAAACCGCTCTTCGCGGTTTTTTATTTTTTGTATTATGCAATTTCTGCATTATTAAATTGACTAACAACGAGCTCAAAGTATTTACCGTGTTTTTTCATAAGTTCATCATGATTGCCTTGTTCCAAAATATTTCCTTCTTCCATAACAACGATTTTGTCAGCGTCCCGAATGGTCGAGAGCCTGTGGGCAATGATGATTGACGTTCGGCCTTTTAACAATTTCTTCATTGCCTCTTGAATGATAAGCTCCGTCTCTGTATCGATGCTTGCCGTTGCTTCGTCTAATATAAGAATCTTAGGGTTTGCAAGCAGTGCCCTCGCAAACGACAACAGCTGTCTCTCACCAACTGATAAGACGTTGCCGCGCTCTTCCACTTCCGTTAAGAAGCCGTCAGCCAGTCTTTCTATAAAATGGTTTGCTCCTACAGCCTCCGCCGCCTTAATGACCTCGTCATCCGTGGCATCCGGGCGGCCGAAGCGAATGTTTTCCATGATCGTTCCTGAGAAAACAAAGGTATCCTGGAGCACTGTACTGACGCCCGCTCTTAGTTCATCCAATTTTATATCCATGATATCGATCCCATCAAAACTTACCTTGCCTTTGGTTGGATCATAGAATCGGCCAATTAAGTTGGCAATGGTCGTCTTGCCTGATCCGGTATGGCCAACAAGAGCAAACGCTTCCCCAGCTTCAATGTGGAGATTAATGCCCTTTAGGGCTTTTCGGGTTTCGTCATAGCTGAATTCAACGTCAGATAACTCAATTGTTCCATTGATGTTATCCATGCTCTTCGCATCCGGCTTTTCTTTTACGTTTGGTTTTTCATCAAGAAATTCGAAAATCCGTTCCGAGGACGCCATGGCGACAAGCAGCTGATTGTAAACTTGACCAAGCCTCGAAATCGGTGCCCAGAACATACCGAGATAAAAGGCAAAGGAAACAAAAACGCCGATCTCAATGGTCCCTACATTAATTAAATGGGAGCCGTACCAAATTAAAATCACTGAACCTATCGCATTAGACATGTCGACAAACGGGCGAAATACAGCGTTTTTTTGCGTTGCTTCCCGCCAGGCATCATAGTTTTCCGTATTAACGCCATTAAAGAAAGACATGTTTTCTTTCTCCTGTGTAAAGGATTGGGTTACCCTGACCCCTTGAATACTTTCATTTAAATGTGAATTCAATTTTGACATTTTCAAACGGACCTTCTGCCAGGAACGACGAATACTGCGTCTAAGCTTTGTTGATATAAGAAACATTAAAGGCATAACGATCAGCACAGCTAAAGCCAACTGCGGACTCAAGGAAAAGAGAATGACAAATATGCCTATAAGCATCACTAAATCCATTAAGGTATTAATAACACCGTTCGTAAACAAATCTTGCAATGAATTGACATCATTAATAATTCGGACCAAAATTGAACCCGCAGACCGTGAGTCAAAAAAACGGTGTGACAACCGTTGAACATGGTTGAACAAATGCTTTCTCAAGTCATGGATCACATATTGACCAAGCTTGTTCGTTAACCTGATCCGGTAGACATTACTTATATAGTTTGCCAAATACAAGAGCGCTGTTATGGCAACCAAAATGGAAAGCAGCGTGTAATCCTTGTTTTTTATTGCTTTATCAAAAGCGTATACACCAATAATAATCGGGACAATAAGCCTGACGGCTGTTCCAACAATCATCGATAATATGGCGTATGGAATCAATGTTTTCAAATAAGGCTTCATGTATCCGAATAATCTTGAAAGCTGCTTCCAGTTAAATGGTTTTTCGATGACATTATCAGTCTTATAGTAAAATCTTTCTTTTCCCCGCCTTGATTCTGTCGTTGCATCCTTATTCATTCCCTCACCTCCTAATAGACCTTTTGTTTGATTAAATCTGCATCCTTATACTGAATGTTATAGATTCTCTTATAGGTTCCGTCCGTTTGTTCAAGCAGCTCTTTATGGACGCCTCTCTCAATAACCTTGCCATTCTCCAGAACGATAATTTCATCAGCATGCTGGACTGATGAAATTCGGTGGGCGATGATGAAAGTTGTTCGCCCCTTCATCAATTCCCTAAAAGCTTCTTGAATCTTAGCTTCTGTCTGCATATCCACCGCACTTGTTGCGTCATCCAAGATAAGAATGCTTGGATTCACAAGCAATGCTCTTGCAATCGAGATTCGCTGTTTTTGGCCACCCGAAAGGCCCATGCCCCGTTCACCAAGCACTGTATCATAGCCATCAGGCATTTGGCTGATGAACTCATGAGCTTGAGCACGCTTCGCTGCATCAATCACCTGTTCATCTGTGGCATCGGGATTTCCGTAAGCGATATTGTCCCGGATTGTTGATGAAAACAAGAAATTTTCCTGCAGGACAAAACCAATATTTTTCCTTAATGATTTTAGTTCATATTGATCAACAGACTCGCCATCAATTAAGATTTGTCCTGATGTCACATCATAAAAACGGGCTATAAGCTGGGTTATGCTCGATTTCCCGGCCCCTGTTGCTCCCATTAGGCCAATCACCTGACCCGGTTTTGCTTCAAAAGAGACATCCTCCAATGCGTACTTATCCTCGCTAGGATACTTAAATGATACGTGATCGAAGGCAACATGCCCCTTTAATTGATCAGTCACGATGGCACCGTCCGGTGAGTAGATGTCCTCTGGCTCATCAAGAACCTGCAGTAGCCTCTCACCTGAAGCCTTAGATTGTGAGAAGGTATTAATAATAAAGCCCAACCCCATTAAAGGGTCCATGATGTACCATACAAGGCTGAAGAAGGCAACGAGTTCTCCAGGCTGAATGCGGTCAATCGTTACAAAATAACTGCCAAGGGCTAATAATAATACGACACAAATATCGCCGATGAACTCCATTAAAGGGAAATATTTAGCCCAGATCTCGGATGTATCAAGATAATCTGTTTTATATTTATTATTGCTCGAAGAAAAGCGATTAATTTCATAGTCTTCTCTTGATAGAGACTTAACTGTGTTCATCCCGCTGACATTTTCCTGAACTCTGGTATTCATTCCAGCAAGCGACAATCTGATTTTTCGGAATGCCGGATGGACTCTTCTGTCAAATCTATAGACAGCCACTCCCAAAAAGGGCGTCATTAATAAAGTAATCAACGCCAGCTCCCAGGAGTAATAAAACATGACCACGAGACTGAAACCAATGATTAAAATAAAGTTAAACAATTGGGCAAAACCAAAAGACAGAAAGAACCTAAATCCCTCAACATCCGCTGTTAACCGTGACATAAGGTCCCCTGTTCTCGCATTATCATAATAACGAAACGGCAAATATTGCAGTTTTTTATAAAGCGCCTTTCGTAAATTATAAACGGAGCTGATCCCGAACAGATCTCCCCAATACTGATGAAAATACGATGAAAGACCTTTGACCGCCATAATTAATAGAAAGCCGATAGCCAGATAAGGAACAAGATTAAAATGATTTCCAATGATGACCCGGTCTATTGTTTGCTGCAGCATAATTGGATAAACAACACTAATGCCTGTAACAAACAGTAAAAAGAAAATTGACCCGAAGAATAGCTTCTTATATGGCCAGTAAAACTCTTTGAGACGTTTGAAAGTGTCCAACGCTTGCACCACCCATCCTTCATATCTTTTGAAGCCAGCCCGTTCTAATTGGAAATGATCCAAAAACAGAGCGTTATATAAATATATCGGATTTCGAAATAAATAACCATGGCTCAAATGATTGAAATATGCTAAGAATAAGACATTTCTTTCAACATGGCTTCATTTTGCTATAAAAACACTACATTATTGCGATTTTTTTTGAGATTTCTTCGATTATCTCCCCACTTTATTGCATCAAAATCCCATTTATTTAATAGGGTTTTGACATCCCTTAGTCCATTAAAGAAAACTTGCCGATTGGCAAGCCTTTCACAGGCGCAGCCAGAGGCTTAGCTGCACTTATGTGCGTCGGAAAGTTTATACTTTCTGATTAACTAAAGAAAACTTGGCTTATCGCCAAGCTTTTACTTTTTACGGCGAAAGCCTTAGTTGCACTTATACTTTATACCGCTTTTTCGCTTTAGCGAATTTAAACTTTCTTAAAGTACAAAAAAAGGATCTAACATAAAAGTTAGATCCCTTAAGTATGATTTTTAATTAAACTTTAAGTGTATCTTGACCAGGCTTCCAGTTCGCCGGGCAAAGTCCGCCTGTTTGGAGGGCTTGCAGCACACGCAGTGTTTCATCAACATCACGGCCGATATTGTTGTGGTTAACAACGCTGTATTGCAATTCTCCTTCGGGGTTAATGATGAAGAGACCGCGGAGTGCAACGCCTTCTTCTTCGATTAGAATACCGTATTTTCTTGTAACTTCTTGATTATGATCCGCGGCAAGAGCATATTTAAGATCTCCTAGACCGTTATCTTCGCGCGGCGTATTAATCCAAGCAAGGTGTGTGTGTATCGTATCTGTAGAAACACCAACAACCTCTGCATCAAGATCCTCGAATTCATCGAAACGGTCGCTTAGAGCTGTGATCTCAGTCGGACAAACAAAAGTGAAGTCCATAGGGTAAAAGAAAAGGACTGTCCACTTATCATTTTTCATATTTTCCTCAAGGCTGACTTTACCAAATTCCTTGTTTGGTAATACGGCTTCCATTTCAAAGCGGGGAGCCTGTTTACCTACCATACGTTCTGGCATAATCTAAATCCCTCCTGGTACATTTTCCTCTTTGATCTGAGGTTACAATAGTCATTATAGTACACGCCTAAATTTAAGTCAATTTTAAATGATAATAAATTTAATCTAGGCAGATAGCCTAACCAAAAAGGCTGTAAAACAACATTTCTCAAATGAATGTTATCATTTGAAGACTCCTCTTATTATCGTTTATAATTTCAATTAGTATTCCCTAAATAGTGTTTCCTAATAATGATACCCGTATAAGGAGCTGAGATGATGATCGACTTGCTAGCAAAGATCCATTGGGAAGACATTTTAAAAAACACCGGTTTTATTATCCTAAAGATTATTGTCATTCTAATTGTATTTTGGATCGCCAAAAAAGTTGGCGAACGATTTATTGACCATACCTTCACCAAGGTTAAAGGAAAGAAAGCGGCATCTATTGGGCGTGTACACACTTTAGAACGCCTCACAAAAAACATCTTTTCCTACGTCTTATCCTTTATTTTGATTGTTATCCTTTTCGGCATTTTCCATTTTGATGTGTCCGCACTGATTGCCGGTGCAGGCATAGTAGGACTTGCCATTGGATTTGGTGCGCAAGGCCTTGTAAGTGATGTCGTCACAGGCTTTTTCCTGCTGCTTGAAAGACAAATGGATGTCGGTGATTACGTCACTTTAGCCGGCTATGATGGCGTTGTAGAAGAAATTGGTTTGAAAACAACGCAATTGAGAGGGTTCGATGGGACGCTTCATTTTGTTCCCAATCGTGAAATTTCAAGTTTAAGCAACCATTCAAGAGGAAATATGAGAGCCCTCGTTGACATCGGGATTTCTTATGATGAGAATGTTGATAACGCTTTGGGTGTTTTACAAGCGATTTGCAAACGGATAAAAGAGGAAAATGAGCTAATTATCGAAGGCCCTGATGTTCTTGGCGTGCAAACACTTGGTAGTTCAGATGTCGTCATTCGCATTATTGCCCAAACAGTAAATGGCGAACAATTCGGCGTTGAAAGAGAAATACGCAAAGCGATCAAAGAAGCCTTTGATGAACATAATATCGAAATTCCTTATCCACACCAAGTCTATGTCCATAAAAAAGAGCAAGAACGGGATGCCTAGCCACAAGGGGGCTGACCCCTTGTTTTCATCCGGTAAACACATCGCCGTTAGGGTAGCGGATGTTGCGCTTACCGGGCGCTGACAATGAGAAAGCCAATGTTAATAATCCTAGACGGCCAAAGAACATCATCAGCATGATAATCCAGCGGCCTGGCGTTGACAGCTCCCCAGTCAATCCCATAGAAGCCCCCGTGGTTCCGAAGGCAGACACCGTTTCAAATAATATTATCAGAAATGACCCATGACCGTTTTCAGTTATCATTAAAGCTATGACAGCAACAAACAATACAGTTAAACTAACAAATACGATTGTAATCGAACGCATGATAGTCGACATCCTGATCGTTCTGTTAAAAGCGATGGTTTTATCTTTTCCGCGGACAAATGAAACAACAGCAAGGATAATGACGAGAAACGTCGTGATTTTAATTCCGCTCGCGGTTGATCCGCTTCCGCCTCCAATGAACATCATCAGCATAAAGGTAATAGCCGTTCCCGGTTCTAAATTGGCATAATCTATTGTGCCAAAGCCCGCTGTACGAGCTGAAATACCTTGAAAATAAGATGACAAAAGTTTTTCTTGCAAGGTCATGTCACCAATGGTACCCGGATTATTGTATTCGAGAACAAAAAAGGTCAGAATGGCTATAACATTGAGAATAATGGTCCCATATATCATCAGTTTGGAATGTAATGAAAGCTGATGGAATTCCTTGCTGTACCAAATATCAATCAATACAGTAAAGCCAATGCCCCCTGTTGTTATAAGCAGGGTTACGACTAAATTTACGATCGGGTCACTGGAAAATTGTCCTAAACTTTTTGGCCAGAGGGCAATCCCGGCATTATTGAAAGCTGTAATGGAATGAAAGAGACTATAATACGCCCCTTTAAGAAAGCCCAGCTTTGGAATCATGACCAATGACAAAAAAATAAAGCCCACGAGCTCAATAGCTAAAGAGATGAGCAAAATCATTCTAACAAGACGAATGATTCCTCCTACCGACGGATGGTTCAATGACTCCTGCAGCAGCATGCGCTGCTTGAGACCGATCCTTTTTCCGAGCAGCATAATAACAAGAACAGCAAAGCTCATAAAACCTAACCCGCCAATTTGTACAAGGCATAACATAATGATTTGCCCAAAAAGGGTAAACGCTGTGCCAGAATCAACAACTGCTAAACCTGTGACTGTAGTGGCTGAGGTGGCTGTAAATAGCGCATCCAAAAAACTTATAGGTTTTGTCGTTGATATTGGCAACCATAAAAGGATGGCCCCTAACAAAATAAATACAGTATAACCCAAAGCCAAGATTTGAGGTGGATTCAGTTTTATTGATTTGGGATTCTTAATTCCATTTAGAGCAGCCACAGTATCATTCCCTTAATCCTAAAAAAATTATCCAGTAAAGACATCGCCATTTGGGAAACGAATATTCCCTTTTTTGGGTACCGAAAGCGAGAATGCCAGAGTTAGCGGCCCCACCCTTCCAAAGAACATCATAAACATAATAATGCAGCGGCCAGGTGTCGACAAATCATCAGTGAGCCCCATTGACAATCCCACTGTCCCAAAGGCAGAGACAGATTCAAACAGTAACCTGATGAATGATGCATGCTCAGTTATCGTCAACAGAAGCGTGCCAATAAATAAGACTGTCATACTTATTACAGCTACAGAAATTGCTCGTATGACGGTTGAAAATCGGATACTTCTACCAAATACAACCGGTTCATTTTTCCCGCGGATAAAGGTGATAACTGCAAGCAATATGACAAGAAAAGTCGTTACTTTGATACCGCTCGCCGTAGAGCCGCTCCCGGCACCAATGAACATTAACATGATTGTAATAATAACTGTTCCAGGGTGAAGGTCGGACATGTCCACGGTCTGAAAACCGGCAGTCCGTGGCGTTATTCCTTGAAAATAAGATGTTTGCAGCTTATCAAATAATGACATTTTCCCGATTGTATCCGGATTATGGTATTCAAAAACAAAAAAGATAAGAACGGCCGTCACGTTTATAGTAAGTGTTCCAACAATCATCAATTTGGAATGTAGTGAAAGCTGATGGAATTCCTTGCTGTACCAAATGTCGGACAAAACCGTAAAACCAAGACCACCCGTTATGATCAGCAGAGTAATAACGAGATTAACGACGGGGTCGTCGTAAAATCTAGCCAGGCTGTCGGGCCATAATGCAAAACCGGCATTATTAAAAGCTGAGACGGAGTGGAACAAGCTATAATACACACCTTTAAAAAAGCCGAGTTTTGGTACCCAATCCAATGATAAAAGGCAAGTCGCCACAAATTCAATGGCTAATGAAAAAATTAATAATACCTTCACAAGACGGACAACACCGCCGACCGAAGGCTGATTTAAAGCTTCCTGAACAAGCATCCTTTGCTTTAACCCGATCCTTTTTCCAAGCAGCATGATCACTAAGACGGCAAATGACATAAATCCCAAACCGCCGATTTGGATCAAACACATAATGACGATTTGGCCAAATAAATTAAATGTCGTTCCAGGGTCAACAACGACAAGCCCGGTCACTGTCGTTGCCGAAGTCGCTGTGAATAAGGCATCCAAAAAACTAATGGATTTATTCGTAGAAATGGGCAGCCATAAAAGAATGGCTCCCGTAATAATTAGTAATAGGAAACCCAGCGCTAATATTTGCGGTGGATTAAGTTCACGAAGTAACTTTTTATTAGACTTCTCTGTGCCCGCCAAATTATGTCTCCCCTTACACGCAACCTATTTACGAACGCTTTTGATACTTACCTTTTTAATTTGGGTCCCTTCAGCTTCCAAAACCTCGAGTATCACATCATTTGTCTCTACAATCGTTCCGACATCGACATCGTCCTTTTCTGATAAAATATAGCCTCCGATGGTATCAACCTCTTCGTGCTGCAGGTCTGTTTTTAATAAATGATTAAGATCATCGATCAGCATTTTACCATCAACAATATAATCATCTTGAGCGTTTTTTTGCAGCATCGGTTCTTCATCTTCATCAAATTCATCACGGATTTCTCCGACAATTTCTTCAAGTATATCCTCAACTGTGACGATGCCTGAAGTCCCGCCGTATTCATCAATTAAAACCGCCATGTGGACCCGTTCTTTTTGCATTTTAACTAATAATTTTTTGATCGGCATCGTTTCCAAGACACTGATCATCGGTCTGATAAAATTTTGCAGATCCTGCCTGCTGGCGAGTGATGCGTGAAAAAGTTCTTTAATATTAACCACACCTATAACATGGTCCTTATCCTCTTTAACAACCGGGTAACGGGTATATTTTTCGTTTCTCATGATCCCAATATTTTCTTCAAGGGACCGATCTTGATATAAGCATACAACTTCAGTCCTAGGGACCATGATTTCCCTGGCTATGCGGTCGTCAAACTCAAAGATCCGATTGACATAACGATATTCCGATTGATTGATTTCACCGCTTTCATAGCTTTCAGAGAGTAAGAGCCTCAATTCTTCTTCCGTATGAACATTCTCCTGTTCACTTATTGGCTTGGCACCGAAAAGTTTGGCAACGAGAATGGCGGATCCGTTCAAGACCCAAATGAATGGATACATCACATAATTAAAAGCGATTAATGGTCTGGCAAAGGAAAGCGTAACCTTTTCCGCTTGCTGGATGGCAAGGGTCTTCGGCGCTAACTCTCCAAGAACGACATGAATAATCGTAATGACCACGAACGCCAATACCACAGATAAAGTTAAGGCGATAGCATCACTCAATGGGAAATAACCGAATAAAAGTTCAAGATAATGGCCTATGGTCGGTTCCCCTAACCAGCCGATCCCCAAAGCGGTCATCGTAATCCCTAATTGACATGCTGATAAATAGGCATCAAGTTTGTTTAATACCTTTTGTGCGGCAATTGCTTTTTTGTCCCCTTCTTCTGCAAGGGTATCAATTTTTGTTTTCCGGACTTTTACGATGGCAAACTCAGTTGATACAAAAAATGCAGTCAGTAATATTAAAACGATTAGCACTGCGATATTAATAATTGTCATTCACTCATTTCCTTATTTCCGATTAACTAAACTCGTCAAAGATATCGATATTATAACCTAACAGGGAAAACTTGTCATTGGGTAAATTAAAAAGGCAGCATTGAGCGCTGCCTTTAGCCTACCTTAATTGTGAATCAACGGCCTCGCATACCTGATTAGCATTTAACCCTCTAGCATCGATCACCGGACCTTGAGTCACCACATTTTGAATACCCATGACATTTTCGTCACCGCCTGTTATGACACAACAATCGCACCCTTGGGCATCATTATGTGTTTTAAGCGGGATAACTTGATAACCCTTGCCTTCCAGAGCTTCTTTAACATTGGTCAAAGATTGTTCAACAGCAATTTTTGCCATGATCACACCTCCTTGACCTTTAGCTTCCCAATTACTCTAAAAGGCTATTCCACAATTTTTCTAACTGTGTTCCCCGCTTGCCATAAATCCAAAAATAACCTCTATGGCTTTTGCAATCGCCTGCTCATCTGGCTTTAGCCTTGATGAATGCAGACCGTATTCGGAATCAACACCAAGCCAAAACATAAAACCCGGTATTTCTTTTAAAAAATAGCCAAAATCTTCCCCTGTCATCGCTTCCGGACAAACCGTCAGCCCGTGTCCTTCATTCTCGCAAAACGCCATAAACTTCCGTGTCAGCACATAGTTGTTATAAACCTGATAATAGTTCGCACCGTAATCCAAAGCAGCGCGGCATTGATAAGCCGCTTCTATGCCAGCTATATGAGCTTCAATTTGATCCTTAATGCTTGTCATTGATTCTGGGCTTAACGCACGGATCGTCCCTTCAATTCTTGCCTGTTCGGCGATAATATTTTGTTTCGTTCCTCCGGTGATCTTGCCTATTGTAATGACACCCGCATCAAGGGGGTTAAGCCTCCTTGAAATAATGCTTTGGATCTGTGTGACAAAGGCGCTGGCAGCAACGACCATATCATTCGCCAAATGAGGATAGGCAGCATGACCGCCTGTCCCCTTAAAATCAATAAATAACTCGGAAGTGTTCGCAAATAAAAGCCCTTCTTTAATAGCAATCGTCCCAGCCGGATATTCCGGAGCAATATGAAGAGCAAAGATCATGTCAGGCTTCCACGCACGAAAGGCATCGCTTTGGAGCATTGGCAGAGCACCGCCTGGTCCCTCTTCGGCAGGCTGAAAAATAACGATGACATCATCCTTTATCGGATGTGTTGTGAGCCTCTCCAATAAACCAAGGGCTATGGTCATATGGAAATCGTGGCCGCAAGCATGCATGCAGCCTTCATGTTCTGACTTAAAAGAATAACCGGTCTCTTCCTGAACAGGTAAACCATCTATGTCACAACGATATCCTAATGTCCTGTCGGGTTTTGTCCCAAATACTTTTACAAGAATGCCTGTCCGCCATGTTTTTACTTCTAGTCTGTCTTGGGGGAGATGGTTAATTTCATTCAATAGAAAGGCTTGTGTCTTGTATTCTTCAAAGCCAAGCTCTGGAATTTGGTGAAGTGCTCGTCTGATCCCGATATAATCCATTCAAATCAACTTCCTTAAGTGTAATTAAAGATATTTCTTTAATGCTGTGATGAATCGGTCAACATCCTCTTTTTCAAGTGTTAAAGGCGGCAACAACCGAATGATTGTTTTTTGGGTAAGATCAATTAAAATGCCTTCCTCGAGCATTTTCAAACGGAGGTTACGGGCGGTCTCAGGTTCCCCATTAAGAACAATGCCAACCATAAAACCTTTTCCGCGCAGCTCATTAATGACATCATAGTCAGCTTTCAATCTATTCAGCTCTGACCAAAGATATTCGGATACCCCTCTTGATTTTTCTAGAAGCCCATCTTTCACCAAAAGATCGAGCACTGTGTTTCCTAATGCCGAGCTTAACGGTGAAGGGGCGAATGTTGTTCCGTGGTCACCCGGACCAAATAAATTTGAAAATTCGGGTTTAGCGATGACACCGCCGAGCGGCAAGCCGCCGCCGACCCCTTTTGCAAAGAGAATGATATCGGGCTGAATACTTGCTTGTTCATATGCAAATAATGTCCCGGTTCTTCCCATGCCTGTTTGAATTTCATCCATGCAAAGAAGAACATTTTCCTGTTTACAGATTTCTTGGACTTCTTGAAGATACTCTTTGGATAGCGGATAGACACCAGCTGAGCCAAGAACCGGCTCCATTAGCACAGCGAGCGGTTTTTCTTTCATAGCCGCCTTTAATTCTTCAATATTCTCAGGCTCAATTTCAATTATTTTATAATCAGGAAGCGGAAAATCTTGATAGACATGGGGTTGGCGCGTTAGTTTAAGCGCTCCAAGTGTTCTGCCGTGGAACCCTCTTTTAAGCACAACAATGCCATCACGTTCGGGAGCCTGTTTCATGCGATATTTATGAATCAGTTTAATCGCTGCCTCGGTTGCTTCAGCACCTGAATTGGTGAAGAAGACTTTCCCCCCTGTTGTCGCTTCCGATAACCTTTTTGCGAGCGTTATCGCAGGTGGATTCAAGTACACATTGGAAATGTGCAAAAACCGCTCGCCTTGTTCTTTCAACGTCTGAACAATTTTGGGATGTGAATGCCCGACCACATTGACTGCAAGGCCTGTGAACAAATCAAGATAGGCCTTACCGTCTGTATCATATAAATAATTACCCTCGCCCTTATGGATGGCGATGGGTAATTTTAATGTCTGGTATGTGGGCATAAGAAATTGCTTGTCAAGTTCTGCCCATTTCTCCATTTTTGCTTCTCCCCTTAGTCTTCGATTAATTGACGCAGTTCTTGCTTAATTTCTGTTTTAGAACGGGTTTTGTCATCCATTTGCTTAATAATGCGCGCAGGTGTTCCGGCTACAACCGCGTTTTCCGGCACGTCATTTGTTACCACCGCGCCCGCAGCGACAACAGCACCCTTACCTACAGTCACACCTTCTAAGATAACGGCATTTGCTCCGACAACAACGTCATCTTCAATCATGACCGGCTGTGCCGAAGGGGGTTCAACCACACCAGCCAAAACAGCACCAGCTCCAATGTGACAATTATTTCCTACTGTCGCCCGGCCGCCGAGGACCACATTCATATCAATCATCGTGCCTTCTCCGACAACTGAACCAATGTTAATGACAGCACCCATCATGATAACAGCGTTCTTGCCTATTTCAACCTGATCACGGATGATGGCACCCGGCTCAATTCTTGCCTGTACTTTTTTCAAATCAAGCATTGGGATGGCGGAATGTCTGCGGTCATTTTCCAAAACGTAGTCTTCTATTTTATCTTGATTTGATTCGAGAACCGATTTAATGGTTTTCCATTCGCCAAACAAAACACCTGAATTGCCGGTTATAAACGTCTTAGTCTCTGCGCCGAAATCAATAGTTTCTAAATCACCTTTTATGTATACCTTAACAGGTGTTGATTTCTCACTGTTCTGTATAAAAGAAATAATTTCATTTGCGTCCATCATTTTCATAGTTATTAATGCCTCCTGAATTTTTTAGTAATTTGTTATCATGTATCGTATATTATCGAACTTTTTCCCTAAAGTCTAATCATTCCCTTAGCATATCGATGAATGCCTTTACCTGTTTGTGCTCGAGTGCTTCCTCATGGCACAAAAGCCAGTTATCCCGGGTTAGGGGTTTGCCGTATTTATCCTGAAGGGGAATCTTATACACATTATCCCGTTCGGTCAAGCTAATGGATGGCAAAATGGCATAGCCAATGCCGTGAAGGGCCATTTGTTTGCATGTTTCAATTTGATCGACAATCATGGTTCTTTGTGGCGGTTTGGCAAACTGATGATGCCACCATTCCTGAATCTCTTGAAAATAAGTCGAATCGCTTCGGAATTGAATATAAGTTTTATCACTTTTACCCAGTTCTTCTATAGATGACATGCTCTTATCGACAAGGTGGAGAGCGTCTGAAAAGAGATGGATTTTTTCCCCGCGCCATTTTGGATCGCCTCGGATAATGCCAATGTGGCAATCCGCTTCATACATGTGCTGAAGGATTTCACTTGACCACCCTGTTACAAGTGAAATTTTGACGAGCGGGTGTTTTTCAACAAAACGCTTTAACACTTCCGGAAGCCAATATTGTCCAATGATTGAGGTAACGGCAAGTTTTAGCGTACCATATACCTCGGTATCGTTAGAGGCAATTATTTCTTTGACATCCTCTTCTCGGCTAAGTGTTTCACTGGCGTACGCGGCAATTTTTTCCCCGGCAGCGGTCAGTGCCAGACCCCGTTTTGACCGCACAAATATTTTGGTGTCCCAATCCATTTCGATACTATGGAGCCGCTGGCTTAAAGCGGGCTGGGAGACAAATAATCTTTCAGCCGCTTTCCGCATATTGCCTTCTTCGGCTAATACTGAAATAATTTGTAAATCAGACCGTTGCATGTCTTTTCCCTCTTTATATCTTTTTCTTCTATAAGTTTAACTTATTGCAATTAATAAAAACAATCAATTTTTCTTTTTACTAAAATTCACATATGATAGGAATTGAGAAAGATAATGACCTCGTTCTTTATTATTCAGCTTATTTTCGAATTTATTTAGGAGGCGATTTAAATGTGCGCGTTAATCAAAGCGATTGATCATGTGCAGGTCTGTATTCCACCAGGGAATGAGAACAAGGCAAGAAAATTTTATTCCGATATATTAGGCCTGCCGGAAATAGAAAAACCGGACGCTCTCAAACCTAAAGGCGGTCTTTGGTATCAAATCGGTCCTCTGCAGCTCCATATCGGCGTTGAAAACATGACGCGAGAGTTAGGTAAACGGCATGTCGCTTTTGAAGTTGTTGACATTGAAGAAGCCCGGACTTTACTTAATCAAAAAAGCATCCCGATAAAGAACGAGACCCCTATTCCAAATGTCGACAGATTTTCATTCCGAGATCCTTTTGGCAACCGGATTGAATTATTGCAAAAAGTGATTGTTCATCCAAAGAAAAAAGCCTAGGCTCTTTTCTTTGGAATGATTAATATTAATAACAAAGAAATAACGGCAAAAATAAATACACCCATGTAAACATGATGAAGGGCTCCTGTTAACCCCTCTCTTAAGAGGTTCATCGCCGGCGCGCTCAAATTGGCATCACCGCTTTGGCCTAACAATTGATTTGCTGAATCGATCGATAAATGCTCTCCGGCGCCTTTTTTATGAATAAAGGACTTAAGCTCTGAGTTAAGGATGCCGCCCAGGAATGCCGCGCCAACAGCACTTCCCATCATTCTCATAAACATGTTCGAAGCGGTTGCGACACCGCGCAGCTCCCACTTAACACTATTTTGTATTGACACAATAAATGTCGTACTTATCATCCCCATACCGACACCGATGATAAAAGAACCGATTCCGGCCCATAATGGGCCCTTGGCCGGATCCAAAAGAACAAAGAAAACTCCTCCAATAACCAGTGCATAGCCGCCGATGACAGCCAAGGTTTTATACCCATACTTTATTAACAATTTCCCTGTTACTGTTGAGGCAATCGGCCAGCCAATTGACATGGCTGTTAAGGTAAAACCGGCGACCACCGCTGATTTACCCATAACTACTTGAACAAAGGCCGGCAGGAAGCTTGACAGGCCAATTAAAACAATACCCGAAGTTAGGTTGACACAATTAGCAATGGCGATCAGGCGGTTTTTCCAAATTGACAGCGGCACAATCGGCTCCACCGCTTTCCTCTCTTGTAAGATAAATAGAATCATAGCTAATATGAAAATAATAACAAGCAGGATCGTTGGCGCTGACAGCCATGACCAAACGACCCCTCCTTGAATCAGAACGACCATCACGGAAGATATGGCTATAAACAACAATATTGAACCTTTATAATCAATTTTGTGTTTTGCCTGATTCAGATTTTCATGAAAGAAAAAGATTGTCCCAATCAGCGACAAAATACCAAGAGGAATATTCATCCAAAAAACCCAAGCCCAATCAAGATATTCAACGAAAACACCGCCTAAAGCGGGTCCAATGACGGCAGAAATACCCCAGACACTTGAAAGGTACCCCTGAATCTTTGCCCGTTCCTCCATGGTATAAAGATCGCCGACAATGGTCAGAGCGATCGGCTGAACCGCCCCAGCTCCAAAACCCTGAATAAATCGAAACAATATTAACAGCTTCATTGAAGGGGCGAATCCCGCCAATAGGGAACCAAGCAAAAATACAATCACACCAAATATAAATATTGGTTTTCTTCCAAACAGATCAGCCAGTTTGCCATAAATAAGAATCGTTAGGGCATTCATTAATAAATAGGCGGAGAAAACCCAGCTGTATAATGAAAATCCTCCCAGATCTCCAACAATATCCGGAATCGCTGTTGCAACAATAGTCCCCTCGATAGCCGCCATAAACATCCCTAATATTAGGGAAAGAAGGACAAGCGGGCGATTCGTTTGTCTCTTTTCCCCTTCCTGCATTGCTTGATTCATTTTATATCTTCTCCCGATCATCTCTAGTATGTTTGTCATTATATCAGAAAGATGTGTAAAGAAAAGCGCAGGCGCCTTGTTCAGCCTCGAAAAGCAAAGTAAAAAAAACCTGCCACATGGCGGGTTTTTTTAATGACCATTAGCTTTCAAGGCAGGCGGATTCTTTATTCTTATTATCCCTTAGGTAATGATTTAAGTATTTCAACAGCGCACTCCTAGTTAGGATCCCTTGATAGGCACCGTACTGATCCTCTACGCATAAAAACGTATGGTCAATCGATAACTTGATAGCATCCAGGAAGCTTTCGTTAGTCTTAAGAACAGGCGGCGTGTCATTCATTACTTCCCAGACTTTGTGCTCGCTTAATTTTTCAAATTCAATCCGTTCCATACCAAAAATAGAGTCCAAAATCAGCGTCTTGCTGACCACACCTCTCAATTTATATGAGGGGTCCAATACAGGAATCGCTGAATACCCTGTTTTCACCAGGACCAATAAGGCATGTTCCAAGGGGTTATCAACTTGGACATGTGCGACTTTATCGCCTGGTATGATCAATTCCATTATATCTTTATTTAAGACATCATCCATCGTAACCTTTTTCAAAAAAAATCCCCCTAATACTGCCTTTCTTTGCATAAGTAAGCGCTTTATATCCCTTAGTTTATCATAGTCACCTTTTATTATGATTGTGTCAAATGGATTAAAACTGCCATCTTTTAAATTATTGTCGAAAAAGATAATCAAAACCTGAAATTTTTTTGTCGATTATTGACAATTATGGGCGAAAAGCTTTAACTTTTTGTTGGTTTGTACGATAATATTATCAACTATTCAAATTATTGATAAAAAGCTTTTAGGGAATGAGAAGGGAGCCCTCTAATGCATCAGACTGATATCGAAAAAAAACGACAGCAGCTAATTAATATGGTTAATCAATATGGTCTTACTTCAACCAAGGCCCTGCTTTGCAGTCAGGAACTTGATCAGCTCCTCCAGCACTATCAGCAAAAAAAGCTTAAAAGCATGCAAAGTGGCAAACCATGTTCACCTTTTATAAATTCCGCCAAAACATAGGGCTTCTGTCATAACAGATCTTTTGGGTAATCAGTTTACCTTACGACCGGTTGCGATCCTTATATGTGCTTCCTGTATTGATTGATGGACCTCATGAAGTTCCCCCAATAATGATTTAAATTCAACAATATCAAACATGTCATTAACTCGCTTGACATCCATGTGCCATACAGCTTTTTCTAATTCAATTTTCACCGGAGCGTTACATGCAATTGTAGCAAGCTCTTTTGATAATGCCAACATTTCTATACCCTTTTCCAGTTTTCCTCTAACGCCTTTTGATAACACGCTTTGATTTTTTAAAATGTCATTTACGTTTCCAAAATCGTGAAGCAGCTTCAATGCTGTTTTTTCCCCGATCCCAGGCACCCCAGGATAATTATCACTTCGGTCGCCCATCAGAGCTTTCAAATCAACAATCTGTTCAGCCGTCAGGCCTTTCTCTTCAAACAGGACTTCTGAGGTATACCTTTTGAAATTACCAAAGCCTTTTTCCATAATAATGACGTGAATATTATCATCGACGAGCTGAAGGGTGTCGTGGTCACCAGTAAGGATATCAACTTCCATAGCCTTACTGTATGTCTTGGCGATTGTCCCCATCACATCATCAGCTTCGTATCCCTCAAGGCTTACATTTGCAATACCAATACTTTCAACAACATCTCTCGCCAGCTGAAATTGTGGAATAAGGTCTTCTGGCGGGGCAGACCTGTTCGCTTTGTATTGATCAAACATCTCCTTGCGGAAGGTTGGCTTCTCAGTATCCCAGCAGCAAATGATATGTGTCGGGTTCACAACCTTCATCGCCTGCCACATATACCTGATAAGCCAATGCACACCGTTTGTGGGCACTCCCAGTTCTGTTCTCCGAATAGAGCCGCGGTAAGCTGTGGCAAAATATCCCCTAAAAAGCAGCGCCATGCCGTCAATTAACATTAACTTTTGCATAAAATAGTCTCCTTGGTCAATCATTCTAAAGATCATTATACATGATAATCCCCTGTTTAAAAACCCTTTACAGGAACATTTGTTCCCTTTAAAATGAAAATAAAGTGGTGGTGATAGGATTGGTTCGTTATACCGTGATGGAAAGACAGTGGGTTGCCGGACAGATGCAGCTGATTATAATGGATTGGCGTGATGCCAAAATCATTACCCTCACATTAGACGATCTTGAGGACCCTTCCGCCGATCCGGCTTTGAAGGAATTTTTGGATGACAACATCGGGAAATTGAAGGGAGCATGTTGGAGGGACAGCCTTTAAGGGAAGCATAAGAAATTTGGAAATAAACGGTGATTAATAAAATGCCTAAGGGGCTTTAAGCAAAGGGTATTTTAAAACTTTTGCATAAAAGGAGGTTAGTCGAGGGCAGGCACGCCCTTCAACGGTGGTATTTTATAAAATTTTAAAATGGAGGGAATCAAGAAAGTTGGATCAAAAAATGCTTGTTAAACCGCGCTATGAACCACTGGAATTAAAATTGTACAGATACCTACATGCCCGAACAAGTTTATCGGCCAAAGATTTGAACTACTATCGAGGCCTTGCGAAAGGGTTTAAGGGCGAGCAAAAGTTTGATATGCGGCTCGAAAAATGCTCCAATGATTGGCTTATTCTAAATGACTTATTATTTGAAAAAAGCAATACTGTTTTTCAAATCGATACGATAGTGATATCTCAAGAGGTGACCTACCTTTTCGATGTGAAAAATTATGAAGGTGATTTTTATACCAAAAACAATCAGTGGTACACAATATCGGGAGACGAAATAAAGAATCCATTACTTCAGTTGAAACGGAATGAAAGTTTATTCCGGCGATTACTACAAGACCTGGGCTCTAACGTACCGATTGAAGCATATCTCATCTTCATACACCCCGAGTTTCACCTATATCAATCCTCACCAAACTTGCCCATTATTTTTCCAACACAGTTGAATCGATTTTTGAACAAAATAAACAAGAAACCATCAAAATTAAATGAGGGACACTCAAGGCTTAGCAACCAGTTATTATCTGCCCATTTAAAGGAGTCACCTTACACAAAACTTCCCGTCTATCATTATGATCAACTCGAAAAAGGTGTACCCTGTGCTAACTGCAACACTTTTCTGACCGATTTCAATAATGACACCTTAATATGCAAAAAGTGCGGATGTAGGGAAAATACAGACGCTGCCATTTTAAGATGTGTGGAAGAGTATAAAATACTTTTTCCTGATAAAAAAGTGACCACAAACGCCATCCATGATTGGTGTAAAATTATTTCATCGAAGAAAACCATTCGCAGGGTGCTTTCGAAGAGGTTTGAAGTTGTCTTAAAAGGCAGATCCTCTTACTATCTCTAAAAACCATCACTCTTCCAATTGACATCATAATTAATACCTGTGTATAAGCTGGCATTGGCCTTTTACCGGTATCCAATCACAAATTAAAACCTATTCGTTACCGCTGACGCTTGTTTTCCCGGCCCTCGGGCACGATTAGCTCTATTCGTTACCGCTGGCTCCTGTTTTCCCGGATCTCGGGCATGATTAGCTCTATTCGTTACCGCTGACGCCTGTTTTCCCGGCCCTCGGGCACGATTAGCTCTTTTTCGTTACCGCTGGCGCCTATTTTCCCCGTTCACGGGCACAATCCAAACGTTTGCGTGCCCGCAACTTTCCTTTTTCCCCGCCGATGGGCTATTTTCATGCCCGCGCTCACCCCTTTTTCTCGGTTTACCGCCCAACCTCTCTAGCCCCAGCCACAACAGCTATTCTCTCCCAAATAAAAAAAGCCTGCCAAAGTGGCAGACCTCGAACTGGAAATATTAGGAAAATAATGCTAATAATTGATAAATAACAGCAGCTAGCACGGCGGTAATAGGCAGGGTAATAACCCATGTAATGACAATGCTTCTTGCAGTGCCCCATTTTACCTTTTTAACGCGTTCTGAAGCGCCGACACCCATGATCGAAGATGAGATAACATGTGTTGAGCTCACGGGTAAATGGAGAAAAGTAAAGCCAAAAATGATTATTGCTGAAGATAGATCAGCAGCGGCGCCATTGACAGGTTTTATTTTCATAATTTTACCGCCAACGGTTTTAATAATTTTCCAACCGCCGATTGATGTACCGATAGCCATTGCCACCGCAGATGAGATACGCACCCACATAGGAATATCCATTGATGAATGGTAATTAGCTGATATAAGCGCCAGCGTAATAATACCCATTGCCTTCTGCGCATCGTTTGTTCCGTGTGTAAAGGATTGCAGAGCAGCTGTAAATATTTGAAATATCCGAAAACCCTGATTCGTTTTCGATAAACTGAAATTTTTGAACACATAACCAAAGATGGTCATGATAATGAATCCGCCTGCAAGTGCAATGATTGGCGAGATAATTAGGGCTTCAATAATGCCGAAAAAGCCATGATAGTTAATCGCTCCGAAGCCTAGTGCAGAAATGCCGGCACCTGCCAATGCTCCGATAATCGCATGTGAAGAACTGCTTGGAATGCCGAAATACCATGTGACAAGATTCCATATTATTGCGGATATTAAGGCGGCTAGTACAATTATCGAGCCGTTTTCAATCGTAAAAGGGTCAATAATCCCCTTGCCAATCGTTTTGGCTACCCCGGTAAAAGTTAATGCGCCGATGAAGTTCATTGATGCAGCTAATAGGATGGCAACCCGCGGTTTCAATGCTCGGGTGGACACCGATGTTGCAATAGTATTAGCCGTATCATGAAATCCATTTATAAAATCAAACAGCAATGCAAAAACAACGATGAGTATAGTTAAGATGAGCAAACTATCCATAAATCAGAGCTCCCTCTTATGCGTTTCTCATAATGATGGTTTCTAAAGTATTGGCGACATCTTCACAGCTGTCGGCAATTTCTTCAAGCATTTCGTAAAGCTCTTTATATTTAATAATGTTAATAGGATCTTTTTCATATTCAAATAAATTTCTGATGCTGTCTTGCAGCAACTCGTCACATTCCGATTCATAATCATTGATTTTAATCACATTGTTGCGGATGTTAAAAAGCTTCTTCTTATTAAGCAGCGTAGTCGCTTCAGCGATTTCTTTAGATGCTTCAAGCAAAATATCAACAAATTTAACCATATACTCGTCAGCACGAGTTAAGTTGTATATTTCAAATCTTGTTGACCATTGTTCAAATCCATCAAGGACATCATCCATCTTCATTGCCAGAGCGAGAATATCCTCACGCTCAAGCGGAGTAATGAACGTTTTGTTAAGCGCGACGATCAGCTCGTGAATATACGTATCACCCTTTTTCTCATAATCCTTCATGACCCTGGAAAACTCACGAAGATCATCGAGATTTTTAATTTTAAAATCTACAAAGTATTTTGCGGCTTCCTCCAAATTTAAAGCAATAGTGGAAAGCATGCCCAAAAACTTATCATTCTTTGATGGAAATAACACGAAAAACCCACCTCACAAATAAAAGTATTAATTCATCAGCCTTTTTAATTTTAGCAAATCGTGTCGAATTTACAATTGATTTTATAATCCTTTACAAATACTTAACAATCATCCACCTTGTAATTGGGCAACATAAGAAGTTATGGAAATGCTGCTCATAAAAAAAAGGACCTTACTAGTATTAGCAAAGCCCCTTCACCCTATCATAATTCATTTAAAATATCTTCTGTTTTGCGGACTCTGCCCATTTTAGGAAAAAGATATTTTTCCGTATGGTTATGTTCTTCCTTCGTTAATCCCGTCATCGCATCAATGACAAAAATTTGCCCGTAATTCCGTTGGAAAGCTTCCCTAGCTGTTGTTTCGACACCGATATTAGTTGCAATCCCGCAAAGTATAATGGTATCGATTCCCCGGCGGCGAAGCTGAAGGTCCAAATCCGTTCCGAAAAATGCGCCCCACTGGCGTTTAGTTACAACAAGGTCACCATCCTTTGGACCTAACTCGGGGACTATTTTTGCAAAATTTTCCGGCCTTTCGCCGGACGGTATTTTATCATTGTCAGTTTGCGGCTTCAAGGCATCCTGTCCATCAAGGAAATCGACATGCACAAGTGTGACAAACCCGCCTTTTTCCCGAAAAACATCGGCAAGCCGGACACTTTTTTCAAGCACCTCTTTACAATCAAACGGCTCCCCCTTCAAGCCGACAATCCCTTCTTGAAGGTCAATAACGACCAATGCCGTTTTTTTTACATCAATATTTAATGGTTTCAATTCCAATGTCCTCCTTAAATCTAGAAACTCATATCAAGTTTAGCATGACTAAGCCCCGCTGCCCCTTAATTTGCTCATTACATAAGCTATTTACACTAAGGTGACTAATGAGTGATAAAAAGGCAAAACCTAAGAAAAACATGATAGGAGGGTTTAATCAATGGCACAAATGTTTGATGATCATACATTAGATTATTTAATGGAATCCTTATCCAATTGGATTGATGATGATGTCAAAGCCGTGTCCCTTTACCGGCAGCTTGTTGCCGGACATTATCCGGACGAAAAGGCTTTTGTGGAATCATTAAGCGAGGAGGAACAACTTTATTTAAACGGCATTCTAACAAAAGAAATGGATTATGCGAAAACCGGTCAAGATGATGTTCGCTTAACTCAATTAAATGAGGTTTATGAAAGATTATTTTAACCCTGCGGCAAGATGAGGTTTGTTTCCTCTTCTTGCCGTTTTTTATTTTATGATTTTGCCCTACTTTTATGTTGACTGGGCGGTCAGTTCGTCATATAGTTAAACAAGTGAACTATTAAATAATTAAACTAAATATAAGGGGGTGATGGATATGGATAACAAAATCACGGAAAAGTTGGTTGAACGCTATGAAAGGGTCCAGTTTGCCGTCCACAAAAAGGCTCAACTCCTAATGCGTGGAGAAATCGGCGAAGAACTGACGACCGAGCAGCACGCCACACTTAGACACATCAAACATTTTGGCCCAAGCACTAGTACACAGTTAGCTGAAGCCTTTTTGGTGAAAAAAAGTGCGATAACAGCCATTATTAATCGACTCATTGATAAAAAAATGATCACAAGAAGACGCGACCAAAATGACCGCCGCGTCATCTACTTATCTTTAACAGACTATGGGGAAGAAATTTATAAGCAATGTGAAGACAAGATTCATGCCCTAGTCGGCTCATTCATCACACAATTTGAACCTAAAGAAATTGAGCTCTTCCTGAATACATTTGAAAAACTTGAAAAAATACTTGATAAGCAAATTTTAGACATGTCGGAGGGTGCAGAGAAATGAGATTCATACTTAAAGCAAAGTGGCTCGTGGTGTTGATTTGGGTAGTCGCAATCGCTGCACTAATTATAACTGCACCAAATATCTCAAAGCTTGTCCGTGAAAAAGGGCAGGCAGACATTCCTGAAGGCTATTCATCATCTACAGCCCAGCATATTTTAAAAGAGATGCATGAAAAAGAAGGAACAGGTAATACATCATCTGTTGCCCTCGTCTTTTATGATGATAACGGATTATCCAAAAAAGATATTAGCGAAACCAAAAAGGCAATTAAGGAGTTAAAAGATAAAAAAAGTGAGCTTGGCATTACATCTGTTACCACCCATTTTGACCAGCCGGATTTGAAGAAAGAGCTTGTCTCCAAAAATGGCAAGACGATTCTTGTTTCATTGAGCATTGATAAGAAAAACCGACAGGCGGCAGATGTTACCGATGCGCTTTATAAAGCGATTGATAATGTCCGCGTTGATCATTATTACACGAGCAGTTGGATGATTGATGAGGATATGGCCACAAGTGCTCAGGATGGCCTGCATAAAACAGAATGGATTACGGTTGTATTTATTTTAATCGTATTATTCTTTGTTTTCCGTTCATTGGTAGCGCCGCTCATCCCATTAATTGCGGTCGGCATTAGTTTTATTATCTCGCAATCAATTGTCGCTTTCTTTGCTCAGGCTTATGACTTTCCGCTTTCAAACTTTACCCAAATCTTTTTAGTGGCCGTCTTGTTTGGGATTGGCACAGACTATTGTATCCTGCTGCTCAGCCGATTTAAAGAAGAACTGCCGAAGCATGAGACGGTGAATGAGGCTATTATAGCCACTTATCGCCACGGCGGCCGAACTGTCTTTTTCAGTGGTCTTGCAGTATTAATCGGCTTTTCCACGATCGGCTTGTCAACGTTCAGCATTTATCAGTCTGCAGCAGGCGTTGCGATCGGTATTGTTATCTTAATTCTTGCATTGGTGACGGTTGTTCCTTTTCTTATGTCTATTTTGGGAACAAAGCTTTTTTGGCCAGCCAAAGGCTCACTCAAGCATAAGCAGAGCAGGTTTTGGGATAAGGTCGGACAATTCGCCCTCACAAGATCGCTGATTGCTCTGTTGATCGTCGCCGTCATCATTGTCCCCTTTCTTTTCAAATATAATGGTGATCTATCATTTAATTCCTTGAGTGAAATCGGTGACAGCTATCATTCGGTTAAAGGTTTTAATATCATCGCAAATAATTTCGGACCAGGCAAATCGATGCCGACCAAGATTGTTATAAAAAATGATGACAGGATGGATCAGCGTCCGTATCTTCAGACAATTGAGGCGATTACAAGGGAGGTCAAAAAGATAGATGGCGTTGATACCGTTCGCAGCGTCACCCAGCCAACGGGCAAACCGATTAAAGATTTTCTCGTCCCTTATCAGGCTAAAACACTAGATGAAGGCTTGACAAGTACCACGGATGCTGTCAACAAAATTGCCAGCAGCCTTGATGATGCAGCCGGCGAGCTTTCCAAATCTGAACCTCAGCTTAATCAGGCAACAGATGGGATCGATGATTTGATTGACGGCACATCATCACTCAAAGACGGTATAGTCAAACTCGGCAATGGACTTGATCAATTGCAGGCTGGTCTGGAGAAAAGTAATGAGGGGGCTAAATCTCTAACAAATGGACTTAAGAGCAGTCAAGCAGCCGCAAATGCCCTATTGAAAGAAAGCCAGAGATTATTAAAGGGTTATCAGGAAATGGGGAAAACGGTGACCCAACTGAATAACCAAGTGAATGAAAGCTACCAAAATATTAAACCGGAACTAAAAAATATTGATAAAAGTATAGCAACCGTGAACAATCATCTGAAAGATCTGGGCAAAACATATCCCGATATAAGAGATGATCCCGATTATCAAGCTGTGTCTCAAGCCGCCCGTCAAGCAAATGGCAACATTGAGGCGCTTGATCAGCAATTCCGGCAATTGACAACCGGTTTGAACGCCTTCTCTGCACATATGAATGAAGCGAATAGAGGGTTTGCTAAGGTTATTGCTGGCCAGAAGGCGTTAACAAACGGCCTGCAAAAGCTTGTGGATGGTATGAACAGCCTGCAAAAAGGCATTGAAACAGCAGCCGCCGGCCAAGGACAAATCAACAGTAAATTGCCCGATTTGGAAAATGGCATTAATGGCATCAATCAGGGCCAAAGGCAATTAAAACAAGGTTTCTCTCCGCTTGGTGACCAGATTGGCCAATTAACACACGGATTAAAGAAAAGTGTTGACGGTTTAAATAAAGTGTCTGGTGGTCTTGATTCCGCTCATGATTATCTAAATGAGCTATCGAAATCGAATAGCTCCCTTTCAGGCTTTTATATCCCTGATGAGGCTTTGGAAAACAAACAATTTAAAAACGCACTGGATGCCTATATGTCTGTTGATCGGAAAGTCACAACTATGGATGTCATTTTCAAAGAAAATCCATATTCAACAGAAGCTTTAAACCAAATTGATGATATCAAAGCTGCTGTCAAACGGATAACAGATGGTACCAAGTTGGAAAATGCCAAAGTTGGCATCGGCGGTGTCACAAGCACCTACGCTGATTTAAGAAGCATTTCGAAGGATGATTATTCCCGGACCATGATTTTAATGCTGATTGGCATTGGATTGATTCTTGTTGCTTTGTTCCGATCGTTTATCATGCCGCTTTATGTGATTGCTTCACTTGTCCTTATGTATTACACGTCGATGGGGATCGCTGAGACGGTTTTCGAAGATATAATGGGCTTTAGCGGCATTAGCTGGGCAGTCCCGTTCTTTGCCTTTGTCATGTTGATTGCGCTTGGTGTCGATTACAGCATTTTCTTAATGGACCGTTTCAATGAATATCGTGACATCCCTGTCAAGGATGCCATGCTTGAGTCGATGCGCAATATGGGCACAGTAATTATTTCCGCGGCAGTCATATTAGGCGGGACATTCGCCGCTATGCTGCCTTCAGGCGTCATGTCGCTGATTGAAATTGCGACGATCATTATTATTGGTCTCGTATTATATGCGCTGCTTATGCTGCCATTGTTCACACCTGTTATGGTCCGCATTTTTGGAAAAGCCAACTGGTGGCCTTTTAAGCGGCACGAACACTAGAATAGGAAAGCCAGACCCCCTCAGCTTAATCGGGTCTGGCTTTAATCATATATCTCCTTTTGGCAAGGTAACCGTTACTGTCGTGCCGTCAGCAGGGACACTTTGGATATCCAGTTCGCCGCCATGCAAGTGGATAATATCTTTACAAATGGAAAGGCCTAATCCGGATCCCTTGCCAAGAGCCTTTACTTGATAAAATGACCGCGTTAAATATGGCAGATGCTGTTCTTCGATGCCTTCACCTTTATCCTTTACAATGATTCCGACCTGATTGTCATTTTCCTCGAGCATAATATGAATATCTGTCTCTTTATAAGCAAACTTTATTGCATTATCTATGATATTGATAAGCACCTGTTTCAAGCGGTTTTCATCACCTTCAATAATGACACCATTTAATCGTTGGGATATCAAATGACACCCCTTTTTTTCCGCTTTAATTCTTAGTGAATCAATGGATTGGCTGATGACATCATCTAACCTGATCCTTTCTTTGTACAATCGGACTTTGTTTGCCTGAAATTTAGAGAAATCCAAAAGGTCCTCTACAATAGCCATTAATCGTTCCGTTTCATTTGTTATCACTGTCAATCCCTGCTTCATTTCCTTCCCGTCTATATGGGGATCAATCAGCATCGTTTCACCCCAGCCCTTAATCCCTGTTAAAGGCGTCCGCAGCTCATGGGATATGGATGAAATAAATTCATTCTTTAATTGATCTGTTTTTTGAATCTCATCAGCCATATAATTTAATGTTTTGGATAAGTCACCCAGCTCATGCTTGTACTCCACAGTCACTCTGTTCGTAAAATTCCCCTTCGCCATATGAGAGGCAACAGAAATGATATGTTTGATCGGATTAACAATAGATTGTGCCAAGCGCAGGCTGACCAGAAATACAAACACCGCAATACATAAGCCAATTAAAATGGCACCTAGGTATATATAAAAGAGAACATGGTCAACAGATTTTAACGATGTCATATAACGCAAAATATATAAGTCCTGATTGATTTTCACTGGAAAATAAACAGTCATAATCTTTTCGTTCGTGTTAGGCAGTCTTTCAACATGTGAGCTTGTTTTACCCTCTTTTAGCCGCGGATCAAGATTAATAGCCTTATCATCCTTAAATCCCGTTGTTGAAGAAATGATTTGACCGGATTTGTTTACTAACTGCAGCTCCGCCCCTTTGTATTTAAAGGTTTCCAGGACATAACTATAAGGAGCAACTTCCTCCTGCGATGTCCCATTTGCGCCAAACTTTTCGTATAAATCTTTGGACGTCTCCGCGTGTGAGATCAGGGTTTTTTCAATGCCATCATAATAATAGCGATGGATGGCGACTGCAAAAATTGTCTCAACCAGTATTAAAGTTAAGATAATAACTGCCATAAAATAAAGAACGACTCTGCGAATCATTGCCGTTCTCCATCCCACATATAACCTCTGCCCCAATGTGTTTTAATAAATTCAGGATGAGACGGATCGTCCTCAATTTTTTGGCGAAGCCTGCGGATATTGACATCAACAATTTTGGTGTCGCCAACGTAGGTTTTACCCCATACATCATCAAGCAGTTCATCTCGTGTCAGTGATTGATTGTTATTTTCCATCAGCCTCAGCAGAATGTCATATTCCGTCGGCGTTAATTCAATGGTTTCACCATTTTTTAATAGTCTTCCCTCATTTAATAAAAGAATGAACGGTCCCGATGACAAATTCTCGTCCTTATTTGTTCCCAGTTTCAGCCTCCGAATAAGGGATTTTACCCGTGCAACCATTTCTACTGGACTGAACGGCTTGGAAATATAATCATCTGCTCCTAGGGTCAGTCCATTCACCTTATCGGTCTCCTGAACTTTTGCCGTCAGCATGATGATCCCCATTTTGTCATTGACGGCCCTGACTCTTTTGCAGACAGTAAAACCATCTAGTTCCGGCAGCATCACGTCAAGCAGCATGATATGAACCATGGGCCCGGATTTAAGATAATCGAGCGCTTCTTCACCTGATTCCGCTTCGACAACATCAAATCCTGAACGTTTTAAATTTAATACTATAAAACTGCGGATCGACATTTCATCTTCAACAACCATGATTCGAACCATCAACTCACCTCATACAACAACCTTACCAATCAATCGATAACATGAATGGCATTGATATATTTTTTATACTTATCTATGTTGGGAACAGCGTAGACATATTCATCTGATTCCCCCGCCTTTATCCACTTTTCACTTTCGTGCCACTTATTTTTCTTAAACCAATACACTTTTAGGAGAGTCTCCTGCTTATTTTTTGTTATAAAAGTTATATGATGCTTAAGGCTGCCCCTTTTGATCGTGACATTATTTTGCCACTTTTTTGGAAAGACAATTGAAAGGGAAAGTCCGTAATTATCATAGCTTTCTTGAATGAGATGCAGTCCGGAAGGAGACCACTCTTTATATTCGGTTAAAAAAGGGACAAAGGCATATGCCTCATCTTCCCAGCCTTTCGGTGTCACAGAAAAGCCAATATCGATGATACCATCATGATTGGCGTCCTTACTTTCCATTGTGTTCGGATTAAATAGCTTATCATTTTCCTTGTATGACACGAGCTTTCCGCCTTTAAAATAAAAGAGATGGGTAAAACTGCTATGCGCCCCAACACCCGCGTCAATCACAAGCCCCTTTTTCTTTTCCGAGATGTTGCCAACTTTGACCGACAAGTAACCGTTGACGTTTGGATCAAGCTTAAGCGCAGAAAGCTTTTGCATTTTCCCATTATTATATTGATAAACGGCCGCGCTCGCTTCTTTACGCTTTTTATTATAAACAATGGTCACATCGTTCTGCCCGTCCTGATTCAGATCATTCACCACAACGTTCGAATACTTTGTTTTCATGATTTCCTTTAGCTTCTTATCCTTGAACTGGTAGACAGCCAATTTGTTATCCGGATAGGTAAAGCCGGTTTCGTCATAAGCATCATGCCTATAACCGACGAGCAGTTCCGGTTTGTGATCATGTGTGACATCTTTTAGAATAAAGTCATCTATGTTTTGACTATCTGATTTGTAATCAACTTCCTTTTTCCATTTATGACCCGTTTGTTTTAAAACAGCCACATGAACCGGTGAGTACCCGTCAGTATAAAAGAAAATAACTTCTTTATGACCATCATGGTCCAAATCAGAAAGAATGATTTTTTCCTTATGTTTTGAATCCAAAGGAGCGATCAACTTCGCTTTTTTTGGCATATTTTCTTTAACTGCTGTCTGAATAGCCGCCTTGTTTTCCGTTAAATGAGGCTTTTTGATCAGTGATGCTGGAGGTTCCGTCACACTGCACCCCGATAGTACACACACTAAAACACCGACTATGCCTACTATGATTGTCTTTTGAAACATCCTAGCGTCCCCTATCTTTACGGTTGCGATCCTAATATTTTACATAAAAAAAGAAACTGGCTCTAGTCAGGTAGTATAACATACGACATGATAGGGGATCGATGCTTTAATCATTTCCATTAACAAAAGTTTTTGAAATGCTGTCTTCGGGTGTAAAAGCGGTAAAGACATGACCCACAACAGTCTCAAATGAATGCACCAAATAAAAACCATAGAAACCCGAAGCTATTGTTAGGACCACAAGTGCGGATAAACCGATTACCATTCTCTTTTCCATTATTGCAACTCCTCGTCTGTCATCTTTATTAATTTCCTTTAACAAAAGTATAGAAATAATAGGGGCAGAAAGGGTAACAAAAAGGTTACGGAAAAATAGGGGGTCTGACCCCCAGGGGTCAGACCCCTATTTTAAATGAATATTTTATGGAAAATTAGACCAATCTATAAAGAGAACACAAACTTTATTTAAATAAAAGGTGATAAATATGATGAAGAAGCTTTTTGTTACTTTAGTGATTAGCCTTGTCATGTGTTCCTATCCATTATTGGGCATGGCAAAAGGCGAACCTGCCATCTCAGCGGAATCATATAAGGATACGATGCTCACTATGCTTACACCTTATATGAATCAAGCGATCGATGAGCATTTGGACCAACCAAAAAAACAATTTGTTTTGTCCGATGCGGAAGTGCTGGACGTCGACAGACTTCCTGAAGACGGCTTCGGTTTTAATGTGACGGTCCGGGTAACGACTTATGAAAGCCCGCATGACCCGCCATATGGCACTGAAACTATGACATTCTCCATTGATCCAGGTAACATCAAATTATTGTCGTTTAAACATGAATAATGGGGTCTGACCCCGAGGGGTCAGACCCCTCTTTTCAAAAGAAGAACATTCACAGGGTCAAGCCCTGTGAACATCAGGAATAATAGGGAGCAGGATATGGGATGGGTAGTTTTCGCAATGATGAATTGTCTGGTTAGCCATGAGAACTTCGGAGCTATTTATTAACGAAGAGCCAGTATTAGGGTTGGGTAGAAAGCGCGGGGCATTGCTTGATGATATCTCAACCCTAATACAATGTCCGGGAAGAAACACATTGCTTGTAGCCCACAAATCAATGTCATACTTCACGATTCCTTCTTCAAGCTCCGTTTCCCGGCTATTCCCATGCCTGTATTTTGCTCGGACAATACCATCTGCCAAATTAAAGGCTGTTCCATCAGGAAGAACATCCACGAGCTTAGCTGTAAAATCTGTGTCCTTTGCATCCGTCTTGGCCCATAGAACAACCTTAATGGGACCGGTAACTTCTACAGGCTGTTTTAAAATCTCGGAGGTAAACACAAGGACATCTTCTCTTTTTTCAACATGGCTTTGATCACGGGGTCCTGTCGTGTTGACGCCGGCGTATAGAGTGCCGCCTCCGTTTGTCGGAACAGGCTTATTAGGATCATAAACGAAATGATCGGCGCGTTCATCGCCCGGTTCCTCCATTGATAATCTTCCATCACCATGTTTTGTGTTGGCACGGCCGCCGCCATGGAAATAAAATGGTGTATACCTTGTTCTGCATAACGGCCATTCAGCTTCATCACGCCATTTATTTATTCCCATCACAAAAATTTTCACTGGCGCATCCTCAAAATTGCCAGCATCCATACCTTTGAGCCAATGATCGAACCAGCGCAAATGAAGGCTGGTCAAATCTTCTTTTCCGTCAATCCAATCTTCTGATGCGTGAACACCGAAAGACCTTTCGCCGATCACCGAACCGAAATCACCATGAGCCCATGGCCCGATGATTAATTTTTGATTGGCTTTTGCCAAGTCCCCATCCGCTTTTCCCTTCATATCAATATAATTTCTGATGGTCGGACCAAGCAGACTGTCATACCATCCGCCGACATGATAAGCGGGAACGTTAATACGATCATATTTGTGTTTTATGCTTGAGGCTTGCCAAAATCCCTCTTCTTCCAATGGACGTTCAAGAAACTCATAGAAAAAGTCGGCAACACCAAGCTCTCTCAAAGGCGGCCATTCATTTACAGGAAAGTGTTGATACAACTCGCCAATCCCGTTCAGGTATTCAGACCATTTTTCCATCGCTTTGTTGCAGGATGTTTTATCGTTATTTTTTCGTAACAGTTGATCTGGAGCGATTGATTCGAGTGCCCAGGTTTCAGATGATGCCAAAGCATAAGCACCGTTTTGATATAACACCGCATCTCTTTGATCGTTCAGTGTCATTGCCGGGAAAATCGCATGAAGATGGGGCGGCCGTTCTGTTGCCGCCATGAGTTGGGTAAAACCATAATATGATAACCCAAACATGCCAACTTTTCCAGACGAGTAAGGTAATGAAGCAGCCCATTCCACTGTATCGTAGCCATCTTCAGCCTCGTTCATAAACGGCTGAAAGTCCCCTTCCGAACGATATCTGCCTCTGACATCCTGGATGATAACAACATAACCATGACTGACAAGTCTATTCGTATCGAGATAGCGATGGGAATAAAAAGGAAGATTTTTATTATAAGGCAGTCGGGTCAATAATACCGGGAATTGCCCTGCGCGGTTCGGCCGGTAAATGTCGCTGTAAAGCATTGTGCCATCACGCATTTTACAAGCTATGTTTTTCTCTAAAATCATCTCATCATGTATCATATTTTCATCCCCTTATTATAGAAAAAATCCAAACGGCCCGAAAGCCGAATGGACTTATATTCATCACACCGTTTCAGTTGCGGTTTCACTTTGCTTTTTCGCCTTGGCCTTGCCCTTAGCCGGCATAAGCAATCGCTCAAACCATCCCATCACAAGATCGGCTGCAACAGCCATAAGGGCTGTTGGGATAGCACCTGCTAATATAATGGCACCTCCGTTAGTCGCGTTTGTACCGCGGACAATGATATCCCCAAGTCCGCCTGAACCGATAAACGTACCGATCGTCGCAATGCCAATTGCAATGACTAAAGCGGTTCTTAAACCCGCCATAATAACGGATAATGCAAGCGGCAGTTCTACCATCACAAGGACTTGAAATCTTGTCATTCCCATAGCATGGCCAGATTCAAGCAAAGCATGATCGACTTGCCTTATGCCCGTATATGTGTTTTTTATTATTGGCAGTAATGAATAGAGGAACAGCGCAACAACAGCGGTGTTGGCACCGAGACCCATGACGAGCATAAGTACAGCCAGCATGGCCAAAGCCGGGATCGTCTGGATGACATTAGTAATAGAAATAACCCAGACACTTAACCGGTAACGCCTGGCAATAATGATCCCAATCGGAATACCGATAATCGCTGCAAATAAAACCCCATAAGCCGACATTAGAAAATGCCTGAGAATTTGCTCCCAAATATAAGCTGAATTCTGAGAATAATATACAAACAAATCATGGAGCGTATCCATTCACTGTCACCTCCCTACTCGTTTTCAAAATAATGATGTTTCTCCAAGAAATCCTTTGCTACTATTGCTGGCTCTTTCATTTTCACATCTGCTTGATAATTCATTTCCTTCATTTTATCGGTGGAAATCTTCCCTTTCAGCTTTTTAAGAATCCCCGAAAGTTCAGGATGTTTCCTAAGCACATCATTACGGGCAACAGGTGAGGCATCATATGGCGGGAAGAAATGCTTGTCATCTTTTAAAGTCACCAAGTCAAAAGCTTTAAGCCTGCCGTCTGTCGTATAAGCTAAAACAACATCCATTTTATGGCTTGCTACTGCCTTATAAACTAAACCAATTTGCATTGGATATGTTTTGCCAAATTTAATGCCGTATGTGTCTACAAACCCTTGATAGCCGTCACCTTTTCTTTTCAGCCAGCTGCTGTCAACTCCCAAGCGAAGTTGTGAAGCAATAGGTTTTAGATCAGAAACTGTTTTTAGATTTTCCTTTTGTGCCAACTTTTTCGTAACTGTAAAAGCGTAGGAATTGGCAAAACCATAAGAAGGAAACCAAGTTTGATCAAATCGTTTTTGAAATTCACGCTGCACTGTCTTCAATGCTTTCTTAGGATCCTTAATGGCGTTCATACCAAGCACACCTGTCAAATCCGTGCCGGTATATCGTGTAGCAGCAATATCGACATCGCCGCTGATCATTGCTTTATGCATAACGGTAGAGGAGCCTAAGTTTCTTACCATATCAACATGCAAATCTGTATAGTGTGCAATCATAAGGCGATCAATATTCCCTATAATTTCTGATTCACTTGTTGACAGTGTGCCAATAGTTACTGTTTTCCCGGACGGTCCGCTAAGTCCCGGGAGTGAACAGCCGCTTAATAATGTTAAACACAGGATAATCGTTAATGTCCATTGCAGTTTTCTTTTCAGCACCTTCTTCCTCAACCCCTTTCTATATAACTTCCGGTGTTGTTTTAATCCCTTTTGGGGTCACGCGTTTTTCCAAACGGCCAAGAAGGAAATCAACGATTAATGCGAGTAATGTCGATGGGACGGCACCGGCAATAATATAATCCGGACGATATAAATTAAGCCCGTTAAATATATAATCTCCCAAACCGCCTGCACCGATAAACGACGCAAGGGTCGCCCAACCGATTAAATAAACAGTGGACAGACGGATGCCCGCCATAATGACCGGTATAGCAAGCGGCACTTCAACATGGATAATCCGTTCCCAGCTGGTCATCCCCATGCCTCGGCCAGCTTCAAGCAAATTCTTATTTACCCCTTTAACACCTGTATAGGTGTTTCGCAGGATCGGCAATAAAGAATAGACAAACAACGCGACAATAGCGGGTACTTTTCCGACACCAAGAATTGGGATAAAAAAGGCCAGTATCGCTAAACTTGGAAAGGTTTGAATTATGCTTACGACACCCATGATGAACCCAGCTGCTTTTGGTATACGTGTCAATGCAATGCCAAGAGGAACAGCAATGATGACGCCTAGAAGGACAGAGATCAAAGATATATATAGATGCTCCCATATTTTAATTAGTAATTCATTGCCGTTATTGGCTAAAAATTGTATCATATCATCCATCTCCTCCCTTCTATTGTTCGCTCGCGGCCAAGTTTTCCTCTTCGCCCCAAATGGTGTCATAGACAATATCTGCGAGATTTGCCCTTGTAACAATACCAAGGAGCATTTGCTGCTTATCAACAACTGGAACGTACTTTGTTCCTCTTCTTAAAATTCTGTGAATCGTATCCCGAAGCAGTGTGCCTTCTTCAACGGTATACATATCCTTCTCCAATACTTCACCGACTTGAACAGCCTTTTTGCGAAATCGATCAATAATTTCAATATCAATAAATCCTGACAATTTTCGTTCATTATCAACAACAAGCAATGAGTCCACCCGTTTCTCCTTCATTAGTTGGATGGCTTCGGACAATGTTTTATTCTCCGTTATTGTCGCTGGATTAGGATTCATAATCTGCTCGACCGTTTGGATATTTGGTCTCGCTTGAACCAAGCGGTCCTTCCCGATAAATTCTTCAACAAACTCATTGGCCGGTTCTCTTAAAATCTCTTCCGGGCTTCCAACCTGCACAAGTTTTCCATCGCGCATAATGACAATTCGGTCGGCGAGCTCAATAGCTTCATCCATATCATGTGTGACAAATACAATCGTTTTGCCAAGTGAACGCTGAAGCTTCTTAAATTCTTCCTGCAAAGAATCCCGTGTAATAGGATCCAAGGCGCCGAAAGGCTCGTCCATTAAAATAAGCGGTGGATCAGCTGCTAATGCACGCAACACACCGATCCGCTGCTGCTGGCCGCCGCTTAATTCATGTGGATAACGATCAAGATACTCAGGTGCCATATCAACTAATTTCAGCAATTCTTCAGCACGCTCAAAACGTTTATCCTCTGGCCATTTTAGCAATTTAGGAACGAGTGCGATGTTTTGCCGGATTGTCATATGCGGAAACAAGCCAATCTGCTGGATCACATAGCCGATTTCCCTTCTAAGTTCAACGGCATTTTTATCGAATATATTTTCACCGTTAATATAAATGCTTCCGTCTGTCGGTTCAATCAAACGGTTGATCATTTTCATTGTCGTTGTTTTGCCGCAGCCGCTCGGCCCTATAAAACAAACGAATTCCCCTTTTTCCACTTCAAGGTTCATATCATCAACCGCCTTTTTCCCTCCCTTATACACCTTTGATACATGATCAAATTTTAGCAAATGCCAGACACCTCCAATAAATTTACATACCCTTTTTTTTATCATAACCTCATTACCGTTTCCTTATCGCAGCGAGTAAAAAATCTTTTCTGCAAGGTCCAAATCAAGGTATTGGTTTCATTATAGAGTAAACTTTATAAAATATAAAATGCATAAACTGTACATATTTGACGGTAACTTTGTAAACTATTTATTGTATGAAGTTTATTTTATGAAATACTATTAATTCCTCCAAATTGCTAAGGTTTACATTCCCATCCGCTTTTTTTTATTTTAAATGGAATATGGTACATTAACTGGGAAGATTACTGTATGAAAGGATGATGCCTATGGATGAAAAATCGTTAGAAAAAATTAACCAAGCTAAAAACCAGTTTATTGATAAAATCACCGATAACATGCACACATACGGCGTTTCAACAACAGTCGGCCGAGTGCTCGGAATCATTTACATGAACAGAAAGCCAATGACACTTGACGAACTATCGGAAGAAACGGGAATGAGCAAAACCCGGATGAGCCAGGTTGTCCGTGAAATGCTTGACTTTAATATTGCAGAAAAAGTATTTGAAAAAGGTGTCAGGAAAGATCTATATAACGTTGAGCGTGACTACTATCAAACGTTCATTTCATTATTCACTTCCAATTGGAGCAAAGTTATTAACAAAAATAAAATGTTCGAGAAAAGGCTTTATCGGGAGTTAAAGGACATTCAGGATAACGATTCACTTGATCCCGAAACCGAGGAAATGGTCAATGACCTGTTTAAAGAAACAAAAGAATGGCTTGAATATTATCAGTGGCTTGACCGTCTCGTTGAGTTTTTTGAAAGCGGGGAAATCTTTGATCATGTGCCAAAAGCGCCAAAATAAACCCGAACAATAAATATTTTTTACTTACAGGAGGCATTACTATGCAAAAAAACGTCATTGTCACTTGCGCTGTCACCGGTGCCGGAGATACAACCAATAAAAGTCCCCATGTTCCGGTGACACCTAAAGAAATTGCAGAAGCTTCTATTGAAGCGGCAAAAGCGGGGGCTGCTATCGCCCATATCCATGTTCGCGATCCTCATACCGGGGGCATTAGTCATGACCCGGCTTTGTTCCGGGAAGTTGTGGAACGGGTGCGTGAATCCGAAACAGATGTCATTATTAACATAACCGCTGGCGGAGGGGGAGACTGGGTGCCAAGCGATGAAGACCCATCTGTCGGCGGACCCGGCACTGATATCCAAACTCCAGAAGAACGCCATGAGCCTGTAAAAGAATTATTGCCGGAAATTTGTACATTGGATTGCGGCAGCCTTAACTTTGGCGACCAAATTTATATTAGCCCAACGGATTGGCTGCGCAAACAGGCGCGACTCATTCAACAAAGCGGGGTTAAACCGGAACTGGAATGTTTTGATACCGGTCAAGTACGCTTTGCCAAACAACTGATAGATGAAGGATTAATCGACGGTGACCCGCTCTTCCAGTTTTGCTTAGGACTGCCTTGGGGAGCTGATGCAGATGCGGAAACCATGATCTATATGCGGGATAAGTTGCCAAATAATGCGGAATGGGCAGCATTTGGCCCCGGCCGCCTGCAAATGCCTATAGCCGTACAGTCCGTCTTGCTTGGCGGTCATGTGCGCGTTGGTTTGGAAGATAATCTTTACTTGAAAAAAGGTGAGATGGCAACAAATGGACAACTCGTGGATAAAGCCGTTTCCCTTATTGAAGGATTAGGAAGCCGCCAAATGACACCAGCGGAAGCACGCAAACATTTAGGATTAAGAAACCCCTCATAAGAAAGGTTGATGAACATGCAGCAAGATCAAACAATAAAACAAGTGACGATCGTCGGTACAGGCGTAATAGGAAATGGCTGGATTGCCCGCTTTCTTGCACAAGGGTTCGAGGTTATTGCAACCGATCCCGCTGAAGGTGCCGAAGCCCGCATGCGGAAAGCTGTCGACAATGCTTGGCCTGCCTTAGAAAGACTGGGCCTGGCTGATGGGGCTTCAATAGACCGGCTCACATTTGAACCGGATCTCAAAAAGGCTGTCGCTTCGGCTGACCTGATTCAAGAATGCGCACCGGAGCGGGAAGAATTAAAACGCCGCTTACTATCAGATATTTCCCATGCAGCAAAGCCTGACGCTATTATAGCTTCAAGCACATCAGGCTACAAACCAAGTCTGTTGCAAGAGACTTGCGAACATCCGGAACGCGTGATCGTCGCCCATCCCTTTAACCCAGTCTACTTGCTGCCGCTCGTAGAAATTGTAGGCGGCAAAGCTACTTCTGCAGATGTGGTAAAACGGGCCAAACAGTGCTACGAATCCGCGGGTATGAAAGCCTTAGTGATCTCCCACGAAATAGACGGTCACATTGCTGACCGTCTAATGGAAGCCATTTGGCGTGAAGCTTTGCATCTTGTCAATGACGGTGTGGCAACCACTGAGGAAGTCGATGCGTCCATAGTATATGGTGCCGGTATGCGCTGGGCACTTATGGGGCCGTTCTTAACGCTCCATCTCGCAGGAGGAGAACAAGGCATGCGCCACATGCTGGAACAATTTGGCCCGGCATTAAAATATCCTTGGACCAAACTTGAGGCACCTGAACTGACTGATGAGCTAACGGATCGCGTCGTTAATGGTTGTGAACATCAGGGGAAAGGCCACTCTATTGCAGAACTCGACAAGCGCCGGGATGATTTCTTAATTGAATTAATTGAATTACAGAAGAAGTACTGGCCTTTGGCTAATCTCAATGGTGAACTTTAATGAACAGGCCGCTCTTAGAAGAAACAGTAAGGACGGAATGGGTAGATTATAACGGCCATATGAACGATGCTGAATACGCACGCGTGTTCAGCATCGCTGTTGATCAATTGATGAATGTGCTCGGAATTGACGCTTCGTTTCGCAGCAAAAATCACTATTCTATATACACTTTAGAAACGCATTTATGCTATTTGGCTGAAGCACATAAAGATCAGACATTACATGTTTCTGCCCAACTATTGAACCATGACGACAAACGGCTCCATGTGTTTTTCATTATGGAAAATAGTGATGGTGAAAAATTGGCCACGAGTGAACAGATGCTGATGGGAATGGACATGGAAGCGGGGCGTCCCGCTCCATTTCCATCGCCGGTTAGCAGCCGCGTTCAGGAATTTGCAAAAGAAAGTGGAAAGAGCCCTTATCCCGATCAGGCGGGAAGGAAAATAGGGATCAAAAAAAAGAAATCCTCTCGTTAAATTGAGAGGATTCCTTTTTTTATAGATTGTCTTTCCTTAAAGGGGACAATCGGTGCTGCTTCGGAGAGACGGGAATACAGATACTTTTTGGTTTGTTTTGCATCGATCCCTTCTATAATGACAAGAAGTTCCTTTTCCTTTGTTGTCAATATAAAAGTCAATAGCTCTGTCATCCGGCTCATCTTGCATGCCTTACCTTTATGATAGAGATAGATATTTTGGAGTGACCGCTCACAAATAAAATAAAAATCAATTAAATCCACAAGCAACAATTGAGACGGGGCAACCTTTATAGACACGATCGTTTCCATGTTTAATCTCCTTTTATTGACCTGGTCTGTTAATGTCTATATTAATATTGTCACACAGACTCATGACTTTCTGAACCGGGTTATTTTGTCGAGCGGCCACTTTTTTAACAGAAACTTATCGTAAAAAATTAGTTTCTAATACTTTAAAAGATTGCGGGTACTTTATTCCGCTTACCCGCTTTAGCGATCATAAATCTCCATAAAGTATAAAGAAAACTTGGCTTATCGCCAGGCACTAAATGGCGAAAAGCCTTAGTTGCACTTATACTTTAATCAACTATAAAGAAAACTTGGCTTATCGCCAAGTTTTCTTTAAAAGAGTCAATTATCTAATGTTGTCTACACTCTAACCTTATTCGGAAAAGATTGTCCGCCGCCTGGCGTCAGCCGTTTGATGATATCATCGATTTTTTGGACGATGCCAAGCGCGACAATGCCGTTACCTTCCCCGCTGGCTGGATAACCGCATGTTACTGTATGTTTGACAAGCTGGGCATATATTTCGGGCTCAGTCAATGTCCGTTCAAATCTTTTATTGCTTTCATTGATCAAAAGAGCAATGGCACCTGAGACATGCGGCGTTGCCATAGAGGTACCGGAGAGCTTGGCATACCTTCCGCCAATGAATGTTGATAACACGTTCACTCCGGGAGCGACAAGATCAATTTCATCGTTGCTGTTTGAAAATGGAGCCAGATTGCGGGTCATATCTACCGCACCGACCTGAACCACTTCATTATAATCCCCTGGATAAGAGGTTTCAGGTGTTTCATTCCGGCCATCCCCTTCATTCCCTGCAGCACACACAACCGATATATTGTTTTCAACAGCTCGTTTGATGGCATCATGCAATTCGGGGACATCTTGAGGCCCGCCTAAGGACATTGATATGACACCGACCTTTTGATTTTGCGGCCCTTTCCAATCAACAGCATAATTAATCGCATCGATAATCCATTTAAATTGGCCGCTCCCTTCCTCTGTTAAAGCTTTCAGTGCAAGGATACTAGCCTCAGGAGCAACACCCACGACACCTTTTTTGTCAGCATTCGCCGCGATGGTTCCACAAACATGAGTGCCGTGACCGTTATTATCTTCATAGTTGCTTTCATCTTGACCATAGTCAGTTGTAAAGTTCTTGCCATCAATGACTCTTCCTTTTAGATCAGGATGATCGCTCTCACAGCCCGTATCAATGACCGCCACAACGACACCCTTGCCCTTCTCGGCAGCTTTCCATATGTCCGGCGCCTCAATCAATTCCACGCCTGTTGGTACAACTTCCTGTGACTGTTCGACAACTTCGTCAACTTCAAATGGTATAAGCCTGACTTCACTCATGTTAACCCTCCTTCAATTTTTAGTGCACACCTAGTCCAAAGGTATGTTACCATGTTAAATTCAATTTTTCACTGAAAATTCCTGCGAGACTATCTAACTAAATGTTAAAATATACTAATTACTTTAGAGGGGGTCTTTGGCTTCATAAATTTTTTAGGTTTTTCCACTATATCCATCAAATGCTATTATTTTGGCAGCCAGAAAATTCGACATAATACGGGATTTGCAAAACATTTAAAAATGTTTTATGCTTGGTTTTGCTAAAGGGATTAATTTATGATGCGAGCCTATTAACCACCGCATATTATCTGAAGATTCGGGTACAAACGACCCATTCTAGCAACTAAGAACTCCATGGAGGTGCATCAATGTGAAACAACTATCTTTTAAAGATATATTTTTTATTGGGTTAATGGTATTCGCACTGTTCTTTGGTGCGGGCAATATGATCTTCCCGCCCGAGCTGGGAAAGGAATCTGGAACTGAGGTTTGGACAGCCATATTCGGCTTTCTTATAACTGGTGTAGGCCTGCCCCTATTAGGCGTCATTGCTATCGCCATTTCTGGAAGTAATCTGAGGGATCTTTCCAATCGTGTTCATCCGATTTTTGGCATGATTTTCACAGCCGTTTGTTATTTGGTGATTGGACCATTTTTCGCCATTCCGCGTACTGGAGCGGTCGCCCATGAAATTGGCATAACACCTTTTCTCTCAGATTCAGTGAATCCAAACGGCTGGCCCCTATTTATTTTCTCAATCATTTTCTTTGGTATCACCTTATGGCTATCATTAAATCCAACGAAGCTGGTAGATAGGATCGGCAAGATTTTAACACCTATCCTGCTGATTGTTATTGCTATCATTGTTATAAAAGGGATCATTGATCCGATTGGAACCCCGGGTGCACCTGTTAATGATTATAAAGGTAATCCATTTTTTACAGGTTTTCTGAACGGCTATCTAACAATGGATGCGATCGCTTCACTCATCTTTGGCATCATTGTGATTAATACCATTAAACAACTTGGCGTGACAAACAAAAAAGTCATTACTAGAGCCACGATAGGTGCAGGGGTTGTTGCTGCTATTGGACTTGCTCTTGTATATATTACACTTGCCTTTCTTGGTGCGACTAGCCGGGAAGCAGTCGGTCCAACATCGAACGGCGGGCAACTTTTGACAGTTGTTGCCAGTATATTATATGGTACAACTGGCCAGCTGCTGCTTGGCGTGGCCATTACATTTGCATGCCTGACGACCGCAATCGGCCTGGTCACATCTTGCGCAGAATATTTCAATCAAGTTTTGCCAAAAATTCCTTACAAATGGTTTGTTGTGATCTTTACTGTTTTCAGTGCTTTTGTCGCAAATATTGGCCTTACACAGCTTATCGCCTTTTCGACACCTGTGTTAACGGCCATTTATCCATTGACAATCGTCCTTATTGCACTTACCTTTATTAATAAACTTGCTGCTGTGCCAAGAGCGGTCTATGCAGGCGCTCTTATTGGCGCCGGCATCATCAGTATATTTGATGGTTTAAAACAAGCTGGGATCCACATCCCTGTTCTGGAATCGTGGCTGAGCCATCTCCCGCTAAATAATATCGGTATAGGATGGCTTATTCCTTCGATCGTTTGCGGATTGATCGGGCTCTTGCTTGTTAAGCTCCGTCTTGTTTCTCAAGTCGAAAGCCACGCCTAAAGAAAACTCGCCGATTGACGAGCCTTTGGTGAAGACAGAGGCGTGGTTGCACTTATACTTTATACCGCTTTTTCGCTTTAGCGAATTTAAACTTTCTTAAAGTATAAAGAAAAACTTTAACAAAACAATCTTATTTAACCCGCTGATGTAACGATCAGCGGGTTTTTGCGTGCTTACATTTTTTTACAAAAACTTTTTCAAAACTTTATTGACATCTCGGTTTGCAACAGTGTATTATGCTACTAGTACACTAGATCACACAAATTATTGGAGGTTTATTATGTCAGCTTGGATGCCAATGTTGAAAAAGGAATGCCGTGGGGGCAGGATACCATTTCTTATTGTATTGCTTGTTCTTACAGCTGCGGTGATCCTTTCCTTTTATTTTGACTCCCAATCATCAGTTCCTGATTCCGCCGTTTTGATCGCAGCTGGATTTATGCTAGTGATGGTTCATATCTTCTATCTTCCAGGCTATATGCTCGCATCTTTGTCAAGTGAAAACAAAAAGATGCATTTGTGGCTCCAGAGCCCGCTTTCAGGCAGCGCCCTTTTAGGTGCAAAAATCCTCAGCGGTTTTGGCTACTCACTGATTTCTTTAGCGATTGCCTGTTTGTTCACATTGTACGCTGCTTTTTTTGATATAAATATTCTTCAATTAAACGACAATTTATCTATGTCTATTGTTATCAGCACGGGGATTTTAATTGTCATTTATATTCTCTTGTTGGAGCTCTATATCGCCGTTTGGTCCACTTTCCTTTGGGTATTGGATCGCTTTTTGATCACGAGACTCGGCGGTTTGCGCTGGTTCTTGATTTTACTTATCCCAGTCATCTCTTGGCTTTTTTCCGTTATCAAGGATTCCTGGTTGTACAAAATATGTACGCAATGGGGAGCAATTAATACGGATATCTTCACATCATTCACACCTTACCTTGGTCAATACAACGGTACGGTCTATATTGGTGTGATTGTCTATCACATCATCATCGCGTCTCTTTTATTCGGACTGTCATCATGGCTATTAGATAACAAAGTTGAGGTGTCATGATGGGCGGGGCATTTAATACATCGACCCCTATCTATATTCAGCTCGGTGACCGGATTAATCATCAAATCATCCGCGGTGAGCTGTTGCCTGGTGATAAGCTGCCTTCTGTTAGGGAAATGGCGGTTCAGGCGGGTGTCAATCCGAATACTGTGCAAAGAACATATCGGGAGCTGGAGAGGATGGAAATTGTGGAGTCAAGACGCGGGCAGGGTACCTTTGTCACTGAAAACGAAGACATATTGGTAAAGTTAAGAGAACAATTGAAGGAGATGCATATTTCTCATTTTGTGGGCGATATGAAAATGATGGGCTATACAGAAAACGAAATGATTAATGGCTTAAGACATTATTTAGATGTTAACAGAGAGGAGGATGGTTTATCATGATATCCCTTGAAAATGTCTCAAAACGTTATTTAAATAAGATGGCAATTAAAGAAATTAATTTCGGCCTGGAACCCGGCCATATCATTGGCCTGATCGGCGCTAACGGCAGCGGAAAATCAACAACTTTGAAACTTATTGCCGGGCTAATACGTCCTACTAAGGGGAAAGTTCTTGTTAATGGAAGAGCATCCAATCGTTTCAACTGCAGGGACATCTCCTACCTTTCGGAATTAGATGTCTACTACTCTTTCTTTACAGTTGAAGAAACGGTTAAATTCTATGCTTCCCAATACAAGGATTTCAACACTAAGAAGGCTCAAGAAATCTTAACATTCATGAACCTTGATCCGAAGCAGAAAGTGAAACACCTATCTAAAGGGAACCGCGGCCGTCTTAAAATTGTTTTAACACTAGCTAGGGAGGCGCCGGTTATTTTGATGGATGAACCGCTTTCCGGACTTGATCCGATGGTACGTGACTCCATTGTGAAAGGCCTGATCTCATTCATTGACCTTGAACATCAGACCGTATTGATAACCACCCATGAGATCAAGGAAATTGAGCAATTATTGGACACAGTGGCCGTTATCAAGGATGGGCAAATTTTAGATATTCAGAACGTAGAGGATATCAGGTTCAGAGAAAATCTCAGTATTGTCGAGTGGATGACCAAATTATATCAATAGAAATTGGGGGAAAAAAGTGATGCAGCAACATCAAATGTTAAATAAGCCGGATGGCACGGAGCAACCCGCTGTCAAATTAGAAGACGTAAAGAAAGTGATCGGCGGCAAGCCGATTATCAAAGGGTTAAGCTTTGACATTTATCCCGGTGAAGTATTCGGCTTCCTTGGTCCGAACGGCGCAGGGAAAACAACAACCATAAGAATGATTGTCGGCCTTATGAGAATCACCGAAGGCAATATATATATTCACGGCAAGAGTGTTAAAAGCCATTTTAAAGATGCCATAAGACATGTCGGTGCGATCGTAGAAAATCCTGAAATGTACAAATTCCTGACTGGCTATCAGAACTTGATCCACTATAGCAGAATGGTAAAAGATATTTCCCGGGAACGAATCAATGACATTGTTGAGCTGGTCGGGTTAAAGGATCGGATTAATGATAAGGTGAAAACCTATTCACTCGGAATGAGACAACGATTAGGTCTCGCCCAAGCGCTCTTGCACTCCCCTTCTGTACTTATTTTGGATGAACCGACCAATGGGCTTGACCCGGCGGGGATCAGGGAAATTCGTCACTATATTAGACGTCTGGCAGAGGAAGAAGGGCTCGCTGTCATTGTATCAAGCCACTTATTATCAGAAATGGAGTTAATGTGCGACCGCATAGGCATTATCCAAAATGGAAAGCTTGTCGGTGTGCAAAATGTTCATGATTTCGTTCAAGGCGACAGCCAAAGGCCTATCCGTTTTTCAGTTGATGACGGGGATCAGGCGGCACAGATCATCCGTGAAACATTAGATTTTGAAGTCATTAACCATGACAATGATATTGTGGAAATTCAGCTGGATACCGAGCAAATTCCTATTGTCGTAGAAATCCTTGTTGAGAAAGGGATTAAGCTTTACGGTATCATCTCAGCTGCCAAAACATTGGAGGATAAATTCTTAGAAGTGACAGGAGGAAGAGACATTGTCTAGTTTTTTTCAACTCATACAAAATGAAAATATGAAAATATATCGAAAAGGCGCAAATCGGATCATGGTGCTGATGCTGCTTGGTCTCATTATTGCCGGCGGCCTCATTATTAAGTTCAGCGGGCCGGACAATACTGATGCGCATAAAGGCAATTGGAAACAAGAGCTGGTTCAAGATAATAAAGATATGGAAAAGCAATTAAAAGAAATGCCGGCCCAAAGCCAAACCTATTTTAAAAAGGAAATTGCCATTAACAAATATCGCATTGCTCACAACCTCCCTCCTGCACAAGGTGAAAACATCTGGGGATTTGTTAAAGATATGATCGGTCTTATTATGGTCATCAGCATCTTTACAATTATCGTCGTCGGAACGAGCATATCCAGTGAATTTAACTGGGGGACAATTAAGCTGTTATTAATCCGGCCTGTGAGCAGAACATCGGTGATTTTCGCCAAATACATCTCTTCATTAATGTTTGCAATTGGCATGCTCATTTTACTCGGTATTGTATCGTGGCTTGTAGGAGGGATCCTGTTCGGTTTCGCTGATATTTCCCAGCCATTTCTACAATACACTGACGGCAAAGTCACGGAAACAAGCTGGGTGATGTATGTTCTTAAGCAATATGGTTTGAATTGTGTCCAGCTCATTATGATGGCCACTCTTGCAGGGGCGATTGCGGCCATCTTCCGCAATGGTGCTTTATCAATCGGCCTGACCATTTTCCTAATGATGGCCGGCTCGACTATTACCGCGTTTCTTGCAAAATACGACTGGGTTAAATACGTCCTTTTTGCCAATATGGACCTCTCCCAATATTTAAATGGCACACCGCTTAATGATGACATGACCCTTGGATTTTCAGTTATTGTTCTAGTTGTCTATTATGTTATCTTCATGATCTTTGGCTGGCTGTTCTTTACAAAGAGAGATATTGCCGCTTAGAAATAAAAGTAAAGGGCCAGGATCGGGTCTTTAGACCCAGTCCTGGCCCTTTCATTATTTTATTATTCTCTTCAGTAGTCTAAATCCCCCGCTCTTTGCCCCTTTTAACCCCGCCTTGAATCAAAAGAGTACAAGGCGGCATACAATGTATAAAAAGATTAAAGGAGCGGGTATTATGGGGACATTCATTATTATTTTGGTGCTGTTTATTTTGTTAGTGATTGTCGGTGCTATTCTATTCTAAGTATCCTAAAGCCGGGAATCATTTTTACAGCGACTTCTTCAAACCGAGGATCGTGCCAACATGCATGGCTTCGTGCGTCGGTGCAAAGGCGATCATTTCTTTGACAGTCTCCATCCCTTTCAATGGCGTAACTAGCTTTTCCTCCAATCGGCCTGTTAACACTTCCTCCAGTTTCATGGGCTGTGCTTCAAGTTTGCCGCGCAACTCTGTCAATGTCGGCGGTGCATCCTCCCAATCAGCAGGACTTGTCCCCTTATTAAAATATGCCACGTAGGAATCGGGAACGGATGAGGGTTCGCCTGCCAAAGATAATAACAGCCTGTCATGGATAACCAAAATATGCCCAAGATTCCAGCGAATATTATTCGAAAACCCTTCCCTCATTTTGTCGGCTTCTTCTTCTGTTGTCTCATCAAGGATTGCTAATGTTCGATTCCGCCAGAAATTCAATTGCTTAAATAATAATGCCTCGTTCATTTTAATTCCTCCCCTAATATAACTTAACTTCATTCTATCAATCTCTATGCTAAGTTACATGTTCTATGCCTTAAACCGCAACATCTCTTTTTATGAAAAAGCTCCATGTACAACATAATAAGCAATAAGCATACATATGGAGAACCCCATAGTCATATCAGGAAATGGGGCGTTTATTGTTCATTCACTTTTTTAAGATCCTATACTAGTTTTCCCAACATCGGTTCCTGTTAATTCAAGCTGATTTCTTAATTCATTTGAAACATGATGAATAACTTTATCGTTTACAATATAATACCATAATCCATCTATGATCTTCCCGCTGCCGTCTAAGTGCAGTGATTCAACACTTTGAAGGGCATCTTTATCGTTTTGATATATGGCTTTCATGTCATTGAGAGTGAGGTTGGTCTTAACATTATCACCTATAATATTTAGGACATCCGGCAAATCTTTTAAACCTGAGAGGCTTAATTCTTTTTCTGCTACGGCTTGTATGACATCCCTCTGCCTTGCTTCCCTGCCGATATCTCCGCGCGGGTCCTGCTTTCTCATTCTCACATAGGCAAGCGCCCGCTTGCCATCCAATTGATTTTCACCCTTTTGGAAGCTGTAGCCGCCGTAACTAAACGAAAAATCACTGTTTACTGTGACACCGCCCACGGCATCAATGAGATCTTCGAGACCTTCCATATTTATTTTGACATAATAATCAATCGGAATATGGAATAAATTTTCAACCGTTTTAACCGATAAATCGGCCCCGCCATAAGCATAAGCAGCATTAATTTTATCCATTCCCTCTCTGCCGGGAATCGTTGTTCTGGTATCGCGGGGTATGCTTAATATTTTCACAGACTTTTTCTGCGGGTTAACCGTAACGACCAGCATGGCATCCGACCTGCCCGTATCATGTTTGCGTTGGTCAACACCGAGCAGCAGGAAGGAAATTGGTTTTGCCGGTTCTATATGTTTTTCTTTTTGTCCAGGATCTTGATCCTTTAACGGTTCATTCATTGACTTAACCGTTTTTCCCAGTGAATGATACATATAATAAGCATATCCCGTTGTTCCAAATATCAATAAGCCTATGATCACAGCCCCAATAATGATAATCTTTTTCACGTAAAAATCCCTTTCATTTAATATATTTATTTAAAGGTGTCAAACAGTTCCGACATATAAGCTTCGGCATTTTTTGCTATTTAACGACTGTCGGGGGTTTATCCCTTATCCCTAATAACCATCATAAAAATTAATCATGAGAAAAGGGTTACAAAAAAGAAACAATGTCGAACAAGAAAAGACATTAAAAACAAAAAAGCCGCATACAGATGACGCCTCATGCGGTTTTTCCGGTTGTTTTACTTCCCTTGGGTTACGAGCTTGAAATAGGAATTCACCGTTAGGAAATAATACATGATATAGATGACCGTGTAGACCCCCATACTAATGAGGACCGGGGCAAGGATATTTCTGCCCATAAGGTCAGACAATGCTGATAAGGCAAACGCGCTGTGCAGGATGCCAATGCCGAGTGGCATGCTAAAGATAAATAGCATTTGTTTTGCAATAGAATGTCTGATTTCCTTTTTTGTGACACCGATTTTCTTTAAAATATCATAGCGCTCTTTGTCCGCGGCTGCTTCCGTTAACTGTTTGAAGTAGATAATGCTTCCGGTTGCAAGCAAGAACACTAATCCAAGGAAGGCGCCAAGAAACATTAACATCCCGTTGCCAGCCATCATATCCTTATACGGTCTATAAAAATCGGTAAACTCAGCTTTCTTAGGTAATATGCTTGCAAGCCTTTTCGTTAATTCTGCAGAGTCTGTATCATTTTTGACTTGCCATTGCTTAATTGTTTGCACCTGTCCGGATCGGACCAGCTTTTGGAAGAGCTGATCACTCACCACAACAGGAAATCCTGCTAAATTGCTATTGATAACATTATAGTCCTTGAAACCGACAAAATGCAGCTTCTCTCTTCCATCATTTGTCTTGATATCAAGCGTTTTTCCTCTGTAATGAGGTGAGAAGGTTTTACTGTATTGATTGTCCAGTGCAACCGCAGCATCACCTTTTAAATGCAGCGAACCTTTCTGACCCAGCGTTTTCGCCAACTGATTAAAGGCTGAATTTGAAAGGAACGTAGATCTTTTCCTATCCATAAAATACCCATTCGGTGCTTTATCCCAGTCTATATTAATTTCTTGTTTTATCACTTTGGTCGAATACAAACTGGCAGGCTGGTGGTCACTCTGATGATTAATAATCCCGTGAACCTTTTGATCCAATGGTTTTCCTTGAGATATATAAGCATAGCTGAAAGGGTTCATGGCGTTTGAAAGCTGCTTGGCGTTATAAAACATACTATAGCTCGTGCCAATTGCACAAAGCGTTACGGCGCTGAGCAGTGCGATGATCGTCAGAATTCGGGCGTTGCCCTTTATCCGGTATAACAGCTGTGATGTGCCGATAATATTTATCCCTTTATAATATTGACTTCTATTTTTCTTTGAAAGCTTAATCATATAAATGGTCAAGGATCTGAACAATAAAAAAGTCCCAAGCGTGACGCTTGCCAGAATAATAAGTGCCGTCATCAATATATTGCTTAACCATAGCTTCGATGTCAGTGTTTGGGTTGAGATGAAGTAACCTGCGGCAAGGAAAATAATGGCTAACAAAGCAGCAAAGACTGAAGCCTTCGGTGCAGACTCGCCTTTTTTCTCAGCATGGAACAGGTCAATAAGTTTGAAACGATAAATCAATCTGTAACCTTCAAATGAGGTAATCAAGATAATAATGGCAAACACAATCACAGTTTCAAGGATGGCTTTTCCTGAAATCATAAACGCCACATCGACAGCAAATCCCATCATTTTCATCAGCAGCATGACAAAGAATTTCGATAGCAGCGTGCCGAGGACCACCCCGATAATAAGGGCGAAGAGCCCCATGACAAAATTCTCATAAAACAGCATTTTACCAATTTGCCTTTTTCTAACTCCCAATAATGAATAAAGAGCAACCTCTTTTTTGCGCCGGCGGGTGAAAAACGCATTGGAATACCATATAAAAATCCCTACAAAGATGATTAAAACAATTGAAGCGCCTTTAAAAGCGGTGCTGATCTTCATTGTAGAAGCCTCGGCAACCTGGTCATTGTATTGCAAAGATACAAAAGTGAAGAAGATGACAATGCTGAAAATCATTGAAGCAAAATAGAGAAAATAGTTATAAAAGTTTCTTTTTATATTTTTCCTCGCGATACTAAATAAGGTCATCCATGCCACCTCCCAAGGCCGACAAAACATCCAAGATTTTTTGAAAATAATCCTTTCTGGAGGTCTGCCCCTTTACTAACTCAGTAAACATGGCACCGTCTTTAATAAATAGCACCCGGCTGCAAAAGCTTGCCGCAAAAGCGTCATGCGTGACCATCATGATTGTCGCATGTTCCCTTTCGTTCAACTGGCTAAGGCTTTGCAAAAGCGCTGTTGCCGATTTTGAATCCAGTGCTCCCGTTGGCTCATCGGCAAAAATAAGGCTTGGACCGGCAATAATTGCACGGGATGCTGCTGTTCTTTGCTTTTGGCCGCCGGATACCTGGTAAGGGAACTTGGCTAGGATCTCCTCAATCCCAATTTTATGGGCAATATTCTTTACCCTACGATCGATTTCTTTAGCACTAACCTTTGCAAGAGCTAAAGGCAAGACAATATTTTCTTCTATGGTCAGCGTGTCAAGCAAGTTGTAATCTTGGAAGATAAATCCCAGCTTGTTTCTTCTGAATGAAGACAACTGGTCCTCTTTCAAATTGTCAATTCGGCTGCCGTCGATAAAAATACTGCCGGCGGTCGGCTGATCGATCGTTGATAATATATTCAGCAGCGTGGTCTTTCCTGAGCCCGAAGGCCCCATCACACCGACAAATTCACCTTCCTTAATCTCCAAATCAATATCATCCAAAGCTGTAAACACATTCCCTTTTTGGCCGAAGACCTTTTTCACATGCTGGGCTTGTAACATGGCTTTCATTTATGACTCCTCCTAAAATGAGTGTTAATCATGATAATACTTATAGATTTTTACTACGCTTTTCATTTTAGTTCATGCCATTTGCCCATTCCATTTCATAACCTTACAAATGGGTGTTTTAACCTTACAGATTTGTAAGCCAAAGAGGGAACAATTTATTTAGCCACTTGGTAAAAGTCAAGTGCTTTCGGAAAATGGATGGTGACGGTGGTTCCTTCCCCTTCCTCAGATATAATGGTTAGCTCATGCCCAAGCTTCCGAGCAAGCTTTTTCGAGAGATACAGTCCCATCCCTGTGGAATGGGCAAACTTCCTGCCTAGGGCACCAGTAAACCCCTTTTCAAACACCCTGCCGATGTCCTCGGTTTTGATCCCAATCCCGTTATCCTTAATGGCAAGCCGGATTTCACTGCCATTTTCTTCGGCAATGAATTGAATCTTCCCGCTTTGATCGGTGTATTTTATTGCATTAATGATGATTTGATCGATGATGAACGCCAGCCACTTCTTATCACTCAAAACAGTTTTATCGACATTTTCCAAATCGACATTTATCTTTTTGCTGATAAACATTTTGGCATGTTTCTTAATGCTTGCCTTGACAATAGCATCAAGCATAAATTCACTTATAAAATAATCCTTGGAAAACGTGTCAACTCTTGAATAATACAACGCCTGCTCCACGTATTGATCAATTTTAGCCAATTCATCTTCAAGCTTGTCCAGCGCTTCTTCCGGCGATCTCCCACTGTGATGTTTGATCATCATCTTACTTGCCGAAATAGGTGTTTTGATATCATGAACCCAGGATATGATAAACTCCTGATTTTCGACTTTTTCGTTATGTAATCCTTGGATTTGAGTTAACTGCTCCTGATAAATACGTATTAAAACTTGATGTATTAAAGCTTGTTCATGGGTCAGCGGCTCAGGCAATGCCGCGGGAACTTCAACAGGGAGATCATTGTTGGTCAAATCCTGAAGTTCAGCTACATATTTTCTTCGCCTGAAAAAGCCCAGCAGTAAATAAATAAAGAAAAAGACAATGGTGACGGTATTGAAATAAATGATATTGCCCAGACCGGTGCTGAAATGAGGATCAAGATAGACAACGAGAGAAATGAAAACCATCATAATGACATAGAAAAGAATAAGATATTGCCGGTCCTTGAGAAACTGCGATAGTCTCATAATATAATGTATCCTTGCCCTTTTTTCGTTTGAATAAAGTCTTTTAACCCCGCCTCAGTCAGCTTCTTTCTGATTCTGACGACATTAACGGTCAATGTATTTTCATCAACAAAACTTTCATCCTCCCATAAACTCCTCATGATATTATCACGGGTGACCACTTTCCCGGCATTCTTCATCAATAAGTACATGATTTTAAATTCATTTTTGGTTAATTCAATATGCCCGTTGTTATAAAGCAGGGTACTGTCCTTCAAATTTAATATCGCACCGCCCCATTCAATGACACTTGCCACCGTGTCAGTGTAAGAGTATGTCCGTCTCAGCATGGCATTAATTTTAGCCATGAGCACATCCGTATCAATTGGTTTTTGAATAAAATCGTCCCCGCCCATATTCATCGCCATAATCATATCCATCGGCGTATCCCTAGATGAAAGGAAGATAATCGGCACCTTGGAGACCTCCCTAATCTTTTGACACAAGTAGAATCCGTCAAATTCGGGCAGATTAATATCCATTAATACGAGATGCGGCTGACAATCAATGAAGGACTTAAAGACATCGTGAAATGAATGAGGCAAATATCCCTCAAACCCCCACTTTTTTATATTGTCAAAAATAATGTCTCTCATTGTATCATCATCTTCAACAAGAAAGATTTTAAACACTTCTTGCACCTCCCTGCAAAAAAAGCCTGCCGGGACGAAAGGCAGGCATATCTAATCTTGATCATTATTCCCATTTTTCAGTTCAAAAACATCTGCTAAATCAATGGTAAAGTCTTGGAACAAACCAATATCTATTTTGTCTTTACCCGCATAAATATCCGGCCGTCCGTATTTCCCTTCATCAGTCAGTGTAAAAATGGTGACGATGTTTTCTTCAGGATAGACAAGCCAGTAATATTGAATTTTCATACGCTCATACAAGTAAAATTTCTCCTTCAGATCCTTTTGCATCGTCGAAGGAGATATGACTTCAATGACCAAGTCCGGGCTCCCTATACAGCCTTTATCATCCAATTTCTTTGGATCACATATCACGACTAGATCAGGCTGAACAACCGTTGTTATTTCATCGTCCGTTTCATTGCTGTTAGGAAGACGAACATCAAAAGGGGCCTGATAAACGTCACACGTTTTTCCTTTCAAATAAACCGAAAACTCTGTAGAAATATTCATGAGAATTTTTTGATGCCGTCTAGACGGTGCAGATGACATATTATATGGTACGCCATCGATCAGTTCCCATCTTTCCTCAGCAGGCCAATTCCTATAATCACCATAGGTGAACGTCGTTTTCTCGAGCGGCCGGCTCATCCCTATCACTCCTTGGCATTTACATTTATTATACCATGGTGTCCATAACAGCAGTCATGTTCTCTCCGGATTCAAAATATAGTTCCGAATGGCATAGGCGACACCATTGTCATCGTTCGTTAAGGTAATGATGTCACACATCTCCTTGATATCCTTTTCGCCATTTCCCATAGCGACACTTAAGCCCGCCTTCTGGAACATGGAGACATCGTTGAAATTATCGCCGATCGCCGCCGTTTGTTCCATTGAGATGCCGAGATGATTAGCCATCGCCATCAAGCCGTACCCTTTTTGGGCATCGATGTGGTTAATTTCGAGGTTATCAATACCGGAGGAAGTAAGACAAATCTCCTTTTCGGCTTTAAGATCACTCGCTAACCGCTCCAATTTTTCCTTTTGAAAGGATTGAATCAAGAATTTATATATAACGATGTCATGTTGGAATAATCCCACCGCGTTCTCAAATGGGTGGACATCGGCTAATGTCTCATAGCGCCTGACAATATCTCTGTATGCTTCCTCTTCAAAGGAGAAATCCATATGCTTCAATTGCTCAATTTCATTCGTTAATCGGTCCGTACCGTTGGTAAGCACATGAACCCCCTTATTGGTTGATATTCTATAAAAGGCGTCATTAACCTCTAATATCTCATAAATCCTCTTTGCTTGTTCCGAATGCAATGGACAGCTTTTGATCAATTGATGATCATCAGTGAATACTGCTGCACCGTTGCTGGAAATAGCCGGGCAGCGGAGATTTGCCTCGGCGAGAAGGGCGTCAATCTGGGATATCTGCCTGCCAGAGGAGATCGCGACGGTTACACCTTCCCTTTGCGCTTCCCTAATAGCCTTGGCGTTTTCTAGACTAATCGTCCCGTCACTTGTTAATAATGTTCCATCCAAATCAATTGCGATGAGTTTCATAAAAATAGCCTCCATTCAATGCCACGATTTTACCACATTTTCATTTTACTTTTCATTATAATGTTCTAACCGGGCATGCGGTACCCATGGAAATTCAAGTTCTCTAAAAGTAAAAATTTGAATAGGCTCTAATAATACAAAAAATGAAGGGGATTGGTGTCATGCAATATTATTATGGTGGTCAATTGCCTCTTAGGGTAATGGATGAAGCTGAATTTTGGAAGCTTCAGGAGGAAGAGCACACCGTTGTCATCCGTGAGCTCGTCAAAGGCCTTGAATCGAAATATGTTGAGGCACTAAAACAGTGGGAAATACTGCTTTCAGAAACACACAGCCAAATTGTCCGTTTCATTGAAACTGCTGTCCGCTCAAATGGCTCGTTCTCCCAGGAGCTCTACCGTGATCTTATGCAATTGATTGTCTACTGCCTCAATCAAAGCGAAAAGTTTATTGCCTTCTGTAATGAAATGATGCGGGAAAGTGATCCAATCAAAAATAATCCGACAGCCCGGGTTGTCATGAGGCATATTATCGACGAATCCGAATATTTTATTGGCATTGCCCAAACCATTTTGTATCAAAAAGCATGAATCACATAACCAAACCTTCCCGCACCGCAATAGGGAAGGTTTTATTGCTTCATATTAACTCATGCTTGCCGTTGTTACCCGCGGTTTTGTCGGATCACATGATGGCGGCGGCGTGCCGTCAGATTCCGCCAGCTGCATGAGATAATAACATTCCTCCCTTGCCATATGATCCGCCATTAATGGTGTGAATGTCCCTAGAAGTTCTTTACTGAGGCCCCATTCTTCCAACTCGGCCAAAAAGCCGCGAAATACTTTAAGCTCAAGCCGCACATCAGAATTGTATCGTGAAAGGGCCGGAAATTGGTAGATATTTGTGCGCAGATAACCAGCTATTTCAATCGCTTTCAAATAAAAGCCATGAAAATCCTCCTCAAATGCCTTTCCTTTTTCCTTTAATTTTCTTTCCGTCACGTCCAAGGAGCTTGTTATGATCCCTGCATGGGCTCCGGCATCTGACACCCATAGCAGGTGGTGATGGATCGGATGCACCTTTGGCGGCACCTTCCCTTCTGCCAAAAAACTTAGGATTCGCAAATACTCATCAAGTTCATTCACCATGTGGTTGATGAAAGTTTCGGCCAGACCAATCGATATATCACCGGTAAGCTGCCTCCTTAGCAAGTTAAGTTTAAATACCCTTAAATCACCGGCGGCCTTCTCTGCCGCTTTCGTCAGCTGATTAAGAGCATCCCCGGAAAGCTCTCTTCTGGATTGGTGGAGAGCTTGATCAAATGCATTAATAAATTGGCGGGCGACTCTTATGTCTTCTGTTTCATTAGGTGATAGAGCGTGATAGATGAATCTGGCATGATCGCCAAGGACCTGAAGCCAAAAACGATGCTCAAATAACACCGTTTCTTGATATGTTCCCTGAGCCATTATAATCCCCCTTAAAAATATGTCTCTTAACTTATATGTTTATTTAGTGCTCATATTTACTTTGTTTTCTAAAAAAAGGACTAACATCTCGATCCGAAGAATGATAAAATGTAGAATATTCGAATTCTAAGGGGGTTAATCGATTGAATCGTATATTTGAAGTTATTTTATTTCTCATCCCTTTTATTGCCCAGCTCTTGCTCCTCCCTTGGGTTAATAAGGCGGATCCCTTTGTTATCGGCTTGCCGTTTTTCTTTTTCTGGTGGCTGCTTTGGCTCTTGGCAACACCATTTTTTACACTTGCGATCTACAAGCTTCGCAAAAATCGGTCAACTAGAAAGGAACAAAGATAATTATGAGTACGTCTAATCTTGCACTTTTAATAACAGCAATCATTGTTTTTATCGTCATTATTATTGGTTTTATATCCGGTTCAGATAAGTCATCACGTGAATCGATTGAACAATGGTCAATTGGCGGGCGTAATTTTGGAGGTTTGCTCATTTGGTTTCTAATCGGTGCTGATATTTATACCGCCTACACCTTCCTTGGTTTGACCGGCTACGCTTATACCTTGGGCGCACCTGCTTTTTTTGCTTGCGCTTACGCGGCTTTGGCCTTCCCTATCATTTTCTACTATATACCGAAGATTTGGTCCGTTGCAGCGGAATTCAAAATGACGACTTTAGCAGATTATGTCAGGGAACGTTTCGACAGTAAATTTCTTTCAGGGTTGGTTGCTCTTGTCGGCATCCTTTTTTTAATTCCATACATTGATCTGCAATTAGCTGGGATCCAAAATGTTGTGAAAGTCGCGGGACATGGAACAATCAGTCCCACCGTCATTCTCATCATCAGTTTTTTATTGGTAGGGACATACACCTTTTTCAGCGGGCTGCGGGCACCAGCATGGACCGCTTTGGTCAAAGATATCTTAGTCTGGGTTGTCATGCTGTTCTTAGTCATCTATTTGCCTATTAAATGGTTTGGGGGCTGGGGGGATTTCCTTCATGTCGCTGCGGAAAAATATCCTGAATACATGACGCTGCCGGGACACGGCGGCGGGCATGGGTCATTTTGGTTCTCTACTGCTGCATTTATTTCTGCTGTCGCCCTTTTTATGTGGCCGCATTCGTCGACAGGAGCCTTAGCGGCAAAAAGCGGTGAGTCTCTTAGAAAAAATGCGATTGCTCTTCCTTTCTATAATATCTTGCTTTTTTTCATTACCGCTTTGGGCATCCTTGCTTTGCTCGTTGTCCCGGGTCTGAAAGACAGCAATTCCGCCTTGCTTATCTTGATTCAAAAATCTCTTGGCGGTGTCGGTCAGGGGTTTTCATTTGCCACCATTATGCTGGCAAGCCTAGTACCGGCCTCAATCATGGTCATTGCAGCTTCGAATTTGCTTGCGACAAATATCATTCAGGACCTCTTTGCCAAATCAATGCAGCAAAAAAAGGTCACTTTAATGGCCAGGTTATTTGTCTTTCTGATCGTGCTTCTTGCCCTCATGTTCGGCATTCTGTTTCCGTCATCAATCATTAACCTTCAGCTTCAAGGAACTTCAGGGATTGTTCAGATCTTCCCTGCCGTTGCTGTAAGCCTCTATTGGAAAAAAATGAACAAGGTCCCTGTTACAGTTGGTTTGATCGGTGGTTTAGTGATGATTTTTCTAGCAGCACCGCTTCATTTACCAGGTTACAGCGGTTTTTGGGGAATCCTGGTTAACATCGCCTTGATTCTGATCCTGACGCCATTCTTCGCTGGTAAAACAGCTTCGTCAGATAACAAGGTTGTCCGTTTCCTTTTTGAAAATTAAGTCACCGGATAAAGACAGGGTAAAAGTTAATTAAGCAAAGAGCCAGCTTTGACTAAAGCTGGCTCTTTCCCATTCTATAGTTTCATCGGAACAATTTTGAAATGTGATGTATCCGCACACTGGCTGATTTTCCAATCCTCACCGCTGATCTCTACCGTTGTCAGGCTTGTTCCTTCTATATACGGTCCTTCCCACAACCGTTCTAAGGGTGTTTTATTAAAGTAGCTCAATATAATTTTTAAAACAATCGCGTGTGTAACAATCAGGACTTCCTGACCCTGGTATTCATTCAGAATATGTTTGAGCCACGGCAAGACCCTTTCTCTAACCTGATAGAAATCCTCACCATTTGTAGTTTTAAATAAATGGGGCTTTGTCCAAAACAAAAGTGATTTATCAGGGTCCTTCTTTTCGATATCACCCTTCAAACACCCTTCCCAATCACCAACATTAATCTCCAGAAAATGCTCATCCTGTACAATCTCTATATCTCGTGTCCCCCGAATGATTTCCGCGGTTTCCAAAGCACGTGCGCTCGGGCTTGAAATGATCAGATTGATATTTATATTATTCAGGCGTTCCGACAGCCATGACGCCTGCTCTCTGCCTCGTTTGGTTAATAAAGAATTTTGCCTGCCCTGCATTCGGCCTTCAACATTCCATTCTGTTTCGCCGTGCCGGGTTAAATACAACTTTGCCATTTAAAGCCCTCCTCGAAAAAGTAGAAGCAAGTACAACTTATTAATATCAGGCGGCAAACTGCCGCCAGCTAAGGTTCTAGGAAGGGTTGCAACATCATGGTGCAAGGAATCATACTTCCTTCTTTCAATTCTATTTTCAATTCTATTTTCATGAGATAAATTCCTTTTTCGATCCAAAAAATATTATTAAAGTACCATTAGCATTATACTTGACCATAAACTAAAATTCGTGAAACATACGGTGATCCCTGCATTCATTCTGGGACAAATATGTGACAAAATACGAGTCGAAAGTAGCAAATTCGCTGCTACAAAATACAATATTTTATTTATTCAAAAATGAGCAAAAAATATGCAGCGGTTAGTTCATTGTAGGGTATAATGATGTCATGGAAATCAGACAGGGGGAAGTATAATGAATATTGAAGCGGTGGAAGCTATTGAACTATCAGGAGAGGCTGTGAAAATCACCCCAATGACATTGGATCATGTGTCAGGTCTTTTTGAAGCAGGGAATGATCAGAGAATCTGGTCTTATATGCCAATGAACATCAAATCTGCCAAGGACATGGATAAGCTTGTTCACCAAGCTTTGCAGGATAAAAAGTCAGGGACTGCCTTCCCTTTTGCCATCATGGACAGCAACTCCAAAAAGCTTATCGGCAGCACCCGATTTCTAGATATCTCTGTTCCTAACAGAAACCTTGAAATCGGCTGGACATGGCTTTCACCGGCAGTATGGCGTTCCAAAGTCAATACAGAATGCAAATATTTACTTTTGAAATATTGCTTTGAAACCTTAGAAACGATACGGGTCCAAATCAAGACAGACGAGCGGAATACAAGATCACAACAAGCTATAGAAAGACTCGGTGCGGTTAAGGAAGGCATCCTACGAAATCATCGCATCCTCGCCGATGGCTTCTATCGCAATACCGTCTGCTACAGTATCATTGAAAAAGAATGGCCGGCGGTTAAAGCCAGACTCGAAAGGCATCTTAAAAGAAACTAGACACACCAAGTAACCAGGATGTCAACCGCTGACATCCTGGTTTATAAATGATTTAATTTCCGTTGCGACTTCTTCTGGCTTTTCTTCGGGCAATAAATGACCTGTATTCTCGAATGTCCGCAATGTCACTTCAGGCAAATCCCTTTTGAATCTTCTTGCTACAGATACAGGGACGACCCGATCTTCTATCCCCCATAATAAAAGGACAGGCTGGCGGATTGTGTGAAGAACGAGCGGCGTCAAGTCACCTTCGCGATGGCGCATCAGCCTGACAAGCGAACGATAAAAATCGATGTTTTTCAACGGGGCAAGATAACCTTCGACCATCTCATTCGTCACCAAATCACGGTTATGAACGACTTCCAAAAATGTCTGCATAATATCCTTTTTTCTAAAAAAGTACTGCAAATAATAACTCATAAATGGTAAATAAGACGCCCATCTTAGCCACAGTCTAAGCCTTCCCAAATAACCGGAAGCACTTAAGCCGACAACTTGTACAATTCTGTCAGGCGCTTGGTTTGCTGCGTACAAACTGATTTGTCCGCCCATTGAATGTCCCACCAAAACCGCCTTTTTTAACGCCATTGCATCCAGAAAGCCGATCACTAGCCTCGCGTAATTATCCAATGAATAGAAAAACTTAACTGATTTTTCACTTTGCCCAAAACCAGGCAAGTCCAGTGCGAAAATGGTAAAAGAATCACTCAAATAGGGAATCAATGTTCTAAAACTAAAGGCCGATGACAAATAGCCATGAACCATGACCAGCACCGGCCGTTGTTCTTTCAGGGGACAGCCATGATGCTCATAATATATCTCCACATCATTTATTTTTTTAAAAGATCCTTTGCTTTCCATCGCTTTCTTCTTCCTTTAGCACTGTTTTATTTTATTGATACAATCATGACGTTTATTTAACAAAAATTAAGGGTAAATGTGATATGTCCAAGCAGCTTTCGAACCCTTATATATACCATACCCCATTAATCGGCATAACCAATCATGTTTTACTTAAATTAGGACATCATAAAAGGAAACCATTTTTCCGACCGTTTTCTTTGAGTTTGACAATGACTTGTAATAAAATATTATTCGTTGTGTCTGGATAAGCAAGATCAATGTTTAACTAAAATTTGAAAGGGGAACGAATATTGAAACTGTACCAAGTAAGAAAAGGGCAATTCGTCTATTTTAACAATGAGCTATGCAGGGTTTATTCTGTCAAGCCTATGTATAAGCAATCCGTTCATCTCATTAGGCTTAGAGATCTGAAACAACAATTAACAAATGCCGCCAATGTTGAAAGGATCAAGCCTGAGCCGCTTGACAGCTTTCTTTTCAATAACAACATTTATACTTTACATAGGGACAAAAAAGCATCCGAGGGAGATTTTATTCTTATTACAAATCCAAATCCGGATTACCTGGACCATTATTTTTTAAATGCCATAGAAGTTGTTGCAACAGTTGAAAGCAAAGGTGTCATTACCAATAAGTCTAACGGAATCAGGCATAATGAGTATTTATTGATGGTTCCCGGCCGTGAGAGTGGCAGCCGCCCTATCGAGTATCAAGACATTGAAAAAGTTCACGACAGTGAAGCTATTAGTACTGATCAAGCTGTATCAAACTTTAATAACATTGAAGTTGGTGATGTGTACAGAAAACGGAACAGCGATACCGCAGTTGAAGCGATGGTTATTGCGATACAAGGTGAAACCATCATTTTGGGAGGGAATTTACAACTTCCAAAAAACGAGTTGACTGATCATGAAAAATGGGAGTTTTTATATAGCCTCAACCAAGATTAATGGAAACAAAGAGGTGCTATGTCGTGTTAATAGTAAGAGCCTGAAAGGTGGATTTGATGAAAAAAGTAACCATTGTATTTACGATTTCAGTTATTATTGCCGTTCTATTCGTCTTATGGGGAGCACTAGCTCCAGATAATCTTGCAAGGGTATCAGGTAATATCCAACAATTTCTGCAAACCAACTTTGGTTGGTTCTATCTCATTGTAGCAAGCGTTATATTGCTTTTCGCGATTTATTTAATTTTCTCTAAATATGGGAAGATAAAACTCGGAAAGGATGACGAGGAGCCTGAATACGGGCTAATTAGTTGGTTTGCTATGCTGTTCAGTGCGGGGATGGGAATTGGTATCGTTTTCTATGGTGTCGCAGAACCCCTGCAAGACTATATGAGCCCTCCTTACGGGGATCCCGGCACAAAGCGAGCAGCGGAAGACGCTATGCGGTTTTCATTCTTTCATTGGGGCTTTCATCCTTGGGGGATCTATGCTGTGATCGCTCTTGCACTCGCTTATTTTAAATTCAGAAAAGGCGCACCAGGTTTAGTGAGCGCCACCTTTTATCCCTTATTAGGCGAAAAAACAAAAGGCTGGGTTGGAAAGCTCATTGATATCATTGCTGTATTTGCGACGATTTTTGGTGTTGCAACGTCGCTTGGACTTGGGGCTGCCCAGATTAATGGCGGTTTACATTTTATAAACCATGGGATCCCTAACAGCATTGGTGTCCAATTTATTATTATCATTATCGTTACGGTATTATTTATGCTGTCCGCTGCATCCGGTTTGGGACGTGGTATTAAATGGCTTAGTAATGCGAATGTGACCGTTGCGATTATTTTGATGCTATTTTTATTATTTGCCGGTAACACGGGCTTTCTGCTCGATTATTTCACCTCAACCTTTGGACGCTACATCCAAAAACTGCCGGCGATGAGTTTGAATATTTCACCATTTGAAATACAGCATAGCAAATGGATGCAAAGCTGGACACTGTTCTACTGGGCTTGGTGGATTGCCTGGGCACCGTTCGTAGGGACATTTATTGCCCGTGTATCCAGGGGACGTACGATCCGTGAATTTATTATCGGAGTCCTTGTTGTTCCTACCATCTTTTGCACGTTATGGTTTTCTATCTTTGGCGGTTCAGGGATGTACTTAGAGCGGGTCATGAACGTGAATTTATCGGATGTCATCAATACTCAAGGCATCGAGGTATCGTTATTCGCTGTTTTGGCGCACTTCCCATTAAGTACTTTTACATCGATTTTAGCGATCATACTCATCAGTACATTTTTTATTACATCGGCAGACTCGGCAACTTTTGTTCTTGGGATGCAAACGACAAACGGGAGCTTGAATCCGCCAAACATCACGAAAATAGTATGGGGAATTCTTGTGGCGGCTGCCGCATTAGTCCTTCTTTGGTCAGGCGGATTGACTGCACTGCAAACAGCATCCATTATCGCCGCCTTCCCTTTCGCGTTCATTCTCATCTTTATGATGTTCTCGCTGATTAAATCCTTTAGGGAAGAATTCAAGCCAAGAAAACGAAAAGAACGCAAAATGGAAACAGAACGGATGCAATAAAAAAATAAAGCCACAGATGAGAACTCATCTGTGGCTTGTTTATTATTTAATTTCCGAGTACGCGCTGGGCATGGTTAAATTTAGGAGCCCACCAACTGTTGCTCATTGAAACTATTGCAACACCGGTGCTATCTTGAGCTCCGATAAATTGTCCACCGCCCATGTATATACCGACATGACCGTTTGTTTTATATGTGTCAAAAAAGACAAGGTCACCAGGCTTTAAAGCACCTTTGCTGTTGATTCTTTGACCAACATTCTTTAACGCTTCTGTTGATGCACCGCCTAGATTTATACCATTAGCTCTGAATGCCCAGCTCACAAAAGCAGAGCAATCAAAAACGCCATTAGCGATATCAGATGCAGAGCGGCCTCGTCCCATTTCATATCTGGAATGACCAATGTATTTTTTACCGGCATTGATAATCCCCGAAATGCCGCCTGTTGCGACATCATCAGATATTAACGTTGTTGAATGATCTGATTCATGTGACTCTGGCTTTGGGTTAGGTTTGCTCGCTTTATGTGATGAATGGTGAACACTTGACCTGCTGCTGTTATCCGATGATGCATTCTCATGTGTGCTGACTTTTGTGACTTTAGGTTCCTTATTAGTATCCTGAGCCGCTGCAGCAACTGGGTGCTTATCCGCTGTCTTCTCTTCCGAGAGAGCAGCCTCAGCGTCTTTAAGATCAGATAATCTATCATCAATGCTCGCCGCTTTGCTATTCAGAACATCGGCAGCCTTTTGTTTTTGTGCATGCATCGTTTCAATTTTAACAAGCATCCCTTGGAGATCATCCATTTGCGACACGGAAGCTTCTAGATTCTTTTGCAGCTTTGCCTGGTCATTTTCCAACTTTTTCTTATCGGCTTTTTGTTTATTAATAATCTTTTGGTCATTTTCCGTAATTTGCTTCATCGCGAATGCCCGCTCAATCAAATCACCAAAACTATCGGAATTAAAAATGACATCCAAAAAGCTAGTGTTGCCATTTACGTAATACGTTTTTGCTCTTTCTTTCAGGTAATTTTCCCTTTTCTTCAGGGCCTTCTTTGTTTTTGAAATGTCCGCTTTCAAATTCTTTATATCGTCCTTGGTTTCATTAATGTCAACTTGTTTTTCACTGACTTTACCAGTCATATTTAACATTTGGTTGTTAAGCTTATTAAGCTCTCCAGAGAGCTTCTGCTCTTGGGCCAAAACCTGGCTTTTGGCCGATTGTTGTGCTGCCTGTTCACTTTTCACACTATTAATCTTTGAACCTATTGATTCCTTTGCATATGTATTGGTCGGTGCCACCGTGCTGTATGTAATCCCAAGACTTAGCGCAATTGTCAATGTTAACTTCTTTTTCATCATTTCCTCCCCAAAACTCTTATTCCGTTTTAAGACCTTAGTCCTCTTTTTCGAGCTCTATGTTGTCTGAAAAAAATACACTATTCGAACTGCTTTATCGAATCTTATTATATCATTCAAAAGCCCTAGGACTAAGCCCTTTTATATTAAGAGTACATTTCGGTTCGTAACCCTTTTGTAATATTTTATCTAACAGGAATGAATTTTGTAGTTTTTTCACATGTCATCATTCTGTAATTTAGGCGAAAAATATCGTTTTTTGGGGGTTGGAATCCAAAGAATTGTTTTGTTGTAGGACAGCGTATCTGGTCATAAGTATGTAATGACCTTCCAAATTCGGTTTTAAGGAGCGGATATGATGCATTATATATTTGGTGCACTCATACTCATTGTCATTATTATGAATCAGCTGAGGGAAAGACCGATGACCGGAAAGTTATACCGCCTGCCAATTCTATTATTAATATCAGCAAGTTACGCTGTATCGAAAATGCCTGTTGTATCGGTTGGGGATTGGGTTATTTTATCATTTGGATTGTTCTTCGCTTTCGGTATCGGGTTGATTCAAGGGCGTTACACACATCTTACAAACCGGGATGGCGTGTGGTACGTTGCAGGATCGACATTGGCTATCCTCGTTTGGATCGTGTCTATTCCTATAAAATACGGGCTTAGTTTTGTTGAGCTGTCAGGTCTCCATCTCCATCCGCATTTAAGCGGGCCTTCAAGTTATATTATTTATCTGTTTTCGATTTCCGGGCTTTTACTGGGGAAAGTCACCATGTTAATGCTGAGACACCCTACCTTAGTTAAAAAAATGGGGAAAAACGAGCAAAAGTTAAGACAGCTCCGTGCCGCAAGATAAGCCATAGGCTGCCCACTCTAAGTGGCAGCCAATTTTTCTTATATAAAATTTTATGAAGACACATGAAGGACTTTCACAGGCATTGTATGGCTTCCACGAGCTGTAACGTGAGCGATAATATGATAGTCACCTGGAGCTTTAAAGGTATGCTTTAACATATAATGCCCTTCTTTTGTATGAACACCTTTATAAATACGGGACTTATTCTTTTGCCCATCTTTCCAAATTTCGAATTTTACCTCGTCCGCGTCATCTACATTTTCTTCCTTTTTTGTTACTTTAATTTCAACTTTACCAGATTCATTTACTTTAAAAGCATTTTTATCTGTTAAAATGTTGACCTTAAGTGGCGCAAGGCTGTCATCACCATTACCCTGATGTGATATCTGACTATCACTATTATTGCATCCGGCAAGAATGAATATCATCAATCCAATAATGAATACCATTTGCTTTTTCATGTCATACACCTACTCGTTCAATGCTTTAACATCTTTTATAATATCATCATAAGGAACATCACTATAGCCATTGTATTTTTGTACAATAGTCCCTTTCTGATCGATTAAAAAGATATTTGTACCGTGCGTATATTGGTCGTTCCCCTTCGCGGGCTTTGAAACTGCGGATTTAAAGGATTTCTCCGACAAACTTTTAATTTTATCAAAGCTGTACCCCGTTAAAAGATGCCAGTTGGAAAGGTCAGCTCCTTGTTCCTTTGCAAATTTTTTTAATACATCCGGGCTGTCTCTCTTTGGGTCAACTGTAAATGAAACAATTTGTGCCTTTGCTTCTGACTTTTTGAGCTGCTCCTGTAAGGCAGCCATATTACGCGTCATAGGCGGACAAACGGTTTGACAGTGTGTAAAAACAAAATCAGCAAGCCAAACCTTACCTTTTAGATCTGAAAGGCCAAAATCTTGTCCAGTTTCATCTGTCGCTTGAAAGTTTCCTACTTTCCAATTAAATGCATGGGGTTTTTCATGCCCGCATCCCGTTAATAGCGCTGATGCTAAAATTAAAACACTCATTCCAGAAAAAAATTTACACAAAAAATTCTGCACAACCTCACCTCAAATGAAGATATGATGGCTTTCTTTATTATTATAAATAAAGGTCAGAGTAGAAAGAAAGGTAACAAAATTGAACATTTTATAACAATTAACAACAACTTAACATTGCTGGATTTTTGAACAGGCATCATCCGGCCGCTTTGATGACCGTTCGAACCGTTTTTCCATTCACTCCCATGCCGGGCACACCATAACAAAAAAACCGGACAAACGTCCGGTTTTTCATAATTTTAAATCGAGTTTCTTCTATTATATATGTCACCTGTCGGTTTATGTCGAAGGCCGGTCAGGACCTTCCAGTTTTTTATCACCGTATCCTTCTAAATCTTCTTCGTTAAATCCCCTTGGTTTTTCCTTTTCTTTTCGCTGGTCTGACCGTCTTTTCTTTTCTTCTTTTGCCAATTTACTAACCTCCTCTTGAGCTTTTTAGAACGTTGGCAGATTATCTAAGTTGTTGGATGGATCGCCATCAGCGTTTGACCTTAAATGCTCATCGCCATCCCTGCCTTTGAACACATTAACACCTTCAACTTGACCACCTTTGGCCATTGCCTGCGCTTCTTTATAATCGACCACTTTTCCTGACGACGTTTTTAATTCGACGATGTCACCGTCACCATTTTTCCTAACTGCAACAAATTTATCAGCCATTTGGTTTCACTCCTTGTAACAATATGATGAGCGGGTGTCGCACAGATTATGCAGGAAGCCGCTGCTACTTTTGACACATTAAGATAAACCGATGTGATGGGATATCTATATAGCCATTTGTTTCGATATTAACGTGGAGTTTGTATAGCTGATCCATATAGGTGCCAACCTGGCGCTGGGAAATGGCAGCGGTTCACTTGCCATTCTTCCGGTATCAGTAAAGAAAACTCGCCGATTGGCGAGCCTTTGGTGAAGACAGAGGCGTAGTTGCGACGCACAGGACGTGCTAGTACTGGCGTTGTAACAGGATGTTACGTCTTTAGCCAGTGCACTTATGTGCGTCAGAAAGTTATACTTTCTGATTAACTTAAAAACGAAAAGTCCCACCCTGAAAAAGGCCTTTTTGCTTGCTCTAAATAAAAATAAAACATTTCCTCCGATTTCATTGGATAACTCCTTTTTTATTTTCCATTATGCCATAACATGTTCTTCCTTTTAACAAAACGACAACAAATAATGAAACCGCTTTCAAATTTATGTGATTTATCATATGATGGAATAGAGAGATAGATATTATGGGGAGGTCATTTTAGAAATGGTACACCAAAAGAAGCGGTTTGAGACGGAAATTATTCATACAGGCTATGATTCGCTTGAAGAACAAGGCAGCTTAGTCCCGCCTCTTTTTCAAACGTCAACATTCACCTTTTCCAGCGCACAAGAAGGTGAACAGCGCTTTTGCGGTGAATCGAACGGCTACATTTATTCTAGACTGGGCAATCCAACCGTTCGTATTTTAACTGAAAGAATAGCTGCCCTCGAACAAGGCGAGGCTGCTCTTGCATTTGGCTCGGGAATGGCTGCTGTATCCGGAACCCTTTTTCATCTGACAAAAACTGGCGATCATATCCTCTGTTCACAAGGCATATACGGCTGCACATTTGGGCTGCTCCAGTTAATGAAGGAAAAACATCAAATTACACATGACTTTCTTTCAATGGACAAAGAGGATGAGTTGCGGAGTGCGATTCGTGATAACACAGCATGTCTCTATATCGAAACACCGATAAACCCTACAATGAGGCTGATTGATCTAGAAATGGTTGTCAAGGTGGCAAAAGAATATAATGTACCTGTTGTTGTCGATAATACCTTTAGTTCCCCGTATTTGCAACAGCCTCTCACCTTGGGTTGTGATTATGTCATACACAGCGCGACCAAATATATAGGCGGCCATGGGGATGTCATTGCCGGGCTTGTTATTGGCCGTCATGAAGAACTTGGGAAAATGGCAATGTCAACACAGAAAGATATCGGCGGCATCATTTCACCATTTGACGCGTGGCTCTTGCTTCGCGGCCTTAAGACGTTGCCTGTTAGAATTGACCGCCATTGCGATAATGCCGGAAAAATCGCGAAAATGTTAAAACAGCATCTGGCTGTGAAAAAAATGTATTTTCCTGGCGATCTTGATTTTCCGCAACATGAATTGGCTCAAAAGCAAATGAAGCGTCCGGGCGGCATGATCAGCTTTGAAATTAACGGCAACAAAGAGGATGCACAAGCGTTTCTAAATGCTTGCAAGCTGATAAAAATTGCAGTAAGTCTTGGTGATGCGGAAACATTAATCCAGCATCCGGCAACAATGACTCACGCTGTTGTACCAGAAGAAGAACGCCTCAAAATGGGCATTACCGACAATCTGATTCGTCTATCCGTCGGTTTGGAAGCTTGGGAAGATATCTGGGATGACCTCAAGCAAGCACTGGATCTTATGACCCCGGAAAACACGGCTTATGAAATGAAATAGCAAAAGCGATGGCGCCTTTAGCCATCGTTTTTCTTTTTCTTACCACTCAATTTTGCATTTTATAGCCAAATTCCCCCAAAGTGCTAATTTAATAAAACTCGTGATATTTTACCCTTATTTTCCATATTTTTGAGCTCCATTCTTTCTTAACATTAGTGCGAATATTATTATTTGTTTCGGTTAAGTTATTGTTGTAACACTTTTTAACCAAACTGAAACTTTTTAAAGGAATAATTCGTCTAAATAAGGGTATGTATTTTATTATGTTTCGTTAAGTTAAAAAATATGGGTTGTATCTGAGTTTGATAAACGGACGACCATTTTCCTATGGACCTGTAGCCTATCTTTAGAAATAATTATCCGGTTACTTGACATTTTATTTCAAAGCGCTAAAATAATTTAGGATACTATGAATCCAAACACTGGAAACTATAGGAATATAAGATTAATAAGAGAAGTCTTTTTACCGCCAGCTCAATAAATATTATGGGATGTTTTACACAATTATAAATTGCTGGTTTAAAAGTCATTATAATGACACGCAGGAGGTATGAAGTTTATGAAACTGACATTGAAAAAATGCCAGGATCTATTAAATAAGAAGTACTCGCTCTTCTTTTTAGTAGTTTTTCTATTCTGGATTAAAACGTATCTTACTTACGTCACGCAATTTCACCTTGGAATCAAGAATGACATGCAGGAATTCCTGCTATTTATTAACCCATTAAGTTCGGGACTCTTTTTCTTTGGAATCGCCCTTCTATTTAAAGGACGCGGCAGAAATATCGCAATGATCGTTATCCACCTGATCCTATCTGGACTATTATATGCGAACGTCGTATTCTACCGGTTCTTTAACGACTTTATTACGCTGCCAGTTCTTTTCCAAACAAAGAACTTCGGTGACGTTGGCGGAAGTGCGGTAGCATTAATGAGACCTTACGACTTTTTGTTTTTCCTAGACACTTTATTACTTATTGGACTTATCGTCTTTAAGGTTGTTAAAACACAGGCTAATCGCATTGGCAGACGCGCAACGTTAACCGTATTCGCGACAGCCATTATGATTTTCATTGTTAACTTAAGTCTCGCTGAAGCTGACCGTCCGCAATTATTGACAAGAACATTTGACAGAAATTACCTTGTTAAATATCTTGGAGCGTACAACTTTACCATTTATGATATCATTCAAAACACAAAATCATCCGCTCAGCGGGCATTCGCTGACAGCAGTGATATTACAGAAGTAGAGAATTACACAAAATCAAATTATGCTGACCCGAACAAAAAGTATTTCGGCAAAGCAAAGAACATGAACGTCATTTATGTGTCGATGGAGTCATTCCAAACCTTTATGATTGACCGAAAGCTAAATGGTAAGGAAGTTACACCATTCCTAAATTCATTGGCACACGGGAAAGACGGCACGTTCTACTTTGATAATTTCTTCCACCAGGTAGGTCAAGGTAAAACATCCGATGCCGAATTTATGATGGCAAATTCATTGTTCCCGCTGCCGCAAGGATCAGTCTTTACAACTAAGGCTCAAAATACGTACCAAGCAACACCGCAAATCCTTAAATCTAAAGGCTATATGTCGGCAACATTCCACGGTAACTATAAGACATTCTGGAACCGTGACGAAATGTATAAATCACTCGGAATCGATAAATTCTTTGATGCTGATTACTATGACATGAGCGCTGAGCATACGATCAATTATGGTATGGAAGATAAGCCATTCTTCAAAGAATCAATGCCATACCTTAAGAACCTGCATCAGCCGTTTTTGACTAAATTTATTACACTGTCTAACCACTTCCCGTTCAAATTAGATAAGGAAGATCAGGATTTTCCTGCGGCAGACACAAATGACCAAGTAGTCAATCATTATTTCCAGACCGCACACTACATGGATGAAGCACTAAAACAATTCTTTGAAGAATTGAAGGCTTCCGGTCTTTATGACAATACTGTCATTGTTCTTTACGGAGACCATTATGGTATATCTGAAAATCACAATACTGCAATGGCCAAGATCACTGGCGGAGAAATTACGCCATATAAAAATGCTCAATTACAGCGGGTGCCATTATTCATTCACGTACCTGGGGTTAAAGGCGGTGTAAGGCACACTTATGGCGGTGATGTGGATGTCCGCCCTACTGTATTACATTTACTTGGTGTTAATACAAAGGACTACATCTCTTTCGGAACCGACCTATTGTCTAAAGAGCATCGCTCAATCGTACCGTTCCGTAACGGCGATTTCGTAACACCAAAATTTACTAGCGTAAGCGGAACATGTTATGCCAACCCAAGTGGCAAACAAGTCGATGGCGAAAAATGTAAGCCATACGATAAAGTCGTCAAAAAAGAGCTTGGGCTCTCCGACAAGGTCGTGTACGGCGATCTGCTTCGTTTCTACAAGCCAGATGGATTTGAACCTGTAAAACGCTCTAAAATTAGCTATACAGGCGATCAAACCCTCCCGCTTGAAAGATATGTGGATCAGTCCGAAAAGTCAAAACACCTAACTAATAATCAGTTAATAAAAAAAGATGGGTCAGAGACAAAATCAAATAACGAATCAAAGCAAAAGTCTGATCAATCTAAATAACTCCTTTACCCTTCGGCAAATCATGCCGGAGGGTTTTTCTATATAGAGAATGGCAAGAGCTGGCTGCAATCATTTTGTGTATTAGGGAGAGCCTAATAAAGAAGGAGGTCAGATTATAATGGGCAACAATAATCATTATCTTGTACCTGAAGCAAAAGAAGGCATGCAAAAATTGAAGGAAAAAGTGATGGCTGAACAAGGCTATAACGTTAATCCCGAGCAGCCTAATGATGTAAAATATGAGGTTGCAGAAGAAGTCGGTGTTCCGCTTAAAAAAGGATATAACGGTGACATGACCGCTAAAGAAGCCGGTAAAATCGGCGGCAATATCGGCGGTAATATGGTTAAGGAAATGATCCAAATGGCTGAACAAAGCCTAACCAACAAAAAATAACTGGCTGACCCTTCACAATTAGGGGCATTCCCGAATGAGTGGGGATGCCTTTTATCTCGTCAAATGATATAGGGGTAAATATAACAAACCCCCGGAGGTATTTGGGCGGCACTGCGGAAATACAGTCGCTTTCCCGCAGGAGTCTTATGTATTTCCGTTGATTCGTGATTTTCTAGACCGTATCAACTCATCTAAAAATGTTTCTATGATGATTATACAACTTATGTTGTATTGATTAGCCGATTTTAATGAAAGAATCCGAGTAAAAAATAGTAAAGAAAACTCGCCGATTGGCGAGCCTTTGGCGAAGACAGAGGCGTAGTTGCGACGCACAGGACGTGCTAGTACTGGCGTTGTAACAGGATGTTACGTCTTTAGCCAGTGCACTTATGTGCGTCAGAAAGTTATACTTTCTGATTAACTAAAGAATAAGGCTACATTTCGTTCGAAATCAAACGAAATGCAGCCTTTTTAAATATGGATACACTTATAAATTTGAAAAAGGTATGTTTTTCAGCGGCCTCTGTATTTGCCGGGGGTTTTAGGTAATGCTTATGCTTTTGGTCCTGTCATATCCTCCGGTCTGACCATTTCATCAAATTGTTCTTCAGTGAGAATCCCGGTCGCGATGGCAGCCTCTTTCAAAGTAGTCCCTTCTTTGTGGGCCTTCTTTGCAATTTTAGCGGCATTTTCGTAGCCGATATGCGGGTTCAAGGCAGTGACCAGCATAAGAGAATTGTGCAAATAAGCGTCAATTTTCTCTTTGTCAGGCTCTATGCCTACCGCACAATGATCATTAAATGATACCATGGCATCCGCAAGCAATCGCGCCGATTGCAAGAAGTTATAGCCGATGACAGGCTTAAAGACGTTCAATTCGAAGTTCCCTTGGCTCGCAGCAAATCCGATTGCAGAATCATTACCCATAACCTGAACGGCAACCATTGTGACTGCCTCAGCTTGAGTTGGGTTTACTTTACCAGGCATAATTGAACTTCCAGGTTCATTTTCGGGAATGGTGATCTCCCCTATGCCACATCGTGGACCGCTTGCAAGCCATCTGACATCATTTGCGATTTTCATTAAATCAGCAGCAAGTGCCTTTAACACACCATGCACTGTTGTGATTTGGTCGTGGCTCGTAAGGGCATGGAATTTGTTATCCGAAGATGTGAAGGATTTCCCTGTCATGTTGGAAAGCTCTTCTGCTGTCATCTTGCCGAAATCAGGATGGGCGTTCAAACCTGTTCCAACCGCCGTCCCGCCGATCGCAAGTTCCTTAATGAATTCGGTCACGCTTTTAAGCATCTTTTCGGTTTTATTCAACATCTGATACCAGCCGCTGATCTCTTGGCCGAGTGTAAGCGGGGTGGCATCCTGCAAATGAGTGCGGCCGATTTTGATGATATCGTTAAATGCATCTGATTTTTCTTTTAATGTTGCTTTTAATTTCCCCAGTGACGGAAGGACATTTTCCTCAATCGTCAAAACACTTGCAACATGCATAGCCGTCGGATAAGTATCATTGGAGCTTTGTGATTTATTCACATCATCATTCGGATGGACTTTAAGCTCGCTGTTCTTTTCTTTAAGTATTTGATTCGACCTGTTTGCTATTACTTCATTAACGTTCATATTCGATTGCGTGCCGCTCCCGGTTTGCCAAACAACAAGCGGAAACTGATCATCCCACTGACCGTCGATAATTTCATCAGCAGCTTGTACTATCGCGTCAGCCTTTTCTTCTTCAAGCTTACCTAACTTCTTATTAGCAAGCGCTGCACCCTTTTTAAGCATCGCAAACGCTTTAACAATTTCTAAAGGCATTTTTTCCCAGCCTATTTTAAAATTTTGCTTGCTGCGCTGCGTCTGGGCAGCCCAAAGCTTATCAGCTGGAACTTTCACTTCACCTAGTGTGTCCTTTTCAATTCTGTAATCCATTGTCATCCTCCCTAACTTTCAAACAAGATTATTCCATCTAATTATGGCACTCCTTCCACGGGTAGTAAAGGGGTGCAGCCTCCCTGGGTCTGACCCCGCCTTTTTTTTCTTTTTTTGATCAAAATAGTTTACATGTATGAAATATTTATGTACTATATATAATTAGTGATTTGTTATCAGGGGGTTTGAAATGGAAAATAGAGATATGATGATTTTTATCGAACTGATTCGTCAGGTCAACAAAAGTGTCCGTAAAGAATGGCACTTTAACTTATCCGGTCCGCAACTGAGTCTTTTGCGAATTCTTAGATACAAAGGCCCGCAAAAAATGTCTGAGCTCGCGGAAGAGATAGGCATCAGTCATAGCGGTGCCACGGCCCTTGCAGACCGCATGATTAAGGGGGGATATGTTGCCCGGGACCGTTCTGAGAAAGATCGGCGGGTCGTCAATCTGGCCATCACAGATAAAGGTGAGGCTTTATGTGAAAAGTTTTCAAAATCCAGGGATGTTGCCGTAGAGAGGTTTTTTGGCAAATTGGACGCTGAAGAAACAGCTGAACTCCTGAGAATGTGCAAGAAAATGTTGGAATGATATTTAATGGTTAATCGATAAGCTTTCAAGCTACACTATCCATTACCACGTCTGATTTATATCGACCATTACGAAACCTTGTTATTTATTTTATTAACTTTATATAGAGGTGTTATTATGCCATTAGATGCTGAACAAATTGAACAGGCCGTTGAAACTGTCGAACACGACGATCACTCTTTTAAACGAATCTTTAAACAGCCAAAGGCTGCCTGGGCAGTTGCTTTTGCCTGTGTTGTCGCTTTTATGGGACTTGGCCTTGTTGACCCTATTTTACCGGCGATCGGGAAACAACTGCATGCTACTCCCGCTCAGGTAAACTTACTTTTTACAAGCTATATGCTTGTAACAGGTGTCATGATGTTGATTACCGGCTGGCTATCCAGTCGGATTGGTCCAAAACGGACCTTGCTCCTCGGACTTATTATTATTGTTATTTTTTCCGCTTTGGGCGGCTTTTCCAGTACAGTAGGTCAATTAGTCGGTTACCGCGCAGGATGGGGCTTAGGGAATGCTTTATTCATATCCACAGCCCTTGCTGTTATTGTCAGCGTTGCAAGCGGCGGTACCGCGAGCGCAATTATTCTCTATGAGGCAGCTCTTGGCCTAGGGATGTCAGTTGGACCTTTACTTGGAGGCTGGCTTGGGGCCATTAGCTGGCGTGGACCGTTTTTCGGCGTCGCGATCCTTATGGCGATCGGGTTTATCGGGATATTAGTCTTGCTCAGCGATGTTGAAAAGCCAAAACAAAAGAGCTCCATCCTTGATCCTATAAAAGCCCTTGGGCACCGCGGGCTCCTATCCATGGGTATCATGGCGCTCCTTTATAACTTTGGTTTCTTTACACTCTTAGCCTATTCTCCTTATGTTCTTGGCCTTGATGAACACGGGATCGGATATGTCTTTTTCTTTTGGGGTGTTTGTCTTGCGATTACCTCGATCTTTGTCGCTCCAAAGCTTGAAGTAAGATTCGGAACGAAAAAATCAATGTATGTTGTTCTTTTTTTAATCGCCTTAACTTTGGCCGTGATGGGACTTGGCGTTCATTCTCAAGCATTGCTTATTGCCTGCATCATCATCATCGGTGCTTTCTTGGGGATTAACAACACATTAGTCACCACAGCAGTCATGGAGGTCTCGCCCGTTGAACGTTCGGTGGCATCCTCCGCTTACAGCTTCGTCCGCTTTGCCGGCGGCTCTGTCGCTCCGTGGCTGGCGGGGAAGCTCGCTGAATGGTATAATCCTGAAACACCTTTCTACGTTGGTGCCGTCGCTGTTATCCTTGGTATGATCGTACTCTTCTCCGGACGACACCATATGAAGGAAATTAGTTAGTATAAAGAAAACTTACCGATTGGCAAGCCTTTGACAGGCGCTGCCAAAGGCTTAGTTGCCCTTATGTGCGTAAGAAAGTTTATACTTTCTTATTAACTTGAAAAAAATGGATCGGCAATCGCCGATCCATTTTTTTAAACCCGCTCTTTCTGCATATTCCAGTTATGCGATAAAATCATTCTGCATTTCTCGATGCTATTTAAGCATTCATCGGTAATCGGTGATTCGGGAATACCGTGTGGATCTTGAAATTCAGTATACATATTAGTCATACCTTCAATCACCCCAAGCGTTGCAATTGGCAAATAAGGCAAGCTATAGCCGCCCTCCTGTAAAACAACGAGACGTGCATTTGATGTGGCGCTTGCCATTTCTCGCACTTTCCCTGCCATAGCTTGAAACCCAGGGCGCATAACCCTCATACGCGAAAGCGGGTCCAAACCGTTTGGGTCTTGACCGGCTGATACAATAATGAGGTCAGGCTGGTATTGTTGAATAATGGGGTCGATTAAATGATCAAAAACAATGTTATATCCAGCGCTTCCCGTACCTGAAGGTAAAGGAATATTTACATTGTATCCTCGCCCATCTCCCTCCCCAATCTCTTCTAACTGCCCGCTGTATAGTGGAAAATAATTTTCTTCATGAATTGACATGAACAGCACTTGATTTTGGCTATAAAAAATTTCCTGCGTGCCATTGCCATGATGCACATCCCAATCGATAATGGCAACTCTTTTTAAGGGATATTTTTCAATAGCATACCTTGCTGCCACTGCTGCATTGTTATAGATACAAAACCCTTCCGCATGATTTGCCCCCGCGTGGTGTCCAGGGGGACGTATAAGTGCATAAGCCTGATTAATTGGCTCCAGCTCATTACATACAATATCAACTGCTTTCATTGCCCCTCCCGCTGACAAACGAGCAATTCTCTCAGAGTCCTGACAACCGTACACCTCAGAACCAAGTAATCTTACACCTTCCTGACACTTTTTCCGCATATCATTAATGTGACGCTGAGTATGAACGCGAAGCAAATCTTCTTCGGCGGCTTCATATGGAAGGACATGTTTCATATGTTCCAGCAATCCCGTTTTCTCCAACATGTCTTTGATGTAGGCTACCCGCTTTCCATTCTCAAATTCTAACCCGACATCCATTGAATGACCGCTTGGTAACCGGTACATTTGTTTTCCAGTATTATGTTTCAAAAAATCTTCGTGATAAATAAAAGCAGTTGGAACCATCATATCTCTCCCCTATTAGTAGGATTCCGTTTGAAGATTGTTGTTTGCGACGTTACCCTTATTTTCATTAAAATTAAATTGCGGCGGTTTTTTACTAAAGAATTTGGTAATCCCAAGCAAATACACAAATCCGATTAAAAACCATGTTACACCGACTGATAAGGATCCAAAACCTAAGTTAATCCATAGAACTAAGGTTAACACCGCACCTAATAAAGGAAAAACAAGATAAAGACAAGTACCCCTGATTGAACGTTGTTTCTTTTTAATGAAAAAGTGTGAAATAACTGATAAATTAACAAAAATAAAAGCTATAAACGCCCCGAAATTAATTAATGATGTGGCGGTTTCCAAACTCAGGAATAATCCCGAACAGGAAAACAATCCAATCAATACAACGTTGTATACTGGGGTTTTAAATTTTGGACTAATATAACCAAAGATTTTGTTAGAAATGACATGATCTCTTCCCATTGCGTACAATAGCCGTGATGCACTTGCGTGTGAAGCAAGGGCGGAAGCTGTTGTTGACGTTAAAATTCCTGCCAAGAACAAGATACTAAATAATTTGCCGCCGATTATACTAGCAATTTCAGAGGCAGCCGTATCAGTGTTTTTAAATGTTGAATAATCCGGGTGGACAAGATAGGCAAAATAAGAAACCAAGATAAATAATCCACCACCGATGATGACAGTTAATAAAATGGCTCGTGGAATCGTTTTAGTTGGGTTGACCGTTTCTTCTGAGACGGTCGTCACTGCGTCAAATCCAAGGAAAGATAAACCGACCAATGCAGCTCCTGATAAAACAGACGAAATTGAAACATCGGGATTATAAAACGGTGTGACCGACATCAGTGAACCCGTCCCAACACCATGAACGACGGCTTTTATTGCTAAAATAAAAAATAACACGATGACAAAAGCCATGTACAGAAGCAACAGTCCGTTGATTGTGGTATTTAGCTTAATTCCAAGGACGTTGACTACGGTTATTCCTACAATAAAGAGAAGAATCCAAAGATCAGCCGGTATGGCCGGAAAGGCATCAGCCAAAAACAAACCCGCGATCAGGAAGTTGATCATTGGCAGCAGCAGATAGTCTAATAAAGTCATCCAACCAACTAGAAAACCAATATTTGTCGATATTGTCCGTTGGGTGTATGTATAAGCCGAGCCTGCAAGGGGGAATGTTTTCGCCATCAGGCCATAGCTGTTGGCAGTAAAAAACATAGTAATGACGGTAAAAAGATAAGCGACCGGAAGCAGCCCTTTACTCGTTTCCACACCTACACCATAGGTGGAAAAGACCGTCATCGGCGCCATATACGCAAGCCCAAACAACACGACGGGTCCAAGAGTCAATGACCTGCTTAAAGAATGGTTTTCTTTCAAAATTTAACACGCCCCTTTGGGTTTCTTTTTTTCATATCACGACTTGCAATTTATATGCCAAGCTTCAAACCATCTAAATAATCTGATGAATAAGCAATTGAAGGAATATACAGAATATAGTTGTTATTCACTCTTGCATCATTTATTCCAAATTGCATATAAGCGGGATATATAAAGAGGAACGCATACAATGAACGTTCCTCTCTGCCACCCCGGGACGGATGTTACCCCGTAATTTTAACCGTTTATTGTTTCATCAAAGTCAAATTTGGGCGGTGCATTCCTAAAAAACTTGGTCAAATACAGAAGATAAATAACCCCAATGGCGACCCAAATCAAACCAAGGATTAGCGCATCCAAATCTAAGCTGAACCACAAATATATGTTGAAAGCTAGACCAATGAGGGGGATGATGACATAACCGATGGTTGATTTAAATGTACGGGTTCTTTTTTGTTTGAAATAATAGACAATGACTGATAAATTGACAAATGAAAAGGCGGTAAATGCTCCGAAATTAATAAATGACGTTGCCGTCGCCAAGTCCAAGAATAGAGCGGAAACAGCCAAAACCCCTAAAAATATAATGTTAAAAACTGGTGTCTTTAAGCGTGGATGAACATAACCAAATAACTTTTCCGGCAGCACCCTGTCCCGCCCCATTGCATATAAAAGACGGGATGCACTAGTCTGTGCAGCGAGACCCGATGCAATAACGGATACAAGCGCCCCGGCAAGGAACACTGACTGGAAAAGCTTGCCGCCAATGAATAAAGCTATTTCCGGTGATGCACCTTCAATGTTCCCCAATTTTGATATGTCAGGGAATAAAGATTGCATAAAATAGGTTACCGAAATAAAGAAAACGCCACCGATAATAGCAATTAAGAAGATGCCCTTAGGCACATTTTTTTTTGGCTCAATGGCTTCTTCCGAAAGGGTCGTAACTGCATCAAATCCAAGAAACGATAATGCCAAAATAGATGCTCCTGCAAACAATCCAGGAATTGACATAGAGTGTGAATATATTGGATCAAACACGAAGTGACCTTGATCACCGGTTATAATAGCTCTAATCGTTAGAATGACGAAAATCAGCGCAATTAATGATTGAAAAACAACCATTAACATGTTGGCAGAAACCGCTATTTTGACACCCATGATATTAACAATTGTGATAAACACAATAAGTCCGACGATCCATACCCAACGCGGAACATTTGGAAAACCTGAAGAAAGATAAATATTTGTGAGTAAAGCATTGATCATCGGCAGAAAAAGATAGTCAAGTAAAGCCGCCCACCCGACAAGAAAACCGAGACTTGCATTCATCGTTTGTCTTGTATAGGTGTAGGCGGAGCCTGCCGTCGGGTATACCTTGACCATTTTGCCGTAGCTAAATGCTGTAAAAAGAATCGCAACAGTAATTAATATATAGGATGCGGGAACATGCCCGTTTGTTGTGTCGGAGACAATGCCAAACGTATCGAAAACCGCAAAAGGCGACATATAGGCCAAACCGAGAAAAACAATGTGCCTTAACTTTAATGAACGTTCAAGCTGACCATGACTTTCCTGCATTTTTACCCACCCCTTTTTTTGGAAGCGCTTCACTATTGACTTAAAAACTTCCATCTGTTTTTTATTCGGTCATTTGGCTGCGATTTGATTGGGATAGGGCAGCCGCCCTATCCCTTCATCCGCCGGAGTTTAACGCAACACGCGTTTTGTTAGTTCGCCATAGCTGTCAGGCCTTCTATCCCGATGAAACTGAAGAATATGCCTGGCTTTTTTCACTTCCGATAAATCAATGTCGGCCATAATGATTTCGTCCTCTTTTGTTTTCGCTTCTTGAATAACCGTACCCCAAGGGTTGCTAATAAAGCTGCGGCCGTAAAATGCCATATAGCCATCTTCTGAGTCTTCCCGGCCGACCCGATTAACAGCGGCAATGAACATATTATTATGAATGCCGTGGGCACGGATCGCATCCATCCAAGTTTGTGATGTATCAAGGTCAGGATAATCCGGCTCTGAACCAATGGCTGAAGGGTAGAACACAATGTCAGCTCCTTTAAGAGCAACGATCCGGGAAGGTTCCGGGAACCACTCATCCCAACAAATCAAGACGCCGATCGTTCCGTATGTTGTTTCGAAGACCGGGTAACCCGTGTCCCCTTCCGCGAAGTAATATTTCTCAAGGTATTGCGGTCCTTCAGGAATATGATGCTTGCGATATTTACCAAGGTTCGTGCCGTCTGCGTCAAATACAACAATGGTATTAAAATAAAGGCCGTCCATTGCGTATTCATACAATGACGTAATGATAACCACGCCAAGTTCTTTGGCAAGCTTTTGCATCTTCATCGTTATCGGCCCCGGTATTGGTTCAGCCCATTCATATTTCTCGGCATCAACCGTTTGCGGGAAATATGTGCCTCCAAATAATTCCTGGGTGCAAATCACCTGTGCTCCCTTACTTGCAGCGTCCCGAATCATTTTCGCTGCCTTTTCCACGTTCGCTTGTCGGTCATCCGAGCAGCTATGTTGAATAAGTGCTATATTTACCTTACCTTTTTTCATCATTTTCCCACCCCTATTATTAAATCACGCTTTCGGCTGCTGCTGCGTAATACAATGAATATTGCCTCCGCCCAAAGCAACTTCGCGTGTGTTGACCTGCACAGCCTTTCTGTCAGGAAAAAGTAACTGGATTTGTTCTAAAGCCATTTGGTCTTGAGGATCATTAAATGCAGGTACGATAACACCGCCGTTACATATATAACAATTAACATATGTTGCTGCAAGTTTTGTTCCGGGCTGCCGGCCATAAGCACCTCGTGCGGCGTCAATCCCGTCACTATCGTTCTCTGTCATCTCAATTTGTGCGGGAATTTGGATTTTATGGATCTCTAAAGGCCTTCCTTTGGCATCTCTAATGTTTTTCAACTGTTCATAGACATCATTTAGCACCTTATATTGGGGATCATTTTCATCATCCGTCCAACTTAATGCAACAACCCCTGGGCGGACGAAAAAAATGACTTCATCAACATGGCCGTCCGTTTCGTCGTAAAGCATGCCATTTTTTAACCAAATGATCTTTTCTACATTTAAATAGTCTTTTAATTTCTTTTCAACTTCTTCTTTGGAAAGATGCGGATTACGATTTTTATTTAAAAGACATTGCTCGGTGGTAATCACCGTCCCTTCCCCATCAACTGCAATAGCTCCGCCTTCCAAAATAAAATCTTGTGCATCATAGCGGTGAATATGCTCCATCTCCATCACTTTTTGTTTAACGAAGGTATCCATGTGCCATGGAAAATAGAGCCCTTTTTCCAAACCGCCCCAGGCATTAAATCCCCAATCAATCCCTCGTACGTCTCCTCGATCATTTTTAACGAATGTCGGTCCGATATCCCTCATCCAAGCATCATTCGATGAGATTTCAACAACTCGGATCGAATCAGGAACAACTTCCCGGACGTGTTCATATTGGTTTGCTGTCGCGCATAGCGTGACAGGTTCAAAAGTTGAGATGGCAACCGCAATGTCTATAAATGTCTTCTGGGCTGGTTTTGCACCGAGCCTCCAGGTATCCGTTCTTTCAGGCCAAAGCATCCATGTTCCTTGATGAGGTTCAAATTCTCCGGGCATTCGGAAGCCATCATGCTTCGGTGTTCCCTTCATGGTTTTCGACATCTTCTAACCCCCGTTGCATAAGCAATATTCTGTAAATTCATTCAAGCCTTCATCTAGTTAAATCATACTAAAAAATCTAACATTCTAAATTGATCACTTTTTGGTAATTCTCATTGATGATGACACTCACAGGAGAATGCCTCTTCATTAATCGAAGCAAGCACAAGGCCAGGAATCACTTTATCGCCTTTTTTAACTTCCACTGAAGCGACCATACCGCTTGCACTGACAACAACTTTTTCTAAAACGCCCTGTTCGGTTTCTATAATAAAAAGCGGTTCCCATTCAGCTATTTTGTCGTTTGGTTTAATATTGACCTTTTCCACTCTGCCAAATGATGGACTCGTTACAATCTCCTTCTTGTCCCAATATTTTGTCGTGACTTCCCGCACACGCATTCATTCACCGCCTAACCTATAGTTTTAAAATGCTATTGACATACAATTTGTTATGACGTTAAAAAAAGAAGGGGCATTTCTTCGCCCCTCCATTTTTATTTGGATGACGCAGGTTATTTTGCCTCGACTTTGGCTAACACTTTGCCGAACGTCTCAATGACTTGATCGACCTCTTTATAATCGATGGTCAATGGCGGTTCAATACGGATTGTTTTCGAATTGACTAGTGTACCGGCAACTAGGATACCTTCATCAAACATGCCTTTGGAAACGTCATAACCAACCTCATCCTTGTGGAATTCAATGCCGATCATTAAGCCCTTCCCTCTGATTTCCATGACTTTATCTTCGTGGCCAAGCGCCTTATCCTTTAGTCCCTGAAGGAAGTATTCACCGACTTCCGTAGCACGGTCTGGCAAGTTTTCTTCGATTAAGACATTAAAAGTTGCAATAGCCGCAGCACAAGCAAGCGGATTACCGCCAAATGTCGTGGTGTGAATGAATGGATTATCAAACCATGTTTTAAAGACTTTCTCTTTGGCAACAACTGCACCTGCAGGCATGACACCGCCGCCAAACGCCTTTGCAAGGCACATAATGTCAGGGACAACATCATAGTGTTCAGCACAGAACATTTTGCCTGAACGGCCCATACCTGTTTGAACTTCATCAAATATTAGCAAAGCACCAAATTCATCACATAAGTCTCGGACTTGTTTCAAATAATCCTTCGGCGGAATGATGATGCCTCCCTCACCTTGAATCGGCTCCAGTAGAACCGCAGCAACATCATCGCCCGTTATTGCGCATGCTTCCATCGTCTTTCTCATCATCTCAATATCGCCATATTGAACATGACGGAAGCCGTTGACTAGCGGCTGGAACGGTTTACGGAAAATAGATTTCGCCGTTCCGGATAATGAACCTAAGCTTTTTCCATGGAAAGCGCGGGTGGTAGCGATAAATGTCGTCCTGTCGCTATATGATTTCGCTAGTTTTAAAGCACCTTCTACAGCTTCCGTACCGCTGTTAACAAAAAATGAATATTTGAGATCGCCGGGCGTTACGTCCGCCAAAATCTTAGCAAGCATGGCCCTTAGCGGGTCCAGCAAATCTTGACTGTGCAGTGCTTGCCTGTTAAGCTGCTCTTCAACCGCTTTGACAACTTTCGGATGACGGTGGCCAACGTTATAAATACCAAATCCGCCGAGACAATCAATATATTCCTTGCCATTTACATCTTTAAAACGGGAACCGCTGTCAGACCATTCTACCGCAGCGAACTGTGTATCCTTTGTGACTGTTTTCCGATATTCAAGAAAGCCTGGATTAACGTGCTCACGGAAATTTTCAACGGTTTGTTTTGTGATCCATTCAGCATCCTCTGTTGATACATGATCTTTTTCAATTAACCCCAATACTTGATTAATATAAGCCTTTACATTTTCATAGTTTGGTTGGGTGTTTTTACTTTCTGATTTCACTTGAGTACTCATTTTATCTCTCCTTATAATTGTGTTTTATATATGGATCAGGCAGGCTTACTCTGAGAACCACCCTGTTGGTTCAACTTGTAAATTAATATTGATTTGTTTCATTTCCTGAAATTCTTCCAATCCAAATGTACCTAAGCTGCGGCCGATGCCGCTTTGTTTATAACCGCCCCAAGGCGCTTCATTATAGGTCGGGTGATACGTATTGATCCAGGTAATGCCCGAACGGACTTTTTTAATAACACGGAGCGCTTTAGCTCCATCCTGCGAAAACACAGCCCCTGCAAGCCCATAATCTGTACTGTTTGCAAGTTTAATAGCTTCTTTTTCATCCTTGAATTTTTGAATGGTGACGACAGGCCCAAATATTTCCTCTTGCACGATTCGCATGTCGTTTGCCACATCAGCAAAGGCTGTTGGTTCAACAAAATAGCCGTTTCCTTTACTGCCTTCTGTGAGACGATTTCCGCCGCAAACAAGACGAGCCCCCTCTTCCTGTCCAATAGCAATGTAATGTAATACCTTCTCCATATGTTCTTGGCTTACTAATGGCCCCATTTCTGTATTGGCATCATCTCCGGCGCCTACACTGATTTTTTTTGCCCTTTCAGCAAACCTGTCAATGAATGATTCATAAATACTTTCTTCTACAAGGATCCGCGAGCCTGCTGAACAAACTTGTCCTGAGCCGGCATAAATCCCCATGAGCGCACAATCTACAGCTGTTTCAAAATCGGCATCTGCAAAAATGATGTTTGGTGATTTCCCTCCAAGTTCGAGTGATATTTTTTTCAAATTGCCTGTTGCTGCCTGCATAATACGTCTGCCGGTTTTCGTTCCGCCTGTAAAGGACACCATATCTACATCTTTACTTTCAGCTATTTCATTACCGACGCTTGCGCCTTCCCCTAATACCAAATTGGCAACCCCTTTTGGGAGGCCGGCAGCTTCGAAAATTTCATATAATTTAATGACGGTTACAGGCGTGATTTCCGAAGGTTTCAAAATAATCGTGTTTCCCGCCGCAAGCGCTGGCGCAACCTTCCAAACACTCATTAATAATGGATAGTTCCACGGGACGATCAGACCGCATACACCGACAGGTTCACGAACAACCATTGCCTGTACGGGCTCGGGAACGTCATAAGTTTGCCCATCAGGTTTTGTGATCAAGCCTGCATAATAGCGGAAACATGCTGCAGCATCGCTAATATCTGCGCCGGATTCTCTATGGGGTTTGCCATTGTCCATCGTTTCCAATTGTGTTAATTCATCCTGTTGTTCTTCTATTCTATTTGCAATGTCAAATAGGATCGCAGCGCGTTCCGCGGCCGGCTTTTCGGACCAAACACCACTTTCAAAAGCTGCCTTAGCTGCAGTAATAGCATCCTTTGCATCTTGTATTGTTCCCTCTGCCGCCTCCGCAATGACGTCGCCATTTGCAGGATTAAGAATCGTTCTTTTTTCCTTTGAATCCCGCCACTGTCCGTTAATATACATTTTTAATTCCAGCACGGCTCTCTCTCCTTTTGTTCGATTTCATTTTTATACTTGCAAGTTTTATGCCAAGATTATAAAGGATTAAAAAGGCTTATGATTTGGGGAATTTGCTTTCATAAACTAGAATCTAAAAACAACTAACCTATGCATGTATGCATAGGTTAGTTGTTTTTGCATATCATGATTCACTTATCATTGCCGACTCTTCTCTTTTAAGCGCTTTCTGATATTTACGGCTGACAGAAGACTGGCTGATGCCAAGCGCCTTTGCGGCTTTCGTCGTTGTCTTATATTTTTTCATAGCAAGTAAGATGAGCTGCTCTTCCACACAGTCCTGGGCTTCCTGAAGAGGATAAATATCCGTTATGATCGGTTTTTTATAACCCTTTGTTTTAATTTTTATAAATCTGCTGACAAATTCGGCATTGATCGTTTCATCTTCTGTCGTAACAAATAAGCGTTCTACAAGATTTTGCAATTCCCTAATGTTTCCCGGCCAAGAGTGTACTTCTAATAAATCAAGACCATCCGGTGAAAAATGGCAGTCTTTATGATAACGTTCATTTAATTCTTGAAGGAAATGAAAGGCCAATAAAGGAACATCTTCTGGCCTTTCCCTTAAAGGGGGCACCTTCATAGGAATGACATTAAGCCGGTAAAAGAGGTCCTCACGAAATGTCCCTTGTTTGACCATATCTTCCAAATGCCTGTTGGTTGCTGCAATGATTTGCAAATCTATGTTGACAGGACTGGTGCTTCCTATAGGCACAACTTCTTTTTCCTGTAACACTCTTAGCAGCTTGACCTGAAGCTGCAATGGCATCTCGCTCACCTCATCAAGAAAAAGAACACCTTTATCCGCCTTTTGAAAATAGCCTGTTTTTCCGTTCGCATTAGCACCTGTAAATGCCCCTTTTATATACCCAAACAGTTCACTTTCGAGCAGGTTCTCCGGTATCGCCCCACAATTAATTTTTAAAAATGGATGATGAGCCCTTTGCCCTAGTTTGTGAATGGATTCGGCAATAAGTTCCTTGCCAACCCCTGATTCGCCAAGAATGAGAACCGTTGAGGAAAAGTCAGAGACCTTTTTCACTTGGGCCATCAATTTTTCCATTTTAGGGCTACAGTAAATGATCTTTTTTAAAGCTTCATCATGGCTTTTGAAGCTTTCTAATTCTTCCTTGTATTTATTGGATATTTTCTGCATCTCTTTCAGTTTTGTCTTTAATTCAGTCGTTTCCGTAATATCCCGTGATGCGATCACAATCCTGTGAATATCGCCGTCATCATCAAAGACGGGATTACCGACTGCCAAAACCTTTTTTCCATGTCTTGTTTCTTGAACGACCGATACTTTTTTCTTTTGTTCAAGAACTAATCGAGCCACCGAAGGGTTGAAATTGCCTTCCCTTTCCAATTCTAGAATGTTCTTGCCGACATAACCCTTTAAATCACTCTCCCAAAATTCTGGAATGATATGCTCGCTATATCGCAAAAGTTCGCCCTTATTGTTAACAACCAAGATCTCATCGTAAATAGTAGAAAGAATGGCATTGAGATCCCTATTTAAATCTTTTACATATTCTATCTCCATCGCCATATCTTCCACCATTGGCAAATCCTGCACAATCACAATTAAACCGTCAACTTTGCCTTCTGGACTAATGATTGGGCTATAATCAACCAAGATGCCAACATGTTCGGTCACATGGACTTGATTAAGCAGTGTCTTTCCGGTATTAAGAACCGTTTCAATATGATCCTTGTTAAAAATTGAATGTGCTGAGGCATGCTTTATTTGCTGTGATGACGATTTAATCATGTTTAATCCTGATTCATTAAAATTGATAATTTTTTGATCGCTGTCAATAACAAAAATCCCCATCGGAATCGATGTCAGCATCGTTTTCAACAGATTAATATTCTGATTTTCCCGCTTGAATAGTTCCACAAGGGCATCTTCCCGCTTAACATATCCAGTTAATTCATTCTTATCATCTGCAACTAACGAAATGGGGCTCCCTAGTATTTGGAATATCAACGGTAATGATATCGTCTTTTCCTTGGTTAAAACCGCGATATTGTCAATGGCAATCGCATGATCATTTAGCATACGTAAAGATAAATGTGAAGGGTCTCCATTCGCTAAATTTTTCAAGTTAACATAAGCAAAAATTGATCGATCTTTTTTTAAAAATATAAAAGGTTCCTCATTTAAATGGATCTGTGCCTTCCAGTCTTTCCCCTGATCATCGACGGAAATACTTAGCACAGGCCTTACCTTTTTACTGATTTTTTTCATATAGATCGCCCCTTCTTTAATCATTTTTTTATCGTCATGCCCCAGCGGTAAATCGCATCCCTACAATTCCAACAATAATGCATCCGAGGAACAGCCACTGAACCATACTAAACCTTTGACGAAACCAAATGATGTCGACTAATGTTACGCCCAGAGTCCCAATTCCCGTCCAAACAACATAGGCAACACCTGACGGGATGCTCTGCATGGCTTGGGACAAACAAATAAATGAGAATATGAAGCCGGCAATGATCACAATGATGGGTACTTTACGCTTCAAACCATCAATATATTTTATTGCCGTCACGCCAACAACCTCTTCCAGCCCTGCTAGAATTAGAAGAATCCAAGACATTATTTGTTACCCCCTTTTGAAGCAGACTTTTTCCTTTCGGATGACACCTTTATGCCAATAACCCCCACTAACAGGAAAATGAGAAATATAATTTGTTTAAGAGAAACAGGTTCTTTCAGAAAGAAACCCGTTATAAAAGTCCCAATCGCACCAATCCCCACAAATACGGTATAACCAAGCGTGACAGGTATTGTTTTGAAAGCATGAATGATCATAAAAAAACTGATCAGAATGGTTAGCACAACACCTGCCCAAGTTAAAAAGGAATCGGCATATTTTAATCCAATCGCCCAAACGATTTCCAATAAACCAGCTAAAAAAATCAAAAACCAGTTCATCATTAATACTCTCCTTAATCAATAAAATGAATGACTATCAGTCATTTTTAACTTAAAATTTATGCACCCGTTTCTTTAAAATCAAACAAGTGCCTTTTTGATAAACTTAAATAAATCTTCCTTAAATGCTTTAATTGTGTGCGAATCAATATCAGGATTGGAAAAAATCATATTCTCAGCGGTTTGTTCGGTCACGCCTATGATCATTCTTACAACATTCTCGGTTCTGAGATTTGGATCAATTTGTTTCTTTTCCTTTGCTTGATTTAATTTTGTTTCCAGCCATCGATAATAAGGAAAATAAATCTCCTCCCACTTTTCAAATGAATGATAAAAAGCCATTCCCGAATAACAGAAAATAATCAATTCTTTATAGGTTCGTGTGATGTTAAAGGTAGAATCAATTAATGTTTTAAGCTGTGTCCATATATCATTGGCATCATCTGTTTTCTCTTTCAAATCTTCTAGTTGCTGTTCAAAAATGTATTCGGCAATAGCCGGAACAATGGAATTTTTTGAGGTAAAATATAAATAATAGGTACCATGCGCGACACCTGCCTTCTTAACAATCTCCGCTACCGATGCTTTTTCAAATCCTTTTTCCGTAATAATGTCCATCGCAGCTTGTAATAGTGCCTGATATTTTTCTTCCTGTTTTTGTTTCATTTCGTCCTCCAAACAAATGACTGATTATCAATCATTATATAATATTTCACGATATTTTGAAAGGGGTCAGACCCCGGAGGGTCTGACCCCTTTCTTTACACTGATTCCATTAGATCATCCTTGATGTATGCCAAAACCATACCAGGGATGACACGATCACCTTTCTTTACCTGAATGGAATGAATCACGCCGCTTACTCCGACGGATATTCTTTCATGTATCCCATTTTCAGTCTTTATCGTTAAGAGCGGTTCGAATTCTTTCGTTCTCGTGTTTGGTTGGACTAAGACCATTTCAACCTCACCAAATGACGGGCTTGTCACAATCTCTTTGTTTCCCCAACGGTAAGACAGCATTTCGCGAATGACCACATCATCTCCTCCTTTTTTATACCCAGCCGCGATATCTTGAGGCTTCTGCCATATCACGCACGCCGACCATGTATGCAGCAAGGCGCATATTGATCTTCCTTGTCTGTGATACTTCATATACATTAGTAAACGCTTTAACCAGGACTTCTTTTAAGCGTTCTTGGACCAACTCCTCCGTCCAATAATAGCCCTGATTGTTTTGTACCCATTCAAAATATGAAACGGTGACACCGCCAGCGCTTGCCAAAACATCTGGCACGAGAAGGACATCACGCTCTGTTAATATTCTGGTTGCTTCTAAGGTAGTTGGTCCATTGGCCGCTTCCACAACAATATTCGCCTTTATACGAGGGGCATTTTCTTTGGTAATTTGATTTTCAATGGCCGCAGGCACAAGAATGTCACAATCTAATTCCAGGAGTTCGTTGTTTGTTATTGTATTTTTAAACAATGTGGTTACTGTTCCAAAGCTGTCACGCCGGTCAAGCAAATCATCAATATCCAAACCGTTCGGATTGTACAAAGCACCATAGGCATCTGAAATTCCGACCACATTTGCTCCAGCGTCATGCATAAACTTAGCGAGATAGCTTCCCGCATTGCCAAATCCTTGAATAACGACACGGGCACCATTTAGCTCCAAGTGGCGTTTCTTTGCGGCTTCACGAATACAAATCGTCACACCCATTGCCGTTGCGGAATCCCGGCCATGTGAACCACCTAATACAACCGGTTTACCGGTTATAAATCCGGGTGAATCAAATTCTCTTATGCGGCTGTATTCATCCAGCATCCAGGACATAATTTGAGAATTTGTAAAAACATCAGGCGCCGGAATGTCTTTGGTTGGTCCAACGATTTGACTGATCGCTCTGACATAACCGCGGCTTAATGCCTCAAGTTCACGGAAAGACATTTCTCTTGGATCGCAAATAATTCCGCCCTTCCCGCCTCCATATGGCAAGTCTACAATACCAGATTTTAAACTCATCCAAATCGACAGTGCTTTGACCTCATCTTCGGTGACATCAGGGTGAAAGCGAACACCGCCTTTTGTCGGTCCAACGGAATCATTATGTTGAGAGCGGTAACCTGTAAAAATTTTGACCGAACCATCATCCATCCTAACCGGAATTCGAACAGTGAGCATACGAATGGGTTCCTTTAGCAACTCGTACATGTCATTTGAATATCCCAGTTTTTCCAACGCCTCTTTTATCACTGTTTGTGTTGATGTAAAAAGATTTAATGATTCCTTTTCTTCTTCAATGTGCCGTTCATCTATTTTTAAAACTGCTGTATTCATCATTCCACCCCTGATCATAATATATTTTCTAACCCTATAAATAAGTACCTACCTTTTGTGCTTAAGAAAAACTGTCCAACCAACCCATTTGTAAACTTCTATCGTTTTTATTTTTTCATTGCCTCATTTATTACGTCCTTTCCAAGAGAGAAGACCATTCAACAATTTACCATGCAATTTACATGCCAAATGATTTAAATAATAACTTTCCATTAAAACAAAAGGTTCCATTTGACTTTTTATTCGTAAACTCTAAAATCGATCATTCAAATATGAATAAACCCTTTCGGAATGATTCATCATTGCATAAGAGGAAATAGAACCAATAGGTGTTTGCTTGCATAGCCTAAAAAGAAAACGATGAGTGCCGATCATGTGAAAAAGGAGCGAGCATCTATGCAACGTCAATATGGATATCCTGGATCCGGCTTCCCCCAAGGAGGTCAAGGGGGCGGAGGACAGCAGCCCTCAACACAAACTCAGCCGCCTGGCCCGCCGCCATCATTTACACCACAAGCGGAACCACAGGCACAAGGCGGAGCTCAAGTCTACGCTGTTGATCCCGGAGCCATTCGGGGCTGCCTCTATCGCTGGACATATATTTGGCTGAGAGGCCGTCAGCAATTTTGGTTTTACCCAATTTTTGTAGGACCGCGTTCTATTGCCGGTTTCCGCTGGTCAGGGCGGGGCTGGTACTATTACGGTGTCGATCTCCGCCAAATCACCCAGTTTCGTTGCTATTAAAGAAAGCTAAAAAAGGGGGAAAATACATGAGTGTCAATGTATCTTCCCCTCTCTCGTTATTTAGTTTTTGCTAAAATAATTTCAGCTTCTTGATTCGTTCAACCATTTCAAGCAAACGATCTTCACCGGCCAAAAGTCCGGCTCGGACATAAGAATCGCCTTCCTTTCCAAAACCGATTCCCGGGGCTACGGCAATATGAGCTTTGCTGAGCAGAAGATCGGAAAACGATTCAGATGTAAACCCCGAAGGTACAGGGAACCAGGTAAAAAAGGACCCTTTAGGGTAATCAACTTCCCAGCCAATGTTCCGGAGCCCGCCAATCAAAGTATTTCTCCTAGATTCATACATTTGGACAAGGTCACGGACGCAATCTTGTGGACCAAGAAGTGCCGCTTTCGCCGCTTCCTGTACTGCCCCAAACAAACTGACGAATAAGTGATCTTGAATCAAATTGATGCTTTTTATAACACTAGGGTTGCCAAGTGCGAAACCCACCCGCCAACCGGCCATATTATACGATTTGGACAATGTGTAAATTTCAATACCGGTTTCTTTAGCACCTGGTGTTTGCAAAAAGCTAACGGGTTTCTTGTCATCAAATCCAATCGCACCATAGGCAAAATCATGAACAACACATATATTCCAGCGGTCTGCTATTTGAACAGTCTCTGCAAAAAATTCCGGTGTCGCCACAGCCCCGGTCGGATTGCCCGGATAATTTAAGAACATCATTTTTGCTTGGTTTAGCACCTTTACGGATAATGCATCATAATCGGGTAAAAAAACATGACTTTCACGCAAGGGCATGAATGACATCCTGCCTTTTGCCATTGAGATGCCTGACCAGTAATCGGGATAGCCCGGGTCAGGTACAAGAGCAGTATCACCCGGATTCAGCAGGCACTGGCTTACCTCGACAAGCCCGCTTTTTCCTCCATAAAGAATCGCAACTTCTGATTCCGGATCAATTGGAACACCATACTCCCGCTTATAAAATTCAGCTATAGCCTCTTTCAAAAAATCATGACCCTGAAATGGTGAGTATTTGTGGTAAAGGGGGTTATCAGCTGCCCGCTTCAGCGCATCAATGACATGCCTTGGAGTCGGCTGATCGGGGCTCCCTTGTCCTAAATTAATCACATCGTAACCCGAAGCGGAAAGGCGGGCGACCTTACCAACCAGTTTTGCAAAGAACTGATCGGGAAGTTGTTTTAACATTTGTGATGATTGGAATGATTTCAATGGTTATTCTCCTGCAGATTATCCCACTCTTCCCGCAACATGCCCATGCGAATAGAGTCATAATACTTACCGTTATAATACCGGCATTTTCTCAAGCGCCCCTCGAGCTGCATACCGATTTTCTCAGCTGTCCTCATCATCCGTTTGTTGCCTGACCATGTCGTAATACCCACTCTTACCAGAGGCATGGTTGTGAAAAGATGGCCGACCCACAGTGTCATCGCCTCAGTCCCATAACCCCCGTTCCAATAACGGGTATCATAGATAACAATACCAGCCTCAAGCCAGTTCGAGGCTTTGTGCTCCCAATAATAGCTCACCATACCGATAACGTTATTGTCCGCCACAATAGCCATCTGACTCGTTTTACAAAGAGCGGCTTGCATTTTTTTCTTTTCAACATACGCATCATAACTAATCCATTCCAAAGGAAAATAGGGGGCATCCCACTTTTTCCATTCTGGATTTTGTTCACCGTAAGTAAAGTTCCAAAGTGTTCTATAATCAGCTTCCCTTATCGGGCGTAATATTACCTTTTTGCCAATTAGTCTTATATCAGTTTCCATCTTCATGACTATCTCTCCCTGCTTGCAAATCGTGTGTCCTTAATTCCTTCTACACAATTTCCTCGTGTCCTTTTTTATGTCGGTAATTTCTTATAAATATGCGGTATGATGTTTGGATAAATGAATTTTCCGATCTATGTCCTAACAAAATGTTTATTTTCCCTGAAACTCAGCGTATGTCCATAACGAAAAGATCCACTGATCCATATGATGTATTATGTTTGAAAAAGGGGGTGGCAAATTAATGGGCTTCTATGGTGGAGGCGCCGGTGGCGCTGGATGCGGCTGTGGCGGCGGTGGTGGTTATGCCGGCGGTGGATTCGCGCTCATCGTTGTACTCTTTATCTTGTTGATTATTGTTGGTGCGGCTTACGTATACTAACAGCCCGCTTGAAGATGACCCTCTGGACGTATTCAGATAAACTAAAAAACAGGCGAGAGAGAGACTTCTACGCCTGTTTTTTTGGTGCAAAAAAGAGACCAACCTGTGGTCTCTTTTTAACATCATTTGCATTATGTCTGTATTATCTATAAGGCTCTTTTTCTTTACTTGTTATGTTTTGTGCCACTTCCTTAGCTTTTCCAACCAATTGCTGTGATTGATCAGTTAAAGATTTGGCGACCTCAGTTGACTTTTGGAGAACATCCTTTGATTGTCCGCCAAGATCTTTACGAAGTTCCTCACCCGACTTAGGGGCAAGTAAGAGTGCGGAAAACGCACCGATCATACCGCCGACAAATGTTCCAATGATAAAATCCTTAGTATTAATGCTGTTGCTATTGTTGTTTTGATCTTGATCTTGAACTTGTTTTGAACTCATTGAAATATCCTCCTTCTAAATTAATTGCTCTTATCATCTGGGATGGTGAAACATATTTTGTTACTACCCTATATGTTCAAGCGTCAAACATATTTTTCAAAGATAAAGAGCAACTTTACAGTAGTATACCAATCCCTGTCTTATTCGTCTATTTCCCAACAATGGGTTTTGATAAACCACATTGTATTTATCGCCAGATTTGTTATAGCAAGTCCATATAGTTGCATAAGCTCTCAGCTTGCTGCCCGTTCCTCCCTGTTACCGGGTCGGCAGTGACGAGCGCATTAAGCACTGATTCCTCTGTCGCCTCAGCAACAGCGTGAAAGGCCTGATCAATGTCATTTTCATGAATCACATTCAGTGCCAATAAGTCTGAGTGATGATCATGCGGGATATGACCCGCCGTTGAAAAACCAATGGCAATATCGCCACTGCCATTTCCAATAAATGATCCCGTTCGGCTCAGCCCTACTGCTGATCTTTTAATGATTCGGTTAAGCTGGCGGCTACTGACGGGTAAATCCGTAGCTATAATAATGATCACTGACCCTTTTTCCGGCTCCTTATCGTTCCTTCGCCCCATCATCGCGCCAAGCATGTGACCATTCACCATCAAGTCATCCCTTCTGCCAAAATTGGCTAATACGAGCACACCGATTGTATATGTGCCATGGGGGTAATGAAGGACTCGAGAGGCAGTGCCAATCCCGCCTTTTAATCCATAACAAACCATGCCCGTCCCAGCGCCTGCACCGCCTTCTTCAAATGTCTTGTCAGCGCGATTAATGGCAGAAAAAACGTGATCGCGCCGAACGAAGCGTGTGCGAATATCATTTAAAACCATATCATTGCATTCACATACAACCGGATTAACAGTCCCTGTCGATCTGCCGATTTCCGGGTTCCAATGGAGCATATAATCGATCAGTGCTTCTGCACACGTGCCGACGCTAAATGTATTTGTTAAGATAATTGGGGTTTCTAGTGTGCCTAGCTCATTAATTTGTACGAGCCCGATTGATTTTCCGAAGCCATTGAAGACATGTGAGGCGGCTATTAACTTATATTTAAAAAGGTTGCCTTGATAAGGCAGGACTGCGGTAACACCCGTTTGCATATCACCATCACTCAAAGTCACCTGTCCCACTGTTACCCCTTCCACATCAGTAATGGCATTCCTTTCCCCAGGCTGCAAGCGGCCAATTTGGATACCATGGTCACGAATTCTTTTTTTTCGGTGCATCCTTTTCCCCCTTTCTCGCCATTATTCGATAACTATCTTTTTCTTCATCAAATCGTTATTATCCTTCTTAATGTTGTTGGCAGACTGATAAAATAAATAGTTTGGGAGACCAAAAAGATGTGAACATTAGCTGTTTTATCCTCCTAACGACACTGTTATCAATTTCGGGCGGGATAATAGAACTAGGTCTAGCGATTGGAAAACTGCCTCAATTCCGCACTGAAAACATCGGATGATTAGGTCGTATTAACCGTTTTCCCTTTAAAATGTTTTTAATTATCAGAAATAGTCTATAATAAAAACATACTTACCTTAAGTTTTTAAGGTTAATACCCATCCATACCCCCTTTTTTGGAGCCCTTTGCTTACGGCAAAGGGTCTTTTTTATATCCGTACTCATTTTAATAAAACTTGTAAATGTTCCGTCAATATTGTGTAAATGTCATTCACAGTAAAAAGTGTCTATGCTACGATTTCGGTAAAGTCTTAAATCTATTAATCTCTAAGACCTACTATGTATTGGAGGGACACCGATGTTAAAAATGTTGAAAAAGTCCGGTCTTGTTATTGCTGCCTTAATGCTTTCCGTGGTCATGCTAGACAAACAGACACTGGCGAAAACGAGTCGGTCTCTGCTCAATCCACATCACATTTTGGACATTGCCCATCGCGGGGCTTCGGGATATGCACCTGAACATACCCTTGCATCTTATAAAATGGGCGAAAGATTAAAAGGTGATTACGTGGAAATTGATTTACAAATGACGGGTGACGGCAAATTGATCGCCATGCATGATGAAACGCTCGACCGCACAACGAATGGAACGGGTCTTGTCAAGGATTATACGCTTGACGAGATTAAGCAATTAGATGCGGGATCATGGTTCAATGAGAATTACCCGGAAAAGGCAAACCCTGCTTATGTTGGTTTAAAGATCCCTACCCTTGAGGACATCATCGACACCTTTGGCCGCAGTGCGAACTATTATATCGAAACAAAATCCCCCGATGTCTATCCCGGTATGGAAGAAAAGCTGCTTGGCATTCTTAAGAACCATAAGCTGATTGGACCGAACGCTCATTCCGGGAAAGTCATCATCCAGTCATTCAGTAAGGATAGCCTGCTTAAGATCCACAATATGGATAAAAGTATCCCGCTTGTGCAACTCTTATCTTACCATTCAGATGCAGACATTTCTCAGGGAGAAATCGCTGCCATCAAACAGTATGCTGTCGGCGTCGGACCAAATTATAAATATATTGACCGCGACTACGTCCAAAAAGTTCGAAATAACGGTCTTCTCATTCATCCTTATACAGTGAACACCAGAGAGGACATGGAGATGCTATTGGACTGGGGAGTAACAGGCATGTTCACAAATTACCCCGACCTTCTGCACGAAATTATTAAAGGCCAACCTCTCAAGGTTGGCCTCGGGTCTTAATTGTTTATTTACTGTCTTTCAAAAATATTTTTTCTAGGTCATCTAGCACCATGTTGGCTGAGATGACTCCGCCTGATGTATTCCAGACGGCATCACTGACCTGGTAGGCATGGCCCTGTTTCACAGCGCTTAGGTTCTTCCAAAGGGGATCATTCGTCCATTCTTTTTCAGCCTTAGATGCGTTGCCATCACCCGTTTCATAGGTGAAATAGAAGATGTAGTCACCACCCATTTTTGGAATCATTTCTTTCGTAAGATGCTGAGCTGCAAAATCATCTTTATCCTGATTAGCAGGGCGCTTAAAACCAACCTGGCTTAAAATAATGCCGGCAAACGTATCCTTATGATAGATGCGGATATCCGACGGCATAAACCGAACAAGGGATATTTTATTATTCAGTTTATCCCCAAGCTTATCATGCAGCGTTTGCACATGATTATCGTAATCTTGAAGAACTTCTTTTCCCTTGTCTTCTTTACCAACTGCTTTAGCGTAAAGCTTAAAGTTTTCCTTCCAGTCTCCCCGAAGTGTTTCAGAGAAGACAGTCGGAGCAATTTTACTAAGTTGGGGGTATATTTTTTCCTGACGCATTTTGTTGCCAATGATCAGATCCGGATGAAGCTTGGCAATAGCCTCAAGATTAACCTGTGATTCTTCCCCTACAACCTTAACACCTTTCATTTTATCCTTAATATGTTTGTACCACGGATCACCTTCCCAGGATTTAACCGCTCCAACGGGTTTAATGCCCATTGCAAGAAGCGCTTCAGTCGATTCATTTGTCAGGGATACAATTCTTTTGGGATCATTGCCGATTTTCGTTTTGCCCATCGCATGCTTAATGTCATATGTATCCGATGTATTTTTATCACTCTCGGATTTGGATTGATCCGTTCCTTTGCCACACCCAGCTAAAGCTAAAATAACTGCTATAATAACTGAAAACAAAATCAGTTTTTTCTTCATTGTCATTTCCCCCTCTGGAAACCCCACTTGATAATCATTCTCAACCACTATACCCCCTATATTCACAGGTTGTCAACAATAAATGATAATGATTTTCAATGTCATTGACAATCATTATCATTTAAAATAAACTAGACTTATATACTTATAATCTGCATTAAATAGGGGCATCCCCTTATATATAGAAAGGCTGAAGGTGTATGCAGGGGGTATTTCGAAGCAACCTTATTAAAGGGTGCGGCCTTGTGATTTTCATGATTATTGTTTTGATTTGTATGGTTGCAAGTGTCATTTTGGGATTGACACACGTCAATGCCGCTATGGTGATTGATGCCTATACACATTTTGATGGTTCCAACCAACATATCATTATTCGACAAGAACGTGTTCCAAGGGCCTTAATCGGCGCATCCGTTGGTGCAAGCCTAGCGATCGCCGGGGCATTAATGCAAGGGCTGACCCGCAACCCTTTGGCATCACCAAGTATTCTTGGAGTCAATGCCGGGGCAAGCTTTTTTATTGTCATGGCAGTAACATTCTTTGGCATGACATCACTTTCCGGCTTTACCTGGCTTGCTTTTCTTGGTGCTGCCGCAGCATCCGCAGTTGTCTATGGCATCGGTTCGCTTGGACGGGAAGGTCTGACGCCTGTCAAATTGACCTTGGCCGGGGCCGCTATTGCTGCATTATTTTCTTCATTGACCCAAGGGATGCTGTCAACAAATGAAAAATCGCTTGATACCGTACTGTTCTGGCTGGTTGGCTCAATCCAGGGCAGAGACTTGACGCTGCTGCTCGCCGTTCTTCCCTATCTTGTCATTGGCTGGCTGGTATCACTTGTTATTTCGCCAAAAATCAATACACTCATGCTTGGGGAAAACGTCGCGAAGGGACTCGGCCAAAATACAATTATCGTTAAAATGGTTGCAGGGCTTGTCGTTGTTTTTCTTTCAGGAGGATCGGTCGCCATTGCCGGTCCTGTCGGCTTCATCGGCATTGTCATTCCCCATATTGCAAGATGGTTTGTTGGGAATGACTTCCGCTGGCTGATTCCTTATAGCGCAATGCTTGGCGCAACGCTTTTATTGGTCGCAGATATTGCCGCCAGATTTGTGGTAATTCCGAGTGAGGTGCCAGTGGGTGTCATGACGGCCATTGTTGGAACACCATTCTTTATTTACCTTGCACGGAAGGGGGATTTTAAATGAAAAAATACATCCCCGTTCGTTTCAGAAACTTTTCAGTCCTCGCAAGTTCGCGCGCAATTTGGATCACTGTTATCCTAATGGTTTTATTTCTTGTTGTGCTTGTTGTCAGCGTTGGATTGGGAGACATTAAAATTGCTCCTGCGGAGGTTTTTAAATCCTTTTTCGGAACAGGCTCGGATTTGCATAACCTCGTTGTCCGGACCTTCCGATTGCCCAGGATTCTGCTTGCGGCATTTGCCGGAGCAGCACTTGCGGTGGCGGGAGCAATTTTACAAGGTATCATCCGTAATCCGCTGGCATCACCTGACATTATTGGTCTGACAAGCGGCGCGTCATTAACAACGGTCGGATTTCTTGCAATATTCACGACCAGTGACAACGCTTTAACCGTCAGCATCAATTGGCTGCCTCTCGCTTCATTTTTGGGTGCTCTGCTGACCGGTATTTTGGTTTACCGGCTTTCGGAAAAAAACGGCTTGTCACAGTTTAAGATTGTGTTGATCGGGATCGGGCTTGCAGCAGGTGCAGAAGCGGTAACCAACTTAATCATGGTCATGGGCTCTATCTACATTGCCTCAAGAGCAAATATTTGGCTTGTCGGCAGTGTGAATGGGGCGAATTGGCCGGAAGTGGTCATATTAATGATATGGTTTTTCATCTTATTTATCATGGCACTTCTTCTCTCAAGAAGATTGAATATATTAGAGCTGGGTGACACCATCACTGTTAGTGTCGGGAGTTCTACAAGCAAGGATAAGAAAATTTTACTGATCATCAGTACAGCCTTAACAGGCGGTGCGGTTGCATTCGCAGGGGGAATCGGCTTCGTCGGTCTCATGGCGCCGCATATGGCAAGAAAACTGGTTGGTTCAGCTTACGGAGCGCTCATTCCGGTTTCCGCCTTGCTTGGGGCAATGATTGTCATGATTTCCGATCTCATCGGACGGACATTGTTTGCGCCGATTGAGGTGCCTGCAGGTGTTTTTTCAGCAATAATCGGCGCGCCTTATTTTATCTACTTGCTCTATAAGAGCCGGAACATTTAAGTGGAGGGGAAAAATAGATGAGTATTCTTGAGGCCAAAGATTTATCGGTATCGTACGGGGACACCAATATTCTGGATGAATTGAATCTTAAGATACCTAAAGGGAAAATCACCGTTTTCATTGGCAAAAATGGCTGCGGTAAATCAACATTGCTGTCAACCTTTGCAAGAATCACCAAACCAACCAAGGGTTCGATTATTCTCGACGGCAAGAGTATCGCTAAAATATCGACAAAAAAGATTGCCAGGGAACTTGCCCTGTTGCCGCAGGGTCCATCGGCACCAGAGGGCATGAACGTTCTTCAGCTTGTTAAGCAAGGCCGCTACCCTTATCAAAACTGGATGAAGCAATGGTCTCGCGAGGATGAAGAGGCTGTGTCTAAAGCCTTATCTGTGACTGGAACAGCAGAACTTGCTGACCGCCCCGTCGAAGATCTTTCAGGCGGCCAAAAACAGCGTGTCTGGATCGCCATGGTCCTTGCCCAAGATACAGATACGATCCTCTTAGACGAACCGACGACATATCTTGATCTTTCCCATCAAATCGAGATTCTGGATCTGCTTTATGATTTAAATCAAAATGAGAACCGCACGATTGTGATGGTTTTGCACGATTTGAATTTGGCCTGCCGTTATGCTGACCATATTGTCGCTATACAGGATAAACATGTATTTGCCCAGGGTGCCCCCGAAGAGATCATGTCCTGTGACCTTGTTAAAGATGTTTTTGGAATGGATGTTAATATTGTTAATTGTCCATTATTCGGAACACCGATGTGCATCCCATACGGCAAAGGCAGAAATGTTAAAGAGGGCCGCTGTACGGCAGTTGCTTACTAAGATAAGATAAGGGCCAGTCCTGGGTCTTATTACCCCTTATCACCTGAAACACTGCGCCCAAATGGGGAATATCGAACCGGTTGAAGCATAAAGTTTTATGGTACAATAAAGAAAACTTGCCGATTGGCAAGCCTTTGGCGAAGACAGAGGCGTAGTTGCCCTTATGTGCGTCAGAAAGTTATACTTTCTGATTAACCAAAAAAGGACGTGAGGCCCCCGGTCATCAACTAGCCGGGGGCACCCGCGTCCTTCATTCTATTTACCTTCAAAATCATTTATATCAATCTTACACTCTTGCAAAGGAATAACCTTAGTTTTCCGTTTCATTTTATAACCCAACCATAAAATAAAAAACAACGGAATACCAAGATAGGCAGCAACGATTCCACCCCAATCAATATTCTCGCCAAGAAATGCTTGATAGTCTTGGGCGAAGATGACGACAAGACAGACGATAAAGGCAAAGATCGGTCCAAATGGGTACCATTTGGCATGGTATGGCAGCTTGTCCAATGAATAACCCTGGGCAGTGTATGCTTTCCTGAAGCGATAATGGGAGACTGCAATGCCAATCCAAAAGATAAAGCCCGTTACACCAACCGAATTCATCAGCCACACATAAATTTTCCCATCACCGAAAATTGAAGCTAGAAAAGCAAGCATACCGACGAGTGTTGTCGTAACCAGTGCGGCAACGGGAATGCCGCGTTTATTCAATTTGCCAAAGGATCGAGGGGCTTGTCCTTCTTGAGCCATCGCGTATAGCATACGGGCAGATGCATAGAGACTCGAGTTACCGGCAGATAATACAGCTGTCAAAATAATCGCGTTCATAATTGAAGCCGCAAAAGCCAATCCCGCTTTCTGGAAAACAATGGTGAACGGACTGACCATCACATTGTCACTTAGCAGATTATCGTTGGTATAAGGAACGATCAACCCAATGACTAAGATAGCCAGGATATAAAATAACAAAATACGCCAAAAAATACTTCGGACAGCTTTGGGCACATTCTTGCTCGGATTTTCACTTTCCCCTGCTGTGACGCCAACAATCTCTGTTCCCTGAAAAGAAAAACCGGCTGCCAGGAAAATACCTAGGAAAGTGAGAATACTGCCATGAAATGGTGCATCTTGGACCGTAAAGTTTTTAAATCCAATCACTTCTCCACCCATAATGCCAAAAATCATTAACACGCCCACGATGATAAATATAACGACCGTCGCGACTTTAATGAAAGAAAACCAATACTCCCCTTCTCCATAGCCTTTCACGGATAAATAATTTAACAAGAAAATTAATACGAGGAACAGTCCGCTCCATAACAAAGATGGGCTGTCTGGAAACCAAAATTTCATCACAAGTGTTGAAGCGGAAAGTTCTGCAGCAAGAGTCATTGCCCAGCTGTACCAGTAGTTCCAACCCAAAGCAAAGCCCAGCGCAGGATCAATAAAACGGGTTGCATAAGTGCTGAACGATCCGCTTACGGGCATAAATGACGCAAGTTCACCAAGACTCGTCATAACAAAATACACCATAATGCCGATTACCCCGTAGGCGAGCAATGCACCGCCTGGACCAGCCGTATGAATAGCCAAACCGCTGCCGAGAAAAAGCCCTGTGCCGATCGTGCCTCCAAGGGAAATCATTGTTAAATGACGTGATTTTAATTTTCTTTTTAAATGATTGGCAGATTGGCCATGCTCATTATTCTCATCTTTTAATTGCAATTGGTGATTTTCCAAGTTGCATACCACCTTAAAATCTATTTGGCTTTTTATAATCGGGAACGACTCTATTATTATCTTTTACCAGATTGATGTCCTATTAAGGCATTATCTTACAGCAACTTTTCTCCAAATAGGGAGCCGACTAAAGCAACAGCAACAGAAGCTGTTTTGTTTTTATCATCTAATATTGGATTAACCTCAACAAATTCAGCTGATGTAATGATATCTGATTCTGCGAGCATTTCCATCGCTAAATGGGTTTCACGGTAGCTGATGCCGCCATTTACTGGTGTTCCGACACCTGGCGCATCTTGAGGATCAAGTCCGTCTAAGTCAAGGCTTAAATGAACGCCATCTGTCTTTTCAGAAAGATAGGCCATTGCGTCCTGAATGGTTGAAGTCATACCATTGCGGTCAATGTCATGCATCGTGTAAACGCGGACCCCTTTTTCACGAATTAACTCTTTTTCACCATCATCGAGCGCACGCGCTCCAATAATAACGACATTCTCAGGTTTAATTTTAGCTGTCTGACCCCCGATATTTGTTAGATCTGGATGTCCAAGACCAAGGCTGACTGCAAGGGGCATACCGTGGATATTTCCGCTCGGCGATGTTTCAGCTGTATTCAAGTCGCCATGGGCATCGTACCAAATCACCCCGAGATTTTGATAATGCCGGGATACGCCTGCCAGCGTGCCAATGGCAATGCTGTGGTCCCCGCCAAGAACAAGCGGAAACCGCTTGTTCGAGATAATGTCCGCAACGGAGCTTTCCAGTCTGGTATTTGTTGCCGTTACTTCTTTTAAATTTTTTAAGTGGCCGTCTCCACCTTGATCCTTACCAGCTAGATCAACCTTAATATCACCAAGGTCTTCGACATCATAATCTAGAGCTCTTAGTCTCTCCACGATGCCTGCGTAGCGAATGGCGCTCGGTCCCATATCCACCCCGCGTCTTCCTTGCCCTAAGTCCGATGGTGCTCCGATGATTGAAATATCCTTTAACATATCGATCTGCTCCTTATTTTTCATTAATCGCTTCCCGTAATTAGCATGTCATCTTTTATTATCGCAAGGGCCGTATCCATTGTGACTTCTTGACCCGGTTTGATTTCCACTGATACAACAGTTCCGCTGATGCCAATAGAAACTTCCTTTACAACGCCTTCATTTGTGCGAATTGAAAAGAGCCTCTCCCACTCATAAACAAGGGCTGCATCACTTATGAAAATGTCCTCTACTCTTCCATGAAAAGGACTGTAAACGGTTTGATTCATCTCGTTTTCCTCTCTTTCCAAAAAGATCAGCTGTATACCTTATATCCATCCTCTGAATCGTGAGGCTTCCGCAACTTTCTTTATACCAACCATATAAGCTGCTAAGCGCATATCTGCATGATGCGTCTGTGACATGTCATAAACTTTATTAAAAGATTCAACCATCGCTTTGTACAAACGGTTCGCGACTTCTTCCTCGGTCCAATAATACCCTTGGTTGTTTTGCACCCATTCAAAGTATGACACGGTGACACCGCCGGCACTGGCCAAAACATCTGGAACAAGCAGGACACCCCGTTCGGTTAATATCTTTGTTGCTTCCAATGTCGTTGGACCGTTAGCCGCTTCGACAACGATATCAGCCTTAATATTTGCCGCATTTTCTTCGGTAATTTGATTTGAAATGGCAGCCGGAACGAGAATATCACAAGGCAATTCAAGAAGTTCTTTATTCGTTATTGTATTTTTGAACAGATTGGTAACTGTTCCGAAGCTGTCACGGCGATCAAGCAAGTCATCAATATCGAGGCCTTCCGGGTCATACAAAGCGCCATAGGCATCAGAAATCCCAACCACTTTTGCCCCGGCATCATGCATAAATTTGGCCAGATAGCTGCCTGCATTCCCAAATCCCTGAATAATAACTTCTGCACCATTGATCTCTAAATGCCGTTTTTTTGCCGCTTCGCGAATACATATTGTCACACCGGTAGCTGTAGCGGAATCCCTGCCGTGAGATCCGCCAAGTACAACCGGCTTGCCGGTAATAAATCCTGGTGAGTCAAATTCACGGATACGGCTGTATTCATCCATCATCCACGCCATTATTTGCGAGTTGGTAAAAACATCGGGTGCAGGGATATCCTTGGTCGGACCGACAATTTGGCTGATCGCCCTAACATAGCCGCGGCTTAATTGCTCCAATTCCCGAAAGGACATTTCCCTAGGGTCACAAATGATGCCGCCCTTTCCTCCTCCGTAAGGCAAATTAACGATGCCGCATTTTAAACTCATCCACATTGATAAAGCTTTCACTTCCTCGACGTTTACCTGCGGATGAAATCTGACCCCGCCTTTTGTCGGTCCAACGGCATCATTATGCTGGGAACGATAACCGGTAAATATTTTAACTGATCCATCATCCATTTTTACCGGAATGCGGACGGTAAGCAATCTTACCGGCTCTTTTAATAATTCAAATGTCTCATCGGTATAACCGAGATTATCCAGCGCGTTTTTAATAACAGTTTGTGTTGATTTAAAAAGGTTCAGTGACTCCTGCTCTTCCTTTTGCTGCCCACGATCTATTACCATAGTCGCTCCCATGATTCAATTCCACCTCTGTTTTTTAACTATGAATAATATAGTCTAACTATTATTTTGAAAAGACATCGTAAATTTTTGTCAGCGCCCAATCAAGATCCTCTTTTTCAATAACAAGCGGCGGTGCGAATCGAATCACATTTTCATGTGTTTCTTTACAAAGAAGCCCTTCTTGTTTTAGCCTTTCACAGTATGGGCGTGCCGGCTGATACAATTCAACGCCTACGAACAAACCTTTCCCGCGCACCTCTTTAATAATGGGATTGTCAATACCTTTTAACCTTTCCTGGAAGTACTCCCCAAGTTCACGTGACCGCTCCGCGAGATTCTCCTCTTCAATAACTTCTAATGCTGCAACTGAAACCGCTGATGCTAATGGATTCCCCCCGAATGTCGAACCGTGTGATCCAGGGTTAAAGACACTTAAAATATCTTTATTTGCCGCTACGCAGGAAATAGGAAAGACGCCGCCGCCAAGTGCTTTTCCCAAAATATACATATCAGGAACGACATTTTCCCAATCACATGCAAAGGTTTTACCCGAACGTCCAAGACCCGCCTGAATTTCATCTGCAATAAAGAGGACGTTTTCTTTTTTACACACGTCATATGCCTCTTTTAAGAAGCCTTCAGGTGGGAGGATAATCCCCGCCTCACCTTGGATAGGTTCAAGTAAAAAGGCTGCTGTATTTGGCGTGATCGCAGCTTTTAGTGCTTCAATGTCACCGTAAGGGATGAGCTTAATGCCCGGCAGCATTGGGCCAAACCCCTGCTTGTTTTCTGCATCGGACGAAAGCGAGACCGCCGTCATCGTTCTGCCGTGGAAGTTGCCAACGCACGCAATGATGTCACATTGATTTTCAGCGACACCCTTAACATCATATGCCCAGCGGCGCGCTGCTTTAACAGCCGTTTCAACAGCCTCCGCCCCGGTATTCATCGGCAAGATCATTTCTTTGCCGGTCAATTCGGAGACTTTTTGATAAAAAGGGCCGAGCTGGTCGTTATGAAATGCACGGGAGGTTAAAGTAATGCGATCGGCCTGTTTCTTCAATGCCTCAATAATTTTTGGATGCCTATGACCTTGGTTGACTGCCGAATAAGCGCTAAGCATATCCATATATTTATTGCCTTCAGGATCTTTGACCCAAACACCCTCAGCTTCTGAAAGGACAATTGGCAGGGGATGATAATTATTTGCACCATAGTGGTCTGTTTGTTCAATAATATTCTTTGATGTTAATGTTGTAGTCATTTTTATTCCTCCTAAAAAAATTTACTATTTGTTACTCACTACATATATGCAAGTTTTGTGCCAACTTTAAAATGCGATGTATTCGCTTTCTTTTGTAAAAGTAAGCTTGTTTGAGGTGCAAAATATATTGGCATATTCATGGAAATTTGGCGCAAAAAAGTTTTGCAGCGCAGCGTTTTTTTTATTAAAATGTATATGGGGAGGTCTTTTAAATGACAATCAATGAATTGAATATAAATGAACTTTATGAACAGCTTTTGAATGAAATAGATGTGGGCATTCATGTCATAAATGAAAAAGGAAAAACCATTATATACAATAAAAAGATGATGGAAATCGAGTCGATGAAAAGTGAGGATGTCCTTGATAAGGATTTATTGGATGTTTTTACGTTCGGCAAGAATCAGCGCAGCACACTTGTTGAAGCACTTAGGGGGAAAACGGCCAAGCGCGTCAAACAAACATATTTCAACTATAAAGGTAAAGAAATTACAACCATTAACGATTCTTTCCCTATTATAAGGAATGGGAACATCGCGGGGGCCATTGAAATCGCAAAAGATGTGACACAATTGGAACAGGTGATCAAGGAAAACGTCCTCCAAAAACAAAATACGAAGTTTACATTCGACCTTATGATTGGCAAGAACGTTGCTTTTCGAGAAATGATTGAAGAGGCAAAAAAAGCCACCCGCACAGCCTCATCGGTTCTTATTGTGGGAGAAACCGGCACAGGAAAAGAGTTAATAGCACAAAGCATTCATAATGGCAGCAGCCGCTCCCCTGCTCCTTTCATCTCGCAAAACTGTGCTGCCATTCCTGATAATCTCATGGAAAGTTTGTTATTTGGCACAAAAAAGGGAGCTTTTACCGGGGCTTTGGATCGGCCCGGCTTATTTGAACAAGCCGACGGCGGGACACTGCTGTTAGATGAGATCAACTCATTAAACCCTCCATTGCAAGCCAAACTTTTGAGGGCAATACAAGAAAAAACGATCAGAAGGGTCGGTGACACGAAGGATAAAATGGTTGACGTCCGGATTATTGCCACGATCAATGAAGATCCGATCGATGCCGTTTCCCAAAACCGTCTGCGAAGGGATTTATACTATCGGCTAAGTGTTGTGAGTCTATTCATCCCGCCCCTTCGTGATCGTAAGGACGATCTTATGTTATTAGCCGGAAGTTTTATAGAAAAGTATAATTCCTTGTTTCATATGAATGTTAAAAGTCTAAATGAGGAAGTTAAACACTTGCTTTATGACCATGATTGGCCGGGGAATGTGAGGGAACTCGAACATATTATAGAAGGCACCATGAATTTAGTTGTTGACGAGGAAACAATCACGGTATCGAAGCTGCCCTTTCGCTTTCGCAACCAGGCACGAAAAACGGACAGCCCTGCAGATATTGGCATTCAAATTGCACAAACCGAATTCCAAACAAAAACCTTAAAAGAAAAGATCCGGGAAGTTGAGAGGCATTATATTCAGCAAATTCTTGAGGAAAGCAATCACAATATTTCCAAAGCCGCCAAAAAACTTGGCCTCAGCAGACAGAGTTTGCAATACCGACTAAAAAAATTTAAATAAAAAAGGGGTCATAAAAAGGGGTCAGACCCCTTGAGGTCTGACCCCTGCCCTTATAAGAAATAAACTAATAATAAAGCAATGACACCAAGCACAATGGCACTCCAAGCAGGTGCTTTTTTAATTCCAAACAAACCAATAATACCAAGAATCGCTCCGCTTAGTCCAAGTGTAACCGGGTAGACAAAGAATCCTACGACAGCAGCAATAATTCCTAACCAACTGATCCATTCTAACGCTTTCATTTTCCCACACCCCCATAGATCTGTTAATAAAATAGCCATTTTCATAAATCGAGTCATGGTATTCCATCATCTTTATCAGTATTTTATGAGGGAGATTTGAAAAGGTGAATTTAAGTTGACTTGCAACTGCTTTATGGCTTTATCCCATGCTTTAATATCACTCGTGTGGTTATGGATACCTTTTTTCCTAAATAAGATATAGAATAAATAATAAGGGAATAGTTCTTAAACCCCTTTTACTCACAACGGAAATTTTTCCGCTTACATTAAAGAAAAGAACAAAATGGATCTCAGGCAAGGGACCCGACAACTAGGAGGCTTTCTCCATGGATTTATTAAATACTTTTGGTGCTTACAGTTTACCCGGATTATTCATAGGACTAACCGAAGAAGCAATTTGGATGAAAATTGGCAAACGCCTTCATTTATTTCGGAATTTGAAGGTGTTTTTCTAGCT